>NZ_AZVL01000005.1:0-399271 GCF_000514195.1 Pseudomonas sp. URIL14HWK12:I6
AACGGATCGAGTTACCTGCCACCACGGCACGCGAAATCTCTTCACGCTCAGCCAACGTCAGCGCCAATCTGGATCTGCGGCGTACAGCGGGTCTGATACCGCCTGTTTCCGCCAAGATGCGCTGTATCGATGAATGGTTTCGATCAAATAGTTGGGCGATGTGCTGGAGAGAGTCGCCTTTCTGCCAGTGATCCCACATCAGTTTTTTCTGGCTTTCGGTGTAATAGATCCGAGGTCTCTGCTTCATCTGCAACACTCCTTCTGCTTACACAGAATTTAGTCGTGTTGCGTCGACCGGTTGAATCCACAGCCAGAAGGGGTCATTCAAAGGATGTTTGTCAGTCTCTAACTATTATTTCTGCACACTTTTTTTGCTTTATGGAGGTGCACCAAATAATTCATATGCGCTCCTTTTTGATGCTGTTGCAGCCACATCTCCACAATTAAAGGCTCCGTTGGTCGTGATTTATTTGCCAAAATTGTGCATAAAAAATAGTTTGACAGCGCAGTTTGGTTGAACATTAATTATCAGGGCGCTCAACTGGAATGTGAAACACACTCTGCTACGGTTCGTGTTTAAGGGTTGCTACTTCGTATTGAGCAGTTGTCGTCTCACGCTCTTCCCCCAAAATTGTAGATTTGACAGGGTAGCTCTCGCGGACGACTGTGATTTCGTATTTGTTCTGCTTGCCATATCTCTAGTGATCTCTTCCGAGAGTTTCCATGTTGGACCAATCCGCTTCTCGGATTGGAAGCTTCTGAAAGTAAGCGTGTTAATCACCCATCAAATACGTAGAGGCTAGCAAGAATGGAATCTCAAACGTACGAAGTTGTCATCGGCAATGAACGAAACCTGGATAAGCCAATAGTTGCTCTGACCAACTGTGAGGTTGCTTTTTCAAGCAAGGAAGAACTGGATCTATGCATTGTCGCGGTAATGGAGTCTGATGAGCGATTGGGTGCTCGACCGGTTGAGGCCGTTTTCTACGATTGGCAGCTTGCGACTGTGGTAAGGGGGTTGACCATGTTTTTCGGCGTAAGATGGTATGATCGAGAGTATTTCGAAAAGAATCGAGATATATACAAGAATAGAATGCACGGCCACCTCTTTTCTAAGTTTGGTGTGAGCGCAGAAAGCTTTAAAGTCAATCATTTTGTAGCAGGCTGATTCGTGTGAAGGGGTCGCCATGGCAGGGAGCTATAGCGGCCCCCATACGAAGAAGGAAATTATGAATTGAGTACATTCCGAACGTATCTATACCTGGAGTTATTGCTCTGGATCTACCTCGGATGTTGGAACACAACGCTGCCTCTGATTATTGTACAGCGGGGCAGCCTGTTTGAACTGGCTGTCTACGAAACAGCACTCGCATTCGCAGCGATAATTTCAATGTTGTGCTTTGCACCACGCGTTGAGTCGATGCGCCGTAGTACTGCTCTTAAGGCAGGTTGTATTGTAATCTTGTTTGCCAGTGCATTGCGGTACCTATTTGCCTCTAACTGGTATTCGCTTGACGCCCTGATTCTCATCGACGTTATTGCTGTAGCAGCATTTGGAGTGGTCCAGCCTCTTTTTGGCATCTATCCTGCTGAAACTGTTGATAAACATCAAACGAGTGCTGCATTTCGCATTCGGCGTATCGTTGTTACCGTGGGTAGGGTTGCGGGGCCTTTGTTAGCGGGCATTGTAATTGCGGTGTATTCATTGGACATCTCGCTACTTTTTTCTTCAATACTGGGACTGGTAGCCGTAGTAATAGCAATGGCTCTACCGATAAGTGAAGCCCCCACAAAGCCGAGATCAACATCACATCGTATTAATGAAATATTTCTTGGGCTTAAACTTAAATGCATTCTTCCGCCAGAACAATTTTTGACCTGTTCTGGGCTGCTACTTGGTTTGACCGTCACGGCGATCGTGCCGATGCTGGTTCCAACACTTACACATACTCGCAATCTTGCGGAAGGCAGTGCAGGCCTGTTGAATGCTGTCTTCGCGAGTGGAGCTATTGCAGGCTTGTTAATTTTGAGCCCAATTATTGCTAAAAGACAAAATCAGCGCAAAAAGTATCTTGGATGTTGGTCGTTGCTGACTTTTTCACTTTGCGCGACGACGCAAAGCGACGAAGTTTGGCTATTGATTCCTTGGCTATTTTTCGCGGGGGCGGCCAGTGCTTGTATTACCTTGATCGGAATGGATAAAAGAGTTATGTCTATACCTTCGGGTGCACGCGTAAGATTGATGGCGTCCACGTTGGTTATTAGTCAGTTGGGAAGCTCGGTTTCATTCGTGATAACTGGCGCAATCATGTCTAAATTCGGCACGGCGAGTCTGGTATGGCTGTATCTGGGAGTGTTTGCAGTTATCGTTTTATACTCCATGCGTTCAAAAGAGGTATGGCAATTCCTGGAGAATGATGCTGAGGTGGAGCTGTATTATCAAAATAAACATCCCAAGCTCGCGGCAGTTATGGCTACATGATATAGGCTTCAGGTAAATGGAAGGGTTTATTGTAAAATATCAAGGGATTGTGGTTGCTCGTGTGCGTCATACAAACATGACCTTACCGTGATAGGCGCTCCATCGAGTAAAGGGCGTATTGCAGGTCTAGGACAGCTCTTGTAGGGATGGGGGTGTCGACTAGGCGTCGGGCACCTCATATAGGTTGGAAGAGAGGCAGATACTACACAGATGCCAATACGTCCGCTTCTGGCCCAGAGTGTGTAAAAACGCTTGATCCCCTCTCGGTCTTCAAGGCTGACCCTGCTCTCGCGAAACGCGGGGTCGAAGTTATCTGATTTGGAACAGGCGGGAGATCGCGGTTATGGCCTTGTCTCCGTCAGTTTCATAGAGACCGAACAGGCGCGTTTGGTCGCTCAGACGATGAAGCCGAAAATGGTTATAGAACGCTTGGCCTAAGCGCTGATTATCGAATACACCGCGTTCCCAAAGAGTTAAAAACTCTTGATACGCAGCGCGCTCAATTTCCAGTCTCGGCATGCTTTCCATGTACACATCCATTTATGTCAGCGATGACCGAATCCTACTGACGCAGGACAGATGCGGCAATGCGTGTTTGGGGGCGATTTTTAATCATCCGAGCTGGCTTTGGAGTTTTTACACACTCTGGACAGGTTCCTGCCCTTCGTGACAGGCAGCAAACGACACAAAGGAGACGGTTTCCATGTGGGCTGTGGGCATGGTTTCAGCTCCAATGTGAGCAATAAGGCTAGTACGCAGGCCCTGAAAATGTGGTGTCCATCGTGTGTCGGTCGTAATCCAGCAGGTATGTATGATGGAGACGATACAGCTGTAAAAGCAGATTTTTGTTGGGGCCGACCACATCCATACCTCTGTCGTCGTAGGGGAAAACCATGACATGTTTCTTCAAATTGAAGAGGTACAAAATGCAGTTGGGTTTAGGCTGAATTGCGGAAAAGTCCCTAGCCAAGGCACACCAAAGAAATGTTTGAAGCAGGGTGGCGGGTGCTTCAAAGGCGATGTTGATCCAATACTCCGGCTCTTTTTCGCAAAACCATTCCTCCGGATCTATTTCCTCACTCCAGACTGAGCATTCCGTGGGTATGTTAATGTCTGCAGATCGAAGAGCGCGAATCAGGGGCCGATGAGCAAATCGGTTGATGCCAGAATGAACGCGCAGACAAGCAACAAGCGTCGCGTCATCAAGGAAGATATCGCTGCAGATCTTTGCTGATTTTCGTAGTGCTGTTAGAAATTGCTCAATCACTCCGCCAGTTTCAGAGAGCTCAAAACGCAGACCTCCTGGATAGGTATAGAAAAGTGGCCTGGCAAATGCTTTACCCTCGAAGATCCTTTCAATTTCAACTTGTAGATTCACTTGATCCCTTCATGGCTAATAGCCCGACTCCATAGCTTGGGCGGTGCAGACGGATATTACTGTATACGTTAGATCTGAGCTAAACCGCGATCGTCCTTTATTGGCCGATTGCTGTCTGTGCCTACGGGCAGCTTCCGGTCGGAAGACGACACTCGCGAGTGACCGCTTTCCCATAGCGGCCCTGCGCGAATGGCAGATAAAGAGGAATGTCTGTCGCTCTCGCTTAGCCCAACCTCATGCCAGCGCATCATCCTGATGTGACAGCGGCTGCACCGCCAGGTGTGGCGTTTCGCCGAAGAACTCGATCAGCAGTTCAGTGAGCACACGAATTTTGCGCGCAGGGTGCGGACCCGGCGGGCGGAGGATGTAGGCACCGGCCGGAGGGGGAGGATGGTTTGTCATGATCGGCACCAGTGCGCCGGATGCCACGTGTTCATGGGTGAGGCAGTCGGGCAGGTAGGCGACACCCAGGCCTGCGGTCGCGGCGGCGACCAGGGCGATGCCGTTGTCGGCTTTGAAGCGGCCTTGCGGACGAACCGTGATGACTTTGTCGCCATCCATGAATTGCCAGGCTTCGGTGCCCTGCATGAGCGCCTGATGGGCAATCAGTTCATCCGGCGTCTGGGGTTCTCCATGCGCGTTGATGTAGGCGGGGCTCGCGACGAGCTTGGCGTAGACCGGGCCAATCCGTCTGGCGATCAGATTGGAGTCCTGCATATAGCCCACCCGGATGGCGCAATCGTAGCCCTCGGCAATGAGGTCAACGAAGCGATCGCTGTAACAGGTCTGGATGTGCAGCTGCGGATGCCGACGCGCCATTTCTGCCAGCATCGGGGCGAAGTGACTCTGGCCGAACGACAGCGGCACGGCCACGCGCAAGCGGCCGCGGAGGGCGCCGGCGGGCAGGATCGTTTCCTTGGCGATGTCGATCTCGGTGCAAACCCTGGCGGCGTAGTCCCGGAACGTCGCACCGGCCTCGGTAAGCGCCGCCCCGCGAGTGGAGCGTGCCAGCAATTGCACACCCAATTCGGTTTCAAGCCGAGCCAGGCGGCGGCTGACGATCGATTTCGACACGCCAAGACGCAGAGCCGCCTGCGAAATGCCCCCGGCATCAGCCACTTCCACGAAGGTCTGCAGTTCTTCGATATCCACGCTTGCGTTCCTCTTTTCGCGACACAGCACGTCGCGCAATGCTACTACTGCGTCGAACATGGGAACAGCACAATGGATTTTCCGGGCATGGCGTCATTCGCACGTGTCTCGGAACCCATCACCCGCACAGGCTCCGGCCTGATTCACAAACGTGCGTCACCCATGAAAAGGATTTGCCAATGGCAAGCGAGACTCTCCGCAACCCCCATACCGATCAGCTACTGACCCCGGAAAACTCGGCGTTGATCATCATCGATTATCAGCCGGTTCAGGTTTCTTCGATCCGCTCGATGCCGCGTGATGAACTCGTCTTCAACATAACCAGCGTCGCGAAGGCGGCGGTCAACTACAACCTTCCGATCATCCACTCGACAGTCAATGTCGCGACCGGCCGCAACAAGCCGCCGATCCAGGAGCTGCAACAGGTGCTCGGCCATCTTCCGACCTACGACCGCACATCGATCAACAGTTGGGAGGACACGCAATTCAAGCAGGCAGTCAAGGCGCTCGGGCGCAAAAAGCTGATCATGACTGCACTCTGGACCGAAGCGTGCCTGACATTCCCGGTGCTCGACGCGATCCAGGAAGGTTATGACGTTTATGTGCCGGTCGATGCGGTCGGCGGCACATCGCTCGCCGCGCACGAGGCGGCGTTGCGCAGAATGGAACAGGCGGGGGCGAAGCTCATCAGCCGGGTGCAAATGTACTGCGAACTACAGCGCGACTGGGCGCGAGAAGTAACCGTACCGGGCTTTCTGGGCGTATTCGAGAACTTCGACGGGTTCAACGCTGAAAAAGCGCTGGAAGAAGCGGACAACAAGGCTTGATTAGCGGGCAGTGGATGAAGGTGTCGCTCGCGAAAGCGGGCGGCACCTTTATTTTTTTCCTGCTGCAAACGACTGCTTTTGCGCAGGGCCCTGCCGCCGATTCAGTACCCTGAATGCGTCATGACTCTGTCAGATATCAACATGTGAATACTGGACAGTCGTGTCGCTTACTCATGAATCAGGAAGAGGCTTCACCAAAACCAATACGGCAGAAACTTCGGTGTGGGTTCGATCATGAGTTCCAGGTGGTAGGTGATCGGGTTGAAGAAAAACATATCCAGTATCAGAAATGCCGCTACGCCAAACGACAGCGTCATGAACTCGCGATAGGGATGCTCGGCGAAGTACTGGTGTTTGCCATGGTAGAAGCTCAGCAGCGCAGATAATCCCAAGGTTACGCCCAGGTAGTTGGGCTGTAACGGAACATCGGCGAAGTTGTTGTAGACCAGCACCGCCACCAGCATCCCCAACCCCAGCATGGGCAACTTCAGGCAGAAGTTCAGCAGGCCGTTTTTGGCGCGGATCAAGGCGGCTTCCTTGCTGACGAAGAGGTAAGCGGCCAGCAGCGAAATGGCCGGGGTGATTGCGAGGATGTAGCGCGCTTTCTTCGAACTGGGAATAGTGAACAGCACCAGCAGCACCAACAGCCACCCGCTCAGATACAGCAGCAGGTCGATGTCTTTATCGCGGGTCGAGCGGAAGAACAGTTTGTACTTCTTGAGAATTACATTAATGGCGTAAAACACCGTGATGCCGTAGGTAAACAGGCCTGCGGAGAAGTAGAAGTAATAGCGTGGCGCGTGGTCGGAACCGAAGCGTCCGATGCCTTGCATGTTCAGCACTTCCTCAAGGAACGCTTGCCCCCCTTGCAAGTAGGCGGCCCATGCCAGCAGCGCAACGCCAACAGTCAGAATTACGCCCGAGAGCAATGAAAATAGCAGCAACATGCGCCACTGCCGGCTCAGCAAGTAATAAGCGCCAATGACAGTCGCGGGCCCGATCAAGCCAATAGGCCCACGAAAGGCGAAACCCAGTGCCAGGCCGAGGTACAGCAATGCAAGGCGACGCGGGTCCTTTTTTATATCGGCCGCATAGGCAAAGTAGAAGCACATCACCGTTAACAGCGCCGGATAGATATCCAGTGCCAGTGAGTTGACGCCGTCAAGAAAAGCCCAGGTGAGCAGGCTGAAAAGAACGCCATACGCGCCCCATTTCTTGCTGTGCAACGCGCCCAGCCGATAAATGAATACCAGCATCAGCGACGCGGCCACGCAGGATGGAAAACCCATTGAAAGAATGGACACCCGGCCGAACGGCAAGGAAACCAGATAGACCAACAGGGTATTGAGAACCGTATAGTCGGGATAAGGCTTGAGGTCGTCGGCAATCGGGAACAGTGTGATGCCGTGCAGCAACATGTACTCGGCAAAGTCGACAAAACGTGTTGTGTAGTTCAGGACAGCGGGTTTGTACTGCATTGCCATGAACACGGCCAGTGTCATGAAAAAAATGCTCAGGCATGGATTTCTTGTAATCAGTCCTTTCAACAACACTGCCCGCCAAGTGCGTTCTACAACAAGCGGGGCCTCATATCGATCCATCGTTAATCCCTTGCTGCAGTTGTTCTTTTCGCCCGCAATTCTGGAAGCCAGATAAAGCCGCAAGTGAAGTTGTGATTTTCGCGAGATTGAATTCGACCCTAACCCACGGCAAGGACTATTCCAGCATGACGGCCCTAAACACACCCTGAACAAAACTAATTAAAGTCAGAAAGAAAACCTCATTAACGAAGCGTGTCGAGCCGGGCTTTCTGCATTTCATTACTGATTGTTGACAACGGATGATCTGCCGGCACGGCCCTGGCGCTTTTCAACAATTGCGCAAACGCGCCCTTGTCGATCGGCCGGCTCATGAAGTAGCCCTGCACCTCGTTGCATTGATCCTTGCCGAGAATCTCCAGTTGCTCCTCGGTTTCCACGCCTTCGGCGGTGACGGTCAGGCCCATGGCTTTGCCCAGGCCGATGATCGCCTGCACCACGGCGCGATCGTTGGCGCCGTTGCTGATCGAGGCGATGAAGCGCTTGTCGATCTTGATCCCGTCAAACGGGTAGGCGCGCAGGTAGCCGAGGGACGAATAGCCGGTGCCGAAGTCGTCCATGTTCAGCCGCACCCCGAGTTGCTTCAGCGCATTCATCGTGGCCAGCGCACCGTCGGTGTCGACGAGCATCACGTTTTCGGTGATTTCCAGTTCCAGGCGACTGGCCGGGAAACGGGTCTGGATCAGCGCTTCGCGCACGTCTTCGACGACATCGCTGAGGGCAAACTGCGCCGGCGACAGATTGACCGAGAGCAGAATGTCCGACGGCCAGCTCAGTGCGGTTTCACAGGCTTCACGCAATACCCAGCGGCCCAGCGCCACGATCAGGTCGGTCTGTTCCGCCAGGCCGATGAACACGTCCGGCCCCAGCAGGCCCTTGGTCGGATGCTGCCAGCGCACCAATGCCTCGACCGAGACGATGTGCTTGCCGTCGACGGTGTAGCGCGGCTGGTAATGCAGGATGAATTCGTCGTTCTTCAACGCGCCACGCAAATCGCTTTCCATTTGCCGGCGGGTCTGGATCTGGTCGTTCATGTGCGCTTCGAAATAGCACCAGGTGTTCTTGCCCTCGGACTTGGCCTGATACAGCGCGATGTCGGCGCAACGGATCAACTCGCTGGGCACGAAACCCTGACGGCGGCTCAGGGCGATGCCGATGCTGGCCCCGACGTGCAGCGGATGGTGCTCGAATACCATCGGTTGATGCAGGCTCTCGACCAGCCGGGTACAAAAGCGGTCGACCTCTTGCCGAGTGTCCATACCATTGAGCACCACGACGAATTCGTCACCGCCCAGGCGCGCGACGATGTCGAGCTCACGGGTGCATTCGCGCAGGCGACTGGCGACTTCCTGCAACACCGCATCACCGGCCGGATGGCCGAGCGAGTCGTTGATCGGCTTGAAGTTGTCCAGATCGATCACCAGCAACGACAGTGGCGGGGCATGCTCTTTGAGCAGCAGCGCGTCATCCAGATAACGCGACAACTGATTGCGATTGGGCAGGCCGGTCAAGGCGTCGTGCATCGACAGGTGCTGGATCTGCGCATGGGCAGCGACTTCGTCGGTGATGTCACTGGCGGTGCCGCGATAGCCGACCACGCTTTGTTTCTCGATGATCGGCCGCGCTGAGAGCCGACAGTGGCGTTGCTGCCCGGCGTGATCGCGGTAGGTGCAGCGCAGGTCGCTGGCATTGCTGTCTTCGGTGAGTTTTTTCAGCCACAGCTCCAGCGGCGTAGTATCGCAGGACACCAGTTGCCCGATGCCTTGCCCCAGCCACTCGGTTTGCGGATAACCGGTCACCTCGCTGAAGCGCGCCGAGAGATAGGTCAGGCGCAGCTGGTTGTCGACTTCCCAGATCCAGTCCGATGCGGCTTCGGCCACGGCGCGAAAGCGTTCTTCACTGGCTTCCAGCGCGTGGTTGGCCGCCTCCAGCGCCTGATTCGAGGTCTTCAACGTGCTGAAACTCTGATCGACGTAGGTCGACGATCGCACGGCGTGACGCAGGAAATAGGCGGTCAACAGCATCAGCACGGCCAGCACACCGCCGAGCGTTGGCAGCAATGACCACAACAATTGCTGCCCGGGGCGCTTCAGATCTGCCGTCATGCTGAAACCGGTACTGTCCAGCGGCACGCGTGGTTGCTCCCCGGTGAGCTGTTCATCCGGCATCAGAGTCAGGTTGTTCAGGCCATAGGCCACGCCAAGCGCTTGCAGTTTGGCCGGTGTCAGCTTGTCGACGAATACCAGCACCGACGTCTGTTGCGGATCGCCCACCGGGCGCTCATCGTTGGGCAGAATGGCCGCCGCCGTGACCAGCGCCGGCCAGCCGTCGAACAGCGAGTAGGTGCTGACAGGCACAGTCAGCTCGGACTGGTTTTGCACCTGATCAATCAACGACGCGGCAGGCACCGCGAGCCAGTGCGCGATGTCCGCGTCTTCCTGCTGTCCCTGCACCACGGCGTATTTGGTGCGCTGCCGATCCAGCACGAACACGCCGTCATAACCGTCAGTGGTGAACAGGGTCTTGCCGATGTTCTGTTGGGTGTACGCCCAGTCGGTATCGACTTGGGTGTGCAGGTGCTCATAGGCGGTGGTCCAGTCAGCGTAACTGGTGATGTAGCTCTTTGAGGTGCTGATGCGGTTTTCCAGAGCGCGGGCCATGTAGAAACGGTTCTGCTCGACATCCTCGCGATCCAGGCGAGCGGCAATGCCGAGCAGGGTGCCGATAGCGGCAATCACCCCGACGATAAACAGCGTGCCTACCGCGAACGCCAGGCGGCGGGTGATTGCGCTTTGCTGAGGCGGAACAGGCGCAGCGGGAGCGAAGACATCCATATGTTCGTCCTTGATTCTCTGTCTGAATCATCTGGAACAGCGGCCCGCGTGCAATGTTCAATGTGTTTGCCGGGCTTGCACCGAGGCGGATTTCTCAAGCGTAGTGAATGCGCGGGGATTTTGCCTTGAGACTGCGACGGGCATGCGATGGCCGAGAGCGATTGGTGCTCAGTGCGAAGACACGTACAGGGAGGGCGTGGCGGACTGGGGCAGGGCATACGTGGCCTTCATCCACGCGACCTCAGCCAGCGGCGTGCGCCCGAAGAATCGCTTGAACTCGCGGCTGAACTGCGAGGCGCTTTCATAACCGACGTTGAACGCCGCCGTCGCGGCCGGTATGGCGCCACGCAGCATCAGCAAACGCGCCTGATGCAGGCGCGTGGCTTTGAGGTATTGCATCGGCGATGAGTCGGTGACGTTGCGAAAATGCACATGGAAGCTCGGAACGCTCATCCCGGCTTCCTCGGCGAGGGACTCGACATCCAGGCGTTGCTCATAGCTGCTGTGAATCCGCCGGATCGCCCGGCTGACCTTGCCGAAATGCCCTTGCTGCTGGAGCGCCGCACGCATCGAACCGCCCTGGGCACCGGTCAGGATCCGGTAGTAGATCTCCCGAACCAGTGCCGGTCCGAGGATCTGCGCGTCGCCCGGATCGCTCATCGCTTCGAGCAAACGCAGGGTCGAGGCGCGCAATGGATCATCCATCGGCGAGGCGTACATGCCCTTTGGCGAAGCGTCGCTGGGGCCGAACACCTCGTCGACCTGCAGCATCAACTCGCTGGCCAATTGCAGGTCGAGGCGCATATACACCGCCAGCATCGGCTCAGCCGCACTCGCCTCGGTTTCCATGGTGAACGGCACCGGCACCGATACCACCAGATAATGCTGGGCGTCATAGACGTAGACGTCATCGCCCAGATAGCCGCGCTTGCGCCCCTGACAGAGAATCACGATGCCCGGGTCATACAGCACCGGGGTGTTGCTCAGCGGCCGATTAGAACGCAGAAACCGCACGTCCTCCAGCGCACTGAGGTTGTAACCCTCCAGCGGCGCGAGCTGTTCAAGCAACTGCACCATGCGTGCGGTATACGGATCGGATGGACTCATGGGCATTGATCTCTTCGCCGGGGACTCAGCCATCGGTGGAGCGGGTCAGGGTTTCCCATTGCTCGATGTCGCTGAGACTGCGTTGCAGTTTATCGCGCACCAGATTCAGCGCATCGCTGCCCAATAGCAAGTGCGCGGGCGGTGCGGCGCTGGCGATCAGTTGCAGCATGGCCTGTGCAGCCTTGCGCGGATCGCCCAACTGCTTGCCGCTTTTCTCTTCGCGGGCCTTGCGCACCGGGTCGAAGCTGGCGTCATAGTCGGCAATGCTGCGCGCCGTGCGCTGCATCGAACGCCCGGCCCAATCGGTACGAAACGAGCCAGGTGCCACCGCCGTGACAAAAATGTTGAACGGCTGCAATTCCTTGCTCAGCGTATCGGAGAGCCCTTCGAGGGCAAACTTGCTCGAGCAGTAATAGGCAATACCGGGCATGGTGATGGTGCCGCCCATCGAGGTGATATTCAGAATGCGCCCGGCGCGCCGTTGCCGGAAATACGGCACGAACGCCTTGATCATCGCTGCCGCGCCGAACACGTTGACGTCGAACTGTCGCCGCATCTCTGCTAGTGGTGACTCCTCGAAAATGCCCTCATGACCGTAACCGGCGTTGTTCACCAGTACATCGACCGGACCCAGTGTGGCGTCGACGTCGGCGATCACCCCGTCGATGCGTTCGAAATCGGTGACGTCGAGCAACACCCCGTGTGCCCGATCCGCTGACAAGGCCTCGAACGACTTCAGATCGGCCTCGTTGCGCACGGTACCGATCACCCGGTGACCGGCGTTGATCGCTTCTTGCGCGAGCGCGCTGCCAAAGCCGCTGCTGACACCGGTGATGAATAAGGTTTTGCTGCTGTGCATGGCAAGCTCCGACAGATAGGTGAAACGACATGGTAGGCAGCGCGGCGTGGCAGGGGTATGCCGGTTTGTCTGGGAGGATTGCCTATTTCTATAGGCAGGCCCGCAAAGGAAGTTGTCCTTCAGCCCACAAAAAAGCGTCGCTCCTGGAGCGGCGCTGCCATTCAGTTGAGTGTTACTCAGCTACCAATCTGCACCTTTGCGGTGCTCGCCATGGGCGATCGGGTAGCACCGCTCGAGTCTTGCACGGCAGGGTCTTATCGCCGTTTTGCCGCTTAAATCATGCAAATCAAAAGCTTGGGCTGCACATGTGAAATCTGGCATGCATCGTGCTTTTTTGTATCCGTGGATAATTGGATACAAAAAGACAAAAGGTGCTGCCATGCAATTCGCTCCCGCCTACGACCAGCGTCAACCGATGACCGCCGAGGAAGAGGCCTACAACTTTCTGTTGGAAGGCATTTGCGGTGGTCGTTATCGCAAGGGCGACCGGTTGATCGCCGAGGACATCGCCAGTGAAATCGGCATGAGCCGCATGCCGGTGCGCGAAGCTTTTCGCCGCCTCGATGCGCAGGGCCTGGTGACGCTGCGGCCTAACCGCGGCGCGGTGGTCAGCGGTCTGGATGTCGAGCAAATGCATGAAGTGTTCGAAATGCGCAGCGCCCTGGAAGGGCTGGCGATTCGCATCGCCGTGCCCAAGATCAGCGAGCGTCAGTTGACCGCGCTGGAGCGGCTGCTCGATGAAATGGACGACTACCGCGAGGAGAGTGCGGCATGGGTCAGCCGCCATCGCAAGTTCCATGAATACCTGTGCAGCCTCAGCGATCGCCCACGGCTGCTCAAGCAGATCGGCGCCCTCTACTCAGTGATCGAAGCCCCCATGCGCCTTTGGCTGCAGCACATCGAAAAGCCCCTGAGTGCGCGCCAGGAACACCAGATGATCCTCGATGCAATTCGCGCCGGCGACGCCAGCAAGGCCGAAGCCGTGGTGCGCGAGCACATCGAAGGCACCGTCCCCGAACTGATCAAATTTTTGCAATCGGAAAAATAACCACAGAGCGGAACACGAGTCCGCCGATGTTTTGACTTTGAGTACTGCCCCGTTACTAACCGAACTGGAGTGTCTGGTCATGCATACGTCTCGCCTGTTATTGGCTGCAATATCCCTCGGACTCTGTACACAGTGGGCGCTTGCCGCACCCACGGTGCCGGAGCGTCTGGTCAAGGTCGACAAACTCACCTATTGCTCGGGCATGGATTCACCGCCGCTGGTGTCTTTCGATGAAGCGCAAAAGCCCAAAGGACTGACCGTCGACCTCGGCCTGGAAATCGCCAAGCGTCTGGGCGACAAGAAGGTCGATTGGCGGGTGATTCCATTCTCCGGATTGCTCCCGGCCTTGCTCGCCAGACAGTGCGACATGATCGTCGACCAGTTGTTCGACAAGCCCGAGCGCCGTGAGGTGATCGACATCGTCAACTACATGTATTCCAGCCAGGCGGTGGTGGTGCCCAAGGGCAATCCGAAGGCGCTGAAAACCCTTGCGGATCTCAGCGGGCACAAGATCGCGGTGCTGAACGGTTCGACCATCAAGACCCTGCTCGACACCGAAAATGAAAGCCTGAGCAAGGCCGGCAAGCCGCCGATGAAACTGGTGGTCTACAACACCGATACCGATGCCTTCCAGGCCCTGCGCATCAATCAGGTCGACGCTTACGGCACCACGGTGGAAACCGCCGGCTATTACGCGGCGATGGCCCCGGACCTGTTCGAGGAAGGCGTGCCAGCCTTCAGCCGGATCCTCACCGGGCTGGGCATTCGCAAGGACGATCCACAACTGAGCGCCGCCGTGCAGCAGATCATTTCCGACATGCGCAGCGACGGCAGCTACAACCAGCTCTTGAACAAGTGGCACGTCTCCAGCGACACACTCGATTGAGGTAAGCGTTGATGAACTTCAATTGGGATGTGTTCTGGCAGTACCTGTTGCAGCCAAGCGGCGTGTACCTCACCGGCCTGTGGCTGACGTGCCTGATCAGCGTGCTGGCGATGTTGCTAGGCTGTGTGCTGGGGCTGGCCGCCGCATTGTTGCGCTTATCGAAGAACCCTTTACTGCATCTGCCGGTGCGTTTTTATGTGTGGCTGATGCGCGGCACGCCGCTGCTGGTACAAATCGTCTTTCTCTACACCGCGCTGGCGGCGGGCGGGATTTTTCGCTTCGAAGACATCGAGCTGTTCGGGCTGGTGGTGCCCGGCAACATTCAGGCGGCAATCATTGCTCTGGGCCTCAACGAAGGCGCGTACATGGCCGAGATCATCCGCGCCGGGATCGGCGCCGTAGACAAGGGCCAGTACGAGGCCGGCCGTTCGCTGGGCATGACCTTCGCCAAACTGATGCGCCGCATCGTGCTGCCGCAGGCGTTCCGGGTGATCGTGCCGCCGCTGGGCAACGAGTTCAACGTGATGCTGAAAAACACCACACTGGTCAGCGTGATCGGCGTGCAAGAGCTGTTGCTCAGCACGCAGATGGTCACCTCGGCGACTTTTCGGGTGTTCGAGTTGTACCTGGTGGTGGCGATCTATTTCCTGTTGCTTACCACGCTGTGGGGCTTCTTTCAGCGCTGGCTGGAGAACCGCTTCGGCCAGTCCGACAGACCTTCTTCGCCGCCGCCGGCCTCCAGCCGGATGTTCGGTCGCAGCACTCTTAAACTGCTGAGGGGACGTTGATCATGGTGCAGCAAAGTGACGAGCTGATCATCGAGGCGCTGAACATTCACAAGGCCTTCGGTGATCTGCAGATTCTCAAAGGCATCTCGCTGCAAGTGCGACGCGGTGAAGTGGTGGTGCTGATCGGCGCCTCGGGTTCGGGCAAAACCACGTTTATCCGCTGCATCAATCTGCTTGAAGACATTCAGGGCGGAGAGATCCGGGTCAACGGCCAGCCCATGGGTTATCGCACCCGGGCGGACGGCAGTCTGGTGCGCGACTCGGAACGCAACATCGCTCGCCAACGCCGGGACATTGGCATGGTGTTCCAGCGCTTCAACCTGTTCCCGCACATGACCGCGCTGGAAAACATCATCGAAGCACCGATTCAGGTGTTGGGTGTGCCACGCCAGGCTGCGCTGGAGCAGGCGCGAGCCTTGCTCAAGCGAGTCGGTCTGGCGGACAAGGCCGGGCATTACCCCTCGATGCTTTCCGGCGGCCAGCAGCAACGGGTGGCGATCGCCCGAGCGCTGGCGATGAAACCCCAGGCGATGTTGTTCGACGAACCCACCAGCGCGCTCGACCCGGAAACCGTCGGCGAGGTTCTGCAGGTGATGAAGGAGCTGGCCGAGGAGGGCATGACCATGGTCGTGGTCACCCATGAAATGGGCTTTGCCCGCGAGGTGGCTGACCGGGTGGTGGTGCTCGATCAAGGTGAGCTGATCGAACAAGGCCCGCCGGAGCAGATTTTCAGCCGGCCCACCCATCCCCGTACCCAGGCCTTTCTCAGCCGCGTGCTGTGAATTTCACAAGGATATTGACGATGCGTTTATCGAGCTTGTTCGCGGCGCCGCAGCCCCGACACGTTGCAGATCTTCGAGAAGACCGTCGGAAAACATCCAGCGCCTGATCACCCGCGAAGGGAACCGGATCAAGTCCGGCCAATGAATTGCTGATTTGAAGAGCCTTTGCCATGTTGAAATTCTCTGCTCACGAATATCCCTATCCATCGCAACGCCAAAGCGTCTTCGCCCGTCGTGGCATGGTCGCTGCGTCTCAGCCACTTGCCGCGCAGGCCGGCATCGAGATGCTGCAGAAGGGTGGAAATGCAATCGACGCGGCCATCGCCACGGCGGCGGCACTGACCGTGGTCGAGCCTACTGGCTGCGGCCTGGGCGGTGATGCGTTTGCGCTGGTCTGGTTCAAGGATCAGCTGCATGGCCTCAATGCCAACGGCCATGCCCCGGCCGGTCTAAGCATCGAAGCGGTGAAGACGGCCGGCCATGAGCAAATGCCGTTGTATGGCTGGACGCCAGTGACGGTGCCCGGTTGCCCATCGGCCTGGGCCGAGCTGTCGCAACGCTTTGGCGTGTTGCCGTTCGCCGATTTGCTGCAACCGGCGATCAGTCTGGCCAGAGACGGTTTTCCCTTGTCGCCGGTGGTTGCCCATCAATGGCAGATCGCGTTGGATGAGTTCGGCCCGCATCGTGATGAGGTGCTGCAGGCCTGGTTCGATACGTTTTTGATTGACGGTCGCGCGCCCCAGGCCGGAGAGATTTTCCGTAACCCGGCGCAGGCGCGAACCCTTGAGGAGTTGGCCAGTACTCGTTGCGAGAGTTTGTATCGCGGCGCACTGGCGCAACGCCTGGATGCGCATTCACGAGCTACCGGCGGCTATCTGCGCGCCACGGATCTGGAGCATTACCGCGCGCAATGGGTCGAGCCGATTCACGTCAATTACCGTGGCGTGGATGTCTGGGAAATTCCACCGAGCGGGCAAGGCCTGGTTGCGCTGATGGCGCTGAAGATTCTTGAAGGCTTCGACTTCGATCACCGTGACAGCCAGCAGACCTGGCACCGGCAACTGGAGGCGATGAAGCTCGCCTACAGCGATGGCCTGCACTACATCACCGATCCGCTGCACATGCGCGTGGCCGTGGCCGATCTGTTGAGCGACGAATACAGCGCCCGCCGCCGCGCTCAGGTCGGCGAACAAGCGCAACCGCCGAAACCGGGCGATCCCCATGCCAGTGGCACGGTGTACCTGGCCACGGCGGACGGGCAGGGCAATATGGTGTCGTTCATCCAGAGCAATTATCACGGCTTCGGCTCAGGCGTGGTGCTGCCGGACAGCGGCATCGCCCTGCAGAACCGTGGCCAGGAATTCAGCCTGGATCCCGAGCATGCCAACGCGTTGGCGCCGGGGAAAAAGACCTTTCACACGATCATTCCCGGCTTCCTCACCAAGGACGGTCAGGCGTTGGGCCCGTTCGGTGTGATGGGCGGCTACATGCAGCCGCAGGGGCATGTGCAGATGGTGATGAACCTGGTGGATTTCGGCCTTAACCCGCAGTCGGCACTGGACGCGCCGCGCTGGCAATGGCTGGGTGGCATGAAGGTCGGCATCGAGCAGGGCGCTTCACGGGATCTGGCCAATGCGTTGGCGCGTTGCGGGCACGAGGTGCAGATCGCCAGTGACCTGACGGATTACGGCAGAGGACAGATTATTCTGCGTGATCCAGTGACGGGTGTGCTGTGTGGCGGGACTGAGCCGCGGGCGGATTCGCATATCGCAGTCTGGTAGAGACGGCAGGCACTCGTCAGGTCGGGAGCACACACTTTTTCACAAAGACCTCCCGGGATCCAATCGGTGGCAGAATCTCCCTGACTTGAACGTTCAGGAGAACATCATGCTTCGTGTGTTTGAACGAAGACTCGACCCTTTCCCGCCTGACGAGGTGCCACCGCCACCCAACGGTCTGGCTAAATTTCTCTGGGCCTGCACTCGGGGTGCTCGCGGCTACATCCTCGCACTGGCGTTGCTCAGTGCTGCCGTATCGGTCTATGAAGCCTGGCTGTTTTCCTTCCTCGGCCAGGTCGTCGATTTGCTCTCGACGTGGCAGGCCGGCGGCGAAGCGGCGGTGCAAGAAAGCCGCGTGTTGTGGGGCATGGGCATTGTCATGGTGCTCAGTGTCGGGCTGGTGGCGTTGCGCACCATGGTCCAGCACCAGATTCTGGCGATTAACCTGCCGCTGCGCCTGCGCTGGGATTTCCATCGGCTGATGCTGCGGCAAAGCCTTTCGTTTTTCTCCGATGAGTTTTCCGGCCGGGTCACGACCAAGGTCATGCAGACGGCGCTCGCTGTACGCGACGTGCTGTTCACCATGATCGAGATTTTGCCGGGGATCGGCGTGTACTTCATCGCGATCATTGCCCTGGCCGGCGGTTTTGCGCTGAAGCTGATGCTGCCGTTCCTTGCTTGGGTCGTGCTGTTCGGTCTGGCCATGTGGTACTTCGTGCCGCGTCTGGGCAAGGTCGGTCAGGAACAGGCCAATGCGCGCTCGATGATGACCGGGCGTATCGCCGACGCGTACACCAACATCACCACGGTGAAGCTGTTCTCCCACTCCAACCGCGAAGCACATTTTGCGCGGGCGGCGATGGAAGATTTCAAGCAGACCGGTTTTCGCCAGATGCGTCTGGTCAGTCTGTTCGAGATCGTCAATCAGGCCTTGGTGGTGGCATTGATCATGTCCGCCGGCGGCTATGCGCTGTGGCTGTGGCACCAGGGCGACGTCGGCGCCGGTGCGGTGGCGGCGATCACCGCCATGGCGTTGCGGATCAACGGCATGTCGAACTGGATCATGTGGCAGATGACTTCGCTGTTCGAAAGCATCGGTACCGTCCAGGACGGCATGGCGACGCTGACCCAAGGCACCAAAGTGCAAGACGCGCCGGATGCCGGCGTGCTGGTCACTTCTGGCGGCGCGGTGGCGTTCGACAAGGTCAAGTTCAACTACGGTGGCGAGCGTCAGGTGCTCGATGGCCTGAGCCTGAGCATTCGGCCCGGTGAAAAAATCGGTCTGGTAGGGCGCTCCGGTGCGGGTAAATCGACGCTGATCAACCTGCTGCTGCGTTTCTATGACGTAGACAGCGGCGAGATTCGTATCGATGGCCAGAACATTGCGCACGTGACCCAGGACAGCCTGCGCAGCGCGATCGGTATGGTCACCCAGGACACTTCGCTGCTGCACCGTTCGATTCGCGACAACATTGCCTACGGCCGGCCCGATGCCACCGACGCACAGATCCGCCGCGCCGCTGCCAATGCGCAGGCTGACGAGTTCATCAGCCTACTCAGCGACCGTCAGGGCCATACCGGCTACGACACTCTGGTAGGTGAACGCGGGATCAAGCTGTCCGGCGGCCAGCGGCAACGGGTGGCGATCGCCCGGGTGATGCTGAAGAACGCGCCGATCCTGCTGCTCGATGAAGCCACCAGTGCACTGGACTCGGAAGTCGAAGTAGCGATTCAGGAAAGCCTTGATGACATGATGCAGGGCAAGACCGTGATCGCGATCGCGCATCGACTGTCGACGATTGCGGCGATGGATCGGCTGATTGTCATGGATGACGGGCGCATCATCGAGCAGGGCACCCATTCGGAGCTGCTAGAGAAGAACGGCGTGTATGCGCGGCTGTGGGCGCATCAGAGCGGCGGGTTTCTGGGGGAAGACAAAGGCGTGGTGGAGGCATTGGATCAGGCGTAAGCGGGCAGGGCACATGGCCGGGGCATCTTGTGGGTTGTCGGCCGATTTGCCTTGGTGCATTCAAGCCAGATCGGCACTCGCCATCATTCGAACACTGGCAAACGTCGATTCGTTTCTCGCCTGATCGAACGTTGTCAGTGTGTTAATCGATGACGGCGGCGTTATCCGTTTACGACTCATTGCAGAACCAGAGCGCTCGTCGCTCGGCGGCACCCCAAAGTGCTCGCGATAGCATTTTGAGAAATGCGGTGTGGAGGCAAATCCGCAGACATACGCCAGTTCCACGATCGACAGCGAGGTTTGCTTGAGCAGTTGTCGCGCGCGAATCAGCCGCAACCTCAAGTAGTAGCGTGACGGCGTGCATTGCAGGTATTTCTGGAACAACCGCTCCAGCTGTCGGCGTGACAGATCGACGTATTCGGCAAGGCTGTCCAGCTCGATCGGCTCCTCAAGATTGGCCTCCATCAACGCAACGACTTCTTGCAGCTTGGGTTGACGCGTACCGACCACATGCTTGAGCGGCACGCGTTGATGGTCCTGCTCGTTGCGGATGCGCTCGTATACAAACATCTCCGAAATGGCGGCTGATAACTCACGACCATGATCACGGGCGATCAGGTGCAGCATCATGTCCAGCGGCGCTGTTCCTCCGGAACTGGTAAAGCGGTTGCGGTCAAGGGTGAAGAGGCTGGTGCTGACGTTGACGCGTGGAAAAGCTTCCTGCATGGCCGCCAGAAATTCCCAATGCACGCTGCACTCATAGCCATCAAGCAATCCGGCTTTGGCGAGTGCCCAGCTACCGGTGCACACACCGCCCAAGCGTCTGGATTGCCGGGCCAGGGCTTGCAACCAGGATGTGTGCTCGCGGGTGATCACGCTCTGGATGCCGACCCCGCCGCAAACAATTACCGTGTCCGCCACGCCGGGGTTGCTCCACGAGCCATCCGGCGTGATCGGGACCCCGTCGCTGGCCCAAACAGCCGCACCATTGGCGCTGAAGGTATGCCAGCGATACAGCGTTCGCCCCGACAATTGATTGGCCATGCGCAGTGGTTCGACGGCGGATGCCAGCGACATGAGGGTGAATTTATCCAACAGCAGAAACCCGACGGATTGGGTCGTCCCGTCGGCCACGGAGGGGGTCGATGACATCATGTCCTCACAGGAATCGGTCTGAGATGCAGGCGTCGGTCTTTCCCCCGGCCTTTGCCAAGGGAACATCAGCTTCGGCGTGAACGCCTAGCCCACTGAGGTTGCGCGTGCCGCCGGGGCAGGGTGACGCGACGTCATCAGGCCGATAAAGGAGATTGCCAGCGCCAGGCCAATGGTGGTGGTGACTTCGGTGCGGTGCTGCGGAGTAATCATCATGACCGCCAGCGCCGCGCAGATGAAGCCGATCACCAGCCACGTCAGCCATGGAAACAGCCACATGCGGAAGGTCAGCTCGACCTTGCGCTGTTGCAATATCCGCCGCATGCGCAGCTGCGACACCGCAATCGCCAGGTACACCAGCAAGGCAATCGCCCCGGAACTGGCCAGCAGGAACTCGAACAGCCCGGCGGGCATGAAGTAGCTCCACACAGTGATCGACGCACCCAGCACGGTGCTGGCGATCACGGCGGCGCGTGGCACACCGGCCGCGGAAGTGGTCTTCAGCGTTTTCGGTGCATCGCCGCGACGGCCCAGCGAGTACAGCATGCGCGAGGCAATGTAGATCGAGGAGTTCATGCAACTGGCCACGGCGATCAGCACGACAACGTCGACCATGAACTTGGCGTTTGGAATGTTCATGATTTCCAGGGCGCGCTGATACGAGCCCACCGAGGCCAGCAGCGGATCATTCCAGGGCACTACGGAGATGACCACGAAGATCGACAGCAGGTAGAACACGCCGATGCGCCAGATCACCGAGCGGGTAGCCTTGGCAATGTTCTGCGCCGGGTTATTCGATTCGGCGGCTGCGATGGTCACCGCTTCCGTACCGATGAAGCTGAACATGATCGTGATGAAAGCGCCGACCACCGCCGACAAACCGTTGGGTGCAAATCCGCCGTGCTCGGCCATCAGGCCGCTCAACCCGCTGACTTCGCGGTCGGGCACCCAGCCCATCAATACGGCAAATCCGACCCCGATAAAGCCGATGATCGCCACGACCTTGGCCATGGCGAACCAGAACTCGAACTCACCATACTTGGACACGCTGAACAGGTTGGTCACCACCAGCGCAATGATCGATCCCAACGCGAACAGCCAGGCATCGACCTGCGGAAACCATTGGTGCAGCACATGCCCGGCCGCCAGTGCTTCGATGGGAATCACCAACACCCAGAACCACCAGTACAGCCAACCGATGGTAAAACCGGCCCAGCGGCCGATGGCCTGGTCGGCGTAGGTGGAGAACGAACCGGTGTCCGGATTGGCCACCGCCATCTCGCCGAGCATGCGCATGACCAGCACGACGAGCAAACCTGAAAACAGATAGGCGAGAAGCACCGCCGGCCCTGCTGCGGCAATCGCGTGTCCTGAACCGACGAACAAACCGGCGCCGATAATCCCGGCGATGGACAGCATTGTGACGTGACGAGGCTTGAAGCCCTGCGCCAATTGGCTACTCGAATCCATGGAGTTCGGGCTGATCATCGGTATTTTTATTCTCTGCTGATCGACATTTAAGCAATTGAACGGGCATACGATCGGTCACCATCGTTGCCTGCTGAACTCCCGAGAGAAGCCCGTCCAACCGCCGCAGTTCTTATCAACCCCATGATCTGACCGGGATTGTTTTGATAGGAAGACACGGCACCTTAGCCGGCCTTGCTGCCGATTCAATAGCCTGATTGCGCCATGATCGTGTCTGATATCGACATGTGAATACCGTGAGGTCGTATTGGAGACCTGTCGGTCACGCAAGGCTCTGGCAATCAAAATCCAGATTGACCAGGTCATGTTCGTTTTTGAGATGGGTGCCTGAATTCGACGGTGAAGCCAAACTGGGCCCCACAAGTCAGGCTCTCTATACTGGCCTTCCAGGATGGTAAATAGAGCACAACCTATGCCCGTCGCACCCAATCAAAATTTCCCAGTCATTTTGGTCCCGGCTCAACCAAGCGACCTGGAAAATCTTGTAGCCATTCGAATTGAGGCCATGCGCGAAAGTCTGGAGCGTGTCGGGCGATTTGATCCGGTGCGTGCGCGAGAGCGGTTTCTTGGCGGTTTTGACGCTCGCAACACACGCTATATCGAGGTATCTGGAGAGAGGGTTGGTTTTGTAGTGGTCAAGCATCACCACAATGAACTCTTGCTCGACCACTTGTATGTGAGACCGAGCGCGCAAGGATCAGGTGTAGGGGCTGCTGTTCTCACTCAGATTTTCAAAGAGGCGGATGCGGCTGCGCTCCCTGTTAAAGTTGGCGCTCTCAAAGAAAGTGCTTCGAATCGCTTTTATACCCGTCATGGCTTCCAATTCACCGAAAGCAGTGAATTCGACAATTATTATGTGCGTCAGAGTGTTCCGGCAAAACAATGGTAGAAAGCGTTCTCAGGCTCGGTATATCCAGTAAACTTGGCGTCAATCTCGCGCCTTAGAGCGCCAAGGTATACAGAAGGAAACCGCCATGCTTGAACTCGAACCGCTGTGCTTCTCGTCCGACTGCCCTAGCCGGGCTTTATTCGAGCAGATCGCTGATAAATGGTCGATGATGGTATTAGCCGTGCTTGATGACGGTCCGCAACGTTTCAACGCGATCCGTCGTCGCCTGCAAGGCGTCACCCAAAAAGCGCTCACGCAATGTCTGCGCCGGCTGGAGCGCAACGGCCTGGTATCGCGCGAGGTGATTTCGCTTTCGCCAGTCGCGGTGCAGTACCAAATCACGCCGCTGGGCCGCACGCTGCAACAACCTTTTCGAGCACTGCATGAATGGACGCTCGCCAAGTTGCCGGAGGTTGATGCTGCCCGGCAGAAGTTCGACGCCGCTGCAATCGGACCAACCAGTACGTAGGGAAGGTTGCTTCACTGGATTACGTGAACGCGTTGTCGGCCGCCCATGCTGCGCTTCGGGACTTGTCATCCGATGGCTTGAAAAACATCGAAGATCTCAATCGAACCAGCGCGATCTGGTAAGCATGAAACTCTGCCAACACTTTTTGTTGTTGGCAGTGCGCTGGTTTTTGCCTTTCAACCGCGGGCAATCAATCTCGATACCTGCTTCAACCGAACCTTCACATCGATTGCTCAGGCCGTTCGATCATGAACGCAGAGCGTCCTGCTCTTGCGCGCGAGGCCCCTGTATACGGCTCGCCAGCCCCTACGCCGCCGACCATTTCCTGACGGTAGGTATCCTCAGACCTACCAGGTGTACGAGCGGTGCCTAATTGACGCCAGGTTTATTATTGATACCTTGTCGATTTTCCTTACTTGAGGGAAGCGGTCCGAACCAAACCCTTCGTTCGCCACTCTTGCCGGCGGCTCGCAGCCAGCCAATCGAGCATCCGACAGAAGCATTTCTTTGGTCGAGCCGCACTTGAGAAATCGTTAGGCACGGGCGGACATTCAATAAATTTATTCTGAGGAAAGTATGGGAAATTTTAAGCTTCTAACCCCCTTGAACAACGAAGAGCTCACTTTCAGAAATCGGGTGTTCATGGCGCCGATGACAAGAGGTCGATCCAAGGATCAGGTGGCCAACGAATTGACTGCGACCTATTACGCACAGCGCGCATCGGCGGGCCTTATTTTTACCGAAGGCAGCCAGATCAGCGCCCAGGCCGTCGGCTGGACGAATACCCCAGGGATCTATACGCCTGAACAGATTGCGGGCTGGAAGAAGGTAACTCAGGCAGTTCATGAAGCCGGTGGCCTCATTTTCGCCCAGCTTTGGCACACCGGTAGAGCATCTCATCCTGATTTTCATGGTGGAGAACTCCCGGTCGCGCCATCGTCAGTCCCCTTCAATAGCCAGGCGTTCACGCCAGAAGGCATCAAACCCTCGGTGACCCCACGCGAACTGACCATTGATGAAATCAAGTCCACCATTGCGGACTACGAAAAAGCTGCACAGGCCGCGAAAGATGCGGGCTTTGATGGTGTAGAGATACACGGTGCCAATGGTTATCTGCCCGCGCAGTTTCTGGAAGACGGCTCAAACAAACGCACCGACGAGTACGGCGGTACCATTGAGAAGCGGGCGAGGTTCTTGCTTGAAGCCACGGACGCCGCGATCAGAGTCTTCGGACCGGCCCGTATCTCGATCAGGCTGTCGCCGCGCATTCCGTACAATGACATGGGCGACTCCAATCTCGAGCAGACCTACATGTACGCGGTAGAAGCGCTGGAAAGTAGAAACGTTGGAATTCTGCATTTCATGGAACCGGGGACTCTGCCGGAAGGCGCGAAACCCTTGGCGCCCGGGGCTCGCAAGCGGTTCTCAGGAATTTTCGTGTTGAATGTTGGTTATGATCGGAAGTCCGCGGAACAGGCCCTGCAAACCGGCCTGGCCGATGCAGTCACATTTGGCACACTGTTCATCAGCAACCCTGATCTGCCGGAACGCTTCTTCCTTGATGCGCCGCTGGCTACTGCGGATGCCTCCACTTTTTACAGTGGTTCGGAAGAGGGCTATACCGACTACCCGCCGCTGGCCTAGAGATCGAAGCGCGATTTTCGTTTGGTACCGACCAACAGTTTGATCATGGACGAGCAACTTGCCGCCTCACGACGGCAAGTTGCTTCAGGCCTTACAGAGTAAATGACAACGCAGAGAAGACCATCCCGCCACTGCCTGCCCAACCCATGCAAAACTGCCCGGTCTCGGCTTCGCCCCGACTCATGGCATCGAAGATACCGTAGGGGATGGACGCGGTAATGATATTTCCGGTCTTATGCCCGACGTGGTGCAGCTTGTGATCAATACCGATCAGTTGCCCAATGTGCTCCCACATCTTTGGCGAACCGGTATGAATAAACACTTTATGAACATCTGCTGCAGAGATGTTTTGCAGATTGAAGACTTTTATCGCTTCATTGCGGCCATCTTCATGCAAGGCTGCCGCGTAGGAGTTGAATTGATATTGCCCGCCGGTCGGTGAAATACGTGGAATATCCTCCTCATTGCAGAACAGTTTCCAATCCGGCAGAGAGATGGTCGACAAGTCACTCAAGTCCGGCCGGTTGATGTACGAGAACTTGAAGTTGCCGGGGGCCTCATGACTGAGGATGGTGACCGTGACGGCTTCGCCAATGGTAAAACTCGGAAACTTGTAAGCCAGTTCCGCCGACGACTGCAAAGAGAAGTTCTTGGGCATCACCGGCCCGCCAGCAGACATGCCAAATTCCATATTGACGATTGCCGCATAGCGAATCTCGCCGGCCTGCATTTTACTGTTGATGACATCCATGGCGGTCACCCAACCGTTGCAGGCGTCCACCACATCAAAGTTTCTGCAGCTCAGGCCCAGCGCCTTGGCGATGAACGTACTGTTGGCCGGCTCGATGAAGCCTCGCGTGACGTTCGGATAGATCAACAGATCCAGATCGGTCTTGTCGATATTGGCCTGGGCGAGCGCGGAGTTGAATGCAGTCTCCATCAGTTGCATCGGCGTTTCGTCGGCGCCCAGCCAGTGACGCGTGCCGCTGCCGCTTTTTTCAAGCAACTTGCTGATGGTCTTCAAGGTTTTTGGCAAGTCTTCCTGGAAGGTATCTTTAGAGTGTTCCTCGACCAGGTTTATAACGTCTTGATTGCTGATAATGCGTGACGGGAGAATCCCGGACAGCCCAACTATTTTCATATGACTTCCTTGTTGAAAGTATGCATCCGTGGGCAATGGCTGCGGATGAGCAAACCCTTACTCATCCCTGTAAGGAGCCACTGGCGGCAATACTTTTAGCACAAAGAAAATGCGGATCAAGGACGTTGCTCGTTATTTGCCTCAATTGAATTGAATCATGACCTGGGTCAATTTAACGGCTTTCAAGTTAATCGAAAAAACAGTCGGGCGGACCCTCGCGACGCGGTTGGCATCTGTGTTTGATGTCGTCAGCTATCGGCGAAAAGGACACACCAGAAGGGATAAACACCCCTCAATAGCCAATTTTCGTCACGTGGTTGCGTAAAAGCCCCAAGCTGGCCCTAAAATCCTCGAAAACCGAGGGAACTATTAACGTCCACCAACAGACTGAGCTGCTGTTGCGACCCTCATGCAAACGTCGCACGAAACGATTTCTACAATAAATGGAGCGCACAATGGGCAGGGCAGGCGATGAATTTGATTTCTGGTGGGGTACTTCCGGGTCGTGGGTGGAACCGCCGAATGTGCGCCGCAGCGGCACCAGCGGTGTCCAGCTGATTGTTCAAGGTGACAAGACGTTTTTCGTAAAGCGCCAGACCGGCTATTTGTTCCGCAGTCTCCGTTACCCCACTGGCCGACCGACCGCATTGCGTGAAGGCGTTGCCCTTTCAAGACTCGAAGAGCTGGGCGTGAATGCGCCAAGACCGGTATTTTATGGCGCGAGAAAAGTCGACGGCGTATGGCAGGGTGTCTTGGTTACCAAAGACCTGGGCGGCTTCATCGATCTGGATACCTGGTATAGCCAGGGCGCTGCAAGCCTGTTGACCACAGAGCAACATCTGCGACTTCTTGAACGTTTGGCGCAAATGCTGGCGCGGATGCATTCGGGCAAATGGCAGCACGGTTGCATGCGCTCCAAACACATCTTTATCAAGGCGTCGATTACCGACACAGACTTCGATTTCGAACTGGCGCTGCTTGACCTGGAGAAGTCTCGCGGTCGTGCTACGGCAATGGGCGCGGCGCGTCACGACATTCCTCAACTCAGACGGCATTCCTTCTGGGATGAGTCGCAGTGGCGGCATTTCCTTTCCTGCTACGAGCAAGCCGTTGGCAGAACCCTGTAAAAAGATTGTGCGGCAGTGACACCCGCTCAATCTGCGCCTGACAATAGCACCAGCGAACGCCGTCCGGGTTGGTAATGCACACACTCAGGCGTGGGGTGGCGGGCGACCGCGACAATCGCCCGCTGGCTGCTCAGATTTGCGCCTGGCCACCGTCAACAAACAGCTCGATACCGTTAACGAAACTGGCGTCATCGGAGGCCAGGAACAACGCGGCGCTGGCAATTTCGTCAGCTTCACCGACACGCCCCATGGGGATCAGCGAAGCCATGTAGTCGAGCAAGCCCTGCTGCTGAGCGGAATCTGGGCCGGCCAATTCAACCAGGCCAGGCGTGCGGGTGGCGCCGGGGCTGATGGTGTTGATGCGCACCTGGCGGTCTTTCAAGTCCAGAATCCAGTTGCGGGCAAATGAACGCACGGCGGCTTTGGACGCGGCGTAAACACTGAAGGCGGCGGTGCCCGAGCTGCCCGCCGTAGAGCCGGTGAGAATCACCGAGGCTTTTTGGGCCAGCAGTGGCAGTGCCTTTTGCACAGTGAACAGCACGCCTTTTACGTTGCGATTGAAGGTGTCGTCGTACTGCTGTTCAGTGATGTCACCCAGTGGCAGCATCGATCCACCACCCGCATTGGCGAACAGCACATCGATTCGGCCGTGGGTTGCGCCAATCTGGCGATACAACGCGTCCAACTGATCAAGGTTGGCGGAATCCACCTGAACGCCGGTGGCGTTGCCAACCGCGGCGACAGCGGCGTCCAGTTCGGCTTGACGACGGCCCGTGATATAGACGTGAGCGCCTTCCTGAGCGAAGCGTTTGGCAGTGGACAGACCGATGCCTGAGGTGCCGCCGGTAACCAATGCAATTTTGCCTTCGAGTTTGTCAGTCATGGTGTTTCTCCCGTATTTCGAATGAGTGAGTTGCGGTGTGGGAGAAGCTTATCGACGGGAAAAAACTTTCAAAATAGAATTGTCTGAAACCTATCGTTGCAGAAATGAAATGAGCAGACTTCCGGATTTCGAAGGGTTGGCGATGTTTGCCAAGGTAGCCGAAGAGGGCTCGTTCGCTGGTGCGGCACGGGTCATGAGCGTGTCGGTGCCGACGGTATCGCGAGCTGTCGCACGGTTGGAGGAGCGTCTGGGCGGGCGCTTGTTCAACCGCACCTCGCGGCAACTGGCACTCACCGAATTCGGCGCGAGCATGGCGGCCAAGGCGGGTGAGATTTATCGGCAGGCTGAAGAGGTGGAAAGCGAGGCTCAGGATTTATCGGTCCAGCCCCGCGGCCAAGTACGCTTGGCGATACCCATGTCGTTTGGCTTGCGTTGGGTGGCACCACTGATGCCGCAGTTGCTGCGCCAGTATCCCGAGCTGTCGATTGACCTGCACCTTTCGGATGCCTCGGTTGACCTGATCGCCGAGGGCTTTGATGCGGCGTTACGCATCGCCGTATTACCGGATTCCTCGCTGGTTGCAAGGCGCCTGTGTGCCGTCACTCAATACCTGGTCGCCTCGCCGGCTTATCTGGACGCTTATGGCCATCCTTGCCACCCCCGCGAACTCGCGTCCCGCACGTGCCTGAGTTATGCCTACCGGGCCCGCAGCCAAGTGTGGCGGTTCACCCATAAAGACGGCAGCGAAGAAGACGTGGTGCCCAGCGGTCCATTAAGAGTGACCAACTCGGATGCGTTATTGCCGGTGTTGCTTGAGGGCCAGGCCATCGCCGAACTGCCGGAATTTATCGCCAGCGAATACTTGAAAGACGGACGCTTGGTCGTGGTGCTACCGGAATGGAGCATGGCCCGTGGCGGTTTGTATTTCGTCACCCCCTCGGCGCGTACACGGCCAGTGAAAATCAAAGCGCTGTCGGACTTTTTTGCCGAACATCTAAGCCAGCCTGAATGGCGATGGCCGTCATGAGACGTTGCGGATGTGGCTTTCAATTATGAAACGATGATTTTCATTAACGTCTATTTTTGAAATCAAAGGGATCTCCTAACGTGATCAGGTCAGCACCTGCAGCGTGCCCATCCCTTATGCGTTTAGGAGAAAGTCGTCATGAAAAATGCCGTGGAATTACTTCAAAACTACCTGGATGCCATCCAGACGCCGCACCTGGCGGCAGCACTTTTCGCGGAGGATGGCGTGCTGGAGTTGCCCTACCTGGAGTCGCTGGGCATACCCCACCGTGTGCAAGGCCCCGCCGCCATTGAGAATTTCATCGGCTCATTGCTCGGTAAAGTGCCGGACTTCAAATTTCGCAACGTTCATTTTCTGATCGAAACACCCGACCAGGCGTTTGCCGAATACAGTGTAGAGGCCTTGGTGCCTGCCACTGGGCGCATCTACCAGCAAATGTACGCCGGCCGCCTGGTGGCCAAAGACGGCAGGATTCAGCTGCTGCGCGAATCTCTGGATACCGTGGCCGCTGCCAAAGCGTTCGCGCCGGTTGATTCAGAGCGAGATCAATAAATCGCGATTATCCCGGTATGGCGGGCAGGGACTGGTGCTGGCATGGATCACTTCCCTCAGGGGGCGTTCGAGCGCAGATAATGATGCAGTTCCTCACCCACCACTTCGAACGCCTTGGCGATCCGTTTGATTTTGCGCAAGTCACTGTGCATCGCGATCCACACTTCGACCTCGAAGCCGAAGCTGTCTGGCAATACGTGAATCAGCCCATGATTTCTGGCGATAGGTATCGGGCAAAGACCGAAGCCCAATCCCGCTTTCAATGCAGCCAGTTGCGCAAGGTGGTGATCCGTGGCAATCGCGAAATGCTGATCGGCTTCACACAGCCCGGCTTCGACCAAGCGACGCAAGTCAGCTGAGCGACGGTCTGGCCCGATCAGCGGCCGCTGGCGCAGCGACGTCAGGCTGACGGGCTCACCATAACGCTCCAGGCACTCGGCACTGGCATGGATGCCGATCCGCAAGCTGCCGACCCGCCGCACCGCGATATCGGCCTCCATTGGACGCATCAGGCGTACAGCTATATCCGATTGCAGCCTGGCGATGTCTTCCAGTGCGTCGCCGATGCTCAGTTCGAGCTTCAATCCAGGATGGTTGTAATGGAAGTTCCGCAGTAAAGCGGGCAACACCTCAACCCCCAGCAATTCGCCACAGGTCAGCCGCACCGTGCCGTGGTCCACTGACGTTTCAGCGCTGGCCGCCCGGTTGAAGGCTTGCGCGGCGAGGTCCATGGCTTCGACATGATCGATGAGGCGCTGCGCCCCACTTGTAGGTGTCAGGCCTGAGGGCGTGCGGGTGAACAGGCTCAAGCCGAGTGTCTGTTCAAGATGATCGAGGCGTCGGCGGGCGGTGGCCTGCGCAATCCCCAGCAACTTCGAAGCACCGCTCAGGCTGCCAGAGCGCAGCACCGCAAGGAACACCTGCTGGCTTTCCCACTCAAGACCGCTCATACATTCTTGACCAACAGCTGCTCCTTTTTTGCTCTTCTGCTCGGGCGAGTGAAAAGGGATCATGCGCGCCGAACTTATCCGGGCGTCATTGTAAGGAGTCAACGCATGAGATTCACCGGTCAGTGTCTATGTGGACAGGTCAGCATCGAAATCGAGGCGCAGCAACTGCCACCGCTGTATGCCTGTCATTGTCTGAACTGCCAGCGTTGGAGCGGCAGCGCGTTCGGCCTGCATATGCTATGCGCGGCTTCGGCAGTGCAGGTGACGGGCGAAACAGCGACCTTTGCACACGAGCACCAAGGGCATACCTCCACGCAATATGCCTGCGGCGAGTGCCATACCCGACTGTTCAACGAGACCAGCGCCGCGCCCGGCATGCGTGTGGTGCGGGGCGGCGTATTGGAAGGTTCGGAGCGCTTCACGCCGGTGGCGCATATCTGGACGCGACGCAAACAACCTTGGCTGGTTCTGCCGCAATGCGTTGCACAATGGGAGGAGAGCCCGACGCCCCAGGCGTTTGCCAGCGCACTCGGGTAAAGAAGCAAGATGGTGGCTTAACAATACTCACCAACGCTTGTACGTTGCCCCTTGGATAAGGGGGCAACACACTTCATCTCTATTGATCGAATCAAATCATGCGTACTCCAGCGCTGGTCAAAAAACGCTTGCTCTGGGCCATTACAGCTGCAGGAGCACTGTGATGCCTTTCTTCCGTCGCGATCCTTATCAGAGTTCTTGCCCTCAGCTTGGAATGTCGGCCAAGAGCTGAGGAGCAGTTATCAGAAATGGAAATAGGATCTTAATTTTTCATACCTTTTCTGGCCGATCTCATTTCCTCTGCTAGGTTTTTCTAACGAACAATCTTCCATCAGTAGATTCGTTTGCCGAAAAACCGTCCCAAGCAAGGATGCCTTCCGTATGAATAAAACACCTTTATTCGCCAGCGGTCTGTTCGCTACCGCGGTATTGCTCGGCGCGGTTGCCGTGCAGGCACAGACCTCGCCAGTAGTACAAATATCCGGCCCCGAAGCCGATGTGAAGGTGACCGAAACCTACGTACGGATGATGGCGCGGGAGGCGTATTTCTGGGGTTGGCCGATGGCCAATATTTACAACCGTCGCCTGAAATTCAAGGATCTGCCGCAGGCCGGCTTGATGGGGGGCATCGTGCCCGTGGCGCCGATCAACCATCTGTCGATGCTCACCGACTACATTTCACCGGGGGAACGCCTGGTGGCTTGTCCGAACCAGGATGTGGTCTACGGTGCGGGCAGCATTGCGCTGGATATCGAACCGGTGGTTTTGCAGGTCCCGGACTTTGGCGACCGGTTTTGGGTTTATCAGGTGGTGGACCTGCGCTCCGACAGCTTCGCCGAGCTAGGAAAGATGTACGCCACCAAACCGGGCTTCTATCTGTTGGTGGGGCCGGACTGGAACGGCAAGGTGCCTGAGGGCATCGCCCAGGTGTTTCGTGCAAAGACCAACACCGGTTTCGTGATTCCGCGGGTCTTCCAGGACGATACGGCCGAAGATCGCAAGGCTATTCAGCACTATCTGTCGGGCATCGACATGTACCCGCTGTCCAAATACGACGGCAAACTCAAGCAGCGTGACTGGAGCCAGTCGCCGAAATTCCCCGCCGAGGCCTCGGGTGACGAGGAAACGCGTTGGGTGCTCCCGGAAAAGTTCTTCGATGAGTTGCCGGCGATTCTCAAGGACGCCAAACCGCTGCCGGGAGAAGAGGCGCGCTATGCGCAATTGGCGGTGCTGGCACAAATCGCCCAGCGCGATCCCGAGCTGAAAAAAGCCATGATCGACGAGACGCAAAAGTCTGATGCAGACGTGGTCAAGCCGTTGTTGCAGTTCCGCAACTACGGGAAGCAATTGCCCAATCACTGGAGCACCATCGATAACGGCGCAGCGTTTGGCACTGATTACTTCCTGCGCACGGCGGTTGCCCGGTCAAACATCTTCGTCAACAAACAGATCGAGACCAAGTACTTCTATCAGGATCTGGACGAGTCCGGCGTGCGACTCAACGGCGCCCAGCGCTACAGCGTGACCTTCCCCAAAGGCGCACTGCCGCCGGTCAAGGGTTTCTGGTCGCTGACGCTGTACAACCAGCAGCATTTCTTCGCCGAAAACTCGTTGGGCCGCTATTCCCTCGGCACCAAGAACAAGTCGCTCAAGACCAACGCCGATGGCTCGCTGACGCTCTACGTGCAGAGTGACTCACCAGGGGCGAACAAGGAAAGCAACTGGCTCCCGGCGCCGAAGGGCGCGGACTTCTCGCTCTATGTTCGCGCCTACTGGCCGGAAGCGGCCGCGATGAATGGCCAGTGGACGCCACCGGCGGTGGTCAAGGTCAACTGAACCGATTTTCCAACTGTGTTCATAAGGACAGCCGATGAACCGTTTGCGCACCTCACTGATGGCCTTGGCCGTAAGCCTCTCCCTAAGCGGCCTCGCCGATGCCGCGACGCGTTATGAAGAACTGGCCAATCAGCCTTTTGAAAAAGGCTTCCCGACCGAAGCGACCGCACGCAGCCTGATCGAGGAGCTGGTGTTCCAGCGCGCCGTGCAGTCGTATCTGTGGGCCTTGCCGGCGATCAATATCTGGTCGATGAAGGAAGCGTCGGAGAAGCAGTTCGGCGCGGGCTACAACATCTTGCCGACCTGGAAAAAGCGCATCAACGCCAAGACCTTGGTGACCACGCCAAACTCCGATCTGGTCTACGCCATGAGCTATCTGGATCTGGCAAAGTACGGCCCGCTGGTGGTCGAAGCACCGCCCGGCGTGCAGGGCATGTTCGATGATTTCTTCCAGCGCCCGATTGTCGGGCCGACCATCGACGGCAGAACCTGGCGCGGTGACGTTGGCCTGGCGGGTCCCGACAAGGGCAAGGGCGGCACCTATGTGCTGCTCCCGCCTGATTACACAGGGCCGGAGCCGACCGAGGGATTCGTCTATCGCTCGCGCACCAACAACGTGTTCCTGTTCTGGCGCACCTTTTTCAAGGATCCGAAAGACCTCAGCGTGCCGGTAGCCGAAGTCGAGCGTACGAAGATTTATCCGCTGGGCAAGAAGGACTCGGCGCTGCCGATGCAATTCCCCGACGCCACCGGCGCACCGATCAACATGCTGTTCCCCGAAGACGGTCGCTACTTCGACATGCTCTCGCGTTTCATCGACGCCGAAGCCGTCGATCCGGCGGACATGGACATGCGCGGCTTCCTGCACACCCTGGGCATCGAGAAGGGCAAGCCCTTTGCCCCGGATGCCGAACGACGCAAGCTGCTGGATGACGCCGCGCGCACCGCGTTCAAGATGAGCAAGGTGGTGACCAGCCACTTGCTGTACAAAGAGCCGGGCGGTCTGTACTACAAGGATCGCCAATACGTGAACACCTTTGCCGGAGAGAATACCGAGTTTCAATCCAGCGGCAGTTTCACCAATCTTGAACAACGTGTGGCGTTCTTCACCTCGGCCTATTCCGACAGCCCCGGCATGGTCATGAACATGGTCGGTGCCGGCGCCAAGTATCCCGCGACAACCCGCGACGCCGAGGGCAAGTTCCTCGACGGCGCCCAGACCTACAAGCTCAACCTCCCGGCCAATGTCCCGGCGGCGTTGTTCTGGTCGGTCACCGCCTACGACAACCTGACCGCGTCAGGTCTGGACAATGGCCAGCCGTTCCCGTCCCTCAATCAAATGGATAAACCGGCGCAGAACAGCGACGGCTCCACCGACATCTACTTCGGGCCGACATCGCCGGGCGAGGGCAAGAACTGGATCAAGACCGTACCGGAGAAAGGCTTCCTGGTGATCGTGCGGTTGTATGGGCCGAAGCAGGCGTTTTTTGACCAGAGCTGGAAGCCAAGTGATCTGATCAAACAATAGAAGCTCCCCAGACGTGAACAATTGGACCCTGCGCCTTCAGTACGCCTGGTGAAATGGAGGGCAAATCGATGCAATCGATAAGGATTCGATCAAGTCTGACACTCTGCGGGGCTGTGCTCAGTGGCTTGGCCTGTGCCGCCAGCCCTCTGCCGAAACTGGGTTCCCCGTCAGTTGCAGGGGCCAGGGTCGATCCGGAAAAATGCCAACAGCTACAACAGGACTTCGACATTGACCTGAAAGAAGTGGTCAAGGCCGGCTGCGAACCGTCCACCGAACAGATATCCAGACTGATGGACAACCCGGTGGGCAACCTTGTTCTGCTTTTCAACCAGTACGATTACACCGCGCTCAAAGGTCCGCACAGCAACGGCACACGGATGCTCGGTAAATACAGTTTCATGCCGACCTTTCCGATCTCTCTTGGCGAAGACTGGAACCTGATCAACCGCCTGCCGATCAGCTACGTCAGCGCCCCGGTCAACCGCAAGGCCGGTAACCTGATTGGCATGGGTCCCAACGAGATTCTGCACGATCGCGGTGACTTCACCTCGGTCGTGCAGGACCCGTTCGACCGCACCAGCGGTTTCGGCGACCTGGCCTACGTCGGTGTGTTTTCGCCCAAGGAGCCGATCCGCTTTGACGGGGGTGGCAAGATGGTCTGGGGGGTCGGCCCGACTGCGATGTTCCCGACCGCCGAAGAAGACGTGCTCGGTACGGGCAAATACTCGCTGGGCCCGGCGTTCGTCGCCGCGTACCTCGGTCCGGACTGGACCCTTGGCGTGTTCCCGCAGCACTGGTGGTCGGTTGGCGGTGATAGCAAGCGCAAGGACGTCAGCCTGACCAATGTGCAGTATTTCATTCAGCGGGCGATTCCCGGGCCGGAACAGTGGCGCATCGGCATGACCCCCAACGTCACGGTCAACTGGAAGGCCGAGGGCGGCAACAAAGTCACGTTTCCCATCGGTATCGGCGCTGGGCGAATTTTTAATTTCGGCAAGTTGCCGGTGAGGATCTCCGGGGAAATTCAGTACTCGGCGATTCATCCGGATGACCTGATCAGCAGCCGCTGGAATTTCCGGCTGTCGTTCATTCCGGTCATACCTACCTTTATGTTTTGAGGATTACCCCAAGCCGGGGCGTGCATGCGGGGGCATCAGAGCAGAGGGTTTGTGGGGCAGGGCGCTCAATCGCCGAGAGTAAGGACTGTCGCTTGGCTACAACAGGCGCTGGTGCGTGCTCAGCACATAAGTCACGCACCAGACTCGTTTGAATAATTACCACTGACCGCTTCCGAGGCAGGCGATTATTTCCCAGCCACTGAATTCCCACCAGGAATAGCGCTCATCAGAGCAGCTTCTGGCCAGGCTGGCCGTCTGGATTTCTCCAGCTTTCTGTTGTGTTGAGAAAGGCGTGTCAATCGAGGCTGTCACTTGCTTGACCGTCTGAGGAGCAGTGATGGTCGTTGGATGAACGGCAGCGTTTGTGGCCGTTGCGGCGAGAGCGAGCGTCGCGGAAATGGCCAGGGTAGTCATGGACTTTTTCATGTTCGAATCCTTTCAGTTAGCTGACAGCGGGCTTAAACATTGGCCCCGACCTGCCTTCTGAACAGATCGGGCATTCGCGTAATGTGACGCCAGAAAAGCCTATCACCGCGCTATCTGCGGAACAGTCGCACAACTGTGCTATTGACAGTTTTGAACCGTTGGCATTTACAGCGCCGCAACTGATGCAGCGCTCCATTCCATGATGTTATTGCTGAAAATCATGCATTAATGTCGTGCAGTCAGCCCGTCTTGTTCGTCGGCAAGTCAGTTCTCACACTAGCGGCATCTGTTTGGAAGACTTCTGACCTTAGAGGAAACGACCATGGTATCCGCTATCCGCTTTAATCAGTTCGGCGCGCCTGATGTGTTGAGTCTGGAAACGTTGAGCGAACAATTGCCCGGGCCAGGTGAGGTCTGGATTGAACAGGACGCCATCGGGGTCAACTTCCTCGATGTGACTCAACGCAAGGGTGCGGTGCCTGTTGCGCTGCCATCCGGACTCGGATTGGAGGGGGCCGGGCGAGTCGTCACCGTGGGTGAGGGCGTCAGCAATGTGCACGTTGGTGATAGGGTCGCTTATGCTACTGGGCCCATTGGCTCATATGCTTCGGCCCGACTTTATCCAGCCGAGCGACTGGTGAAGATACCCGACGCCTTGTCGTTCGATGATGCCGCAGCTGTCATGTTCAAAGGCATCACTGCGCAGTACCTGTTAAAAACCACCTATCCAGTGGCACAGGGCACCACAGTTCTCATCTATGGCGTGGCTGGAGGATTGGGGGAAATCATGGTGCCATGGGCCAAGCACTTGGGGGCGACAGTGATTGGTGTGGTTTCAAAACTGGCCAGCGTCGAAAAAGCGCTGAGATCCGGTTGTGATGAGGTGTTGGTATTCAATGCCGACAACCTGGCGTCTGAGGTCAGCCGTCTTACCCAGGGCAGAAAGGTTGACGTGGTCTACGACCCTATTGGCCGTGCGTCTTTCCAGGCGTCTTTGGATAGTCTCCGGCCACGCGGGCTGATGGTTTCGTTCGGGGCCTCGTCAGGTGCGCCCTCGGCTGTAGAACTGTCGACGCTCAATGCTAAAGGCTCGCTGTTCCTCACACGTCCTTCACTGGCAGCACACACCGCCAGTGCCTGTGAGTACCAGGAACGGGCGCAGGATGTGCTGGCCGCCATAGGCGCAGGTATTATCAAGCCCAGGATTTGGGCCAGCTACGCTCTGAAAGATGCATCGCAGGCGCATACGGCATTGGAGTCGGGGCAGTCATCGGGGGCGATCATTCTAAAACCATGAATCTTGATGTTCTGAATAGTCAGCACAGTGACGAAATCGCTGCGTTTCTGGCAGTTGCCTCCCAAGGCTCGTTTGTCGCTGCAGGTCGGCTCCTGCAGCGACACCCAACCGTCGTATCGAAACGACTGGCCGCCATGGAAAAGCGCCTCGGTGTGCGTCTCGTCGAGCGTTCAACCCGTCAGGTTCGAATTACGCCAGTAGGTGCCAAGCTTGAGCAGCATCTGCGCTCGGCCATCAACCTGATGAATGAAGCGCAACAGCAGGCGACGCAAGGTGCCAGCGAAGTTCGAGGAACGTTGCGGCTTGCACTGCCGGCAGCCATGGGACGGCGCTGGCTTGGTCCGATGTTGCCGGAGTTTCTCAAGGAACATCCGCACGTTTCGATCCTCGCAGACTATAGCGAACGCCTTGTGGACATCATTGACGAAGGATTCGACGCTGCGATCCGAATCGGAGAACTGGAAGACAACCGACTGATCGCCAAACGGTTAAGTGACCACCGCCGGATCCTCGGCGCTTCGCCCGCTTACATAGAAAAGCATGGCATGCCCGACCATCCACACGACCTGATCAAGCACAATTGCCTTCGCTTTAGTGGCCTTGCGTCTTTTCCGCAATGGAGGCTTTTTCGCGGCAGCGAGTTGCAAACAGTCGCGCCAAAAGGAAACCTCACGGCCAACGACAGCGAATCGTTACTTGCCGCCGCTTGCGCTGATTCAGGGATACTCGGCGCAGGCGAATGGCTGATGCGCCATGACATTGCTGCAGGAAAATTGCTTCACGTTCTTCCGGACTGGCAACTCGACACCGCTGGTGGGGTTTACCTGGTCAGGCCGTCAGCCAAGTTTCCCAGCGCCGTGGTAATAGCTTTCAAACAGTGGATCGAGTCAAAGTTTACCCCTGCGCCTCCATGGGCTATTTGCCGGCCTGATTGAAATCCACTTCAAAAATTGCTGGCCTCTTGGTTAAACGCTCTCCAACTCTAAATAATCTGAACCCCGCCCGAACGCCCACGCCTAACGATCAGCTTGTGTTCATTCGCACAGGCCCGGTGCCAATACCGGCACATTCCGAGAGGTGGTAAACGTGGCTAAAGACGAGAAAAAAAGCAAAAAAGACGATGCTTCGAAAGCCAGCAAGGACTTGAAAGACAAAAAGTCTTCGCCGGAAAAGAAATCGGCGGCAGCTTCTGCGCTTTCCAAGTCTTCCGACAAGAAAGACACGAAGAAAGACGCCGAACCGAAAAAGTCGGCGAAAAAAGCCGATAGCAAGCCGGAAAAGGCCAAGGATGCAAAGAAGGCTGACAAGCCGGCGAAAAAGAACAAGTAATACCTGCGACTCGCCAGGGCTTTACGCCCTGGCATCCCTCAGATCGTTCTTCAAGCCGTTTCTTCAACCCTGCGCGCATCCCCCAACGAATCACGCTGCATCGACTGCAGGTTTTTCTCGATGGTTTCGCACAGTGCTTCCATCTGGATTTGGTGCTCGCTATGGCGAAACGGGCTTTGCAGGTCAGTACCGATGCGTTCGATGGCCAGCAGCATGAAGCCCACCACCGTCGAGGCCAGCGGGGTGAACCAACCCAGCGATTCCACCAGCCCCACCGGCACAATCAGGCAGAACAGCGAGATAAACAGGCGCGGGAAATACACGTAGGGGTAGGGCAGCGGAGTATTGGCGATCCGTTCCATCCCGCCCTGGCTGTTGGACAGATCGACCATCGTCGATTCCAGCCGTGCCAGCCGAATGCTGTCCAGGCGCCCGGCCTTGTATTCCCTGGCCAGCAACGCCGCGGAACCGGTGAGGATGTCGTTGGCAAAGTTGTTGGTGGTGCCGCTGCGGGCGAACTCATCCGCCGGGATGAACGCGCGGACTTCCTCCGGGCAAGGCTGACCCTGCAGATGCGCGGCGAGGCAATTGACGTACGCCACATGGCGGCGCAACAGCGTCGCCTTCACCGGGTTCACTTCGTTGTCGGGATCATCCAGCAGCGTCAGCACCTGCCGGGCGAAGCTGCGCGAGCTGTTGATCATCATGCCCCACAGCGTGCGCGCCTCCCACCAACGGTTGTAGGCGCTGCTGTTGCGGAAACTGATCAGCACCACCAGCGCTGAACCGAGCAGCGTCAGCGGCATCAGCGGCAGGTTGATCTTGGCGTTCAGGAACAACATGAAGTCGACGGTGACGGCGATGTCCCAGAGCAACAACCAGAACAGCGACCAGCCCACGTAGCCCATGGTCTTGATGATCAAACGGTATTTTTTGACGATGGCTGCTTTCAAACGGAAACCTCGTGGCGAGCGGTAAGCGTTAACGCCCTAGCTCCGACGCTGGTTCGGGGGTAAAGGTTCGGTGTCGAGTGAGCTTCTTGGTTACGACAATTTTCATGCAATAAAAAACCCGGTCATTACGCCGGGTTTTTTATTACCTGCAGTTCTGCCAGAAGTCAGAGCGAAGCTTTCACCTGCAAGCCAAACACCAACGCATTGTCGATGTCCTGCCCGGAAAACGCGCCCGGTTCAATGATGTATTGCATGTTCGGGCGCAGCGTCAGCCAAGGCGTGGCCTGGTAGCCGTAGCCGAGTTCGATCAACTGCTCGCCACTGTCCAGGTTCGGGAACTGCGTGCCGTTGGCCATGGCGGCGTCCTGTTGCACGTCGCGGCTGCGCGGGTTAGGCACGGCGCGGCCATAGCCCAGAGCGACGGTGTCACGCGGGCGACCTTCGAACGGTTTGTACAGCACCAGACCGGTGCCGTACCACTTGCTGAATGGCGAAGCCGCTTCGCTGGCCGCCGAGTATTGGCCGAACGCATGCAGGCTGCGGCCCTCGGACGTTGGCGAACTCCATACGGCCTGATCGATCAGCAGGTAGTGACCGCCACGGCCGGAGACTTCCTTGTCGCTGCCGATGCGTTTCACGTCGGAGCTGTCGTAGTAGTAACCGAGCTTGTATTCGCCAGGCAATTGGCCCGCGTGCTTGTAAACCAGTTCGATCGGCACCACGGTGCCGGTGGTGTGTTTCGGGCCCAGATGCCAGGCGCGGCTGGAGTTGCCGTTGCTTTCCGGATCGACGTTGAACGCCGCTACGCGCAGTTGCCAGGACGGCGACAAGTCGTATTTCACCCGCACGCCCAGGTGTGCGTTCGGGTAGTTGGTCCAGCCGCTGCCGCCGGACATGTTCAGCGGATGGCCGCAGAAACCGGCGTTCATGAAGTTGCACAGAATGCCGCTGTCGAGGCCGCCGAGGTCGTTGCCCATGGCCATGTAGCCCAGCTTCACGTTAAGCGCCGGGGTGAACAGACTGCGCTCATAGCTCAGTTCGGTCAGGCGGGTGTAGAGGCCGCCGTAGTTTTCCTGGATCGGCAGACGGTTGCCAACCAGATCTTCGGAGGCGCTGTTGCCGCGGCGGTCGTTGATGGTCAGCTGAACCTTGCCGGCGTTCTCTACGCCATACAACTTGCTCAGGTCGAACTGCGCGCCGAGCTTGATGTTCTGCGAATAACGACCGGAGCGGTGCAGGCCGCCGTCGGCGTTGTAAGCCATTTCGCCGGTGTAATCGCCGGTGAACTTGATCCCGTCTTCGTCCATCTGGTGGCGCAGGCCACCCCAGTCACCGGTCAGGGTGTTGCGGGTCAACAGGTTCGAATCGGTATCGGCGAAGGCGGGCAGGGTGGTGCAGGTCAGGCCCAACAGCACGCCGTTGACCCAGCCGTTACGAGTAAAACCAAACATGGAGATCTTCCTGCTCAAAGCTGTAGCGATATCGGAAAGCGGCGCGGCACCCTCAGGTGCCGCGCGCAAAAAGAAAGCGCCCGTGTTCAGCACGGGCGCTGCGGTTTACGGCAAGGCGTAAGCCATCACGTAGTCGCCGCGATCGGTCGACTGACGAGCACCACCGGCGGTGATGACGATGTACTGCTTGCCGGTCTTCGGCGAAACGTAGGTCATCGGGCCGCCCTGACTGCCAACCGGCAGGCGCGCTTTCCACACCTCTTCACCGTTGCCGCTGTTGAAGGCGCGCAGGTAGAAGTCCTGGGTACCGGCGATGAAGATCAGGCCACCTTGGGTCGACAGGGTGCCGCCGAGGGTCGGCAGACCGATCTTGATCGGCAGGTGCATGCGGATGCCCAGCGGACCGGTGTCTTCAACGGTACCGACCGGAACCTGCCAGGCAACTTTCTGGGTTTTCATGTCGATCGCGGTCAGGGTGCCGAACGGCGGTGCCTGGCAAGGAATGCCGGCCACCGACAGGAAGCGGTTTTTGTTGACCGCGTAAGGCGTTCCTTTGAGCGGTACCGCGCCCATGCCGGTGTTCAGCGCTTCGCCACCGGACGAGGCCTGCGCCTTGTTCTGCGACGGGATCATCTGAATCCACAGACCCAGGCGCATGTCGTTGACGAAGATGAAGCCGTGCACCGGGTCAGTGGAGATGCTGCCCCAGTTCATGCCGCCCAGCGAACCCGGGAAGCTCAGGGATTTGTCGGTGCCCGGCGCGGTGTACAGGCCGTCGTAACGCATCGATTTGAAATCGATCCGGCACAGCAACTGGTCGTACGGGGTAGCGCCCCACATGTCCGACTCAGTCAGATGCTGCGCACCGATCTGTGGCATGCCCACCGATTTTGGCTGGGTTGGCGAGTACGGTTCGTTCGGGATGTTCGCGGCTTTGACCGGGACTTCTTTAACCTCGGTCAACGGTTTGCCGGTGGCACGATCGAGCACGTAAATCTGCCCGGCCTTGGTGCCGATGACCAGCGCCGGAACGGTTTTGCCGTCCTTGGTGAAGTCGATCAGGCTCGGCTGCATCGGCAGGTCGAAGTCCCAGAGATCGTTGTGTACGGTCTGGAATACCCAGCGTTCATCACCGGTGGTGGCGTCCAGCGCGAGGATCGAGGCGCCGTAGGTGTGATCGAGTTTGCTGCGCTCGACACCATAGATGTCAGTGGACGAGCTGCCCATTGGCAGGAACACGGTGTTGGTTGCCGGATCGTAGGACATCGGCGCCCAGCTGTTGGGCGTGCTGCGCACATACGTGCTGCCGTCGGCCGGTGCCTGTTTGTCCTGCGGGTTGCCTGGGTCGAAGGCCCAGCGCATGGCGCCGGTGATTACGTCAAAACCACGGATCACGCCGCCCGGCATGTCGGTTTGTACGTTGTCGGCTACACGACCGCCGACCACCACAGTGGTACCGGCCATCAACGGCGCGGAGGAGAGCTGGTAGTAGCTGTCCGGCACGTCACCGAGACCGGCCTTCAGATCAACCTGACCGTTGTTGCCGAAACCCTGGCAGAACTCGCCGGTGTCGGCATCGACCGCGATCAGGCGGGCGTCGATGGTGTTGGTCAGCAGACGGCGCTGGCAATTGGCGGCCGGCGCCGGTTTGGCTTCGATGATGCTCGAATTGCTTGGTTGAGCGATGCTTTTCGTCGCATCGAAATAGGCCATGCCACGGCAACGCTGCCAGACTTTCGACTGGGCGTTGATCGCGTTCTTCCACAGCTCTTTGCCGGTGTCGGCATCCAGCGCGATCAGGTTGTTGTGCGGGGTGCAGATGAACACTTTGTTACCGATCTGCAGCGGCGTGAGCTGGTCTTCGGCACCGTTGCCATCGCTTTCGGCGACGTCACCGGTGTGGTAGGTCCACGCCACTTTCAGCTTGTCGACGTTATTGCGGTTGATCTGATCCAGCGCGGCAAAGCGGCTGCCGCCCTCGGTGTTGCCATAGTGCGCCCAGTCTTTTTGCGCCTTGTCTGGCTCAACCGGGGTCAGGCCCGGGCCAGTGCCGGTCGCGGCGACAGTCGGGTGCGCAACGAACATGTTGCCGGCAGCCACCGCCAGGGCGATTGCCAACACTGCCGCGAGGCCGTAGGCACCGCGACCTGGAACACCACCGTTGGCACGTTTGAGCAGCGGGTAGACCAGCGTCACCGCCAGACCCACGGCGCTGAACATGAACAGACGCGAGAACACCGGCCAGAACACCAGCCCGGCATCGCTCACCGCCCAGATCGCTGTCCCCACCAGAAACGCTGCAAACAGCCAGGCGCCGGCCGTCTTGAAGCGAGCGATCAGCAGACCGGAAACGGCCATCACCAGACCGCCCACGAGGAAGTACCACGACCCTCCCAGGCTGACCAGCTTCACTCCGCCAGCCGCAAGTGCCAGGCCGAGCAGGGCGATGATCACCCCCAGCCCGACCAGAATGAATTTTGATATGCCCGAGAGGCGTTGACTCTGCTTCACGTTGAATGTCCCGTTGAAATGAGGCGTGCATTATATAGATAGGTAACTACCTAGTTAAATCACTAATTCAGTAATGAACTGTTGTTCATTGCGAAATCCCCGTCCTGAGCGGGGACCTGCGCTTTCAAGGGCCTGGAAAGATATTTTGAATGCCTGAAAAAGAGCCTTTTTGTCAGAAAAATGGGAGTTATGACAGCTGCCGTCATCAACCACGGTTATTGCGCAGAATCGAGAAATTCAACGCCGCCGCCACACACAACCAGGCCAGATAAGGAAACAGGATCAACCCGGTGATCAAATCCAGGCGCAACGCCATAAACACCATCACCGCGACCACCAGCCACAACAGCAGCAGAATCACCATGGCGGCGGCCACCTGATGCGCGCCGAAGAACACCGGCGTCCACAACGTGTTTAAGGCAATCTGCGCGGCCCATAGCGCCAGTACCGTCTGACTGCCAGGAATCAGGCTCAAGCGATAACCGGCCCAGGCCAGCAATAGATAGATTATTGTCCAGGCCACCGGAAACGCCCAATTGGGCGGGGTGAATCCGGGTTTATTGAGCCCTTCGTACCATGGCCCGGGCTTGAAAATCACCCCGGTAGTCGCCGCAGCGCCGCACGCGATCAGAAAAATCAGAAACGTCACCATTTTTCACTCCTTGGCCGCAGCCACTCTCTCTGGGATTACAGCGCCGCAACGGTCGCTCATTCGGATTTCATCGCCATCAGGTCGCTGACCCGCGCCACCAGCGTGTCGACGGCAAACGGCTTGGTCAGCACCTGCATGTCCGGGCCCAATTGACCGGCGCCAATCACCGCGTTTTCTGCGTACCCGGTGATGAACAGGGTCTTCAGGTTCTGGCGGATTTCCCGGCCGGCATCGGCCAGTTGCCGACCATTCATGCCACCCGGCAAGCCGACGTCGGTGATCAGCAAGTCGATGTGTATGTCCGAGCGCAACATCTTCAGCCCGACCACACTGTCAGCGGCCTCTATCAAGGTGTAGCCGAGATCGCCGAGCACGTCAGTCAGCAGCGCACGCACCGTAGGCTCGTCGTCCACCACCAGAATTGTCTCGCCAGACTTGGGCAAGGCTGCCGGCGTGTTGTCCTTGTGATCCTGATTCGGCACGGGCTCGCCATGGTAGCGCGGCAGGTAAATGCACATCTCGGTGCCCTGGCCGACCTGCGAATGCACGCGCACCTGGCCGCCGGACTGCTTGGCGAAACCGTAGATCATCGACAGCCCCAACCCGGTGCCCTGGCCCAGCGGTTTGGTGGTGAAGAACGGGTCGAAGGCCTTGGCGATCACATCGGCAGTCATGCCGGTGCCGGTATCGGTCACGCACAGGCACAGGTATTCGCCCTCGGGCATGTCCAGAGTGCGCGCGGTCTCGCAGTCCAGCGTGCGGTTGGCCGTTTCGATGGTGATGCGCCCGCCATCGGGCATCGCATCGCGCGCGTTGATGCACAGGTTGAGCAGGGCGTTCTCCAACTGGCTGGCGTCCACCAGCGTTGGCCAGAGCCCCGGTGCGGCGCGGGTTTCCAGGACGATGCTGGGGCCGACCGTACGCTGGATCAGTTCGGTCATGCCGGTCATCAGCGTGTTGACATCGGTTGGCCGCGGATCGAGGGTCTGGCGTCTGGAAAACGCCAGCAGACGGTGGGTCAGGGCGGCGGCTCGCTTGACCGCGCCCTGGGCGGTCACCATGTACTTGTCGACCTCATTCAGCCGGCCCTGGCTGATGCGCGCGCCCATCAACTCCAGCGCGCCGGAAATGCCGGCCAGCAAATTGTTGAAGTCATGCGCCAGGCCCCCGGTCAGTTGGCCGACGGCTTCCATTTTCTGCGACTGCCGCAGTTTTTCTTCGGCTTGCATCAGCTCTGAAGTGCGCGATGACACGCGCTGCTCCAGCGTATCGTTGAGCGCGCGCAACGCGGCGATGGCGCGGTCGCGCTCCGCTTCGACATTGCGCCGTTCCTCGACATCGATCAGCACGCCGGGAAAGCGCAGCGGCGTTCCATCATCGGCACACTCAACACGGCCGTTGGCCTCGATCCACTGATATTTGCCGTCTGTGCGGCGCACACGGTACTGGTGGGAGTAGGCGCCACCACGGCCGATGGCTTCGTTGATCGCGGTGGTCAGTCCATCCTGGTCTTCGGGATGCACGGTCACCATGACTTGTTCGAGGCTCAGCCCTTCGCGGCCCAGCGCCGGGTCGAGGTCAAACACCCGGGCGAACGCTTCGTCCACGGCAAAACGGTCGGTGAGCAGGTCCCAGTGCCAGGTGCCGATGATCGCACCGGCGGCGAGCGCCAGTTGCACACGCTCGACGTTCTCCCGCGCCAGCGCTTCACTGGCACGCAAACGCTCCTCGGCGTCGCGCCGCTGGGTGACGTCGTTGAACAGGATCGCGATCTGCCGGTCGGCCGGATCGCCGACACGCACCGCGCGCACGTCGAACCAGCGTTCGAAGGTGTTGGCGTAATTTTCGAAGTTCGCCGGCTCTCCGGTTTTGGCCACATGGCCGTAGGTTTCGAACCAGAAGCTTTCCAGATTCGGCGCGAACTCGGTCACCCATTTGCCGCGCAGGTTGACCCCGCACTGGTGTTCGAACGCCGGGTTGGCTTCGACGAAGTAGTAATCGACGGGTTTATCCTCGGCGTCGAATTTGACCTTGACGATGGCGAACGCCGACTCGATGGTTTCCAGAATGGTGATGAAGCGTGCCTCGCTGCGGGCGAGCGCATCCCGACTGGCTTGCAGTTGCGCCGCCATGTCGCGATCGAGGTCAACGTCCTGCGTGTCGACCAGGGTGCTCTGAAGCGCCGCGCGCAATCGCCTTACCTCTGACTCAAGCGCTTCGCGACTAAGGTGTTCAAGGGTATCCATGTGACCTGCTTTATTGAATGTTCAGGGGCTGGCTTCATAGAGCGCGTAGGCACAACGCGAGCAGTGAACGTCGCGCTCGCAGGGGACTTGAGCGCCGATCATCCGTTGACCGGGCGCGCTGTGCTTAAGTTTCACCATCCGCGCAAGCGAGCGCTCATTTCAGATCGATTCGCCGTTATCCAGGCGCGCCAACAGGTTCTGCCCGCGTTGCCACAGCGCCTCCTGTCTGGCTGGCGGCATGCGGTCGAGGTTCTTGTACATCATCGCCATGCGCTGATTGCCGCGCAGTTGTTCGCCGTGGCGCATCAGAAAATGCCAGTACAACGCATTGAACGGGCAGGCATTGTCCGCGGTATTTTCGCTGACCTTGTAGGCGCAGCTTCGGCAGTAGTCGGACATGCGATTGATGTATTGGCCACTGGCGCAATAGGGTTTGGAACCGAGGTAACCGCCATCGGCATGCATGACCATGCCCAAGGTGTTGGGCAGCTCGACCCAGTCGAAGGCGTCCATATAGATTGCCAGGTACCACTCACAGATCTGGCTCGGCGCGATGCCGGCGAGCAGGGCAAAATTGCCGGTGACCATCAGCCGCTGAATGTGGTGCGCGTAGGCGTGCTGCAGACTCTGGCCGATAGCCTGGCGCATGCAGTTCATCTGCGTAGCGCCGGTCCAGTAGAACTCAGGCAGTGGCCGGTCGTTGCCGAATACATTACCGAGTGCGTAGTCCGGCATTTTCAGCCAGTACACGCCGCGCACATATTCCCGCCAGCCGATCAGTTGCCGAATGAAGCCTTCAGCGGCATTCAGGGCAATCCTGCCGGCCCAATAGGCGGACTCGACATCACTGCACAACTGCCGCAAATCCAGCAGGCCAATATTGAGCGCGGCACTGATGCGCGCATGAAACAGGAACGGTTCGTCACTGGCCATGGCGTCCTGATAATCGCCGAAACCTGCCAGGCCATAGTCCAGAAAATACTCCCACAGCGCCTGCGCGTCGGCATGGGTGACCGGGTAGTTGAAGTCCTCGAGTGCGCCATAGTGCTGACTGAAGCGTGCCCTCACCAGGGCGAGCACATCGCGGGTGATGGCGTCATTACCGAAACGGATCGGATAGGGGGCTTTCACGCCTTTGGGCAGGGACTTGCGGTTCTCTGCATCGAAATTCCACGCGCCGCCCACCGGCGTGCCGTCGCCATTGAGCAGCAGGCGACTCTTGCGGCGCATCTCGCGATAGAAGAACTCCATGCGCAACTGCTTTTTGCCGGCGGCCCAGGCGGCGAACTCGGCGCGACTGCACAGAAAACGCGTATCCGCGTGCCAATGGAGGGGCAAGCCACAGTCCCTGATCGATTGCTCCAGGCGCCAATCCCCGCACTCGGTGACGTGCACTTCCTCGACCTGCAACCGCTGTTGCCCGCGGCGTAATTCCCCCGGCACCGAGCCGCTGTTGTGCGGATCATCCAGGGTCACGTATTCGACACGAACGCCCTGGTCTCGCAGGGCCTGGGCGAAATGGCGCATGGCACTGAAGATCAGGGCAATCTTTTGCGGGTGGTGCGGCACATGGCTGGCTTCTTCCATGACCTCGACCAGCAGCACAGTGTCGCGCTCGCTATCGAGCGTCTGCAATGAAGCCAGATCGAAGGACAACTGATCGCCCAGCACCAGGCACAACCGACGGTTCTGGTTCATTCACAGCATCCGTTTCATAGCGATGTGGCCAACGAAAACGGAATCCGCAGCTCTTCGACGGGCCCGCTATCACGCCCGCACATTTCGTCGTGCACGCATTGCTGCACCAGCACGCAGGGGAACGCCGGCACAGTCTGCAGCAGGTCACGCAGATGGGTGATCGAGCGCAGATGCATCGGTTTGGCTGCATCGTCGAGCAAGGTGAACTGGCCGTGATCCAGACGGATGCGGGCCAGATAAAAACCACCTTCAAGCGACAGCAGCTCCAGCTCACGTATTTCGCTGTTGGCCGCACGTTCGGTCAGGGTTTGCAGATTCATGCTTCACTCCTTGCCTATCAATTCAGCACTGTTCATTGATTTTCTCCCGCGCTCTGGCGACGGAAGAACAAGGTCACCTGGCCGACTTCAACCCCGAGTTTGGACATGCGGGTGCGGTTGATCAGCGTGTCCTCGTCCATCTGGTACATCCAGTCGTCCATGCTCATTTCATAGGTTGAGCCATCAACCGGCAGATTCAGGCGATAACGCCAGTGCAGAGCATTGCCTGCGACCTGACCTGTAGCGACACCCACCACATCACCCGCACGCCCGCGCCAGCGCCCCTGGCCCTCGGGCGTCAGGGTCCAGACGCGGCGTTGGCGCGTGCCGTCGCTGTACAAGAAGCGCTCATCGAGAATCAGGTTGTCGCCTTCACGATGGCTGACGATGTTGACCTCAAAGCGCTTGACCACTTCCCCGGAGCGCTTCTGAAACATCCCCCAGGCTTTCACGGGTTTGCTGAAAAAGCGTTGCAGATCCAGCGCCGGTTGCTGATCGGCATAGTGGCTGACATCCACGCTGCCGCAGCTTGCAACGCCGAGTGCCAGAGCCAGTAAGAGCACAAGTCGGGCCATTGCCGTTCTCCCTGAGTGCACAGGTATGGGGGTGAAGTTGGGAATATCGTGCTTGTACAGTGGATTTATCGTGTACAGGTTTATCGCGCCTGTCGAAGGTCGGAAATCAACTTCGCCGCCCGATCAATTGCAGGAACTCCTGACGCGTCGTAGAACTGTCGCGAAAAGCACCGAGCATCACCGAAGAGGTCATGATCGAATTCTGCTTTTCGACGCCGCGCATCATCATGCACATGTGCCTGGCTTCAATGACCACGGCCACGCCGGCGGCATCGGTGATCTGCTGGATCGCCTCGGCGATTTGCCGGGTGAGGTTTTCCTGGATCTGCAGACGGCGGGCGAACATGTCCACCACGCGCGCTACTTTCGACAGTCCCAGCACCCTGCCGGTGGGGATGTACGCCACGTGTGCCTTGCCGATGAAAGGCAGCATATGGTGCTCGCACAAGGAATAGAGCTCGATGTCACTGACGATGACCATCTCATCGCTTTGCGATTCGAACAGAGCACCGTTGGTGACGTCTTCCAGGCTCATCGAGTAGCCGTTGCACAGATACTGCATCGCTTTGGCCGCACGTTTGGGTGTGTCGAGCAGACCTTCGCGTTCGGGATTTTCACCGACACCGACGAGGATTTCGCGGTAATGGCTGGCTAGTAGTGGGTTCATTCAGGGTGCTCGCGGCAGTGCTGTGCGTGGGGGCCAATCCGTAGCGGAAGAGTTGTACGTAAAGAAGTGCTTTGTATAGGTTTTATTCAAGATAGGCTGAAAAAATAAACCTGACAATCAATCGGCAATCTTTTTTGTGCAGATGCGAAAACCTCGCAGCGCAGCGCGCGAGGTTGCGGGTATAGCGGGGGAGAAGAGGAAGCGCTCCCGGTGAGTGGGAGCGCTGTGCGAATTCGCGGAATTATTCGCTGTAGGTCGGGTAATCCACATAGCCTTCGGCATTGCCGCCGTAGACCGTCGCGGGATTCAGTGGATTGAGCGGCCAGTCATTGGCGATGCGCGCCGGCAGGTCCGGGTTGGCCATGAACGGACGACCGAAAGCCACCAGATCCGCCAGTCCCGATTCAAGCAATTGCGCACCGGATTCTGCGTTGTAGCGCCCGGCATAAATGATCGCGCCACTGAAGGTATCGCGCACTGCACGGCGGAAGGTTTGCGGCATCGCGGGCGCGTCGTCCCAGTCCGCTTCGGCGATGGACAGGTAGGCGATGCCCACATCCTCAAGCACTTTGATCGCTTCGATGTAAGTGGTGTGCGGGTCCTCTTCGACCATGCCCAGATAGGTGCGCGCTTCATCGGTGGTGGTGAACAGCGGCGCGAAACGCACGCCGACTTTCTCTTTACCGATGCACTCGGCGACACCCGACACCACTTCGCGCAGAAAGCGCATGCGGTTGTGCAGCGAGCCACCGTACTGATCGGTGCGCACATTGCTGTGGGCAGAAATGAACTGGTTCACCAGATAGCCGTTGGCGCAGTGCAGTTCGATTCCGTCGAAGCCGGCGTCCATCGCATTGCGCGCCGCCTGTATATAGAGCTGAACCAGTTCCTGTACCTCATCGGTGCTCAGCGCTCGCGGCGCGGATGGTGTAACCAGTTCGCCGGCGCCCGGCGCAGTTTCGATGAACACGCTGACCCGCTCGGTGGCGATGGCAGACGCTGAAACCGGGGCCGCGCCACCGGGTTGCAGCGCGGTGTGGGACACACGGCCGACGTGCCAAAGCTGGGCGAAAATCACGCCGTCCTGTGCATGCACCGCTTCGGTGACTGTGCGCCATCCGGCAATTTGCTCAGGGGTGTGAATGCCGGGAGTCCAGGCGTAGCCCTGACCGCGAGGCTCGATCTGCGTGCCTTCGGTGACCAGCAGACCGGCGCCGGCGCGTTGCTGGTAATACTCGGCCATCAATGCGTTGGCGACATTGCCCGGTTGTGTGCTGCGCTGGCGGGTGAGGGGCGGCAGGACGATGCGGTTCTTCAGGGTGTGCAGGCCCAGTTTGACGGGGGTGAAGTAAGGGCTGTTTTTCATGTGATTCCTGTTTTGGTCTTATTAGACCAGTCGACTAGTAATGCGGTAAAAAAAACACCGTGCGGGATGCGCACGGTGTCTGGACGCTGGAGGGCTCAGGCCAAAAGCTTCAGCAGTTTTTCGGCGACGGCTGCCGAGCTGGCAGGGTTTTGACCCGTCACCAGTTGGCCATCGGTCACCACGTGAACCTGCCAGTCAGCGACCTTGGAGTAGCGGCCGCCGAGACGCTGGAATTCGTCTTCGATCAGGAACGGCACGACATCGGTCAGGCCCACAGCGGCTTCTTCGGCATTGGTGAAACCGGTGACGTCCCGGCCTTGAATCAACGGTTTGCCATCGGCAGCCACCACGTGACGCAGAACGCCCGGCGCATGGCAGACGAACCCATGAGGTTTGTTGCTGCGGTCGAAGGCTTCGATCAACGTGATCGAGTGTTGGTCTTCAGCCAGATCCCACAGCGGGCCATGGCCACCGGGATAAAACACGGCATCGAAATCCTCAGCGCTGACATCCGCCAGGCGCCCGGTATTGGCCAGCGCCTGCTGAGCGGCAGGATCCTTGCGGAAGCGGTCGGTTTCAGCGGTTTGTGCATCGGGCTCATCGCTTTTCGGATCGAGCGGTGGCTGGCCGCCGGCCGGCGATACCAGGGTGATCTGCGCACCGGCATCCTTGAAGGCGTAGTAGGGAGCTGCGAACTCTTCGAGCCAGAAGCCGGTTTTCTTGCCAGTGTTGCCAAGTTGATCGTGGGAAGTCAGAACCATCAAGATTTTCATAGAGCGCCCTGTGTTGGTCTGGTGTCCTCGACGAGTTCGTCTGCGACACCTCGGAAGGAGTGACGGGCACAGAATAGATTCATATTAGACCGGTCGTCTAGTAAATTTTTACGCCCGTGTTTCCGAGCCATCACTGTGGCAAACTCCTGCTCATCAGAAATATACGACTGGTCTAATGTTTGGTATTTTGCGCCCCATGAAACCGACCTACGACGATACCCGCCAACACCTGCTCGACACCGGCCACCGCATGATGGCCGAAAAGGGCTTCACCAGCGTGGGCCTGAGCGAGATCCTGCAGACCGCCGGTGTGCCCAAGGGCTCGTTCTATCACTACTTCAAATCCAAGGAACTCTACGGCCAGGCGCTGCTGGAGGATTACTTTGTCGGCTACCTGGCAGATATGGAGCGACGCCTGACTCTGCCTGGGCTCAGTGCTTATGAGCGGCTGATGGATTACTGGCAGGGCTGGCAGAACCGCTGCACCCTGGAAGGTCATGGCGATGAATGCCTGGTGGTCAAGTTGAGCGCGGAAGTCGCCGACCTGTCCGAGTCGATGCGCCTGACCTTGCGCGACGGCGCCGAGCGCATCGTTGCGCGCATCACGACGTGCCTGGAAGAAGGGCAGTTGGATAAAAGTTTGCCAGAGACCGACGCTCGGCAACTGGCAGAAACGCTCTATCAACTGTGGTTGGGGGCGAGTCTGTTGAACAAACTGCAGCGCACGGGGCAGTCGCTGCAGACGTCGATGGTGATGACGAAGCGGCTATTGCAGCGCTGAAAACACCTACGACCCTTTCATATCGAGTACTTTTGCAAGCATCCGGCATCAGGATTTGGAGAACTTCATGCGTGACATTATCGACGGCTTTCTGCGCTTTCAGCGTGAGGTATATCCGCAACGTGTCGAGCTGTTCAAGCAACTCGCGACCTCACAAAATCCGAAGGCGTTATTCGTTACTTGCTCGGACAGTCGTGTAGTGCCTGAGCTTCTTACACAGCGCGAACCCGGTGAACTATTCGTGATCCGCAACGCCGGCAACATTGTGCCGTCGTATGGTCCCGAACCCGGTGGCGTGTCGGCTACCGTCGAATATGCTGTCGCCGTGCTCGGCGTACAGGACATCGTGATCTGCGGGCACTCGGACTGCGGAGCGATGGGCGCGATATCGCGCTGCACCTGTCTGGATCATCTTCCTGCGGTCGCCAATTGGCTGCGTCACGCGGACGCTGCGAAAGCGATCAACGCGGCGCATGAATTCGACACACCGCGCGCGAAGCTCGATGGTCTGGTCCGGGAAAATGTGATCGCGCAATTGGCGAACCTGCGCACGCATCCCTCCGTGGCCCTCGCGCTCGAGCAAGGGCGCATGAATCTGCACGGATGGGTCTACGACATCGAGGCGGGGTGCATCGATGCGCTGGATGGTTCAACCCGACGCTTTGTTCCCTTGGCTGATTCGCCGACTACCGTGGCGATCACTGCGCGTAACGGCAAGCAGATGTAACGGCTGGCCTCATCTGAAATCGCCAGACTTGTGACCTTATTCCTGTGTGGTCACAAGTTGTCAGCCCGCCATAGGATGAGTAAGCTGCTGTCATGAATCAGCTATCAATATCTGCCTCCTCGCCAAACACTCGTGGCCCGGCCGAGCACGACATTCGTGACCAGATTGTCGCCGCGGCCAATGAACACTTCAGCCAGTATGGCTACGCGAAAACCACGGTTTCCGACCTGGCCAAGGCCATCGGTTTTTCCAAGGCGTACATCTATAAATTTTTTGACTCGAAACAGGCGATTGGCGAAGCCATTTGCGCCAGTTGTCTGGGGCAAATCGTTGCAGCCGTCGAACAGGCCGTTAACGAAGAATCTCTTTCGGCGACCGAGCGTTTGCGCAGATTGGTAAAAACCGTCATTGCCACGGGTGTGAACCTGTTCTTCAACGACCGCAAGCTTTACGACATCGCGGCGTTTTCCGCTTCGGAGCGTTGGCACAGTGCCCAGGTGTATGAAGCACAGATCAAAGACTTTATTGTCGACATCGTGCGGCAAGGACGAGAAGCGGGGGAGTTCGAGCGCAAGACTCCACTGGACGAGACTGTCGAGGCGATCGATCTGGCGCTGCGACCTTTCGTCAACCCCTTGCTGTTGCAGCACAATCTGGATTTCATCGAGCAAGCGCCCACGCTGACCTCCAACCTCATCCTGCGCAGCCTCATGCCCTGACTGTCGCTGGCCAAATCTGTCAGTCGATTCGAGTCAAAACCACATCCCCCACATGACGTTTCCGTTCCCGGCCAATGAGTGCCGGGAGGGCGCAACATTTCGCCCTTCGTGACCATTGACTGAATTGGTCACATGGATAATATGGCTTCGCTGTAGTTCGATGTTCTATTCCAGTGATCTCCATAGAGTCCCGATAATGAAAAAAACAATGCTCAAGAGCCCCGTGGGCCTGGCCGTCGTGCTTGCGTCTTCCAATGTGCTGGCCGGTGGCTTTGCACTCAACGAACAAAGCATCAGCGGGATGGGGTCCGGGTTTGCCGGGCGATCTTCATCGGCCGAAGACGCCAGTACGATCTACGGCAACCCGGCGGGCATGGCGCGGCTTAAACAAGAGCAGGTCAGCGTGGGGGCGGCGACATTGTTCGCCAAGTCCGATATCAGCCGGACTCGCAGTACGTTCGGCGGCAAGGAGGATGGCGACATGGTGCCCGCGACCACCGTACCGATGGGCTATTACGTCAAACCCATCGATGAGCACTGGGCATTCGGCGTCGGGTTTTATGTACCTTTCGGGTTGATCACCGACTACGGCAGTGGGTTTGCCGGACGCTATTACGCCAACAAGAGCGAAGTCACCACGCTGACTTTCCAACCGACCATCAGTTACGCTTTTAACGAAAAAGTCTCGATCGGTTTCGGTCCGACCATCAACCGTATCGGTGGAGAGATATCGGGCATGGTGCCCAATCCATTAACCCCGGGGCGCAATGACGGCAAGCTCAAAAGCACGGGCGATGACACCGCGCTGGGCTTCAACGCCGGTGTGCTGGTGCAGGCGACAGATCAGACCCGCCTGGGGCTGACTTATCACTCCAAAGTCAGTTACCACCTGGATGCGAAAACCAAGGTCACTGATGGCATCTTCAGCGTGCTGGGCGTCAGCGGCCGCAGTTATGACGCATCGCTGGATGTGGATACGCCGGAGTCGGTGGATTTTTCAGCCACGCATCAATTCAATAACGACTGGACGCTCTACGTCGGTAGCACCTGGACGCGCTGGAGTCGCTTCAAGGAGCTGACGATCGAAAACAGCGGCCTGCCGCCGTTGCTGAGCGGTCAATTGGGGACGATCAGCGAAGAGCAGAACTGGCATGACACGTGGGCACACGCCATCGGTACCGCCTATCAATTGAATAGCCAGTGGGTGTTGCGTAGCGGGTTTTCGGTAGATCAATCACCCGCCAACAATACCCATCGCGGCCCCCGTATTCCTACGGGCGACCGAAAGGTTATCAGCTTCGGTGCGGGCTGGACGCCGGTGGAAAATGTCACCATCGACTTCGCTTATTCCTACCTCTGGGAGGAGAGCGTGAAGGTCAACGACAGCTCGCCATCCAGAGGTGCCTACAGCGCCAGGTACAAGAACAGTGCGAGCGGGCTCGGTACGTCTGTCAGCTACCGTTTTTAGCTGAGGGCTGTACTCACAATGTGGGGCCGGGAGTGCGTGCTGCCTCCCGACCCCACACGCGCAAGGGCATGTTGATCGGGCCGATTCTCGCAGAGAGGTTGGCCCTTTTTTTGTAGGTCAAACCCCCATGACTTTGGCCATCAGGCTCTGATGAAAACGCCGTGGCGTGACCCACGTCAAAACCGCGATCGACCTTTTGCTGCGTACTGTCGAGCCAAATTCTTTGCAAAGCTGGCGAGCTTCATCGCGACGCAACAGGCAGGGTTTCGGGAACTTGCCAGCCGCCGCCGAGCGCTTTGAATGCGGCGACCGCAGCCCGCGCCGATTCTGTCCGCGCTTGCGCACGGGCATCGGAAGCCTGGAGCAACGTTTCGTCGGCGTGGAGCACATCAATCAGGCTCGCGGTGCCTTTTCCGTAGGCAATAAAAGACGATTGGCGAGCCTGGGTCAGAGAAGCCTCGCCTCCCGCGAGCGTGGTGGCCTGAAGGTTGCGGTTCACCAGGGCGGAGAAGGCATTTTCGACATCCTCAGTGGCGCGTAACACCGACTGACGATAAGCGGCCAGCGCTTCGGCTTCCTGTCCTTTGGCCTGATCGATCTGCGCGTTTATCCGGCCTACGTCAAAAAGTCTCCAGCGCAACCCAAGGACCGCCGCTGACTGACTGGCGCCACCGGTGAACAGGTTGCCGCCGGAAACAGCCGTGGCGCTACCGAGCAATGCGCTGAGCGAAAGTTTCGGGTAGTACTCGGCAATCGCCACGCCGATGCGTGCATTGGAGGCTGCCAGGCGGCGCTCGGCGACGATCAGATCCGGCCGGCGACGTAGCAGATCGGCCGGCGTTCCCGAGGCGTTTATCGGCGGCACAACAGGAATGCTCGCCGTACCGGCCAGTTGCGTGCGGTGAGTCCCCGGCGGGGTGCCGAGCATCACGTCCAGTGCATTCATGGCGGCATCCAGGCCGGTCTGCAGCACTGGCACGCTCGCCTGGACTTGCGCCAGCGCGCCCTCAGTCTGTTGAACCTGATAGCGGGCAGCGAGGCCCTTGCCGTAGAGCAGGCGGACCTTCTCCAGCAGTCCCAGCTGGGTTTCGACTTGACGGTTGGCAATCTCCAGTCGCGCCTGCAACCCACGGAGGGTGATGTAGATATCGGCCGTCTGCGCTGCAATGGCCAGGCGTGTGGCGGTCGCGCCCGCCTCGGAGGCCTGGTATTCGGCGAGTGCGGCTTCGCGCTCGCGTCTCAACCCGCCAAAGACATCAATCTCCCAGCCGGCATTGAGGTTGAGCTCGTAGGAACTTCCGTAGCGATCATAGCCAGGCGTTGAGTTCAACACCTGGCCGAGCGGCGTCTCGACGGATTGATAGGCGCGTGCGGCCTGGCCATCAATGCTCCCCGAGGGCAACAGAGCGGCATTTGCGGCCCCTAATCCTGCCCGTGCCTGTGTGACCCGCGCCGCTGCTTGTGCCAGATCGAGGTTCTGTTCCAGCGCCTGGGTGACGAAACCGGTCAACACGGGATCGTTAAAACTCTCCCACCAGTTGACCAGCCGGGCCGGCGCCGTTGCCGGCGTCTGTTCGGCTGCTGGCTGACTCAGGTAACGATCGGGAAGCGCGAGGGCAGGCCGTTGATAGTCGGGACCGACCGCGCAGCCTGCCATCAAACTGGCGGCCACCAAAAGCGTGATAGGGCGAACAGGAGGCATTGAGGTACCTGCGACGAAGATGATAAGTGACCATATTAAATTACGGTCACGGCTTTAAGGTCAACGATATCTTGTCCGTATGCGCCATACACTGAAAATGTGTGACCGTTGACATTAATGGTCACCTTAATGAAAATGCCGGCATGTCCTATTCTTGAGTAACGGAACCTATGCGCCGGCCTCTAGCTGTACCGATTGCCGTTTGTCTGTTGCCGCTCGTCCTGACGGCGTGTGGCGACTCATCCGTCGTTGACGATCCCCGTACGCATGCCCCGTTGGTGAGGTCCGCTGCGGTTTCGGCGGCGTCCGAGGCTTCACGTGCTTTCACTGGGGTGGTGATCGCCCGCGTCGAGGCTGACCTTGGTTTTCGGGTCTCGGGCAAAATACTCGAGCGCCTGGTTGACACAGGCCAGACGGTCAAACGAGGTCAACCACTGATGCGTCTCGACCCGATTGATCTCGGGCTGCAGGCGCGGGCGCAGCAAGAGTCGGTCATGGCCGCCCGGGCGCGAGCCATACAGACCGCGGATGACGAGGCCCGGTATCACGACCTGGTCGCCGCCGGCGCCATCTCGGCCTCGGCCTACGATCAGATCAAAGCCGCCGCAGATACCGCCAAAGCTCAGTTGAGCGCGGCGCAAGCGCAGGCTGATGTCGCTCGCAATGCGTCCGGTTATGCGGTGTTGCTTGCTGATTCCGATGGCGTGGTGGTGGAGACGCTCGCCGAGCCAGGACAAGTGGTGAGCCCCGGGCAAGCCGTGGTTCGACTGGCGCGGGCAGGGCAGCGCGAAGCCATCGTGCACCTGCCCGAGACGCTACGTCCGGCGGCAGGTTCGACCGCGCAGGCCACACTTTATGGCAACACCTCGGGTGCCGTGACAGCCAGGCTGCGGCTGCTGTCTGATTCGGCCGATCGCATGACGCGCACCTTTGAGGCGCGGTATGTGCTGGAGGGCGCGCTGGCCAATGCGCCGTTGGGTTCGACCGTTACGCTGCAGATCGCTGGCAGCCGCGCAAATGCACAGGTGTTGCAAGTGCCGCTGGCGGCGGTTTATGACCCAGGCAAAGGCCCCGGCCTCTGGGTGATTGCTGGCAACCCGACCAAGGTGAACTGGCGGCCTGTGCAGATATTGGGCGTGAGCGATGACATTGCGCGTGTCGACGGTGAACTCAAGGTCGGTGAGCAAGTTGTCGCTTTAGGCGCACATCTTCTGCGCGAGGGGGAGGAGGTGAGACTGGCTCAACAGGCTGACGTCCAGGTTGCCGGGAGCCGTCCATGAGCCAGGGGCGCTTCAATCTTTCGGCGCTTGCCGTTCGCGAGCGTTCGATCACGGTCTTCCTGATCTTCCTGATCGGTGTCGCCGGGATCCTCGCGTTTTTCCAGCTCGGGCGCGCGGAGGACCCGCCGTTTACGGTCAAGCAGCTGACGGTCATCACGGCGTGGCCGGGCGCGACCGCGCAGGAAATGCAGGACCAGGTCGCCGAGCCGCTGGAAAAACGCCTGCAGGAGTTGAAATGGTACGACCGCACGGAAACCTACACTCGTCCGGGTCTGGCCTTCACCGTGGTGACACTGCTTGATCGTACACCGCCCTCCCAAGTGCAGGAGGAGTTCTACCAGGCGCGCAAAAAACTCGACGATGAGTCGATCAAGCTACCGGCCGGCGTGATTGGCCCGATGGTCAACGATGAGTTTGCAGATGTGACCTTTGCGTTGTTTGCCTTGAAAGCCAAAGGCGAGCCGCAGCGCCTGCTGGTACGTGATGCCGAATCGCTGCGCCAGCGCCTGTTGCATGTGCCAGGCGTGAAAAAGGTCAACATCATAGGTGAGCAGAGCGAGCGCATCTTTGTCTCTTTCTCCCATGATCGGCTGGCCACGCTGGGGGTGACCCCGCAGGATATTTTTGCCGCGCTGAACAATCAGAACGTGCTGACGCCGGCCGGCTCGATTGAAACCAAGGGGCCAGAAGTCTTCCTGCGTCTCGACGGCGCCTTCGACAAATTGCAGAAGATTCGTGACACACCGCTGGCGATTCAGGGACGTACCTTGAAGCTCTCGGACGTTGCGACGGTCGAGCGGGGTTACGAAGATCCGGCCACCTTCCTTGTGCGTAACAATGGTGAGGAAGCGCTGTTATTGGGTGTGGTGATGCGCGAGGGCTGGAACGGCCTGGACCTGGGCACGGCACTGGACGTGGAGACCACCCGGATCAACGAAGGCATGCCACTGGGCATGACACTCAGCAAGGTCACCGATCAGTCGGTGAATATCAGTTCAGCCGTCGACGAGTTCATGATCAAGTTCTTCGTCGCCTTGCTGGTGGTGATGCTGGTGTGTTTTCTCAGCATGGGCTGGCATGTCGGTATTGTCGTGGCTGCGGCAGTACCACTGACGCTCGCCGTGGTGTTTGTGGTGATGGCGGCAACGGGCAAGAACTTTGACCGGATCACCTTGGGGTCGCTGATCCTGGCGCTTGGACTGCTGGTGGACGACGCCATCATTGCGATCGAGATGATGGTGGTGAAAATGGAGGAGGGCTACGACCGTATCAAAGCGTCCGCGTATGCCTGGAGTCACACTGCCGCACCGATGCTTTCCGGCACGCTGGTGACCGCTATCGGCTTTCTGCCTAACGGCTTCGCGCAATCGACCGCTGGCGAGTACACCAGCAACATGTTCTGGATCGTAGGCATTGCCCTGATTGCCTCATGGGTGGTTGCGGTGGCCTTTACCCCCTATCTGGGCGTGAAGCTGTTGCCGGACATCAAACAGGTCGAAGGTGGTCACGCGGCCATTTACAACACGCCCAATTACAACCGCTTCCGCCGGATCTTGACGCGCGTCATTGCCCGCAAATGGCTGGTCGCCGGTACTGTGATCGCGACGTTTGTCCTGGCCGTTGTCGGCATGAGCCTGGTCAAGAAGCAGTTCTTCCCCACCTCGGACCGTCCCGAAGTGTTGATTGAAGTGCAAATGCCCTATGGAACCTCCATCGAGCAGACGAGTATCACCACCGCCAAAGTCGAGGCCTGGCTGCAAAAGCAGCCTGAAGCAAAAATCGTCACGGCCTATATCGGACAGGGTGCGCCGCGTTTCTACCTGGCCATGGCGCCGGAACTGCCTGATCCGTCTTTTGCGAAGATTGTGGTGTTGACGCAGAGTCAGGAGGCACGGGAAGTCCTCAAGCTCCGTCTGCGCGAGGCCGTCGCCGAAGGGCTGGCTCCAGAAGCGCGGGTCAGGGTGACGCAGTTGGTGTTTGGGCCGTATTCACCGTTTCCTGTCGCCTACCGGGTGATGGGGCCTGATCCCTCGACATTGCGTGAGATTGCCGCTCAGGTACAGACCGTGATGCAGGCGAGCCCCTTGATGCGAACCGTCAATACTGACTGGGGGCCGCTGACACCCGCGCTGCATTTCACCCTGGATCAGGACCGCTTGCAGGCGGTGGGGCTGACCTCCAGTGCGGTCGCGCAGCAGTTGCAGTTTCTGCTTGCCGGGGTACCGATCACGGCCGTTCGTGAGGACATCCGTTCGGTACAAGTGACCGGGCGAGCGGCGGGGGACATCCGGCTCGACCCTGCAAAAATTCAAGGCTTTACGCTGGTAGGCACGGCGGGCCAGCGGATTCCGCTGTCGCAAGTGGGGACAGTGGATGTGCGCATGGAGGATCCCGTCCTGCGGCGTCGTGACCGCACGCCGACCATTACTGTACGGGGCGACATTGCCGAAGGCTTGCAGCCTCCGGACGTTTCAAGTGTTATCACGAAGGCGCTGCAGCCGGTCATCGACACGCTCCCGGAGGGTTATCGTATCGAGCAATCGGGGGCGATAGAGGAGTCGGGCAAGGCCGGCCAAGCGATCTTGCCACTGCTGCCGATCATGATCGCCGTCACACTGCTGATCATCATTCTGCAGGTGCGTTCGGTGTCGGCAATGATCATGGTGTTCCTCACCTCGCCGCTCGGGCTGATGGGTGTGGTGCCGACACTGCTGCTCTTCCAGCAGCCGTTCGGTATCAACGCCTTGGTCGGGTTGATCGCCCTGTCGGGGATTCTGATGCGCAATACACTGATCCTGATTGGACAAATCCATCACAACGCGCAAGAGGGACTTGATCCGTTTCACGCCGTGATCGAAGCCACGGTACAGCGTGCTCGCCCGGTACTGCTGACTGCGCTGGCGGCCATCCTCGCGTTCATTCCACTGACGCACTCGGTGTTCTGGGGCACGCTGGCTTACACACTGATCGGCGGCACGTTCGTCGGAACCATCGTGACGCTGGTGTTCCTGCCGGCGATGTACTCCATCTGGTTCAAGATCAGTAAGCCATAGGAAGCCATCTTCAGCGTTCGCGGCTGCTACGGCAGTCGCGGGGCGGTTCCTGCTGTTGATACCCCGAGCATTACGCTCTTCGAATGCTCGGGGGCAGGCTGATGCGGACTGGAGTGCGTCGACTCAGGCGGCCTGGTACAGACGGCGTTCGAGCAGCGAACTACCCCGCAGACGATGGCTGGCCTTGGCCGCGGCCAGTACGGCCAGGTCCAGCAGCGGTTCGAGGGTGATCACGGTCATGTAGGCACTGCCAAAGGTCAGAATCGACAGGGCGTTTTCGGCTGTGAAGCCTTTTCCGTAGAAAGCCTAGAACGCCACCCAGGCGACAATGCCTGCCTGAAAGGCGGTCGACAGCCCCAGCGCTTGTCTGTAGCTCAGTTCCACATACGGCGTGTCGGGCGCAATGATGCGTTTGGCCAGGGCAGCGACTGCGCACAGCGGTACCAGTAGCGTGGTGACGTTCATGCCATATTGCGGCAGGTCGAATGGCGCGAAGAACAGGCCCTGAATCAGCAGCCCCAGGGCGAGACCCGCCGCAGCAGGTGCAGCGCCAAGCAGCAGAAATAGCGTTGACCCCAGGATGAGATGCACCTCGGAAACACCGACCGGATAGTGCGGCAGCAGCTCGAAGAAGCTGAAGACCAGGGCCGTGGCAGTGACAGTCCGAGCCAGCAGCGAAAAGACCCCACGCTCACCGATGGCTTGCGCAGCGAGTTTGACGGTGTAGGCGCCGACACCTGCGGCAGTGACATAGCTCAGCCAGAGTTTTCCGGCTTCCACCAGATCAGGTTCGATATGCATGACGGATGCTCCTTGGCCGCTTCGCGACCTCGATAGTAAAAAAACGGATGACTGCGGTCAGTTTGCGGCTCGGCTTATCGCTACCGGCTCGCGCCGTGGCAGGTGTTCGTGCTCGTGTCCATGGGGCGGTGGGCAACTCGCATTGAGCAGCGTGACCGGTTGTCCGTGGGGCGTGTTCTCGTAGGCTTGCTGCCATTCTTCGGTGCGCCGGGTGATGTCTTCGAAAGCGGTCAAACCGAGCGCGGTAACCATCCTTTCCGTGGCCGCAATCCACTGCCGGTAGTAAGCGTCGTTGATGCTTTCTCCGGGCTGCGCCGGGCTTGCCTTGATCTCATCGCTGAATGTCTGCACCCAGTCCTTCCAGGGAAATAGACCGGTTTGGTGCAGGTGTAGCAGCAGGGAAAAAGCCTGGGCCTGCCAGGGTTTGTCGAACACTGGGCCTTCATTGTCGAGAGATAGCCCGGTGATGGGCGGGATGTGAAGCTTGCTGGCGTTCATACGGCCTCCAGATAGTTGTCCCACAGATCAATGCAGACACTGTCCGGTCGCGCCACGCCCCACAGTTCTGTCGCACTGAAGCGCACGGCGTAGACCTGTTGCGGTTGTTCGCCCAGACCGTGGGCCATCGTGTCCGGGGTGGCAAACGCACCGTGCGCAATCTCGATGGTCCCGACCTTGCCGCGCGCGTAGCGTGGCAGTCGGGTGTGGGTGGTTGGATTGAAATTTTTCGTCCGCACTCGGTCACCGACCCGGAAACGACCGGCGACAGGCTCTTTCGCCCTGGATGAAGCGCCGCCAAGAGTCACCGCCTCGACGATGTCTGGTGTGAGCACCGTTGGCGGCTGCGTCGGCGAGGTCGGTTTGACCGCGCCCTGCAGTTCGCCAGCGCTGATCACGCCTTTTTCCAGCAGCAAGGTCTCGAAGGCGTGCAGCCAGTGTTCGTAGTAACTCGACTGCAAGTATTCCGCCGGTTGCATGCGTTCGATGCAATGGCGGAATTCGTCGACATTGAAGTAGCCGCCGACGAAGAGCGAGGCAAACAGCGGAAAGATCCTGCGTTCCCAGTCGTGATGGAACACCGGTTCATTGTCTTCGGTGAGCACCGGGCCGAACCCGTGCATACCGCCTAAGTCGTGTACACCGTTCATGGTTTTCTCCTTCACGGGGTCAGGCTGCGTCGCCCGGTGTCTTGGCCAGGCCGGTACCGATCATGGCATCACGCGTCACCAGCTCGACCAGGCGTTCCTCGCTCCAGCCGTCTGTGCCCGCCGGACGTTCCGGCAGTACCAGGTAGCGCAACTCGGCACTGCTGTCCCAGACCCGCACTTCCTTGTCATCGGGAACAAGCAAACCGAATTCGGCCAGTACGCCGCGTGGATCGATGACTATCCGTGAGCGATAGGGCGCGGATTTGTACCAGGCGGGGGGCAGACCCAGGGTTGGCCAGGGGTAACAGGAGCACAGCGTGCAGACCGTCACGTTGTGCACGGCCGCGGTGTTCTCCACCACCACCATGTCTTCGCCCTGCACGCCGGAAAAACCCAATTCGGCAATCGCCGCGGTGGCATCTTCCAGCAGCCGTTTTTTGTAATCGGGATCGAACCAGGCCTTGGCGACCACCTGAGCGCCGTTGCGCGGGCCGACCTTGTGCTGGTAAGTGTCCACCAGTGCATCCATGGCGGTCGGGTCGACCAGACCCTTTTCGATCAGCAGGGATTCGAGCGCCTTGACACGCAGGGCGATGGCCTCGGGGGGCTCGGTGTGATCGTGATCGTGATGATGTTCGTGCGTATGGCTCATGTATTGACCCCTCTGAATTTGCTACTCACGTTCAGTGCGATGCGCCGGTTTACAACGTCCGCCAATCGACAGAGGCCTCGAATGCCGCTGCCGCTTGATAGAGGGTGCCTTCGGCATAATGTTTTCCGACAAGCATCAGCCCCACAGGCAGTCCGTCCACCAGGCCGCAAGGGATCGACATGGCGGGGTGCCCGGTAATGTCCTGAGCGGCGGTATTGCCCAGCATCTCCAACGCACGCGTGACGGTTTCGGTGATGGAAGAGCCCGGTTCAGGGAGTGGCTGGGCGGTGATCGGCACGGTCGGCATGACGAGCAGGTCATAGGTATTCAGCGCCCGGTCATAGGCGGCCCGGGCAAAGCGTGCAATGTTCTGGGCCTTGGCGTAGTAGCGACCGTGGTAGCGCTCCAGACCGAACTGACCCACGAACATGCACAGCTTGAGTGACGGTGACAGTGCTTCGGCCTGATCGCGCCAACCGGCCTGTTTGTCCAGCAGGCCCACGTCGTAAAGCCCTTTCCAGTTAAAGCCCGCGCCGTTGCCGTGCATCATTTGCATGGTCAGGCCTTCACAGCCGATAGGGCTCCACAATGCCCCCGCCAGGTTGTGTTCGGGAACCGAGACTTCCTCGACCCGCGCACCCAACGCCTCGAGCCGGGCGATAGCACTGCGCACCTTTTCTGCGATACGCGGATCCTGGTTAGCGAGTTGGAAACCTTCCTGCAGAATTCCGATCCGCAGTCCGGTCACGCCTCGTTCCAGATAATCGCTATAGGCATCGACCTCGGGAGCGCTCTGGCGCGGGTCGAGTCCGTCCGATCCAGCCATCACTTCAAGCATCAGCGCGTTATCGCGGACGTTACTCGTCATCGGGCCGACATGGTCGAAAGTTGCCTCGATCGCCATGACGCCGGTATAGGGCACCAGACCGAAGGTGGGCTTCATTCCGTAAATGCCGCACCAGGCTGCCGGAATGCGGATGGAGCCGCCCTGGTCGCCACCGACAGCCAGGTCGACTTCACCCGACGCCACCAGCGCTGCGCTGCCGGAAGACGAGCCGCCGGTGGTGAATCCATGGCGATAAGGATTGTGCACAGGGGCTGGGTCTGAGGTATGGCTACCACCGGAGAGGCAGTAATGTTCACAAGTGGCTTTGCCGAGGATGGTGGCGCCAGCGTCGAGCAGACGTGTCACCACAGTGGCATCAAACGACGGTACGAATCCTTCCAGTGGCGCGGCACCGTTCATCATCGGGACACCGGCCAGAGAGATATTGTCCTTGAGCGCAACCGTCTTGCCGGCAAGCTTGCCCGAACTGGCGCCCATTACCTCGGTTCTGTAGTACCAGGCGTTCAGCGGATTGTCCGTACTTGAAGGGCGGTAACCGGCACTGCGCTCGTAGCACACCGGGGGGATGAAGTCTGGCAACTCATCGACGAGATCGTAGGCATCAAAACTGGATTGCATGAGCGCCAGGTATTCGCTGGCTTGCTCGGGAGTCAACTGTATGTGCAGGCGGCTGGCGAGATCCTGCACTTGTTCGAGCGTCGGGCGGATGATGGCCATGGAGTGTCCTGTGTCCTGTGCCAACCTGCTGGGTTGGCAATGTCTGTTCAAACGTCGTCTCGGGGAGGCCCGGTTACGGTGCGCACGATTGGCGATGTCGCGACCGGGCTGGTATCAAGCTATCTGCGCACATTGAGCGGCGCTTGGTTGAGAAGGACATTCGCTTGGTTGAGCGGGACGCCGTATTGCGGTGGCGCCGGTTTTTGCCGAGCGTGTCAGTCTTCGGATTCGGCCGTGGTCGGTTTTCGGAACGAATTCCCGGGTTTCGGCCAGACAACCCCGACGCTCTTCATGCCTTTGGCCGGGTCCATTTCCGGGTGCGCGAGTACCACATCCCGATAGGAGGGGCTGCCGATCACCGCCGGTTTGAACTTGATGAGGAAGTCATTGACCTCCTTGCGCAGGTCCGGGGCCAGGCCGTAGTCGTCGTAGCAGGCCTCCAGACAATCGAGCACCGCTTGCCAGTGCACCTCGGTCAGCCCCATCCCGCGATGCGCGGTGACCATGTCTCGGCCCCTGTATTTGGCGCTGCCACCCCAGTGCTCGGAAAGGAAGTCGACAAAATTGATGTGTTCCTTCTGGAACGTCGATTCCGACATATGGGCCCAGATGTGGCCGATGGCGGGATGGCCCATCGTTTTTCTCAACACGGCGCCTGCGAACTGATAAATCGCGTCATAGCCGCCAAGACGGGTGTAGAGGGAAGGTTGTTGTTCTGCGGTGGGTTGCTGGTCGGTCATTGTCGGGTTACTCCGTTTAAGATCAGGGGCATCTCATGAGCCGGTTGGCACGCTTGATACGGGCTGCGCGGAGGAGGGGGCTAGAAAACCCTGACGTAGCGCAGGTTCATGCGAAAGTCCTCTTTGGGGCCGTTCTCCACCGCAAGGTCGCGTCCAAGTTGCACCTGGAATTGGTCCCTGGTGGTCAGAAACTTTCTGGCCGTAACGCGGACGTTGGTGGTTTCCATCCTGTCGTCCTGGTTGACACCATCGACCTGGTTTTCCCCGCCCCAACTGTGGCCGAAGCCGATCGCCAGCGCCGTTGTCTCGTCGGGCATGTAGCGCCCCATCAACTGGGCGCCATAGGAAACGTCCTGCTCGCGACGGGCAGAGCTGGCGCCGTAGTCGTTGTTGTCCCCGTACCAGATGGCGTCACCCACGAGGTCGATGGCCCACTTTTCTGTGAAGTGCTTGACGTAAGCGGCCTGCAGATCGAATTTCCAACGGTTCTCGCCAAGGTTGAGCGCGTCGTCCTTGTCGTAGTTGCCAGTCGGCACGTACAGGTAAGCGGTCGCACCGAGAGTGTCGTTGGCGTCGTTGAGACGGTACTTGAGTGGCGCAGTAAGAATGAGGTCGCCGATGCCGCTGGCGTCGCCCAGCGCAGACGCATCACCACCGCCTGACACATGGCCGAAGGGCAACAGGAATTGCGGCTCGATGGTCAGCCGCTCGCTCAACTGGTAGACGTGCAGCAGACGCAAAATGCCGACGTCGGATGTCAGGTTGAAATCGGAGCTGGTCTTGTGCCCGTTGGAATAGGCTTTGTCGGTGCTGGCATGCTGGTAGTAGACCACGCCGATGGTCGCGCCCACGGGGAGCGGCTCGTAGTCGCCAGGATCGACCTCGAGCGCGTGGGAGGAAAGACTGGGGAGCAGGGCTGCAAGTGCCAGGTAGCGGAACCGTTTCATGATCGAAGATCCTTTTTTCGGGCAAAAAGAGCCCCGCTATCGCCAGTCAGGCAACGCGCAGGGCTAAAAGTGGAGTCAGCGATGGAGTCAGGCGGGCGACAGGTGTGCGTCGCGCATCATCCCGGTCTGCGGGTGGCAGTTGATGTACTCGAACAGTTGCTGGCTACCATCCGCCACCGAGACCTCGTGATACAGCCGCAGCTTCGAAAGACCGCCGATCACGCGGAAGAACGTGGTGAAAATGCGCAGGTGAGTGGGGTGGGATTCTGCCCAGCGCTCCAGCTTGTCGAGCGATCGCCAGTGACCGATGTCATAGGCGATGTCGAGGAGATTGCCATCGAGGTCGATATTGCGTACGAAACGGTTGCTATAGCAGCCCAGCGCCTGTCCCTCGTCACGCAGGAAGTTCATGCCGTCTTGCAGGGGCGGCAGCATCTCGTTGAAATAGAGCGCGCGTTCTTCCTCGCCGGCTTCGACCCAGTCTTGTCCGGAGCGGATCAGCGTCAGGTTGTCGTGGCCACGTACGACGACCCTGCCGCCCTTGGCCGGATCGCCTGAAATGACTTGCAGTTCACTGGTCGGCTGCATCCAGTCGGTCTGGGAGATGGCAAAGCGGTCGCGCGCCGAACCCCAGTAGCCGTGCTCTTCAATCTCGCCGCTGATGCCGTCCATGACCGCACCGACGCCTGGCAAATCGTCTTTGAAGGCATACAGCGTTTCGAACTGCTCGGCGCGCGGGGCCATGACCTCGCGGAAATATCCCAGCCCCTCGCTCAGACGCGCATCGTCGCCCCACCAATTCGCCACCGGCGGTGAAAGCAGCCAACGGTGATAGGCGATGGGATCACGCCAGTAGCCCACGGCGATGAAGTTTCCATACCCCTGATTGTCGAGGTGGTAGGTCAGGTCGTAATGCCCGGGGCCATCGGCGAGGGCGAAGCTGGCGTCAATGTAGCGTATGGCCTGCAGGGCGGCGGCGCGTTGTTCTTCGCGAAATTGCACCCCGAGGTAAGCCATCACGACTTGCTTCACGTTTTCGTCAGCCCGTCCCACAAACATGGGGAAGGGTGGCTGGTATTCGTCGTGGACGCGACGCGACAAAGTCCGCGGACATTTCAGATGTTTATCGATTGCAGATTCCATGGGGGCTCCTTTATTCCCGTCTCAAACGGACGGTTCGCTGTTCTACAGGCCAGTGGATGTTGTTGTTTTGCGATCAGGACCACGCCATCGGCGTTGCAGCGCCAAGGTCCCGAGTTGCACCAGGTAACTGGCGAACTCTTCGGGTGCCATGTCCCAGCGCTGTAAAAACCAGGACGAATCGGACAGTCGCTGCTGTTCTCGTCGTTGCATGAGGCACCTCGTCATTGGTGTCGGGAGGGACACGGCGTGGAGTGAAAATTATCGAGGGGAGATGGGATGTGCTTGGCTCGAATGGACAACCGTTTGGTTAAAAAGGACAGCCGTAAATGGCCAGCTCATCGATGCGCAGTGATGGTGCGGGGCTTGTGAAACAAGGGACGAAATGCTCAGGAAAGTTGCAGGGGAAGTGCTGGGGAGGCACTGTCTGCCAAGTGTGCGGAGGGCGATCTTGCGGCGCGGCTAAGCGCTGGGCGTGAGACTGAGCAGATGGCCTGATAATTGCTGAGCTCGCAAAAAACGTTACCACGCTTTTTTGTTGAACCGCCGCCGCGAGATCCATGCAATGAGCCAGACATGTCAGTATTCAACGCTTGCCGTCACGGCGCCCCAACGGTTCGATTACTGGAAGGAGGTGGTGTGTCACCATTGCCTGGACGCCGACAGCAAACTGCTGGCGCAGAGCGATTTCGACGGGGCGCTGGAGGTGCATGGCATGGGGGCATTGGACATCTGCACGTTGTCCGCACCCTTGCATTATTGGGAGCGGACCGCCCAGCACCTGCGCAGCGACCCGAATGACGATTTGTGGTTGGGCTTTACCCGCAGCGGTTATGGCGAACTGGAGCAGGCTGACCGGCGGACGAAGCTGGCGGCGGACGATCTGTTCCTTTATGACGCATCCCAGCCCTTCAGATTCAGCTTCGGTGGTACCGATAACCACCTTGTGCGCATTCCGCGACAATTGCTCAGCCAGCGGCTGCCCGGCATAGCGGAGTGCACCGCCATGGTTCTGGATGATCGTCGCCCAGGGGTGATTCCGTTACGCGAAATGTTGCGCCAGGCCGCGAGCATGGCTTCAGGCTTCCAAAAACCAGGCCTGTCCAGTCGTTATTCCAGCACGTTGCTCGACCTCTTGGTGGTCAGCCTGGAACTCCAGGATTTGAAGCAGACGCATGACGAGCTGGACCTGTATGGCCGGATCATGAATTACATCCACCAGTATTTGACCGAGGCGGATCTTTCACTCGAGCGCATTGCTCAAGCTCACCATGTCTCCACGCGCACAGTGACGCGCGCTTTCGCCCGCCATCAGAAATCGCCGGTCGCGGAAATCTGGAAGGCACGGTTGTTCGCCAGCCGCGACGCGATCGAGCGTGGTCAAGTCCGTAGCATTTCCCAGGCGGCGCTGGATTTCGGCTTCTCGGACTTCTCTCATTTCAGCCACGCTTTTCGCAAGACCTTCGGCATTGCTCCCCATACTCTTCTGCGACGAGAGTGAAATGGACGGGCTTTAACGCTTCTCAAGCGAAAGACATTCAGCTGCCTGATCACTTATAAGCTGAGCCAAAATTCGCACAGGCTCGGTGAAACTCTGTCGAGATCGATGTACCAGCCCGATATCCCGGTGAAAGGTGTGCTGTCCCAAATCGATCGCTCGTACACCTGCGGGCCATTCCTGATGGGGCTCTGTCTGTGGCACCAGCGCTATGCCTACACCTTTTTCCACCAGTTTGATGATGGCCTCCAGTTCATCCAGTTCGCAAACTTCCTGCAAGGTGAAATGCATCTGTCGCAGGAAACGATCAACCTGCCGGCCGCCGAAAGATGATCGGTCATAGCGAATGAATGGCTGGCTGGACAGCAGTTCCGACCAGTCTTCTCCCTCCAGCTCGCGTGGCACGATCAGTCGGTAGGGCTCTCGTGCCAGCGTCGTCCAGCGCAGGTCACTTTGAAGAGAGAAGGGCGGACGAATGATGATGGCCATGTCGATTTCGCCGGCGTCTACGAGGTTCACCATCTCCATTGAAAGCCCTGGAATGACACGTGTGCGGCATTGCGGACACTGCTGGTGAAACTTCGCCAGCGCATCGGGCAAATAGGAACGTTGCACGGATGCGATCGCACCGATGTTGATGAGTATGTTGGTAGGTTGGCCCAGCGCAGTGGAACCCAGATTGTCGTATAGCCTGAGTAACTCCTGCGCCTGCAGAAGTATCTGGTGACCCATTTTGTTGAGATGGGCCGAACGTCCTTTCCTGTCGAAAATCTCAAAACCGAGTTCGGTTTCCAGGCGCTGAATCTGCGCGCTGACAGCGGCCTGCGTCAGGCCGATCTTGTTCCCGGCAGCGGCGAATGTGCCTTCCCGCGCCACCGCGATGAGTGTTTTCAGTTCTTTGATCATTCACAAATATTAATTGTGTTTCTGAGAAATATATATTGATTTTTATGTTTGGTTTTCCGTCCTAGGATGTTTTCCATCCCCGGCACCGGCTGAACCCAGAGAGCTGATGACGGTGGAAATGTTCGCCAACCAACAAAAAATATTTGGAGTTCCGATGAGCCTCTCGCCATTTCACCTCGCGATCCCTGTTTATGACCTGGCTGCGGCGCGCACCTTCTACGGTGAGGTCTTTGGCCTTGAAGAAGGGCGCTCCAGCACGCAATGGGTCGATTTCGATTTTTATGGTCACCAACTGGTGATCCACGAACATCCGAAAACAGCCTCACAAGAGAGCGTTCACAGCAACCCGGTCGACGGACACGATGTCCCGGTTCCGCACTTCGGCATCATTTTGGGTTGGGAACAATGGGAGGCGCTGGCCGAACGTCTGCAGTCGTTTGGTACCGAGTTTGTGATCGAACCGTACATTCGGTTTAAAGGCCAGGTAGGCGAGCAAGCCACCATGTTTCTCTTTGACCCGTGCGGCAACGCTCTTGAATTCAAGGCGTTCAAGGATATGAGCCAGCTCTTCGCTAAATAGGAACACGCATGGCACAACCCGTTTGTGCCATTCGATCTCAAGTGAGCTGGAAGCTCATGACTCTAGCAACTGCGAATAGACGCAGACCTTTCATTCCAACAAGAAGGCTAGACATGAAACGTATTCCCTTGGTGTGGCAAATCGTTGCCGGGCTATTGCTTGGCGTGCTTGCAGGTTGGTACTTCAATACGCATCCGCACTATCAGACATGGGTGAGTACGGAGATCCTCAAACCGCTCGGTGACATCTTTATCAAGATGATGAAGATGGTGGTTGTTCCGATCGTGTTCTGTTGCATGATTTTGGGGATCGCGGGCGGCGGTGACAGCAAATCGTTCGGCCGTATGGGGGTGAAGTCGCTCGGCTACTTCTTTGCGATTACCGCGCTGGCCATCGTCATAGGCCTGTGTTTTGCCAACCTCTTCGAACCAGGACGAGGAACCGATATTTCAGGCCTTTCGCATGGTGCTGCATCGATCACGCTTGAGCCGTCCAAAGGGGCGCTGGTGATTTTGCAGAACATCGTTCCAGACAACGTGATAGTGGCAATGTCAGAAGCGAAGTTGCTGTCGGTACTGTTCTTCGCCGTGCTGTTGGGGCTGGCATTGAATGCTTTGCCCAAAGACCAAAGCGCGCCATTTATTGCGGTCGTGCAGAGCCTTTCCGATGCGATGTTCAAGGTGGTTTCCATTGTGATGGCCTACGCGCCGATAGGGGTGTTTGGCATGATCGGCGCGACCGTCGCGACGTTTGGTTTTGCCTCGCTGCTGCCGCTGCTCAAGTTGATTGGGGTGGTGTATCTGGCGCTGATGGTGTTCGCTTTAGTGGTACTGGGTGGCATTTGTTATTTGATTGGCGAAAACATCTTCAAGTTGATCCGCTACTTCCGTAATGAGTTGATTCTGGCGTTTTCCAGTGCCGCCTCAGCCGCCGTTATGCCGCAACTGATGACCAAACTGGAAAGCTACGGCGTACCGCGTCGGATCGTCAGTTTTGTGGTGCCGGTGGGGTATGCGTTCAATCTCGATGGCGCATCGATTTTTCTCGGTGTGGCGACCATTTTTGTGGCGCAACTCTATGGGATAGACCTGTCTCTGTCACAGCAGATTCTGTTGGTCGTGACGATGGTACTGACCTCGAAGGGCGCCGCAGGTGTGCCTGGGTTTGCAATCGTGATCTTGTCAGCCACCTTGGCCTCTGCCGGTCTTCCGTTGGAAGGTGTGGCATTGATCGCCGGCATTTTCAGGATTATCGACAGCGGCACCACCACGCTCAATGTACTGGGCAATGCGATTGCGCCGCTGGTTATCAGCAAGTGGGAGAAAGTCGCGCTAGAGCCCTCACGAACGGGTCATACAGACGACCACCTGTGTGACCAGGTGCAACGCTGCCGGTAACAGTCGTGAACACGATGGCAGCTTTTGAAACAGCACTATCACCAGCAAACGCCTGCTGACAGAGGGGCGTATTTTTTTAACCTTCCACTAGACGACCGGTCTATTCAGTCGAGGATTTTATGACGGCTAACACGTTTGATACCGACCTTTTTTCGCCCATGCAAATGGGCGCACTCCAATTGGCTAACCGAATTGTCATGGCACCTGTGACACGCAGCCGAATGGCCGAAGACGGCGTACCGAATGAAATGCACGCGACTTACTACGCCCAGCGCGCCAGTGCAGGCTTGATCATCGCCGAAGCGACCAATATTTCTCCCCAGGGGCGGGGTTACGCCATGACCCCGGGTATCTGGTCGGAGGCACAGGTAGCTGGCTGGAAAAAAGTCACTGACGCGGTGCACGCGGCGGGCGGCAAAATCGTCAGTCAGTTGTGGCACGTGGGGCGCTTTTCGAGTGTCGAGCTACAACCCAACGGAGAAGCGCCAGTAGCGCCTTCGGCGATCAAGGCCGAAGGCAGCACTTACACCGAGAAAGGCTTTGTCGAGGTGTCGATGCCTCGTGCACTGGAAACCTCGGAGATCCCTGGAATCATCGAGCAGTACAAACTGGCCGCAGAGAATGCCAGACGCGCCGGTTTCGATGGCGTAGAAGTGCATTCCGCCAACAGCTATCTGCTTGACCAGTTCCTGCGCGATTCCACCAATCAACGCACTGACCCATATGGCGGCTCCATCGAGAACCGGGCTCGACTGACGCTGGAAGTCACCGCAGCCGTGATTTCGATCTGGGGTAGCGATCGGGTCGGTATTCGCCTCTCGCCAGTTACACCCGATGCCGGAAATACACCTCCCGACAGCAATGTCATGGCGACTTACGGTTACCTGATTCAGCAGCTCAATCAATTCAATCTGGCTTATCTGCATTTTGTCGAAGGCGCCACGGCGACCTCCCGCACGGTCCCGGAAGGCGTGGATCTGGACGCGCTGAGTGCGCAGTTCGAAGGGCCATTCATTGGCAATAACAACTACGACCTGCCGATGGCGCTAGAGCGTCGTGCGCAGGGGCGGATCGATGCGGTGGCGTTTGGTCGTTTGTTCATTGCCAACCCCGACCTCGTGGAGCGTTTGCGTCGCGGGATCGAGCTCACCATCGCGCCACGCGAGAGTTACTACGGCGGCGGTGCCAAGGGTTACATCGACTGGCCAACCGCGAACGCCTGAACGACGGCATTTATCGATAAGAGGTAATGAGCATGAATTATCTGCATAACAAAGTAGCGATCGTTACCGGCGCGTCTTCCGGCATCGGCGCCGCCACCACCCGCGCGCTTGTCGCCCAAGGCGTGCGCGTAGTGGCCGCTGCACTGGATGAACAGGGTCTGGAAAGCTTTGTCGCCGAGTTGCGGGCGGGCGGTAACGAAGTGGTCGCTTTTACCACCGACGTGACTCAGGCGCATCAGACCCAAGCGCTCGCGCAATTTGCGCATGAGACCTACGGCGCCGTAGACATTCTGGTGAACAACGCCGGGCTGATGCTTTTTTCCAACTGGGTCGACCTGGCGGTACAGGACTGGGAAAAGATGATCGACGTGAATATCAAAGGCTACCTCAACACTACGGCGGCGGTGCTGCCTTTCATGCTGGAGCGCAAGTCCGGGCAGATTCTCAATATGGACTCTGTTGCCGGTCATCAGGTCGGACCGGCGGCCGGTGTTTACAGCGCAACAAAATTTTTCGTTCAGGCCATGACCGAGTCCATGCGCAAGGAGCTCGGTGTGCAGCACGGCATCCGCGTCAACACGGTCAGCCCGGGTGTCATCAATACCGGCTGGGCCGACAAGGTCAGTGATCCTGAAGGGCGCAAGGCTGCCCAAGCGCTCAACCGAATTGCCATCGCCCCCGACGATATCGCGGGTGCGGTGATTTACGCGCTCAACCAACCGGAAAACGTCACTGTCAACGACTTGATCATCTCCCCGACGCGCCAGGACTGGTGACTGTTTACCGCGCCTCGTCCGTAAACCTTCCTTGCTTTCATCAGCCATTTACCAACTCAGGAATACCTTATGTCCACGCCAACTTATGTTCAGGAATACAACGCAATCGTCGACGTGCTCAGCCAGTACAACGAAGGTGGTGCCAAAGCTGACAGCGCCTTGATGAAGCCCGCATTCAACCAGCAGGCCACCATGTTCGGGGTCGACGAAGGCAAGCTCGTCGGCGGTGCGATCCAGAACCTGTACGACGTCATCGATAACGCGTTCCGCCCGTCTCCGGAAGCGCAAGCAGCGATCGTTCGTATCGACATCGTAGGCACGGCAGCCAGTGCCCGGGTCGATACGGACAATGTTTCAGGATTCCGTTTCACCGACTTCTTCAACCTGCTGAAGGTTGAAGGTCAGTGGACGATTGTCAGCAAGATCTACCACACCCACCCAAGCGCCTAAGCCGTTGAATGCAATTGGCGAGGTGCGTCGCGCCTCGCCCTTACTGGAAGGAGAGACACATGTCGAAGAACATCAAGGCAGTACCCACCGCTGAGTACAACGCTGTCATCGCTCATCCGTTGGTCTGCAAGCTTCGATCTGCAAGATCTCACTACTGCCGAACACCATGAGTCGCTTGTTAGAGGACTGATCGTAGACGGCCACAACAGTCTCCAGTCATTTCTCCAGCAACAAGCTGAGGAGGGCGGTGAAGTAGGGTGAGGGCAGGGCCATGCCATTGGAAATGACAATTCAGCCATTGGAATGCCAGGAATGCGGTTAGAGTGCCCCACCGTAAATCCATCGTTATGTGAACAATGAATATTCCGCTGTTTGTTTCTCTGGATGGGCCCAAAGGCACCGGCAAAACCACGCTGTTGGAGGCCGTTACGACGGCACTGAGGGCCGGCAACAAGAAAGTCATCCGGCTCTGCGAGAGAAAAAGCGATCCTTTCCGGGGTGAAACCATGGCCCTGATCAACTCGCTTGTCAGAAATCCTTCCCGGGATCTGGAATGGGCTGTGTGCCAGCGCCTGGCTGATAGTCGGCGCTGGATTTCCCGAAACGTGCTGACGGAGCAGCCGCTGGACAGCATTATCCTGATTGATCGCTGGTATCCGTCTGATGCAGCGTTTCGCCGAACCATCCCGTTTGCCGAGATTCTCCAGTTGAACCTGGATCGAGACGTGCGAGTGCCTGACCTGCATGTTGGCGTTGTCACCAATCCGGACATTTCATGGGCAAGGGCTGCGACAAGATCGCGAGGATTGGGCGGCACTGTGATCCAGAAGTACGCAGAGCATATGGCGTGTACGGAGATGTTCGAGCAAGCAGTCAAGGAGCACGGTTGGGTTCTGTGCCGTAATGAGGGAACAATCGAAGACGCTACGATGCAGGTGGTTTCTGAGATTTATAGGGTGCTGCTCCAATCGCGAAATGACCGGAAATTCCCAAGTTTCTGATTTTATTGATTAAACCGACTTGTTGTGATCAATAACCGGACTTTTCCCGGGAGTTTCCGGTGAAGAAAGCAAATGTTACGGGAATGTCCGCCCATTAATTTTCCTGTTTTCGGGAATGTCCGGTGATTAATTCAGGGAGGTATCAGTCACGCTAAAGACCAATATATTCATTACTGCAGAGGCGCTTTCCAGCCGATCATGTTCATGAAAGCGGCAACGACGTCTTCACCGTTCTCGCCGAGTTTTTTGACCATTCGCACATCACTGTTTCCTATAAAAAGTTTGAGCTTCCATGCAACCGATGGATACCTCGAATAGGGGTGCCATGCTTAAAGCTGGTCAGTGATCGTTGCGGCATGCCGCATGATTCGCGCTGACAAACTAAAAACGTCTCCCGCAGTGATTTTGTGCTTTTCTGCTAGATCGAAAACTTTTTCAGTGTCAGCTTCCCTTCCAGAGCCTGGATCAGGGTACCGACCTGCCCAGGTTATGAAGTGGGTAAGTCCAATCAATATGGCGTTATCTTTTTTCGACAGGTCAGGCACGAACGCCGCCAGGTCATAGAGTCGGTGGTGACGAGTCTTTTTCTCGACCAGAGCATAGCCCTCAATACCTTCTCTCATGATGATCATCCCTTTGAGACAGATTTCCAGGCTGTAACCCACCAGCATGAGAGCGATCGCGCAATATTGGCTTTCTGAGGACGCGCGTATGAACAATGGCATTGACTCAAATCTTTGCTCGGTCATGAGCACTGCATAAGCCGCTTCCGACATTGCATTGGCCTGCGACAACCAGAGAATTGGATTCTTGAGATGTTCGCTGGTCGCCGGCGCTGCCGGATCTATCGAGTAACCGGCGCGCTCACATGCAACGGCCCATTTGATGTGCGCCAGTGAGCTGTAGCCCAGTGGATCTATCGCAAAGTCTTCTCGCCCGGGTGGAAAGACGCGCTTGGATGTCTTCATATCTTTAAAAGAAGTCCTGTAAAGACGCTTACGCAGGTTGCGGAGGCTGCCCATCGTTGGTCTGCTCTCGAACAAGCACATGGCGAGCTATCCAATTTCATTGGTAGGCAATTTTCATCAATTCGCTCTGTGCTTTAACGTATCAAGCCTTTCAAATGCGCCCTGATATCGTGCCCTCGGTAACCTTGACGGCCTCGGTTTGGCGATGACACATTGCCATCAATTTATCACGTGTTTGATTTTTCGTCCGGAGTCTACGAAGCGCGTATTGCCAAAAAACGGATGTAGAAATCCACTAAAAGTGGGGCAGGTGGCGAGCCGAACCATCCACCTGAGTTTGAACAAAGTCGGCTTAATGTAAGAGCTCTCGACGGATAGCAGAGGAGAAAAGGATGTTCTGGCTCGGTCATTTTGGGTACAAAACAAAGCAGGAGTTACTGGACAAGCTCAAGGCATTTCTACAGGACGCACCTCAAGGACGCGTCAGCCATGAAGTGCTGGATTACAAACTTCGCTTGCTCATTACGATGCATCCAGATGCGGAGCGAAAAATGGGTCTTGGTATCGACCATTTTAAAATTGTCCGCAATGTCCGTGGCTCTGGTCAGGGTATTCATATCGTTCGAACGGATGGTAGCGAGGAGCCGTTTTCTTACAAGCGATGCATTTCGGGTGTCGTACAGTCTGCGGACGGGAAGGTCCGTGAAGCCTTACGATTCGTCGTCCAGCCTCAACTAAAGCAATACAGAGAGTCCATCACACTGCCTGTGGTGTGTGCGCTCAGTGGCCAGCTTGTTGAGCACCGCCGAGACCTACATATCGATCATTCTCGTCCTTTCTGGCGCTTACTGAGAGACTTCTGTAAGACGCATGGAGTTGATTTGACTGCGTTGGAAACCACCGGTAGCGGAGAATCTCTGCAGTTGGTGGATGAAGACGTCGCACTGGCATTTGAGCGTTATCACCGCGAGCATGCGGTCTTGCAGCCGTCTCTGAAAAGTGCGAATGCGGCCAAGGGCGGGCGACTGAAATTCAGTGCAACCTGATCCAGACCCCGTTTTCTTTCCATCGTCCCGGATTCTGAACCTTAGGTCTTCGGAGTGTAGTGTTAATGTCGTACGCAGCCGGCGGCAGGACCAGTGTCTGACTGTCCGGGCCTCACCTAAGGAGCACGCATGTACCAAGTGATAGGAATCAAAAATACAGCACTTGCTTTTCTGGTCGTTACCCTCGCGATTTTCGCAGCGCTGAACCACAACAACCTTCTGGCTTTGATAGGCGATCCTATGGCGCTGCTCCGAGCACTATCCAGTGCATCCAGCATGGCTGGTTTCGCTTTTCTGATCGTGGGTGAAACCTTTATCTTCCCTTTCCTTTGCAAGTTTCCGATTGTCAGAACGTTCTTTCCCCCTATCGAGGGCACCTGGAAGGTATCGCTCCAGTCAAACTGGGGTGCTATCGAGCGCTTGAGAGGAAACCAATCGGTAGAAGACAAGCTCATCAAGCAGGGGAAAATCAAAATCTTCTCTCGCTTTTTCCGTGTGCGCATGCAATTCGAAGCCGATGACCGCTATTCGAAATCCAGTACGGTTTGCGTCAGCGTTCAACGTGACTGGCAGCACGGCACTGTCGAGCTCAACTACATCTACGAAAACCTGACCAACAACCCCAAAATTTCGGACTGCAGCCAGCACAACGGTGCTGCCCGTGTTCAAGTGCGTGATGAGGATAATGTGGTGACGATGGAGGGCGTCTATTTCACTGACCGTAACTGGAACCAGGGCTTGAATACAGCGGGGTACATATCCTTCGAGCGAGAGAAGAAGCGGCCTTGGTGGCGCTTCTGGGAGGCTAAGGATGAAGTGTAGTGGCAATGTATAATGATACCATATCTTGTGTATCTAATTTCAATTTGCACTACATGTGGTGTGATGGCATCATTGGATCCCAAGCTGCGACCGCTTCGCTGTCTTTTGTGAATGATCGACGTCCGCTTAGGTTGGTCGGTCGGTGGGGCGGAGTTTGATTCAGCTTGGCGTGACGTCAGCTGTACGCCGGGCGCCCTGCAAGTCTTCCGAGCTTGTTGACCATTGAAGGCCTTAACCGAAGGGGGAGTGGCGTCATGCCAAACCTGAGTTCGCTACTTTATAGCTCGAACGAGCACATCACATTTTTGAAAGAGCTCGACTTGGTCGAGACTGAGAAACAGGAAATCAATTCTGCCCGGGCGGATGTGCGTGATGAGCTACGCAAGAAACTGCCCTCAGCCATGAAAGCCCGGGGTTACAACGGTAAAGAGCGCAAGCCTAAGTTCTTCATCCAGGGTTCGTGGGCTTACAAAACACTGAACCGACCGTGCCAGACTCCTCCTCAGCAATCGGATGTCGATGACGGTGTGTATCTGCCGATGAGCATCATCACCGAGGAAAATCGCCCCATCATGGCTATTCAGGACTTCCGCGCCGCAGTGTGGGATGCTTTGAAACCCATGTGTGACGAAAAGGGATGGACGTTGAGCTCTAAAACGACCTGCATGCGTGTGGAAGTCTCGACCACTGCTCATATCGACTTACCGCTCTATGCTATTCCCGATGATCAGTACGCGCTGATCATCGAAGGCATGGAAGCGCGAAACTACGGGGTGTTAAAGGGCCTTGCCATCAATTCGGAACAAGACTCCTGGAAGAAACTTCCATCTGACAAGATCCTGCTCGCTTGCGAAGACAAGTGGATCGTTTCTGATCCCTTGAAGATGAAGGAGTGGTTCGAGCTTGAGATCTCAGATAAGGAAGAGCAGTTACGTCGAGTGATTCGCTATATCAAAGCGTTTCGCGACAAACAGTGGGACAAAGGTGGGCCAAGCTCGATTCTGCTGATGGCTGCAGCCTGCCCACTTTTCGAGTTCCACTACAAGCGCGACGATCTGGCGCTTCTGGCGGTGGTTTCAGGCCTGCCAAACGCGCTGCGTGAAGGGGTTAAGAGTCCAGTTGACTCGAAGGTCTATCTCACGGATGCACTGGGAGAAAACGGCATCGAGGAGGCAGCAGAGAAGTTCGAGACGTTCAAGAAATATCTCGTAGCCTCAATTGAAGACAGCGCACAAAAAGAGATGGCATGCCTGTGGATGCGCACCATGCTGGGAGAGCGCTTTCCAAATCGACCTGATCTCATCGGTGATCAGGTTTTCAAGCCGATGCCCGCGGCAATGGCTGCTATTGCGCCGGAGCAAGGACCGTCCGAGATTGTCAAACGCACGAAAGCGGGCTAGCGCCATGAGCGTCATTCCACAACTGCTTGCAGCGCTGAAGTCGAATGGGTTTCGGCGCTGTGAGGAACAACCTAGCTCCTCCCACCTGGTCATTGAGGGCAGCCTGAGTACGCGCTTCGGTGGTATTCCGTGCTTGGTGCGGATCGACAGGACGTTTCAGAGCTTCCCCCTTGTGCAATTGACGCCGGTACCGGAACGCTTGCTTCCCGTTGCACCGCATATTGGGCCAGCAGGCTCGTTGTGCTACATCGCCGATGCCACTGCAGTTGTCGATATTTTTGATCCCATTGGTCAGACCTTGGCGGCACTTGATCAGGCAGCTCGCGTGCTTGATCAGATCATGGCTGGCGAGCGTGTGAACGACCTGGCTGAAGAGTTTTATGCATTTTGGTCGGGTATACAGTTTTTTGTCGATGTGGACTCGCGGGAGACCGGCACTGGGGTTTTGCTGCAAATAGGTGATGCATTTGCCGTCAGCGATAAACCCGAGCGTACTACTGCCAAACTTGCGCACCTGCCAGGCAAGTTGCGAGAACTGCCTTGGTCGATTGACCGAGTCACTACCAAAACAGCACCTAGGCCGAAATCAGATGTTTGGCCACCCGAGACAGTCAGAGAGCTGCTCGCGTGGCAAAGTGGTCTTGATGACGCTTGCCGGCGGAAAATCGAAGCACGGATTGCCAGGGCCTATCGCCAAGGTCGCGCGTTTGCGGTGGTCGTAATCGACTCACCCTTGATGCCCTATGCTTTCGCAACACTTGATCTTTTGAAGACACCTCGCAAATCGTCTCGTGATCAGCGATTGCCCATCTACGATGTGCGCATTCTTTGCCTCAACCTGATTCGCATCGATGATGCTTTCGTGACCCAACGCAATATTCCGGGACAGACTACGCTCGCGGGCCTGCGAATAGCCATGGTAGGGGTCGGCACAATTGGTGGGTACCTGGGCGAGATGCTGGCTAGGGCAGGCGCTGGCACTGCTGGTGGTGAGCTCATGCTGGTCGATAACCAGATTCTTGAGCCTGGCAACCTGGGTCGACATCGGTTAGGGGCAAACAACAGCTTCCTGCCTAAAGCGACCTCTCTGGCTGATGAAATCAAACGCGTCATGCCAGGCTTGAATGTGAGGCCCATCACCTATGATGCACGGGAGGTCAATCTGGAAGAGTTTGATCTGCTGATTGATGCCACTGGTGAGCAAGCGTTAGGTCAGTGGCTTGCTGCAAGGCACTCGCAAAAAACTCCGCTTCTGCACATATGGATTGAGGGCGCTGGGGTGGCGGTACGATCGTATATTTCGAGTCACGCATCTGAAGGCTGTTATCGCTGTCTTTGTGACTACGAGCGTCGAGGTGATTTCACAGCTGTTGAGGGTGGGGTAGAACCGCTGTTTGCTGGTCAAGGTTGTGAAGGGCCTTACGTGCCTTTCTCCGCCTCGGTGTCTATACAGGCTGCGGCGCTTGGTCTTGACTCCGTAATGGCGTGGGTTGGACGCAAAGCATGGCCGGGGTTATCTACTCGAGTGCTAAGCAGAGCCCATGAGGCTGCAAATGCTGATTGCACAGTTCTCAAGCGACCAGGGTGTCCAGCATGCAGTTCGTGACGACTTGGCGCGGCCCCGCGGACGATCAATTTGTGTACTTCCACCAAAGCGTTCTGGATGTTTTTGAGCGCCACATCCAAAGTGACTCTGGAACGGAAGCTGGTGGGATTCTCCTGGGGCATGTGCGTGGCAAGCATCTTGAAGTGCTTGAGGCAAGCGAACCGACGCTTCAAGATCGCCGGTTACGCTATTTCTTTGAACGAATGATCCATGGTCACAAAGGGTTAGCTGATAGGCGCTGGCGAGAGAGTAACGGATTGGTAAGGTATGTGGGCGAGTGGCACACCCATCCCCAGGATTTACCGAGCCCGTCTGGTACCGACCTTTGCGAATGGCAGATATTGGCGAGGAATCGAAGTGATCGCCGACCGATGTTGGCGGTCATTGTGGGACGTCAGAATTTGCACGTCGAGCTGATGCAAGCGGGCGGAAAACGTCATAAGTTCCTAATGGAATGACATTAGTACGGCGCGTTTTATGCTCGGCGCGTTCGTGCCTGGCTCTGTGATTGCGCCGGCAGCCAGCAGCTGATTCCAACAACGATTTGGCAATGAGCACTTCGTTGCGCTGCTGCGTCGGAAAGCCACGGCCTAATGTGATGGCTCAAAGGCCGTGGACATCATGGGGCATCAACCAGATCGAGCATACAATTGCCCATGGCCGGATCTGGTTTTCGGCCTGGTCGTTATCGATGGGCACGGCTCCATTTTTCAGATAGCGCGTCCGCGCCCAGCGTTTAAGACTGTAATCCAGAATCTTGGCCGTTGCTGATCCGTAGGGCGCAAGATCACGCTGGCCAGCTTCCAGTTGTGCAGCGTTTCAAGGATCGGTGCTGCCTGTTCTTGCCGTATTCGCCACCGGTCTTCATCGCTCAAACGCGCCGTCGTCTAGTCAGTCACGGAACCGTTGCTACACCGTAACTCACAGAAATAAACGATCCAGCAGGTCACGTCAGGCAACGCCCGAGCAGAGGATCAGAAAAGGCCATTGAGCGTCAGCCAATTATCACTTCGCGATCGACCCATCTTCTGTTCCGGGGAAACCAGATCCTTGATCAATTCCCAGGCCGCATCGTGGAGTTCTTGGTGCTTTGCCAAGAAGGCCACTAGTCAATCAGGACGGCGGCTCTACCTGCACTGACTTATCGTACAGAACCTAACGTGTTTCTCTGTTTCGATGCAGACAAGCCCAGATCCAGCCCTAGGCACATCGCCTCTTCGGCAGCAACGCTGCCGCCTGCTCTTTGACCCCAAATCACACTCTCACAGGCAAATGATCTCAGTTCGGTGGCAAGCCATACAGGCCAGACACGAACGCCGGGACGAGGACAAATAACGCCTGATACATGTCAATATAACTTTAATTCGACGCCTCTAAATCTCCGCAAACATCAATATATGTATTATTCGTCCACTCTAGCCGACTAACTTGATTTGAAAACAAAATTTCAAGTTTATTGGTCAAAAATTTCGATTGTTTCCAGCCAGGCCTGCACGCAATGCTTCGATTGGACAAATCGGAAGTTATAATCGCAGGCGATTAACGCGCAAATTGAAGTGCAAATAAAATAAAAAATAAAATGCCTTCGAAATTCTGAAAGCCCCGATCTAGAGGGGGGTTCATTTAAAAATAAATACGTCGAAAAATTAATTCGCTATTTATTTTCTCAGTTCTTTGCGCTCCTGGCCGGCCTATTGCGGACTTTGTTCGGATGAGATTAACTAATTTCGCTTCGACGCAATCGAAGTGTGTAACTACCGCTCTTTAAAAAAACTAATGCAATAGATCGAAGGCCATCATCGCAGCGCCGATGTGCGTAATAAGCGTGCTGCGTCAGAAGGACTTCATTCTGTATGGACAATCACCAATGAAAAAAGTGACCGAGGAACACATTTCGCGAGCCAAGGCTACATTGAGCTCAAAAAGTACCGTCCGCGAAGTAGAGCGACACAAGTTGGCGGCATCACGGTACACCATTTTAAAGGACTACAAAGACGGCCATCTGAACGCCAAGAAAGCGATGAGCCTACTGGGCTTAAAAAAGACGGTGTTTTACCAGCTGATCAAGCGCATGGAAGGCGCTACCAGCTACCGGACAATCGTTACGGATAGCCCGGGACGCAAAGACGGCCTGATGGTGACCAATTCAGAGGTGCTAAAGCTCATCGAAGAGATGTTTCTTGAGCACTATCCGGAATCGAAGAAAGTCTCAGTCGTTTGGAAAGCTTGCCAGGCACAGGCGGACAACAGAAGGATGCTGCGACCCAGCTACCACACAGTCAAACGCTGGATTGAAGCCAAAGGCGAGCGGTTGTTGTACGCCGAGACGCACTCCACTGACCAGACCAAGCAAAGGTATGAGGCAAGGGCAGGGTACAAGGTCACTACAAGGCCTCTGGAGTGGGTGCAGTTCGACCATACCGTCGTTGATCTACTCGTCGTGGATGAAAACGATCGTAACGTCATCATTGGGCGACCTTGGATCAGCCTCGCTGTGGATCTACACACCCGTGTGGTTCTAGGGTTTTACCTGTCGTTCCTGCCGCCCAGTGCCGTCTCGGTGGCCATGCTGATGGAAAGCTGCGTTTTACCCAAGGATCCGTTTCTCGCGAAACTTGGACTCCCTGGGCATTTGCTGCCGATGCATGGCTTACCCGAGGTGATTCACACCGACAACGCAAAGGAGTTCATTTCCGATGTCTTTGTGCTGAACGCCAAGGATTTTGGTATCGATGTACAGCACAGGGACATCCCCCAAAAGCACCAAGGGGGTCACATTGAAAGTCTGATTGGCAAGTTGATGCTCAACACGGTTCACGGGCTGCCTGGCAGTACGGGATCGAACACGGTCCAGCGCAAGCATCTGAGAAGCGCGAAGCGCGCAGGCATTACGTTGACGGGCCTGCGAGAGATCCTTTGTTATCACTTCCACGCCTATCACGACTCCAAGCATTCTGCCTTGGGGAAAACACCTGAGGAGGCATGGAACGAGCATTACGCGAAATACCCGGGACCCAAGGTGCTCGAGGCGGCGCAGCACGAAGACTTCAAGTATCGGTTTTATCCCGAGATCCATGATAAGCAGATTGTTCCTGAGGGCATTGAGTTGTTTCGCAGGTTTTACTTCGATTCAGCGATCAAGCATCGAGTCCGAGAAAAAGTGCTGATCAAGTACGATCCGTACGATCTCAGTTTCATTTTTGCCAACCTGGATGGCACTTGGACCAAAATTCCATGCAGGAGGAACAACTTTAATAAAAGCATCGATTTTGAAACGTACCGTTGGCAACGCCAACAAAAAGGAGCTCGAGACGGCACGATGGGCAAGGCAGGGGCGCAGTCATTTGCTGAAGCGCACAAGGTTAAAAAAGCCGAGATGGCATTAACCACCAAAGAGAAACGTCAAAGGAAGGCACAGAAAGGTAAGGAGGACTACAAAGAACAAGCAACCACTCATAACCAAACGCCCATTAAAAAAGCGATTAATGATTCTTCGAAAACGAAGATGACCGCGACAACAAAAATCAATCCAAAATCTCAGAAAAAGGACAAAACCAACGTCTACGACATTAGCAAATTGTTTCAGCGCGACACCGCTGTTGATTTCGATGAAGAACCAATTTTTTATGACAGCGACACTCGCTAGTTGCATTGTCTGCTCCCCATCCATCAAAAGATGGGGTAACACCCCTCGTTCGATCTATTGCATGAATCTAACTGGCGCATCGATACAGGTGATGCGCCATGCACTTTATAGATTTAAAACTCTGTTCATCTGAACAGGCTCTTAACATTAAAAAACATGAGGCATGTTTATGTCCAAGTACCCGCACGTCCACGCTTCGGCATTACAGCACTTTGATAAAACCGATGAAGGCAGGCTCTTGGCCTGTGCCAATGATTTCTGGGTCCATCATCCGAGCGCACAAAAAATCTTCATGAGGATGCAGATGGCCATGAAAACAAGGAACAAGATCAATGCACCCAGCATGCTGATCATTGCCCCTCCCGGAGGCGGGAAATCGGCCATGATCGAAAAGATGAAAATGGATAATCAAACATCCGAAAACAAGATGATTTTCGTGACCATGCACCAGAGCCCAAATGGGTATTCGCTTCGCGATCTTATCCTCAGCGAGATGGGGCTTGGCGTCGGGCGAAGGGCTCGGCAAGGCGACAATATTACCCCAGAAATGCAATACAAAATTCGCACTGAGAACATTAGGGGCATTGCGCTCGACGAAATTCATGATGCGCTGATGCTGACTGAGGTTCAGCAACGAATCAACTTGTCGCTGTTGAAAAACCTTTCGGGTTCAACTTACGGATTGTCAGTGTTTGCCTTCGGCATTCCGGAAGCTGCAAAGGTGCTTCGTCGCGATCCGCAATTGGAGCGGCGTTATCCGTTGGTCTCTCTGCCCAGCTGGAAAAATGGCCCCGAATTTCGCAATTTCGTGGCCACATACATCCATCACTTGCCGCTGAAGAAACCGACGAACTTCAAGGATCAAATGCTGGTTTTGAAGATCGAGGAAAAAAGTGGCGGTCTCATGGACAACGTCGTCAAAATTATCCAGGCCTCTGCGATGGCCAGCATTCTGGATGGTTCTGAGCACATCAATCATCGCCACCTCGACAACATCGAAGAGATCATGGCTGACTTCAACTACGCGCTCCAGGTCTATGAACCTGAGGACGCCGATGAAGGCGACGTGGCGTGAATCTGGATGCACGTCGCGTTATCGCTCGCAGCGTGCTGGAAGGCCGTCATGGCTTCCAGTTTCGCTGGGATTCATGGACTCAAGCGCATGACGCGCTTGAGTCACTGTTCAAGTCAACCGCAGGCTCCGTTGCCATGGTGCGAGGTCCAGTTGGAGCAGGCATCACCAGTTTGTTGGATGCATTTATCGCCGCTCATTCTACGAAGGTGATTGTTGTTCGGCATGACATATTCTTAAACCGTGTGAATCTGGTCGATCGAGTTCAGCAGAAGGTGTTTCCAACTTGTGAGTTCGGATGGCTTAAGCGGGTGCCGAAGAGCCTGATCGAGTTCGTAAAACTGACTGGCCGCAGGACAATTGTGGTTGATGACGCAGACATCATTAGTCACGACAAGAATTCGGCCGAGGTCATCATTGACGACATGCTCAAATTTGCCCTCAGCGACGCTGAGATGCTGGTCATATTTTCAACGCGCCGAGTCCCCCTGCAAAACCTGTTCTGTAAAATAAATGCAGTTCAAACAGCTGACATTTCTCTGAGCGGCTCGCTGACGGCTCAACACTGGGTCGACCTGAAAGATCAGTTTTGCCACTGGGCCGACTCTCGATACGGTCTGAACATCCGGGAGCACGCCGAAGATCTCTTTGCAACTGCCATTGGCTCGCTTGAAATTGCTCAAGCGATGTCAACGCTTGAAGTGCTCTATTGCGCAGCGCTCCTTTGCGACCAAATGCCGACGACAAAGCTTGAGGCACTGACCACGGAAGATTTGAAATGGGAGGTGCAGTGTGTCGCATACGGTTGAATCAATGCAGGATGGCAACGCTGCAATCCTGCTTCAAGGCACGAGGCGCCTGGAACAGCTGGGAATCAGTGCACCCATGACTGGAGAAAGCCTATCGTCCTGGAGTTATCGGATAAATCTGCAGATCGAAACGCCCATTTTCGATCATCCAACGTACGTTTCAGCTGCTCGCGGAATTGAACAGAGTGATGTCCTTGATTCACCCAGGATCAGATTTGTTGATCCCGACGGCGTGGCATCCAACGATTGGGTAGACGACTGCGTCAAAACCCTAGGCATCGCTCGACAATGGTTCGAGTGTCAGTTTCCATTTTTCGAGCGCCCCTACGTGCCTTTACGGTATCGACGAGCCTTCTGTTACCAATGTCTTGCGCAGAGCGTGCGAGCGACAGGATTGCCTGCATGGAAATCAGAGTGGCGGCATCTTGCGCAACCCTTGTGCAGCGTGCACGCCGCTCCTCTCCTGGACGCTCCTGTTTCAATCGCACTGGCATTTGACCACCCGGTACGCGCGTTTACTTGGTATTGGGACTCGCCGGGTGCCAAGCAACATTGCGAGCTTCTTTGCAATGCCTGGCCACTTCGAAGTGCATTCGCCTTCGACGTGCAACGGCGCATTTATACGCTTCGTGCAAGCGCATCTGATCATCTGGAGCGGGCTCAGATTGACGGGTTCATATTGTCTCTGATGCGAGCGGTCATGATGCCTTGCTTGCACTATACCTTTCCTAAAATCGCGTTTTCAGGTTGGGGAGGGCCTAACTTCTACCCCCGTGATGCTTTTTATCTCAACTTTTACCAAGAAATTTATCGTGCATCTTCTATTGCAAGAACAAGCGCGCTTTATCTGTGTGGACTGCTTTTAGGATGGATCACGGAAGAGGAGGGAAGCTCGACCAACGCCGAAGGTTATTTTATGCCAGCTCGAGCGTGGATTATCTGGGAGCTAATGGAGGAGCATTTTAACCTAATGACGTTGCTCGGCGACGAGCTTCGTCATTACGAAAGCAGAAGCCTTAACATTTCAATGCTTGCCGATATTCCCCGCGGCTGGAGGCCAATAGCATGAAGTATGTGTTTGCGTGGTACTGGCGTCCGGCATTTCATGTTCATTTGCCCGGTGAACACGTGAACTATCGCGTGATCGTGTGTTTGCAAGTGAACGGGGGGACTGGTGAGATACTGTCCTATTCGATCATCTTTGCAGATCGGGTCAAAAATGTGCATCGGATGCCGTTCGAGAAACGTGACAGTGGGGAGCTATTCTCCAGGACCAATGCGTTACGAATGGATTATAAGAAGCATCTTTTCAAGCTTGACACAAACTCTCTCAGGAATTCGTCAGACCCTGTTCGCTTCAAAAGGACGGATTCTAATGGTGATTTTGAAAGGAGATGGTTGCGAAATTTCTATGATTGGCAACGACGTGAATTGGAGCAGGTGGCTGATCCCTATAACATCATGCTGGGTACGCTGAAGCAGATGTTGGAATGCGCTATCCGTCGAATGAATAGTGAGACGCTGGCCCAGGCCCTTTAGGGCTTTTCATCAATGCCAAACAAGCATTGAACATTCCCGCTGCAGGGTGACGAACAACCATCGCCAGGTGTGTTTTCGGCTCACGGAACCAATCGAAAGTAGGGCGACTTTGGAGGCTCACTTTGCATCAACGACCGTAGGCAGTCGACGCTCCAAAAAGCAACCCCTTGAATCAAGGGGCTGCTAGAGATTGCTGATTGGCAGTTGAAGAAAGTCATCCATCGGAGGCCCTTAGCGTGCGCTAAAGCCTGCAAAACGTTTGTTGAAGCCAGCAATTCGCCCTTCGCTGGTCGCTTTGCGTTGCTGATGCGTATACACCGGATGAGAGGCACTCGATACATCCAATGCGACATAGGGGTAGGTGTTGCCATCACTGTGCTTTTGCGTGCTGTTGGTGTGTGCGGTAGAGCCGATGAGAAAAAATGCATCCGCAGCGGTGTCGTGGAACAACACTGGACGATAGTTCGGATGAGTAGCTGCTTTCATGGTGTTCTCCGTTCTCAAGTGACAATGACAGATTGACGAAGATATCGGCGCTGGCCTGGAGAGCATCCGCCGACGACTGATGGCAATCATCGTGCAATTGTGACGGCAAACAGAATCATTTTAGATGATGTTAATAATCTTATAGACGAATATGGCCATTAATTGGGAAATCGCCTGGGCTCGTGAGCCGCGTCACGCAGTCCACACGAAGGCAGACCCCAGTCTAAGAAATCAGCCTTGTTGTGGGCGGCTGCCACTCCGGTCACGCAGACGCTTAGACCCGCTCTACACGCGGAATACGCTATGGGAGGCCCAACACCTCTAGGTTTGCAGGATTAAACAGCACGACCGGTCGCTTCATTGCGAGCTGAGACGGAATTATCTGCCGGGCAAAAATATTCGCGAGGCGTTTGAAGTCGAACATGAGACGAGGATCATGGGTATGTTTGAATGCGCCGTGTATGGACGATATCGATTCCGGTTCCCGTAGATTGGCCATCCATGCCGGCTCCAGGGCCTCAAACAATCCCTTATCAGAGCAGTATGCCCTGGAATACGAACCGTCTTGGTTTCCAAACTCCACGTAAATCGCATCAGCAATCCAGCCCGTAAATGCCTGGTCAGCCCGCTTACCGTCGAACGATTGGCAGTCTGGAAGTGCACAAAGAATCACCAAGGCAGAAAAGGCACTCGCGATATCGTTGTCCGTAAAGGGGAGGTTACGCATCCCATTCCATGCGGCACGCGTCGAGGATATGAAGAGGTGTTCATTCACATCGCTGGGCAGGCCTGTAAAACTCCATTCGACGGCCTCTGCCCTTATTTTTGGCTGCAAACTCAAGGCACTGTTGATTGAGTGGCGTATTTGATCGGCAGGGCTAGGGGCTGCGGGGTCACTACGCAGTGTCACTGGTATTCGGCGGCCAACGGTTGAGTCAAAGTGCTCAACCGAGGAGGAGAGCCAATCTTTTAATGCGAAGTCGCTCCATTGCTCAGCCGCTACCAGAGGGGAGATAAACGACTCTTTTCGGTACGTTTCAGGCTCGCTGAGCGCTATGTGCTTGAGCAGGCTCTGCTTTCCTGCAGCTTCAGCCATCGCCCGAAGCGCAGCCTCACTTTCGACTCTATGTTCTTTGAAAAAATACGCATCCAGCGACTGCTCGAGGGCACTCTTGTGGACAGGGTATATCTGATCTCGAGAAGGATATGCAGGAGTACCACTCCAAGGAAAAACGATTCGATCCAACTCGTAGTGCTGATACCACGAGTGGTTAGCAAACAAAAAATGTCCGTGTTGAGATTGCAAACGCCATAAATTCGGCACATCTACTGTCACGGGCATTGCTTGCAAATGCATGAACGCTTTGTCCATTTTTAGATCATTATAAAACTCCACGAGATGAGTCGTGTTGAGACAATAGATAACTGAGTTTCCTTCCTCGACAGGCAAAGTTGTTGCATCAGAAGCAAAAAAGCCGGCAATGGAAGGCTCTGTCGTGAAGTCGATATACGAGGTGGCGACGCCGTAATGTTGAAGCACGGCAACCAGTGCATCAATGTTCTCTTCTTGCAACAGGTAAGCGAGCGCCGGGTGTGCTTGAGCCCATGTGAAAAATCTATTCAGCTTCGCTTTAATTTCGATTTGTGCACCCGGGTTTTGGTGCAACTTGCGCTCAAGTGACGACGCTGGATTCCATTCGCGCAGCTGGCCTCGAAACCAGTCATATTGTCCTTTGCGCTTAAGTTCCGTTGCAATCGCAACAGCCTCTTCAACGTTGGCGGCTTTCAAGATCGTCACTATCGTATTCCTTGGGTCTTCAGCTATCGATAAGTAGTCCTTCGTCAACACCACGCGCGCATTCAGATACCTGAAGGTCTCAGCTGACAAGTGATCGATAACCGCTAAGCGTGTTGAGTACGGTTATAAGTCGCTAGAAGCGTGGATTCAATAGCGCCTGATCGGGCACTCATTTTCCGCCCAGATCATTTCTGAAATCGAGAGCTGCATCGATTGTCCTCATGAAGCGCTTCAGCCGATTTTTTTGTCTCTTTTCCATAATGAGTGCAAACTCAGTACGTTCTTCGATCGATTTTAGTGACGACAGACGAAACAGAGCAATGTGCTTGTTACCCTGTGGGGTATCAGACTTTATGATTTTACTGACACTGCCGCTGTACTTGAAATGCTCTTCGGGGGCATGAAAGAAAGGGTGCCAACTTTCGTAGTTGTAACGCGCTGAAAGACAACCTGAGGTTGCCATTCTCTTATGATTTATGTGTTGTGCCAGCGAATCATATCGCCCCTTTAAATTGCGATTGCAGTTGATGCAGGATAAAACAATGTTATACGGATTAAACATCAGTTTAAGGTATTTTTCTTTCGGAAGTATATGTTCTCGATCGGCAGGTTCGCGCATGATCGGAGTGCCACAATAGGCACAGCGCCCTTTTTGTTCATGTTTGAGCTGATTGTAAATTTTCTTTTTTATGCGTTTCATCGCATTGGTTTGAATAGAGTCCCAAGACAAATGACTGAAGTCAGCATCTGCGGTGACTTCTTTTATATAAGAATGCTCTGCAGCTGATAGCGAGAACCCTTTGTACACGCGAATTTGCCACGTCCACTTGGTACTCACTTAGCCACCTCTTCCAGATCCGCAATGATGCTGTGTACAGGATCTTCCGGTGATAATGTGTATTGCTTAAGCTTCGCTATATACGCTCTTGCTTCTAATTTTGAGGGTTCGTCGGCTGCGATAATCTCACAGGCTTGCAGTAAGAGTTTTTCCAGTTGGATCGATCGATAGCTGCCTACCTTGAATCCATCCACCGAGGCAATGTCGACGCTCCAGCCATTCATGGAGTCGATGCGCTCGCTGGTCAACATGCCATCCTGTTTCGCCAACGAAATGATTGATGTGTTTAGATGAGAGCAATTGATGGCGACAAAAGGGGAATGCGTTGCGATAACGTATTTGAAGTCTTCGTCGCCAAACAGTTGTTCCAATAAAGGGATGTAGCGCGCTTGCCAGTCAGGATGCAGACTGATTTCGGGTTCATCAATCAGCAACGTGGCTTTGCGACCCACATACAGGCACACCTGAATCAAGGTGAAAAAAATGTGCTTCTGTCCTGAGCTTAAGAAGTTAAGATTTCCGGTCTGGTGATTACCAATATTGAGCGAGAAATTTCTGATGATTCCAAGCTTTCGGAGCTTGGGTATGAATGAAAACGCCTTGATCGTATCGTGGTCACTGAGTTCAAGGTGCCGTTCAAATTTAGTGTTTTCTTCTTCTGCGCCCAGCGCACGTAAGCAGAGATGTATCTGATCTCGCTGTAGATCTTCTTTGTCCAGGATTTTGTCGATAGCTTCCTGAGTCGCCAGATCCGTTTCCAGGCTTTCAAGATCTAAAATTGATCGCCCACGCCTGGCCGTCACTGCCCGGGCAATGTATCGATCTATACTGCTTTCAGCAAAACCAGTTAAGCATTCACCCTTGATACTAAGGGTATAGGAAGTTTCCAAAAATTCACAGATTTGTGCGATGCGGCCTTCAAATCCCGGAATGGATGCGCCTTTGAGCAAATTTTCAAAAATTTTATTATCGATGGTATTGGTATGTGTCGAGTTGCTGGTCGATTTGACACCGAGATATTGGTAATAAGCTTTGCTTGAAAATGGAAATTTATCAGTAATCGAGAACGATAATGCAAGCACTAATTTTTTTTGGAAAGCTAGTTTTTCTGCAAGCATCGCCAAAATATTGCTCTTGCCGCGTCCATTTTTTCCGATCATCAAAACGTAGCGATTTTTATTGATCTCATTTATCACATCAGTTGAAACTTTTTCAATGAAATTCGAGTATTCGAGGGTATCCATGCTTTTCTCTTATAGTCGTACGTCGAAGTAGTTGAAAGAAATACCACTGTCCTGACGTGAATTGAATTATCTAAATTTTAACATGGTGTGATTGCCTTTTGCCACTATAGCGGTGTATTTTTTTCTAAAAAGTTAGAATATTTCTTGGTTCAAATTGAGAGCGGGCAGGGCGCGCTTTTTCAATTGCCAGATAAACTGCCATGCCTTTGGCTGTGCATGTGTGACACACATGAGAATTGTTATTAATCAATTTTGAATTGGAGTTTAACGCGGCTAATTCGAGTTCCGCACTTTGAAAATCTTGATCCGATGATGATTTTTCTGCAATTAAGCCAAGGCAGAAACACAGCGGGCGGCTAACTTCAATTCAGTCACGAGCGTGATCTACTGGGCGACGCGCAAGCCCGACCGCCAAGCTGGGCATTTCCGAGCACGGCGAGCGCATCACGTCAGTGATACTCGTTGGTGCAGTAATGCGCATGCATCGCTGCAGATACAGGGGAGCCCTTGGGCGATTTGTGATGGCACAGTCTCATCATCGGCGCTGTTCAAAGCGGACAACTCGAATTAACATGATGTCTTGTAACTAAATCCGCCTCGCAGGGACAGCACAATGATCAAGAATATTGTTCTGCGCAACGTTTCAAGCTACGACCCCAACGTAGACACGTCCATTGGCCCGCTGACGCGAGTCAACATTTTCTACGGACAGAACGGGACCGGCAAAACCACCATCAGCAATTTTCTGCAAAATCCGACCTCATCGGATCACTCCTCGTGCCGTATAGACCCTGTCGACGCTGAACGGGAAATACTGGTCTACAACCACACATTCATGGAGCAAAACTTTCACGCCAGTGTCCAGCCGGGTGTTTTCACCTTGAATGAAGGCAACATTGAGGCGGAGGCTGCGCTGAAGGCAGCAGAGGACGCGATCAAGGTCCTTAGCGAGGAGCAGCAGGCGGAAATTGCTGACGGGAAGGAATTGAAAGCGGCACAGGAAACGCTTTCCGCTGCGCTTAAAGACCAGATGTGGCTACAAAAAAAGCCGTATGACAGTGGCCCGTTGAGCTACTGCCTTAGCGGAATCAATACCAAGGATCGGTTGCACGATAAACTCGTGCCGCTGAAGTTCAAGTCGACGGCCGATACTGCTGAGTCATTGGCAGCAGAAGCCTCGGAGCTGCAGTCCGCCAGTGACACGGAGCTTGAGGGCATTGCGTCTTTCGCATTCTATGCGGGCGACATAGAAACGAAGCCTATTTTCCAAGAGACCATTGCGGGCTCTGGCGACTCTTATCTGTCGGTTCTGATTCAGGAATTAGGCAACTCGGACTGGATCAAGCAATCCTTCAAGTTTGTCGACAAAACTGACAACCACTGCCCATTCTGCCAGCAAGCGCTGCCGAATGACTTTTACGCGCAGCTGGAAAAGGTATTCGATAAGACGTACGAGCTTCGCATCGAGGAGTTGGCAACACTGCAAACCCGCTATCAGAGCGGTGTTGATCAGTTGCTTCTTCAGCTTGATAAACCTGAATATCAGGGCAAGTCATTTCTCGCGCACGTGGTCACCTTGAAATCTGCATTGCAGCAGAATATTCAGCGTATTGAAGCCAAAATGGCTAGCCCTTCGGCCCCCGTTAGCCTCACGGTGACCGTCACATTGATCGCCGATCTAAACGCTGCAGTCCAGGTCGAGCAGGACAAAATCGATGCCATAAACCTGAAAATCAGGGACAAGAAAACCCATCTTGAGCAGATCAAGGAGCGTTTTTGGAACCTTTTGCGCGGCAGCTGCGATGCCATGATCGTTAAAGCTACCAAGGAGCATCGTGAATACGATGACAAATTGGCCGCGAAGCGAGATGCAATAAGGCTGATACTGGGCAAAATCAAAACGCACCAGGAAACGATCGTCGAAAGCCGCGCCAAAATCACGAATATCGACCAGGCCATTGGGAATATCAACCGATGGCTCGGCGTGCTGGGTCTGAAGGGCTTTGAGCTACTGAGGGAGGAGGGTGAGGTTCCACAGTATCGACTACACCGACCTGACCAAAAAGATGGCGTGTTCAAGACACTGAGCGAAGGTGAGAAAACGCTGATTTCGTTTTTGTATTTTTTGGAGGTTTGCAACGGCGACCTGGATGACAAAACCAGCAAGCTCAAAAGCAATCGGATTATCGTGATCGATGACCCAATCTCCAGCCTGTCCCACAACTACATCTACGACATTGCCTCGCTGATCAGACGACAGGTCTTGACCCCCAAAGCGAGATTCAAACAAGTCATCATTCTCACGCATAACCTGTTTTTCTTTCACGAAATGATCAAGCTGATGCCGGCAGCCAAGAATGAGGAACCGCCTTTCGCATTGTTCCGGATCACCAAGTCGCAGTTCAGCTCGGTCACCACCATGCTGGAGAAGGAAGTGCAGAACGACTATCAATCGTTCTGGCAGGCCATCAAGGACGCCTTGGCCGGGCGCACATCCACCAATGTGATCCCGAACATGATGAGAAATATCCTGGAATATTATTTCTCGTTTGTGCACCGTCAGGATTCACTGGGATCGGTACTCGCAGACTTGGCCGATGAAAATCCGGAGTTCCGAGCACTGTACCGTTACATCAGTCGCCAATCCCATGCGGATGCGGTCAATCTGACCGATTTCGGTGAAATTGATCCCACGCAATACGTCGCGCGGTTCAGGGAGGTGTTTGTGAAAACGAATTTCGAGTCGCATTTCGACAAGATGATGAGTTGATTCGAAGCCGCTGCGAGCGCACCCACTCGTTCAGCTCGCTGCGTTTTTGGGAGGCTTGATCGCACTCCACGCAGCGAGTCAATAGCCCGGGAGGAGCAGCTTTCCGGGCTTTTTTTCGAGTGGAACTTACTTGTTATTCGCCATTTTTGGATTTTTTATAAGGTCTCGGGCCGCCGCCCAAACTGGCTCTGGTCAAGCTCAACAGTGCCTGATAGCATTGTGCCCGCAGCTACCACCGAAGGACTCTCCCTCTCGCCTACGCTCATTGGCTAGCTTTGCTCATGAAGTGCAAAGGCTGTCAGCGGCCCGCTGAGAACAGATGGAGAAAATGCCATGAAAGATGGAAAAGTTGTTCTGGTTCGCCAGTATGACCGTTTCCGGCTTGGGCAGTGGGAAACCGTGTGCCAGCACATGCGCTCCCTACCGCGCCGGTAAATGAGTACCTTTGTGGTAGCTGCACCTCTTCAACCTTTCAACATGCGTTGATGTTTCCTGCTCGCATTCAGGGGACTTCAATCACCTATCCCCCCAACGGAAAGGCGGCTCATTCAGCTTGCTCACACCGATGGCTTTGTTCCTTCAAGGCTTGAACCCTGTCCCATGCTAGCGCCGTTTGCGAAGCACGAGAATGAGACCGCTATTCGTCTTCCAGGGCGATAACCACCTTAGCCGGCAGTCAGCGTTTCTCAAGTCTCCCAGACTAGGCCGTCAGCGCGTAAGTGCACAGTTGAAGACTTTATTATCGTCTCAAAGTTGGACGATGTTTTCCCATCTTCAATTCGGTTCACGTGCGATTGCGCGAGACGTGCGCTCAGATCACTTTATTTGGGGCTGCACTCTGTTCTCAAGAGATCAGCGCTGCAGCGAAAGCGATGCACAGACATTTTTCCGTACCCTTAAAACACGGGCCTATGCTGTGTTTGCCATTCGCCATACGAATCTATATGGTTATATGAGTGGCGAATGCGAGAATGTCGAGCGCTCTTAAGGGCTCACGATCTAGTCGTCCCCGTGGCTTGCTCAACTCGAATTACAAAGCCATTTTGGCATTGTGAGAAACACAAAATTCTCGATCCCAAACTGTTGCGTGATCAAACTCAGGAAATGGCGGATCGCTTGGCGTCCCGCGGCTTTAGCCTGGTTGTCGTGCGCATTGGATCGCTTGAGGAGCGTCGAAAGACGGTGCAGATCCGCACTGAAAAATTGCGAACTGGGCGTAATGCCCGATCAAAATCTATTGGCCAGACAAAAGCCAGGGGCGAAGACATCGCTCCGCTCAAGCGGCCAATCTATTTTTGACGTCGTCATTGCATGCCTTGAATTCAAGGACACCCATAGAGATGTTCAGCACGGAAGACGGTGCCACTGCTGTCACAGACCTCGTCGAACGCCCTGAGAATGGAATTCTCTGTGATCGCCAACCAGCCACGAAGTAAGCGCCGTGATTTAGAGTGACGCGCGGTATCGTCGACACATCATCAGACGATGTAGAAAATGCTGAGCATTTTTGGCTTTTGGCGTACATCGTTACGATTCAATCACACAGTGCAACCTTCAAAATCGAGTCACTGGAGCCATTTCATTCTCAATGCAAGGATGACCAGCGTGAATGCTTATCTAAGGATTCATAGGCGCTGCCACACCACTGGCTTTGTCAGATTGAAATGCTCATTTTCCCCAATTCATAGTACTCCTGACAAACCGATGCGAAATGGGCAAGCATCTCAGGCGGCATGCTCGTGGGGAAGTACCCAATAAATTTCGGTTCCCTGCCGACTCCAGGGTACGTTTCAATATGATAAACTCTAAAGTAACCTTCTATTTCGGATTCACACTCTGCGCCTAACTGGATCATCCAATCGCAGTAATCGCCCAGTTTGTCGTTGTACTGTTCAATGTAATCGAGTGATTTGTGTTCCATGACTATTTCCTGTTTTTGTTATGAGTAAATTATAAAAATGGAGCAAGGGCAGCTGCAACAATTTTTTTTCAAATGACTCTATGGGATCCAGGATAAATAAAGCGCAGTCAGCGCAACTTCAGATATGTCAGACTCGTTGCGAAATCAAATAGGCCACAATCTGGTTTAACGAAATTCACGTGATCAATCACGCCCTTTCACAAAACCAGCAAGGCCATGTCGCGCTTTTTACACCCAAACATCACGCCGAATGAGCACTGGTGCTCCACAGTTGGCTGTAAGCATCAAAGCTCGGCCAAAAATTATCAAAATCTCTGTAGTCCATAGCTTTGGCGATCTCTTGTTCCTCGTAGCCAATGGCATTCCAAACAAAAACGAAGCGCTCGTTAAGTGAATTCAGTGCAAGCAATTCAGCAGCCTGTGTGGGGCTTAGCTTGCCTACGCGCTCCAGTGCTTCCTGCTCATACTCAGGATTCGACAGGCCATCGGCCGGTACTCGCCTGCGTGCGGTATCGAATATGCCTAGCAACCAGCCTATGCATTGAAATTGAGAAATTCGAACCGATTTGAATTCTTCGCTGGGCCCGAAAATTTCAACCGTCGCGATGGTTTCCCTTTCCAGGTAGCTGACATTAATGCAATAAGACATATGACGGATAGCTCTTATTAAAATGGCGTTTCAGATGGTAATAATGCTCCCGTATTTAATTGTTTTATGCAAGCAAAATTTCAATTGCCATTTTGACAATTAGTTTAACTTTAATGCCGTAGAGAATAAGTGGCTCTGATCCAGTAAATAAGCGTTATCGAGGTTTTAAAAGTTGTCCGAAGTCAGGCGTTTTTTTAAGACAGTAGTACAGTTTCTGATTGCGACCGTTAAATTACCTGCGGTCATGAAGCAGATTTATGCGCGTAACGTGTCGAGCGATGCCCAGTGAAGATTGCGCCGCGGAGTAGGGTGAACGCAGATAATGCCGAGCTGTTGTGATCATCTTTATGACCTCAAAACCCACGCAAATCTGCGCCCATTGCCCGTATCAGTCTTTTACGACTTCAGCGCTTCGAGGTGACATCGCGTGGTTCGCAAACGATGCCTGTTCATCGCGGCCAAACAACCAGACCATCGCGGCGGTTACAAGACAGACAACTCCGGCACTGACCAACGTCGCGATCAGGCCGATACGGTCAACGGCGAATCCGCCGAGAAACGCGCCCGATGCCAATCCCAGTTGCAGGACGGCGATGTACATCGCACTGGCGCTTTCCATCTCTTGGGGGGCCGCTTTGAGCATCCACCCTTGGGTTGCAATCGGCAGTGCACCGAAGGCAAAGCCCCAGAGAATGATCAAAACGGCTGCCGGTACTTCGGCACTGCCAAAGATCGTCAAAAGAACCATCGCAACATCAAGCCCTAGCGTAGTCAGGCCCAACGTCATGCGCGCATCGCGCTGGGCAGCGGCACCTGCAACGAAATTGCCGGTGAAGCTGGCGATGCCGTAACCGAGAAGCACAGAAGAGAGCAGAGCAGGCGTAGCGTGCGTCACGTGTTCAAGGAACGCGCCCATAAAGGTGTATGCACCGAAGTGACCTGCAAAGGATACAAAGATTGCAATCAAACCAATGCGCGCTTGCGGGATGCGAAAGAGGGCAACGAGGTGCCGCATGCTGACTACTTCGGTCGGGGCGAGGCGTGGTAACAGCCATAGCTGGGCAGCCAGGACGAATGCGCCAAAGCCCGCCACCACGCCAAATGACGCTCGCCAGCCAAAGGCGTGACCGATCAGCGCGCCTGCCGGAACACCCAGCACCGCACCTACGGAGATGCCCGAGAAGATAATGGAATTGGCTCTTCCCACCGAGGCGGCAGGAACAATCCGAGTGGCTACCACGCTGCTGATCGCCCAAAAGGCGCCGATGTCGATGCCGAGCAGGACACGACCCAGGAGGATCATCGGTAAATTCGGCGCGAGCGCCACGATGAGATTGGACAGAACCAGAATGGCACTCAAGACCCACAGGATGATCCGGCGATCCAGCTTGCCTGCCACGAGCATAACGGCAGGAGCTGCGACAGCTGCAACGAGACCAGGAATGGTCATCATCAAACCGATGATGCCTTCTGAAGCCTGCATCTCTGATGCAACGCTCGTCAAAAGACCCACTGGAAGAAATTCGCTTGTGACCAGCGCAAAGGTGCCGAGCGCCACGGGTGCAATGGCTAGCCACTATCGTGGGGTGGCTTTTCTAGAAATATCAAGCGGCGGTTGCGGTGCTGACATGGAGCATTTCCTTAAGCAAAGATGGTGGCCAGGCTCTAAATCGATTGTGTATCGATTACTACACAATACAAGCGCGGCTCTATGCACTGTCAAGAAAATTATGTATTGTTCACTAAGAAATTAAGGAGAAGCTCCAGATGGCTGCCGGCAGACCGCGAGAATTCGACATTGATAAAGCTTTGAAAGAAGCCCTGGATGTGTTTCTTCAGAAGGGCTACGAAGGCGCATCTCTGACTGATTTGACCCAAGCCATGGGCATCAATCCCCCCAGCCTCTATGCGGCGTTTGGCAACAAAGAAGGCCTCTTTCGCCAGGTGCATGAGCGCTATCTGCTTGAGCGCAAGGCTGTGATCGAGTTCGCCCTTGCCGCGCCAACGGTTGCCGAAACCGTAGAACGCTTTTTGCGTGGAAGCGTCGAAGAGCAGACCCTCGACGACCGCACGCACGGATGTCTGCTTGTGCAGGGCGCGCTGGCTTGCACTGACCAGTCCAGTGTCATTCGGCAAGAACTGAACCACTCCCGCCTTGCTGGTCAGGTCGCGCTGACTGATCGATTTGCACTGGCACGATCCAAGGGAGAGTTGCCGGAAAAAGCGTCTCCTGAGGGGCTGGCGCGTTACGTCGGCACGCAGGTTCATGGATTGGCAGTCCAGGCTGCAAGCGGAGCAACCCGTGCAGAATTGATGGCTGTCGTGGACATGACAATGAATGCCTGGCCCAGCGTGGCTGGCTTGGCAGTGCCCACGTGAAAAAAGATCAACGCAAATGTCGGGTCCGTAACGTGCTCGAATAAATGTTTTCCCACCGCCGGTTCAATGGTACTGAAGGGGGGCACGTTGTGAGGCCAACACGGTGTGTCGTACGCCGTTGCTTTTCACTGACGTAGTGGCGGAGCGGGAACACCATACGCGCTTTGGAATGCGTGTTGACGCGAGTTACTTGTCATTTTCGATCGCGCTTCGGAAAAAATGAAGACTTACTCTCATTGAAAAGAGGCTGTTTTGGAAGCCAACTCCCGCATTGTCTTTCTAATTGAAACTCACTGGATCGCTGGCTTCACAGCCACTATGTTGTTTCAAAGACTTCTCTGATCTAAATGATTTGGCATGCGGTGGAACACATGAGTTGCGATATTGCTTGCGCTCAGGGTGATAACGAGGGCGTGTCGCTAGCGTCGCACTTAAATTACATCAATGACTGTGACAATGATTTTAGGCTACTGTTGTTTAGGTGCATGGTCTTTTATACGTCAAAACAATACGGCGTCAATCGCAAATAGTTTGCATTGCTTGGGTGGCGGGCATTATATTGATATAACAATTATAATAAAAAGAGATACCCATGAATACCTTCACTATGAATGCCATTGTTACGTCAACGCCTAATGGAACGAAACTCGTGGTTTCACACTCCCCACACAAAAAAGAGTCAGTGGACGTTTCAGCATTCCAAGTCATCGGCTTGTTATACCGCATGTCGGACGCGCTTGTTGAGCAGCAACCACAACTCGCTCAGGTCGTCACTGATTACTTCACGTCTCGTCTGCGCTTTTTCGGTTTTCTAGAAGAAACTGTCCAGATACTGCTGAAGGCGGACACCTGGAATCTCAGGATGCGTTATGCATGGTATGTCTTGGATAACGCTCACAAGACCAAAACCCAAGAGCTTGACTACGAAATTTACCAGAATTATTGGCCTACCGATAAATTCTGTAATCCCGAGTGGCAAGAGAAACTTGAAAGGTGGATTCTCGGCGACGATATGGGTGGAAGCTTCTAGATTATCCAGCATTGCTCTACTGAAGGCGAGACTGACAGAACTTGTGCAATCTGTCGCCTGCCGTTTGCAAACAGATAAATCGGATAACCACACAACCTGCTGAACGACATATGTCGATAGGGCTTGCAGCGCAGTCAGCACGCGAAATCGAAGAAGTACGGTCGTATTACTACCTTTAAAGGCATTGCTGTCAACCGCGAATAGTTTGCATCGACTGGTTCTCAGTTATTAAAGTGGATCTAAACAAAAGTAATGGAGGATCAACTGTGAGTATTTTCAGCATCAATGTCAGCGTGACGCCTTCTCTTAACGGCCCAGTACTTAGGGTTGCACACGTTACTCAGGGGAAAGAGTCAGCCAATATCTCGATATTCCAAGGTATCGGATTGCTCTACCAGCTGATTGACGAGCTCGTAGACCAACAGCCGCAATATAGTCAGGTTGCCATTGGTTTTTTCACATCTCGCCTGCGCATGCTCGGCTATCAAGAAGAAACCGCTCAGATATTACTGAGCGCGCACAACTGGAGCACTAGGATGCGCTCCGCATGGTATCTCTTGAATAAAAACCACCAGACCATCGCCCAAGAACTTGACTATAAAAGCTATCAAAACTATTGGCCAACCCTCGAGTTTTGCAAACCTGGCTGGTCGGCCGAGGTTGAACAATGGATGCTCGACGATGATCCATCTGAAGACCAGGTCGAATTCAAAGATATCAGATGAGAGCCAAGCCCGTCGAAGACCAGCTCAAGTTGAGGACTCAGTTTCATGGCGCCGGTTCACACACCGATTAATTCCTCTCACAACCACCTGCCAATAAGCAGGGCATGGCGTGTGCATCGTCAAGCGCGAGAGCTGAGGATTACGAATCCCGCACTGCCTGCGATTGGCTCATGAAGTTAACGCTGATCCGCGCATCTGGAATACCTGGCTCTTTGGGAACGCAATGCACCCAATCCTGTTGAGCCCGTCCTCCCATCACCACCAGATCTCCGGAGGAGGGGATGAATGTCAGAGAGCTGCCGCCCTTAATCGGCTTGATCAAAAACTTTCGAGAGGCTCCCAGGGTCAAAACCGGAACGATGCATTCCAGCTTCCGACAGGAAGGATAATCACGGTGCCAGCCCGTGCCGTCTCGTCCACTGCGATAGAGATTCATCCATAACCCATCGTAGGGAACGCCATAATGGTCTGAGAGTGCCGCCATGGCTTTTAGCAGGCCTTCTTGGGAAATCTGCCGAATATCCGGGTAGGCGGCCGTCATGCGCGGCTCGAGGAACACCTTGTTGAACATGCGGCGCTGATGCTCAGCCCACGGCACGGAGGCCAACATCTGCTCAAACAGCACCGACGCCCCCGATGCCCAGCCAGGCACGATCTCCACCCAGGAGTATTCGTCGAGCTCGACTCGCTTGGCCGTGTGAAAAGACCTATCGATTGTAAATTCTGTTTCGTTATCGCCGAACAGATCGTTTTGACCGTTCAAAAGGCTCAGCGAGTGGTTTCGATAGTTCATGGCTCTACGATCGCTCCTTTCAAGGGGGATTTTTCGTTCTGATCGGTGCCTTGGAGGCTGTCGCATGCATACGGCACCACGGGATGGGTGCCCTCGGCCAGACCCTGCCAAGCGCGCAGAACCGCGTAACTTCGCCATGGCCGCCAACGTTCCGCGACTTGTGTAGCCGCCTTCGCATTGCTCACACCCAGGGCTTTTTGTAAGGCGACGTCTCCTGCTGGAAATGCATCGGGCCACCGTAACGCGCGCATGGCGATGTATTGCGCCGTCCAGTCGCCGATGCCGGGATGCCCCCGCAACTGCGTGCACGCGACGGCGACGTCCACACCAGGTTGAAGTATCAATTCTCCAGCGAGCACGGCCTGCGCCAACGCGTGCAGCGCATTCTGTCGTTGCCGGGTTATACCCAACCGACCGAGCGCATCCGAGCTGGCGGTGGCCAATGCCTCTGGCGTTGGAAATAGCCGATCTAATCCCGACACTGACGTTTCGAGGGGCTCGCCTAGTTCCTCGACAAAACGATTGCCCAGCGTGCGTGCAGCCGCCACGGTAACCTGTTGTCCAAGGATGGCTCTTACCGCTAATTCAAAGCCATCTGGCGTGCCGGGGACTCGCATGCCCTCGCTGGTTGGAAAGTCAGTACCCAGCGCCGTGTTGATGGCCAGTGGATCAGCATCTAGGTCAAAAGCGGCGCGTACCCGGTTTATCACCGTCGGGAGAACCGATGCCAAAGAATCGCTGACCGTGACTATGGCAAGGTTGTGTTCTTCGTCGAATCGAACACGCATCCATCCTTTGTAGTGATGACCACTTTGCCGTAGCAGTAGCGTGCGAAAATATTCCTGGCCCTCTACGCATTCAAGAGCGGACAGCGCGCGCAGTCGAAGAAAATTGAGCATCCCCGCTACATCATAGGGAGGTCTCCAGCCCAATCTGACCGTTATTCCTTGGCCCTGTGGAACCTCCTTGCTGCGCCTTAGTGTGCTTGGATTCAGACCATAGTGATGCACGAATGCATCGTTGAAGCGGCGCACACTCGAGAATCCGCTGGAAAGGGCGATCTGCGTCATAGGCAGTCGGGTATCCGCAATCAGCTGCTTTGCTGCCAATAACCGCCGGGTTTGCAGGTATTGAAGAGGGGACACACCGAACTGGGCCTCGAAGATGCGCCGCAGATGCCGATCACTGATGCCCAGTTGCTGCGCGACGTAAGTCGTCAAACCGCTCCTGACAGGCCCTGGATTGTCTTGTGTTGATGAGGTCATGCCCCACACCTGCAGTTCGTCCATCATTCGCGAGGCCTGTTGAGCAAGGATGCGTGAAGCGTCCTCAGTACTCCACGACATGACGCCCGGGGCTAACTCCGGTCGACACCGCAAACAGGGTCTGAACCCTGCCGCTTCCGCTTGAGCGGCGTGCCTGTAAAACCGAATATTCTCGCGCTTTGGCGTTTTCACACGGCACACCGGACGGCAATAGATTTTGGTGCTGGTGACGGCCACGAAGAATGAGCCATCGAATCGGGCGTCTCGCGCCTTCAATGCTTCGTAACAAGCATTGCTTTGTGAAGCGTCAAGAATGGTTTGCATGATGTGGATCATACCTTCCATCCACCACTGTCACTGGCCATTTCCGGACATGTGGCCCAGCGAGTTGGCGGTAGTGCGCGAAGGTCGCTTTTCTTGGAGGGCTTGAGCTGCACATGCCACAACGAATGGTTGCTCAGATGCTGTAACGTATGGCGATCGACAGCAACTTCACATCTGTGCGGTGTATCGATACAAGCAAACGCGAAGTAACCGTTTTGTTCCCTCGGCCTACCGAACGAGGCCACCTCCGCAACTTACCTGTTAGCAGCAAGAATCGAATCGGAAAACTCAACCAGGTTACTGAAATCCTTCCCACCCATGCGATTCAAAAGGTACCCGCGAATGCCTAATGCTCGCGGGCCGTCACGGTCACATTTCGCAGAATCACCGATCATGGCCACGCGATCGTTCGTGAAATATTCGCTGGTGTCCGCGCCCAAGAGCTCACACGTTGCTCTATACATGAACGGCTCGGGTTTCATCGCGCCAATCGCGAAGCTGAAGCCGTAGGTATCCATCGTGGGGTAACCGACATGACTCGACTTCGGAAGGCGAGCAGGATAGGGGAGGTCAATGCTACAGGGCGCTTGACCCTCGTAGATCCAAGTTGAGATATTTTGATTCGCAAATTGGCTATGCCCACACGCGTCAGCGTTAGACCGTGACGCTACATGACTCGATCAGACGCCAATGAACGGGATGTGGGGCATGGGTTATTCAATGTCAGGTGGGATAGGAGACACTCATACGTACATGACACCTTCGCTTGGTGGGCTGGAGGACATTCTTACTAAAGACCTCTCCGCAGTTTTTTGCGAGATCAACCCTGGCCTGTTTGCGGCAGTACACGGTTGACATTTTGCAGGAAGGAGCAATCGTTTTGGCGCACGTTGCACGTGGCCGGCTTCACGTTAACGCAGACTCACCCGGAAGAGGCTCAGTCAATCTGCGTTTCGATTGTGGGCTCGCACACGTGGCAAAGTGAGATATCGGCTATCTCCGGTATTCACGCAAAGGTGATTGGAAGTCCCCAAATCAACCTGAAAGCTGTTAAGACGGCATTGCGGAGAATCGCGGAAATGAATGATCTACTGTCTGACGAATATTAGCGACCTGACCTTGGTGCGGATTGGAGTAATAATGCAGCATGAGCTACGACTTCAGAAATCTCTCATCGGTGGACTTTGAGGATCTTGTCCGAGACCTCATCGGAAAAGAAGAAAGGCTTCGCTTTGAGGCATTCTGCGCAGGCCCAGATGGTGGTATTGATGGTCGGCACGCGAACGCCGGCGGTAATGTTGTTCTACAGGCGAAGCATTATGAAGGTTCACCGTTCAGCAAATTAACGGCAGCCATGAAGCGTGAGCGCTCTTCCATCGATCGGTTGGCTCCCACCCGTTACATACTCGCAACCTCCTGCAGGTTTACTCCGCTTAGCAAAAGTAGGCTCTCTCCACTCATAGGACCAAGTTTGAAATCTGAGTCGGATATTTTCGGTCCGCAAGACCTCAATGGTCTTCTGCGAAAATACCCAGACATCCTCAAGTCGCACATCAAACTCTGGCTCTCGGGAGTGGGGGTTTTGGAACGGGTCTTACATGCGGCAGCCCATACCTTTGCAGCACTCACACGGGAAGACATTGAGCAGAAGGTACGCGTCTATGCATCGAACCCAAGCTTCGACGAATCACTGGCTACGCTCGAAAAGCATCGACTTCTCATCATTTCCGGGCCTCCAGGCGTCGGTAAAACCACATTGGCCGAGATGCTTTGTTACACCTTCCTAAGCGAGGAGTGGGAGCTTATTCCCATCCGTAGTCTGGAAGATGGCTTCGCCGCGATTAACGACAGCAAAAAGCAAATTTTCCTTTTCGATGACTTTCTAGGAAAGGTTGCTCTCGATAGGCAAGCTTTGGCGCATAAGGATTCTGACCTTGCGCGCTTCATGAGCCGCATTCGCCGATCACCGAATGCCCGTTTTATTCTGACAACGAGGGGCTATATATTTGAGGAAGCCCGTAGAGTATCCGAGCATCTTGGTGATCAGCGCCTGGATGTGACAAAGTACGTACTCGATGTTGGCATTTACACTCGTCGTATCAAGGCGCGGATTCTCTACAATCATCTTTTCGTGTCAGAGACACCGCAGTCACATATCCGGGCGTTGTTGGAGAGTAAGAGTCTCCCGGAAATCGTTGATCACAAGAACTATAACCCACGTGTCATCGAGGCGATGACCGATGCATTTCGCGTTGGTGACATCGAATCCGTCGATTATCCCGCTGCCTTCATCGGCGCCCTGAACAATCCAAGCCAGATTTGGGATACCGCTTTTCGAACGCACATCGATCACCGGTGTCGGCATCTCCTGATGGCGATGTTTTTCCTTTCAGAATACGGGGTTTCAATCATGACGCTTCGCTTATCTTTCGATTCCCTGCACACCTCGATGAGCAGGGCCTACGGCCTGGCACACGGTCCTAAAGATTTCGAAGAAGCCCTCCGTATTCTGGAAGGTAGCTTCGTCAATGTTGTCAATTTCGATGGGCCCATAGTTTCTTTTCTCAATCCTTCACTCAAAGATTATCTCTCCACCTACCTGTTGGACACAGATCTGCTTATTCGTCTTGTACCCACGGCGATTTCAATTGATTGGCTGTCGAGTCTTTGGGACTTCGCGCATCCGTCCGGTCTTAGTGAGGCCGACCAAGCGAAGATCGCTGGAGCCTGCATTGAAATGCTCGAGATGATCGAAGAGCGCCCGCACTGGCGTCCTCGAGCCGGTGACGCCCGCTCGCTTGAGTACAATGATGCCGCAAACTCCACGCGACTACAGATGCTGATGGATTGGTGGGAGATCACTGACGACAGGCGGTTTGCCGACAGCATCATCAAGATCGCGCGCAATCCACAGCAGGGCTTCAGTGCATGGTCAGATGGGGAGGCGCTGATCAAGTTCTGTTCTGCGCGCAAAGGTAAGGGCTATGACCGACCCTTCGTTTATGAAACCGAATTCCTAGGGCTCATCGAAAAGGCACTCACCGACGCCATACGGTGGAGTTCAAGTGACATGCTTTCCACACTTGTGGATGCGGTAGACGCTGCAGATGGGTTGCCCGACAGCATTACCTGGGCCTTGCAGACGGCTGTGCTCGAAGAGTTCGAGGATAACGCTAGTCGCATTCGTGAGGATGATAGCGAATCCTCTCTATCGGACCGGATTGATGCCTTGAAAAAGTTCGCGCCGCGTTTTGGTGTACCGGAAGCGGAGTTAAATAGCGCTGTCTCAGCCATTGAGGATCGCATGGCCGAGATTGAAGACCGAAGCAGTCACGCCTCCTCTCCGAGTATTCGGTCGTCAAGCAAGCGAGACGGGGAAAAGTTTGACGACCGCGCTCTCCGTGACCTTTTTACCCCTCTCCTTGATCGCTAAGTCAGCTCGGTGGAACAGGCGCGTCGTCCTTCGTTCACAAATTGTGAGCAGTCTCTTGGCGTAGTTTCAGCATCCCGACCGTCAGGTATTGATCCCAGGCTGTGGGAAAACATTTAGGAGTAGAGCTAAAACAGATCCGAAGATTGCCATGAGGATGTCTTAAGGCCGTCACTGGTTTTTAGGCACTAGCGTGCTACAAATGAGATACCTCAGCCCGCACCGGACGCGGACTAAATGCTCTCAATCTGCGATCAAAGAGATCCTGATCGAGGCGTCACTAAAGTTGATTAGATTGGATTTGTCATCTATAAGCTATTCTGTACTTGATAACGTGCTCGGCGAGCCCATAGCGATCTGAGCTCGATCACCGTGGCGCATGCGCAGTCACTCGCCACCCATTCACGAATAGGAGTAGGCGATGAACGAGTCCAATCCATACGTCCCACCAGCAGTTTGGGTGTGGGATCAGCCCAATGGTGGCACCTTCGCAAACATCAACAGGCCGACCGCGGGCGCTACGCATGAGAAACCTCTGCCCCGTGGAAAGCATCCCCTTCAGCTCTACTCGATGGGAACGGGAAACGGGCGCAAGATCACCATCATGCTCGAAGAACTGCTGGCAGCCGGCGAGCATGATGCCGAGTACGACGCTTGGATGATCGACATCTTCGCCGGCGATCAGTTTGGCTCTGGATTCGTGGAGTTGAACCCGAATTCCAAGATTGCTGCGATGATCGACTACAGCGGCTCGCAACCTATCAAACTCTTCGAAACGGGCGCCATTCTGTTGCACCTGGCGGAAAAATTCGGTCGATTTATTCCACAGGATTCGGTTGGGCGCGCCCAGTGCTTGTCTTGGCTTTTCTGGCAGGTTGGCAGCACGCCGTATCTTCCTGGAGGCCTGGCTCATTTCTACAAATACGCCCCCGTAAAAATCGAGTATGCGATCAACCGCTATGCGATGGAGGTGAAACGGCAGCTTGATGTTTTGAATCAGCGCCTCGAGGGGCGAACCTTCATCCTTGGCGAAGACTACTCGATTGCGGACATTGCCATTTTTCCTTGGTACGGCGGGATATTTCTCGACTGGGGCTATGGTCTCGCTGAGTTCCTAAACAGCGCCGAATACCCCAATGTCGAGCGCTGGGCGAAAGCGATTGAGCAGCGTCCCGCGGTGCAGCGTGGCATCCGAGTAAACCGCACAAGCGATGATGTGCCAGGGCTTATTCGAGAACGCCATTCCAAGGAAGACCTTGACTAAATACAGCGAGCCGATAGGACAAAAGCGAGGCTATTTAAAGCTCTGAAAGCGTGCTTCGATGTGAGAACATCACATTGAACGTTACACGTCAGGCGCCGCTGATACAGAGCGCTCCCAGGGGCCTTGGCAGGAAGACCTCAATGGTGCAAGGAACAGCAATGATATTGGAGTCACCTATCTGGGTTGAAGGACAGGCCACTGAGGTGCTGGGTGAGCTTGGAGCCGAATCAATCGCGGTCTATCGTTTCCTCAGTGAGCGTTTTTCTGTTGAGGATCCCGCGCAAGACAGGCTGTTTCAATTTGTATATCGGTCATTTTATCGGTTGGACAGTGCAGGCCTTAGCGCTGAATTCAAGGGGCGTTATTTTGAGCTCATGAGCATCGCGAAATCGGCCTGCACCGTCGATCTCCGTGAGATCGCAAGAGAGCTGGGAGACTTTCCAAATCTGAAAGGTCAGTCCTCCCTCCAGTTTTCATTTGCCACCAAAATGGCGGCGACCGTATGCGCCCGCAAACCCATCTATGATGCTGAGGTCGCCTCGATCTTCGGCTTCCAAAGGCCGCCTGCCTAGAAATCTTTTGAGGCCCGATTAGAACAATATTTTCTCTTCTATTCAGGCCTTCAAAAACTTTATGACGAGATCATCGAGGAGGGGACATTCAAGCAGGTCAGAGCTCAGTTCCGGTCAAAATTTCGAGACACTGAGGGATACGTTTCCGACCATAAGGCCCTCGATTTTATATTTTGGGCAGCAGGACGCTACAAACGGCGGCAAGCGGTCTTCCATGACCTTGCAGCGGAATGAGCACGCGACCCGCTGTTGTCACGAATCCTGGATTCACCCCACGAAGTTGTTCATTCAATCAACCCTGCCTCCATCTGGTTCTCTCGGAGTACCTCGGCACTTAGTGCACATTTGGATTAGGTGAGACAGCGACGCCGTATGCTCGCGCGCACGTTGTTTCCAAGCTGCATAAGAGAGCAAAAATGCTGCTATTCGATCTACTCAAAATGTGGGAGCCCACGTTCACTCCCACAACCGCGAAGGTCCATCTCGCGAGGCATAACGGCGAGGAGCATCCATTGGACGTGTTCCTTGAAGGCCGGTTTGACCGGTGGCAATCCTGGCAAGCCAATCAGAACTTCAAAAAAGAATTTGTGGTGTCACTCATACAGGCAGGACGCCCAAGTAGTTGGCTTTTCGCAGGGCTTTTCCGAAAGGTGGGTTGCACCAAACACAGCAAACCACGCAAACACTACGTCTACGAGCTGCAACGTATTGACGCGGCAGAGGACTGGGTGGGCAGACTTTATCTCACCAGTGCATACAAGAAGCGACATTCGTACCCGCTGGGCACAACGATGGCCGCAGATCTCGTTGTGAGAGAGTTACTACCTAAGCGTTTGAGTGTCAGCGACTTTCCGGGCTACAAAGCCGTGAACCTGACCAAGGAGCACTTGGATATTGTGGTTCGTCATGACGTACAAAGTTGGCGCGCGGCGCTCGCTAACGTGAAGGGGGTCTATCTCATCACTGACAGTGCCACAGGCAAACTTTATGTGGGCAAGGCCGATGGCGAGGAGGGTATCTGGGGACGATGGCGAACCTACGCTGCGACCGGGCACGGCGGTAATGTTGCTCTGAAAAAGGAATTCGGCATCGAGGCATCGCCTGATCGTAAATACGACCTGCGATTTTCCATCTTGGAAATTGCCGATATTCATGCCATGAAAAGCGAAATTTCAGCGCGTGAAAGCCATTGGAAAGCAGTGCTGCTCACCAGGATTCACGGCTACAACCGAAATTAGCTGAGCGAGATGTCAAACAACGTCTGCCAGTTCTGTTGAAGCGATCGGCCCTGTAGGCGCAGATCGCAGATAAAGCGCAGTATCCAATTCAAGAGCTAGTAATGGATCTACGAAAAAAACAATATTGTGACGATACCTGTTGCACCTGTGACAGCTCCAACCCAATGATAGATTTAAAGGCCAAATTGCCCAGTGGTGAGTTGGTGGGGCCGATTGGAATTGGTGACAGATATTATGGGACTTCATTGGTCGATCCAGCAGAAGCGTTCAGTACTGGGATCCCGCTCAAAGGCACTTGCATTGATCTTTTAAGGCACGCAAGTCGAGGAAGGGGCACTCGCTTTCGAGGCACCACGCCGACATCGGTGGTGTCTCATCCCATGGGGCAAGGTGCTATGTATTGGGCCGATGCGGGTGGCTGGGTTTATGAGTTAGGTGAAATGATCGGCTGGGATCTGGAGCGCCTTTTAGAAGGTCGGGTTCCGACGATCAATGGCTATACGGGGACACCTTATCCCGGTGAACTCAAGTGCTCAGTCGATGCAAGAATATTACCCTCGATGATTCGCAGGGGAGCCCGGGTGAAGAAGGGCAGACGCTTTTTGGAGTTGGAAGAATGGCAGAAGAACAAGAACTATCAGTGCAAGAGATAGCTGAGCTTCGAGATCGGTGAAAAACTGAGGTCGGTTTGCGCGTAAAGAAACAGCTTCTGCTAGCCCTGCGTAATGGAGATGACAGTTGGCCCAATCTGCTTTCGCAGTTGCCCAACGTTGGGGTTGTTGCTCCATATCCCGAGGCTTTGGATGATTTGCGAGGATTGGACCTATGCGAGGAGCGCCTGGAGCGGGTCTCGTTGACGCATTCCGATCTGAGCTTTGCCAGTTTTCATTTGTGTAATTTGACGAAAGCCAGATTTCAGTACTCCAAATTGAGTTGGGCGCAATTTAGCCGGAGCAACCTGACAAGCGCGGACTTGCTTCAAGTGACGGCGGATCACGGACGCTTTGATCGTTGCTCACTCCGGGGAGCGATGATGATGACTAGTAATTTTCGTCACGGGTCGTTCAAGGGATCAGATTTACGAAGCAGCGTGCTCAACGGATGTGATTTCAGAGACTGTGATTTGGCAGACGTGAAGCTTAAGGGGGCTGAGGCCTATAGCGTGAAAGTGCCCCCTTCATTTGATCTGGAGAGCCATCTGACAAACTCTACTGGCCCGAATCAACCTGAGCCACGGTGATTCTCAACTGCGCCTCGTGTTTTCGTCCCTATGACACAGGTCATGGCTAGAGAGTGATGAGCCTGAACGAGCAAGGCGGTCAGCTGTTCAGATCTTTAGTCCTTACAGCCATAGCTCTACTGTCTACAGACCAATGACCAACAGGGAAGGGAGTTGTTCGATAGGTCAAACCGGGACGTGTTACGCAGTTGCAGAGTACTGCTCCGTTCGAGCGACATAGCCAGAAAAAATAGAGCTCAATATTCAGAACTGCCCGCAGATCCCCCCAATCGGGCGATGCCCTGCTTGATATGCCCAGCATTTTCACCAATCTTTTCAAGCGCTCCTCGAGCGTTTTCACACGCTTCTGAAGACCCGCGCTGTTCTTCCAGGAGCACAAGCTCCATCAGCGCGGCTTCGATCGCCAACTGGTTCTCGTACATTCTTGCCAGCACGTCAGGAAGGGAATATTGCTCAGCCATAACTCGACTCCGTTCGCATGGAGATCCAAGCATAGCAGTGGTTTGTCGATGGCCTGGAGCGATTGTTGGAGTGCCGTGGCAGGCGCACGAACATACTCAAGTCATGCGGACAAAACTTAACTCAAACGGTGCCAATGACGCCGAACCGTTGACTCCGCCATCCCCAGTTCCCGTGCAATATCAGCTTGTGAATAGCCTTGATCTTTCAACGCCTGGACCTGCTTTCGTGCTAGCGCTGCAGCGGCAACGCGCGGATGAGGTTTTTCTTCAGGTTCCAGTGCAATGGAGATATCGAGCAGTGATTTTGACTGAAGGTCTTTTTTTACGAGCTCCAGGATATCGCCGGCAGTTACGTCTTCATGCGCCGCACAGACCAGAGCCATTAGCGCGACAGGGTGCAGCTGCAGAGCGCCGCTCAAGTCGATGATCGCCTCAAGGCTGGGCGATGTTTTTCCACTTTCAATTTGGCTCACGTGCGATTGAGTGAGGCTTGCGCTCAGATCCTGTTGCTTAAGACCGCGCCCTGTTCTCAGCAGCTTCAGCGCCGCGGCGAATGCGATTCGCACAGACATTTTTCCGTTCCATAAAAACAGAGTTGTATGCCGCGTTTGCTATCCGCCACTCAAATCTATATATTCATATGAGTGGCGGCTGTGGCTCATTTGCCGAATTCACACCACACAAAAATCCAGTTCCGCCCATGTGTGCGCTCTTTCAATTAAGAAGTAAATCGAAATCGGGATAGAGTCGACGCTAGGTGCTTACCATTGTGTTCTGAGCATGACTGTTGGCGTTTGAATTTGATGAATGCGAGGAATTTCATGATGCACCGAGAAAGGCGTTTTTTGACTCTGGTTCACTCCTCAGGTGAATCGCGACATGGCTGAAGAAGAGCTTGTTCCATCCGTACCGGCAGCTGTTGCAGCGGCAATGGAAATGAATTTCGGAATGCCAGTGACTGCTTATTTGCTGGCGGCTGTCGACAGCCCCCCGATCCTCATGGGGACGGTGTATGGCGATACCACTGGCCGTTTCAGAGAAGGTGCGAGTATCAGAACATCCAGAATTGTGAAGGTGTTTTTCATCGACGGGTACTCGTTGTTCCGCACTGTCGGCGGGAGTCTTTACGTCGTGGTGAGCTGGATTCCACCTGGCAACAATATTTATATGAATCGTGTTTATCACTGACTTACTCGGGAATGGTGAGCTCGCAACGAAGCAAGCTCATAGGGCTTTTCGAGGTGCCGTGGTAATGGACATCGTGACGACTCCTCGCCTGGCGATCACAGGGGGAAAGCAGGTTTGGGTGGCAATGAAAAAATCGAATGGTATTGACACCGAGTTACTCGGCGATTTGTTTTATGGGGCAGCACACGCAGTGGGAGGATCAAGCCTCACCAACGATGAATTGATCAGTGTCGCCAACGATACGTTCAAGGAAAAGCATTATTGCGTCGTCCGACATTGGATGTTACTGGATGTGCTGCCTCCACCATCCATAGAGCAAGACATCAAAGCGCAGGGTCTTGAGACAACCATTTTGTTTGCCCAGTTGATGGTGTTCGATAGCCAGAATAAGCACCGCCCTGGCGAAAGCGTGTTAAGCGGCTACCAACGGGATCTTGATGGATGCATTTTCGAAAGCAAAGACATGCTGTACATCCTGGCCGGCCGAGGCGCGAGAAAGCACGTAAGTGTGCCTGCTATTGCAGCGCTACACGAATATTTGTTAGGGCTCGTCAAGTAGTGCGAGATTGGGAAAAGCCCCCTGCTTGGGCGGAACGCCTTGCTCGCGATTGGAGTGATTCGGCGACGCTGATCGAGAAACTACTCTCCGCCGTCCAAGGGTACCGTCAGCCCCCCCAAAAGCTCGGCGGACTCATATTGACCAAGGCACAGTGAGGCTTCGGCAATTTGCCAAGATGATGTATGGAATCCATCACGCTCCAGGCTCACTCGGAAGGCCATTGGCATGATGCAATGGTGATCAGCTTCGATTCATCAGGAGATAGCCTGCGCAGCCGTTGCATCATCCACTATCTGCCCGAATATCTTGCGTATCAGTACATTCAGCTGGGTACAGTTAAAGCACCAGCCGTGAGTGCGAATCTCTCGCTGGAGTGGGACATTCGGCGCGAGACTGCCCCAGCTTTTCTGCACGATGTCATCCCGGCGGGTGCTGCACGTCGGCACATCTTGTCGAGATCGGTAGTACCGCCAGGGATGTCGATTGATCTCTTCCTGCTGCAACAATTCGCTGCTGCTCCCATTGGACACCTGCGCATAAAAAGCGCGGCCGAAACGCTGTATTCCGTAGGCAAAGTGCCTGATGGGGCTACCCGAGAAGAAGTTGTCAAGGAAGGCATGGGTTTTCTCGACCACGCCAAGGAAAACGGGATGGCAATAACCGGCGCTCTCGGGGCCGGCGGTGAAGCTCCAAAAATGCTGCTGGTCGAGGATGCTTCGGGGCAGCTTTATCCCGACGGGGTGCTAAGCGACGCGCAGGTGTACCGACATTGGTTTGTTAAATTCCCGCGTAACACCGCAACCAGACTAGACCGAGACATCCTGCATTCCGAATACTGCTTTTACCACGCGCTGGGCGAATTGGGGATCGACACGATCGCCGCCGATGGTCTGACCCACGAAGCAGCGAAGATGCCTAGCATTTGGATGCAAAGATTCGATCGGAAGGTCTCTCCGGGGGCAGTGGAGCGCATCGCAGTCGAGTCAATGTATTCATTATGTGGCGTCAGGCATCGAGGTAGTTATTTGAATCATTTCGATGTCGTGGATCGGCTAGCGGAAACATGGATTGCGGCCGGCCAAGAATCTGAAATACCGGACATGGTTAGCGAATACTTGCGACGGGATTTGATCAATCAAATCGTCGGGAACACCGACAACCATGGCGGAAATCTCTCGATCCTTCGGGGCAAGGAGCGAGTGAGCGTTGCACCCATCTACGATCTTGCGCCCATGGTGATGGATATCGAGGGCGTTGTGCGGATCACACGGTGGTCAACAAATATTGAACGATTAGGTTCGGTCGATTGGGGGGCTGTGTGTGCTCGCTTCGCGCATAGGGCAGATCCGGAATGGTTGTTCGATCGCTTACAGGCGGATGCTCGGTTGCTGCTGGCGTTGCCGGATTTGCTACAGGATTTAGGACTGCCCCAGGAAACCTGGCGCTCGCCGATGATTCCGCTCAGACGTCTCGAAGATACGTTTCGCCGGTGGAAGTTGATGTGATTGTTCCACTCAACGGTTGCTTTTTTGAAAGCCAAGACGTGCTGTTCATCTTGGCTGGTCGAGGTTCAAGAAATCACGCGTCTTGGCCGGCCATCAGATCGTTGAGCGCAGCCGTTGCAGCTAGCCAAAACTGATGCTGGTACTGCCTGCGGCGCACGCTCACCCTGAAATGGGGTTTCGCAATGAAAGTTAAAATCTATTCTGATCTGCATCTCGAGTTTGCGTCATTTGATCCCGGGCCGACTGGTGCTGACATCGTTATTCTCGCCGGTGATATTCACACGAAGGCGCGCGGAGTCGATTGGGCCAACGACACGTTCGATTGCCCAGTACTTTACATATGCGGGAACCATGAGTTCTACAGGGGGCACCTTGAGCTCACCCTGATCAAAATGAAGGGAAGTGCTCGATCGCACGTTCACGTGCTGAACAATGAGACCTTCGTTTTCAATCAAACGCGTTTCTTGTGCGCCACCGCCTGGACTGATTTTTCACTCATGGGCGATGTGTTCGCTGCAAAAAGAGCGGCATTGGAATGCATGAACGACTACGTCGCTATTCGCACTTCAAACAACTTCGGGCGCCTCAGGCCTGACGATCTGGTTAGCGAATCAAGAGCAACGTACGCCTGGTTATCAGAAGAGCTCAGAAAACCATTCGAAGGGAAAACGGTGGTTATCACCCATCATGCTCCGACCCCTTCAGGGCTTTCGGAGAGGCTCGGCATGCACCTGGAGGCGGCTTATGCGAATGACTGGCCCGAGTTGGTGCGGCAGGCAGATGTGTGGGTGTATGGCCATACCCATGCTGCAGCTGACTTTGTTGAAAACGGCTGTCGGATGATTTCGAACCCAAGAGGTTATCCAGGTGAAAAAACGGGATTCAGAGCGGATCTCGTGATCGAGGTTTGAAGGTTCGCGTGCTGAGGTGACGGAATCGCAGATGCCCTTTGTTTGCCTTCGTGGGCTTGAACAAGCCGGGTGGTCATGTAGTGGAGTGGTGCCCGCCGGCAAGTGCCGTTATGATCCCCGACTTTTTGCCGCAGATACAGTGCGGCATCGATTGTGGGGGATGCGATGACGGAACTGTGGAAACCGGTTGGAGGAGTGTTTACGAAAGAGCCTCCTGTGTTACCGGATGCAGGATATCCACTATCAACTGTCAGTATTGTGATCTTGGTCGCAGTGATTTTCACTGCAGCACTGGTGTTTCGCATTGCCAGACAAAGCAAGCAGCCGGAGTGGCGTCTGCGTCAGCACATGTTGGATATAGGCGTCTTCAGCACGCTGATCTACATCATCGTGATCACCGTGTTGGTATGGGGTCGCATCAGTACCCTATTGGTCATGCCGTTGAATGAGTTCGGCGACTTCGTGGCCGGTATATTCGGCCCAGTGGCCTTTCTCTGGCTGGTCCTGGGTTACTTCCAACAGGGTGACGAGCTACGTCTGAGTACAAAGGCACTGGAAGATCAAGCTGATGAGCTCAAGAGGTCAGTCGAGCACCAAGCCACTTTGGCAGATGCCACCTTGAAGCAGATCGAAGTGCAGCAACAGGCACTTCAACTGCAATTAGAGGACAGAGATAAGACATTGCTGGCGAGCTTCAATATCGAGATGAATTTCAAGCTTCTTTCAGAGCAAGAACAAGTCGTGTTCAGTGCGCGGCTTACCAACACCGGCAATGATAGCTTCAGGGTTTATGTAGACTTCGACGCAGACATGACAGTAGGCAACCGTTATTTTTTCGGAGATATAAAAAGCACCTCTCATCGTGAATTTGATGTCATTTTTCTCGAGTCAGAGGAAGGTGTTGAGGGTCTTTGCTATGTATCCTACGAGGATGCCAGAGGGAACATACGAAGAGAAAGTTTTTCCTGTCGTTACAAGCCTACTGACTCGCAGCCTTGGATAGAAAAGATTCGAAGCGTTCCCTTGGCGCCACCCTACTTTGTCCGAGCGGAATCCACCCCTGATTGAGTCTGGAAGGGGGCAGTGAAGTTCCTCCGACGTCCCGGGTATACCTCATCCGATTAATCGATAAGCACCGTGTGTCCTCAGCGCGAAATGATGCCGTGATCGATGGCGTACTTGACCAACGCTGCCGGTTTGTCGATGTTGAGCTTGCGGCGGATGCTCAGACGATGGGTTTCCACGGTGCGCACACTGATGCCCAGCTCTCGCGCCATCTCCTTGTTGTTCATGCCATGCGCCATTTTGTATAGCACCTGGCTTTCACGGGGTGTCAGTTCATTGTCGGTGCTTTTGTTGGTGATCAATCGCTGGGCGATTTCGGCGCTGTAAAACGTGCCACCACTGGCCACGGCTTCAATGGCCGCAATGATTTCTCGTGACGGTGCGTTCTTTAGTACGTAGCCGCTGGCCCCGGAACGCACTGATTCACTGACGTATTCGTAATTGTCGTACATGCTCAACACCAGCACTTTGAGCGATGGGTACTGGCTGCGTAGCAACCGGGTCAACTCCAGTCCATTCATGTCCTTGAGGCTGATGTCGACCAGCAAAAGATCTGGCTGACAGTGCCCGACCATTTCGATCGCCTCAGTGCCGCTTTCGGCTTCGCCTACTACTTCCAGGAGGGCCATGACGGCCAATAGGGCCTTGATGCCATCGCGGACCAGGGAATGATCGTCGACCAAGGCGACCCGGATTGGGGAGGGCAGGTTCATCAAGGGCATTCACTCTTATTATTAGGTTTATTAGGTCAGCACTTGCCGCTGGTAGATTTCATCGGCAGCAGCACGTTCAATTCGCTGCGTCCCGGCACCGAAATCAGGTCTAACCGGCCGCCAAAATGCTCTACACGCTCACGTATATTCCTCAGGCCAATGCCGGCTTGACGACGTTCGACCTGCGTGACGTTGAAACCAACGCCATCATCGATCACCGTCAGACGAACATTGTCTTTGCTGCCGTGCAAAGTAATTGAAACGTTTCTCGCCTGCGCATGCCGCTCAATGTTGGTCAAGCCTTCTTGCACGATTCGAAACAACGAGATCACTGCGCCATCGACCAGATGACAATCGAACTCATTGTCGTTATAGATCACGGTAAGACCGCTGCGTTGCTCGAATTCTGCGGCCAATTGGCCAATGGCGGCTGGCAAGCCAAGGGTATCGAGCAGTGATGAGCGCAGGTCATGAGACAGGCTACGCACCTCGCCAATGGCCTCGCCGAGGCGTCCAGTGGCGTCTCTTAATGTGTGCAGGCCTTTGTCGTGGGCTTGACCGTTTTCCAGCAGATGGCTGGCCAGTTCGAACTGAAATTTGATCGAGACCAACAACTGGCTGATACCGTCGTGTAGCTCGCGGGATACCCGTGAGCGCTCTTCCTCCTGCAGACTGACTATGCGCTGGGTCAGGCGTTGCAGCTTTTTGTCAGCCAGACGGTGTTCGCTGACGTTGAGGGTCATGCCGGTGGCAAACACGAACAGCACGGCAACGAGAGCGACCACGGCAATTGACAGCATGGTCTTGCGGATATCCTGGGTCACCTCGGCACGGGCCTGCTGGGTGGCTCGTTCGACGTCTTCAAGGTAAATGCCGGTGCCGAGCATCCAGCCCCAACGATCAAGCATCACCACGTAGGCGAGCTTGTCACTCACCTGCCCGGAAGAGGGTTTGTTCCAGGCGTAGCGTTGAAAGCCTTCGCCCGATTGCGCGCTTTTGAGCAGCGCCTGGATCACCGGTAAGCCGTGCGGATCTTTCATGTCCCACAGATACTTGCCCACCAATTCGGTCTGGCGTGCGTGCATCAGACTGCGACCCTCGCGATCGTAGACGAAGAAATAACCGTTGACGCCAAAGCTGAGCTTGCGCAGCTCTTCCAACACCTGTTGCTGAGCGTACGCGTCACCGCGGCCGTCCTCGTACAGGGGCGCGATCAGGCTTTGTGCCATTTCCACATAGTTCTTCAGCTCGGCACGCTTGCTGGACAGGATGCTGTCTTCGATCAGTTGCGCCTGTTGATCACCCAGTTGCCGATTAAGCGAAATCACCAGCGCACAGATAACCGCGATGGACAACAGGAGCGGCAGAACTCCGAGTGCAACGATCTTGTGTTTGAGCTGCATGACTGCTCCTAGGACGCCCGGGTGAAGGGGCAAAAGCCGGTATCAACTACCAAAGATACTCAGGTCAGCAGTGATGCTGAACGTAATGATTGGCGTCGGTAAGTTCAGCGAACCGAAACACCAGCCCGGTAGGCGCGAGGGCCACGAAAAAACATTGGGCAGCCAACTTCGATGTTCGGAGATGTCTTTGATTACGTAGAAATACGTAGGCGATGTGTACGTAGTCGCGCGGATTTATTTGTGGACGCCATGGGTGGATATTGGAGCAGCTCCGCCTAGCGGACACAATTATAAAAATTACCGCCGCAGTCACGAGCTGTCGGCAGGAGACCCTATATGCCCCGTCTGGCTAAACACCTCGCCTGGTTTGCCGTGGCTGTCCTGGGAGCGATTGCGCTGAGTGTCGTGGCCCTGCGCCGTGGCGAAGCGATCAACGCCCTGTGGATCGTTGTTGCAGCTGTCGCCATCTACCTCGTTGCCTACCGCTACTACAGCCTGTTCATCGCCAACAAAGTGATGCAGCTCGACCCCAATCGGGCCACGCCGGCTGTGCTCAACAACGATGGCCTGGACTACGTTCCGACCAACAAGCACGTGCTCTTTGGTCACCACTTCGCCGCCATCGCGGGCGCAGGTCCGCTGGTCGGCCCGGTACTGGCCGCGCAGATGGGCTACCTGCCCGGCACGCTCTGGCTGATCGCCGGCGTGGTACTGGCCGGTGCGGTGCAGGACTTCATGGTCCTGTTCATGTCCACCCGCCGCAACGGCCGTTCGCTGGGCGACATGGTCCGTGAAGAAATGGGCCGCATCCCTGGCACCATCGCGCTGTTCGGCTGCTTTCTGATCATGATCATCATCCTCGCGGTGCTGGCGCTGATCGTGGTCAAGGCTCTGGCCGATAGCCCATGGGGCATGTTCACGGTGATGGCGACCATCCCGATCGCGATGTTCATGGGCATCTACATGCGCTATATCCGCCCGGGCCGTATCGGTGAGATCTCCGTCATCGGTGTGATCCTGCTGCTAGGTTCGATCTGGCTGGGCGGGCAGATTGCGGCTGATCCGGTGTGGGCCAAGGCCTTTACGTTCACTGGCATCCAGATCACCTGGATGTTGATCGGTTACGGTTTTGTCGCGGCGGTACTGCCGGTGTGGCTGATTTTGGCCCCGCGTGATTACCTCTCTACATTCCTGAAAATCGGCACCATCGTCGCCCTGGCGATCGGCATTCTGGTGACCATGCCCGAGCTGAAAATGCCGGCACTGACCCAGTTCATCGACGGCACCGGGCCGGTGTGGAAGGGTGGTCTGTTCCCGTTCCTGTTCATCACCATCGCCTGTGGCGCGGTGTCCGGCTTCCACGCGCTGATCGCTTCCGGCACCACGCCGAAGCTGCTGGCCAGCGAAGGCCATGCCCGTTATATCGGCTACGGCGGCATGCTGATGGAGTCCTTCGTGGCCATCATGGCCATGGTCGCCGCTTCGGTGATCGAGCCAGGCGTGTATTTCGCCATGAACAGCCCGGCGGCGATTGTGGGCGCTGACGCTGTCGCGGTCGCTCAAACGGTCAGCAGCTGGGGCTTCTTGATTACCCCGGAAGCCTTGCAAGCGGTGGCCAAGGACATCGGTGAAACCACCATCCTCGCCCGCGCCGGCGGTGCACCGACCTTGGCCGTGGGTATTGCGCAGATCCTGCACCACGTCCTGCCGGGCGAAAACACCATGGCGTTCTGGTACCACTTCGCGATCCTGTTTGAAGCGCTGTTCATTCTGACCGCCGTCGACGCCGGTACCCGTGCCGGTCGTTTCATGTTGCAGGACTTGCTCGGCTCGTTCGTGCCGGCGCTGAAACGCACGGACTCCTGGACTGCTAACTTGATCGCCACCGCCGGCTGTGTGGCCATGTGGGGGTATCTGCTGTACCAAGGCGTGATCGATCCACTTGGCGGCATCAACACCTTGTGGCCACTGTTTGGCATCTCCAACCAGATGCTGGCCGGTATTGCGCTGATGCTGGCGACCGTCGTGCTGATCAAAATGAAACGCCAACGCTACGTCTGGGTCACTATGCTGCCCGCCGTCTGGCTGCTGATCTGCACCGTATCGGCAGGCTTCATCAAGCTGTTCGACGCCAACCCGGCGATCGGCTTCCTGTCCCTGGCGAAAAAATACAGCGATGCCCTGGCCAACGGTCAGGTACTGGCGCCGGCTAAGAGCATCGAGCAGATGCAGCACGTGATCTTCAACGCCTACACCAATGCAACGCTGACCGCGCTGTTCCTGTTTGTGGTGTTCAGCATCTTATTCTTTGCCCTCAAGGTCGGTATTGCCGCTTGGGGCACCAAGGAACGCACGGACAAAGAAGCACCATTCCACGCGTTGCCGGATGCCTGATCATGTTCAATGACCTGAGTCGTCTCGGTAAATACCTCGGTCAGGCAGCGCGCCTGATGATGGGCATGCCCGACTACGATAATTATGTCGAGCACATGCAGACCAAACACCCCGACAAGCCGCTGATGGACTACGAGGCGTTCTTTCGAGAGCGCCAGGAAGCCCGTTATGGCAGCAAGGCTGGACCGAAGTGTTGTTGATCGGCTGAGTGGTCTAAGAAAGGTGATGTGGGAGCGCAGCAATGTCGCTTCCACATCCGTTTTGCATTCTTTCAAGAGAGCGAAGAAAGCGCATTTGATACCCAGGAACCCATGAATTAAATCTCGGGATCATTGGATAACGCATGTTTCATTACGCGCCGAGAGGACGCATAGTGCGCAAAGACTCAGCTGATCTCTGGACGAAAATGCTCAGCAATGCCTCTCTCAGAGCTTCCAGCGCAGCCTGCAAGCGTCGATTTTCCCTCGCGTCATCATTCGTGGGCACATAGCTTTCGCAATGCCTCAAAAGCGCTTCTGCATCGTTTGTATTCAAATCAAATTCAATCATGAATCCAATCCACCTTTCCTGTGTGCGGCAAGGTGCTCCATCTCTCGCACCCACAGCCGTAAAAAACGCCGCCAATCGCTCGCGTAGCTCCCCTCGTGCAATCGAGTGGATCCTGCGCTCGCAGCTTCAAACCTCATCCGCCAAGGTTGAGGGATGTGTTGGTCCAACACGATGACGAAAGGGTAGCCATCGCTTCCTTGAAATGGAGTCTCTGGGACGAGTTCGCGCAACTGATCAATCGTCAATGAACACGCTTCGCCGATGGGGTTGTTTTGGTCTTGTTGATCAATGTCGTTGAGGACAGCCAATAGCGGATGTGCCTCCTCTGAGCCAGGACGAAGACGTTCCAGCGTCCACAACGCTTCCCGACGAGCACGCTCGCGCTGCCAAAGAGCTTTTAGGTCAATATCCATGAGCATTCCTTACATCAATCAATCGCATGCCGAACTCGAAATGTCTAATTCATCTAAGCGGTGGGGAAGGCGGATAGGTGAAGGACCATCGCCAATGGTTTATCGGCGAGCCTTAAGGTGATTAGTCCGAGGTCAACGCTGTTGATTGATCACCTAACGAGAAAACCATCGCCAGTGCCTCCTACCATCCATTCAAAATTAGCGCACGTCAGGTGCGACATAACCCGGGGCAAGGATCGCGTTCTTGACGCCGTACAGTGCCAAGGGGTCGGACAACCACAACCTAAATTCTGGCCCCCTGAGACTGTGATCTGGTGAACAGTCCACGCTCCACTTTCGCAGGGTGTAACCCGCCGTAGCCGCCCGAAGTTTCAGCGACAGCATCCCATCAACCATTGCGTAATCCATGAGCGTGACTTCCGGTCGCGGTTGATTGGGGTGAGGGATAAGTGTCAGTTCAACGATTCTCGTCCACTGGATGTCTCGATCGCTCGTTTCGTGAACAGCAACGGGATCATCGGGAAGAGGGCTCGCCTTGCGGATCCGGGTGATGACGAAATCTCGAAACTCTCCCGACTTCCTGTCAAACCCACGAACATGCCAGCGAAGTCCATTGTCGATCAGAGAAAAAGGGACGATGACGCGTTGGCTGGAACTGTTCAACGACTCGTAATCAATCTGCAGTGGGCATTTCTGATGAATCGCCTGGGTGACGTGAGCCAGGATATCGAGCTTCGGCCACGACAGTTGATCAGGAAAATCGACCGTGATTCCAGGTGTGGTGTTTCGGGGTTCCCCATCGCCGAGTCCTTTGGTAACCCAAATGAGCGCTTGTTCCGCGGTGGAATCGAACAAGCTCTCGAAGTCCTCACTGGCTTTGTAGATACGCGAACTCGCGTCATACACCAGGTTGTGCGAACTGAGTGTTTTGTACAGAGCGATATCCCGGCTAGCAGCCGCTTCCTGAATTTCAAAGCGCTCGATCAAATGCTGACGTTTGAGCTCACCTAGCATACGCAGTCTGAGATCTATGAAGGCGAGGCGGTCTCGTTGTGGCTGACTGAGGTGTTCAAGCATGGTCGAACTTTTTGTGATGAAGGGGATTGTCATGTTACACGATCATCAATAGAATTCTGTCATAGCTATCAAATTGATAAGCATTAGGAATAATATTGATCTCATTGCAGAGCAGATTAGAATTCCATGCCAAACGAACAGCTGCCCGATGCACCCGATTCGCTGGGCGAACCCAAGAGCGAGTTGATCGACTTATCACCCCAGTTGCGAAATCAGCGGTTACTGGAACCAATGAACCAGCTCCATGCCACTCGTAACTTCCATCAAGACGAGGATGGACAGCCTCTGTTTGATGGGCTGGACACCCATTATCTGTGCATGGCCACCCTCAATTTCATGATGGAGGGATCTGCTGTCGGCGCGGGGTACAGCATCGCGGATGTGCACACCTATGTGAATTCAATGATCAGTCGGATCCGGCCTGAAAAATCCAGCTCAGCGTGTGCAAAGGCAGCCGATGTCGTGATTGGCTGTTTGAGCAATAAAGCGGAGAACTACAAAGAATTCGAATTCACCTACTTTCACGCGCCCACATTGCAAACCCTCGTGTACCGCTTTCGTCTGGTGACACTTGAACCGGATCTTGATGATGTCTATCGGTATCGCCCCTCACCAGAGGGTTATTTGCTTCTGATCGGCATGCTGAATGTGGACGTTGAAGATCAGCAGATTCTTATGGAAAAGATGATGCAGATCCTGATCGAAAGGGGGCGCTTTGAGCAGGCCGCGGAGTTCGCGAGGCGTGCCATGGTGCTTTCCATTGAGCATCGGCAACACATTCATGGGCAAATCGTTCAGGCAATCCGCGCGCCGGGAACGGTGAGGTGGAGTACGGACATCAAGCCTCAGTTGGACGAATCTCGCCGACACGTCAAAGCCCGTCAAGAAGAAGAGGGGCGGTTGCTCATGGCGATTCGCAACAAGATGGGTGAAGTCGAAAACATCAAAAGCAAGCAAGAGCTTTTAAGTTTGCATGACTTGTTGTCGAAGGCAGGCACCGTAAGAGCCCGACTGCAGCTTGAAGTTAGCAGCGCTGAAGGGCGTTTCATCGACGCTCAGACAGCGGCGTTTCGAGCTCGAAAATCTTCCGGAATTCCTGACCTTGAGACACATCTTCTTCCGCAAGCAATGATCCGCCCCGGGGCGCAGTTGGGCCAGGCGGCCGAAGATCTCATTGTCAGTTTGTTCCCGGCCGTGTTTCCCAAAACACCTGATTTATCGAACCTGCTCAGCATTCTGATGGAGCGACGTCAGTTAAACAAAGACGCAGATGACGACGAGGACGACGACGAGTTCGAGCCGTTCCAGGTCTGGCCAGATCCGTTTCCAGATCAATTGGTTGTCAAAATTTCTCAATGGCTATCCGCAAAATTTGAAGAAAACCGCTCTTGGCGGATTGATGAACTGATCGATGCAGGAACACACGAAGGCTTCAGTGCGACTGAGCAACAGTGCATTGCGTTCTGCCTTTATCGCAGCTTCCCCGACAGCGAATCAGAATTTGAAAGCCACCATGCCGTGCTCGATGGTGAATATGAAACCCGAGTGGTCCGAGGCGATAACCTCAGGTTCGACGTCAAGACAAAGGTCTAGGAGGTTCAATTGGATAACCAGAACAGCGCCGCTGCACGTCTGATATATCGGGCACTCAACCTAAGTGCGACCCCGGCCAATGACGTGGAGTATCGCGAGCTATTGGCTCGGTACCGCGCTAGCCCAGAACTGCAGCAGGTCCTCGCGGAAATTGCTGAAGGAATGGAATTGATGGTGCTGGATGTCAGCGAGCGAGGCTTGATCATCGCCCCGACACGTAAGGAAAGCCGCTTTTCCATACGACTTGGCGATCTTCGCAAAAACCTGTCTGAAGACCAACGCGTGGCGCTGGCGCTGAGCTTCCTGGCCATCTGCGCGGTGTTTTATCCAACGACTGCTCTGATTGAAGATGACAGTCGGTTTCCAATGCCGGCGACGCTGGCCATGTTCAGGGACACCTTGACGGGTTTGTCCGGGCGCATGAACGCGCTCGAAGATTCCGATGATTATTCAAGAGAGGAGCTGCGACCAGGCTGGAGCTACATTCACAGCCTGCCGGTTTCGATCCCCCAAGCCGATCGCGCGTCACCCAACTCGGTTGAAGGATTGGTGCGCATGGCACTCAACTACCTGATTGAGTACGGACTGGTGAATAACGTGGGGGCTCAGGATGAGGGCGAAGCGGTTGAATTTACCGCCACCCATCGACTGCGTATTCAGTTGCGTGAACGGACGCTACCGCGACTATTTGACTATGTGCGTTCCGGCGCAACGGCCTGAGGATTTTATATGCAAAAAATCACCCGAATGCATGTCTGCCGCTACGGCACCGCCACCGCCTGGAACGACCAGACCTTGCTCGACTTTACTGCGCCGGATACGCGCGAGGCGGTCAACGCTATCGTCAATCTGGAGAATACCGGTGGCAAGACCTCGCTGCTGTCGTACGTGTTCAGCATTTTCGAACCGCGCCGAGATCTGTTCATTCAGCACATGCAGAACCCCAATCACCAGTTCAATGACTATTTCGCTAAGGACGGAAAACCATCTTTCATAATCATTGAGTGGTCGATGCCATCACGACTGCCGGGAGGCAAGGACTACAAGCTGGTCATTGGCCAAGCTGTTGCGATGCGCGATGTCATTGAACGTGGTAACGATATCGATCGGGTATTTTTCGCGTTTGAATCCCACCACGGCATCACCTTTGAAGATATCCCGGCACCCGGCATCAACACGCTGGGTGTGCCGGGGGTGAGCACGATGGCGGAGCTCAACCAATGGCTGACTCAAATGTACAGGAAGTGTCCTGAAGACTTTTACCACACTCGCCATCAACACGATTGGACCACGCACCTCGCCACTACACGACTGCTGGATCTCGATCTTCTGGTCATGCAGCGTCAATTCAATGGGCAGGAAGGTGGCCTAGAAAGCGGTTTCCTGACTTTCAAGGATGAAGAGGATCTGGTTCGTAAGCTGATGGCGCTGACGGTGGACCCTGAGCGCGCTCAAACAGTGCGCAACACCGTGGTGAATGTGGCGGACAAATACCAGAATAAACCTCGCCTTGAGGCGCGGCTTGTACAGTTGGCCAGAATCCTGTCGTGCATGAAGCCCCTGGATGAATCTTCTAAAGCGTTTGAGCTTGCGCTTGAAGCACGATCGGGGTTGTTACGCCGTGCATCGGGACTGGCCGCCGCTATGGAGCTGGTTCGTTTAAGTGAAGAAAAGCAGGTCACTCATTTTGGTGACCTGATCGATACCCTCAACTCACGCATTTTGGAAAACCAGGCACAACTGGTACAGCAGCGCGCGTCCACGCTTTCAATGCGTGCTTTGCAGCACACGCGCCGTGTGGATCGCACTGCAGCGGTGTTTAAAGACGCCACGGCTGGAAAGGACGCGGCTCAATTGCGTCTGAGGCATCTCAACGGTGCCATTTCGTACAAGAAGATCACCAGCGCTCATGAGCAGGTTCTCATTGAGGAACGGTCGCTGGCAGCAGAAGTCGAGGGCTTTCGCCCAATCAAAGAAGCACTCGAAAGACAGGGAGCACTGCTTCGTGGCGCTATCGATATTTTACTGAAACAGAACGACGACAAACGCTTAGCGGAGAAAAATGTTGAGCTGGCGGCTGCTGAGGCAGTAACGCAAGCCAAGGCCCACATTAAAACGTTGAGCTTATCCATCAAAGCGCTTCAGCAAGAGGAGGCAAAAGTCGGGGCCAACGTCGATAATGCCGAGATACAACGCGTCAGCTTGCTGGATGACGGGGTGCTTGGCGCGTTCGATCATGACGCCGCTGCTGCGATCGAAAGATTTACGGCGGCCATTACCCAGGCGCAAAATCGCCTCGATACCTTGCGCGCTGAACGAGCGGGCCACCTACAACACGTTGACCTCCTTCGTGAGCAGGCGGCGCAGCATGGATTGCGAGCCCAAGCGCAAGCGTACATCCGAGAAAGTCTGAACAGAGAAGTCGGTGATGCCAGAGCCCTTCAAGAAGACCTTCAGCAAAATCGGTTGCTGTGTTCGGTGGTCGAAGCTGAATTATGCGACCCTGATTCCCTGACACTGCTGGGCACCGTTTACGAATTTATCCAATCCATGGACCGTGAAGTGCTGGAGCGGGACATTCGCCTGGCCAACCTCGAGCGCGCCAAACAGTCCATCGAAGAATCCGAACTTGCGGGCCAAAGTGATGACGTCGATCAAGTTGTCCGGTTGCTTCGGACTGCCGGCATTCATTCTGCGCGAGCAACCAACTCCTACATTGCCAATGTTGTCCCCGATGCTGAAGAGGCCCGTCGACTGGTCAACTCCGACCCCGCCCGGTTTCTCGGCGTCTGTGTGGGCTCCGAAGAGTGGGAAAAATCATGCAAGATTATCGCAGGTGCTGACTTCTCGCTGAGCACCCCGGTAACTGTCGCCCTTGCCACCATTGATACGGCCGTCGCGACATTCGATCGGGTAGTGATATCCGCAGAAGACGACTCTGCCTATAACCTGGAGGCCGCTGCCGCCGCGCTGATCGATTTTGAACAACGAATCGCTGAAATCTCAGGCACGCGCGAGGCACACATTCAACGCCGCAACGAAGCACGTGATGCAGCCAACAAACTCAAGGATTATCAAGAGCGCTTCGGCGCCGTGCGAATCGCGGAGCTTGAGCGATGCATTCAAACTCATTACGAGGAAGAACAGGCGTTCACGAGCCTGCAGGTCGGGTGCCTGGAAGAAGCCGCTGAAATGCAAGAGCGTGCGAAGGGGCTGGAGAAGGAGATAGATCCAATTCCAGGTGATCTCGCCAATCAGGCCAGCAGGGTCCAGCGCCTGGAGCGTTATTCGCACGAATATGAACAGCCGCTTGCGCAATGGAAACAGCAGTTGGCAACAGCGCGAGCGTCTTTGAAAGAAGCAGAAACAGAAAGTGAAGGCCTTGAGCAGTTGATCGATTCGAAAGCGGCGATCATCGCCCACTCGAAGCAATTGCAGTTTGATCTTGCAGGGAGCGCCCAGCAGTTGCTGAGTCGCAAAGACCTCACAGAAATTTTCGATCCCAGCTTCGATTATCGAACAGCCCTTGAATCTGGTTTTGATCTGCAGGCATTGATCAAGAACTACGATTCCGACAAAGCCGTATTTGATACTGTGGAGTCTGAGCGATTGGGCGCTCGTCGGGTAGCCCTCGAGCAATTGCGCAAAACAGAAGTCATGTCTCGCGAGGAGTACAGGCTTGAGTTTTCCGATCTGCGCGAAGAAGCCGTGATCAACCTGCTAAGCCTCGATCTGGCACAGGAGCGCACGACCCAGATAACGCAAGTCGGGTTGTACGAACAGGCGTTTGTATCATCATCAAATGCACATGCGGTGGCCTGCAGCGACAGAGATGCCTTCTTCGCCAAGGCTGATCCTCTTCAACCCTCTGATGATGTCTTATCACTCAGCGATGATGAACTTGCGCAACACATCGTGGTAGTCCAGGACAATACGGAACAGCTTGAAAAAAGTCTGGTTTCTGGTCAGCAAGAAGCCGAGAAAGCATTGAAGGGGCGCGCTCAAAGTAAGAAGAACGTCGATGTGCTGAACAAGCATAAGAACATGCTCACTTCTGCGGTTCCTCATGAGGCTGCCGCTCCTGAGTTTATTGAGCTTGAAGGTGACGGAGAAGCGCAAGTGATGGCGGTGCTCGATCGCTATAAGCAGCAAAGCGTCGGTCTGGAAGAAGCCCGAAAATTGGCTCAATCGCACTTCGACGGGTTTACGGATGTGGTGAAGTCAAAGGCGGTGCAAGATGTTGATCCGGGCTTGGCGCACGAGCTGTCGAGCAATTCCTTTGAAACCACCTGCAGCGATTTCGAGCGACTGATGATGCTCATCGTTGAGCGTACGGACGCCTCGCAGTCTGAGTTGGACGGCATGTTGCCGGACTTTGAAAATTGCGTGGGCGAAGTGCATCAGTTGGTAGAAGAGGGTATGAGTGTCCTGAAGAAAGCTTGCGAGGTCATGGTGCCGAAAGGCGCCCCCTATGTTGGTGGCAAAGTCATCATGAAGATGCGTCATCCGATTACAGGTGTGTCGACGGAAACCGGGAAGACTGCTATCCGGCATTACTTAAACGGATTGATAGAAACCAAGGTCATTCCTGAACTGGGGGCTGACTTGGTCGCTGCCGGCATGATTAATCTCTCTCCACAGCGGGCATTCGGTTTGCAATTATTGCAAATGGAGCAGAATGCCGATCATCAGTACCAAGATGCCGGGCGGCTGAAAAAATCCGGTGGCCAAGGGGTGGTTATCGCCATGTTCATGTACCTGATGATGAGTCAACTGCGACGCACCCATCAGGTCGTCACTAAACGTGGAGGCGGTTGCCCCCTCATTCTTGATAACCCGTTTGCCAAGGTACAAACCCGGGCGTTGATTGACGTCCAGATCATGCTGGCCGAGGCCATTGGCGTGCAGTTGATTTTCTTCACCGCCATGAAGGATGTAAACATTCTTGCCGGTTTTCAGCGGGTGATCCGTCTGCGCAAGGATGGGGTGAAAAGTGGCCGGTCGCACATTCAAATGGCGACTGCAACCTTCAACACGGCGGTGCAAAGAGCAGGTAAAAATTGATGAACACTGCTTTTTTTGAAGCGTTGCGCGGCAGCCGTAAAAAGCGCATAGAGCTACTGAAATTAAGGAGCCTCTGGATAGAACACCATCCAGAGCTCCAGCAGTATCCCAATCGAGATAGATTGCTCATGGAGGCCCTTAGGGCTGGCGATGAGCAAGGCATTTTGAGACTTCCTTCTCCCCGCAGCTTCGAGCGTATCGGCAATCCGGCCATGCCCATGTTTATCACCGTCATCGTTGAAACGATCTCGGTGTTGAAACCGGACTGGACAGCCGTTTCCTGGATGCCGGAATTGGGATTCTGGATGCAATTGACGGAAAGCGAAAAGGTCACTGCCAAGGTCATCAACGAATGGCTCATTCGCCGCAAAGGGCGCTTTATGACGGTGCCGTTGCGCGAGCGATCGCTTGAGATGTTCGGGGATGAGAAATACCTCGATGGCAGGGTGCGATCCAATGCACTTTTTGGCGGCAGGCTTGCTCTGTCGGCGATTGGCGCCAGAAAGGTGGACCTTCCCTTGCCTTACCGGCAGCAGCTTGGCAAACCAGGGCGACCGGTGCTGGTCGTAGAGAACCACCACACGTTCTTCAGCCTTGGCGAATGGAACGACACCGCACATCGCTACGCGGCGGTCGTCTATGGCGCGGGTAGCGCCATCACGTCAACTGGAACCGCACTGGATGAAGTCATCAGAGAGGTTGACGGTGACGGAGCGGAATACTTCGGAGATCTGGACCCCGAGGGTGTTTCAATACCGCTGCGATACAACTCGAAGCATAAGACCCAGCTGTACCCGGCGATCTGGCTCTACCGAAAGCTGCTGATTATCGGTCGCCACAGGCCGCTGCCCATCCTTTACGCAGGTGACGACCAGGCGGTTACTTTGTGGATACCTGAGCTCGCCCGGGAAGTCCACGATCTGTGGAAGGAGGGCAACTGTCTGCCACAAGAGGGCGTAGGGCTTGAGCAACTCTTGCCCCAGCCTCATGAACAAGGCTTAAACAAAGGCTTAATCGACAACCTGTTTGCAGCTGCTCAGTCGTAGGGTAGTGGTTAAATGATCGTTGTACTGGCTGCGGCCAATAGGCATTGGATATCGAAGGCTTTACGCAGCCATAATTGATCTTGTTTAGTAATTTCGAAGTATTGATGTACCAGACCTTCACAATGCAGGAGAGGGGGAGAGTGCTGGGCCAAGTGTTGCGTATAAGTTGATATAAAATAAAGGATAATTTCGTGAGCAACAAAACAACCGGGAACGGGGTAGTCAATTATTTCATTAAGCTTCGGAATGATTATTTGGCTGAGCGCAAAACTCACCTTGAGACCATTCTGATGACCCTCTACGGATTATGGAGTCGATTAATACGAAGTAAGAAATATCTATTAGGCGTTATTATGGCTGAGCAAGCAATGATCAATAAATATTCCAGCATCGTAAAGCGCGACTTTGATGCCAAAGTCATATCAAAAGCCGATATAAAAAAATACAAGGCGGCGCTAAAGGGCGCTAATGTGAAATACAAACAGAGAAGCGATTTTCTCGTCATCATGGTGAGCATAATCTCACTGCTGGGGCTGACTACGTTTAGTGATAAAGCGCCATTTTATATGAATAAGCCCATTCCGTTTTTCGCAGTAGTGTTCTTTTTGTTAATGGTAGTAGTGACTGCTATCGAGCGAATTAATATGAATTCGGTCGTCGCGGAAAATGAGGAGCTCATTAATGTTTTTGATTCGGCATTTTGAATTCGAGTATGCTTCTACCAAGGGGACGTCTGCACTGGAACACTTCTGTGGAGAAAACTCCATCCCGCTGCCGCAATGAAGAGATAAAAAATGACTACACAGTTGAGTGAAGAGGAGATGCGTCGGGCGCTCTTCGGAACAACGAACCCTATTCATAGCTCAACGCCATCGAGCCGCCTTGATCCCGCCCCTGTACCCAAGGCAAATCCTGCACAGAAGCCTCGAACCTCTGCAAAAGCCGTAACTTCGAAGCTCCGAGTTACCCTGCATGTGTCGAATGTATTTGAGGGCGATTATGAAATCGTCCACTACGACACCAGTACCCTCAGTAAAATCGTCGCAGAAATGGACGCCAAAAAGACCTTCAAGAAAAAGTACAAATACATCACCGTGGTGTCGGTAACCCCGATCTGAAACATCCGATGGCGTGTAGGTGAGCTATGTTCGGTTTTTTGGCGATCGACCTGAGGTGCTTGGATGGCTTTAAAGGCAAATTTTACCCCAGTGGGGCGAGCCTTAAGGGCGTTGCCGCGTAATTGATTATCTGTGAGGGTGAACAGTGGCGTACGCAAAAAACATAAGTTTGGAGGAGATTCGTGACGCGATTGCCGCCTCTCTTCACAATGTTAAAGCGTACGACCTACCCGCGGTATGCGCCAAGCTTGGTCTTGAGCCCGGCAGCGAAGAAGAAGCCTATCGTAGCAAGCGGACGTACGTTCGCTCTCGTTTACGAGATCACAGTTTCAATGATCTGATTGCCCTGGCAAAAAATGTCATGGATGAAATCGGCGATGCAGACTTGCAAGACTTTGTCAGCGAGTTAATGACTCCTGAAGATTATCGCATTTCTGATATCACCCGACGTGCAATTCTCGGAGCCCTGGACTCGATAAACCCGCTTTTTGGCGAGATACCACCTTTGGATGGGCTTGCAATCCTGCGTCCAAATTGGGGCATGTCCGGGCCTGAAGGCCATTTCCTCAACACGCTTCACCGCGATGTTGAACAACATTTCGTTCGGAACAACGACTATACAAACTCCACCGTACTCAAGCACTGTGGGGCAATGACGTGCTCGCAACAGCGCTTCATCGACCTGATTGCCTACACCCTTTCTCCCGAGTGTCGAACCGACCTCGAGCAGAAGATCCTGGTGCCGATGCTGACTGATCTGCTCGCGGCAGACGGCTTTACATTGATGGTGGTCAAGGAGATCTCACGCCGGGCTATCTATGGCATTAGTCGTCTTTCTTCAGGGGTACAGGGGACTGCAAAGAACCTGATTTTTGCCTCGATCAACAGCAAACCGGATCTATATCTCACGGATGCGATCAACAATGAGGTTGCTATCAGGAATCAGCACGACGCCCTGATCTATGACCGTTCATTGAGTAACAACGGCCTGCTTTGGAGCGAATTGGTGGGCTGGTGGGCTCACCGAGAAAACGATGACCTGGAGATTGCTCAGCGAGGCCTTTACAAACGACTGAGAGACTCTGTGAGGCAAGCCCGCTCTCCTGGCGAAGAAGTAATCTTTGACAGCTATTACCGCGAGCTAGCGCCCCTGTTCAAACAACGATTGCCGGCTCTGATTCCTCAAGTTTACCTTCACTACGACCCTAAGACATCACGGCAGCGAGGGACAGACAAGGTGCTGCTGCGAGAAAGAATGGATTTCTTGTTGCTCCTTGAGCACGGTGTACGAGTAGTCATTGAAATTGACGGCCAGCATCACTATGCAATCGATGGCAAACCAGCTCCAGCCAGGTACGCCGCAATGGTTGCCGAAGATCGACGATTGAGGCTGATGGGATACGAGGTTTATCGCTTCGGTGGGGGAGAGTTTAACGATACGGTACAGCGCGGTGGCAGCGTTGAAATTGGTGATCAATCGCGAGCGTTAGCGGTCAGGTTCTTCAAGGCGCTTTTCGCTCAGCATGGGGTCACTGAAGAAAATGGCTAAGTCTTGAACATGACTAGGCGACTGGAGACAGGCTCACCCCTTGAAAATCGACTCTGGCGTTCAATTCATCACCTCGCCACCTCGCCACCTCGCCACCTCGCCACCTCGCCATCATGAAGCCTGACTTGATTTCAGATTCATGTTTATGAGAAGTCGCATGCTTTTGCTCACACTGGCCAAAAGCCCCTCAATACGGGCACAAGGCCGCAGCATAAAGCTGGGGCGAGGGGAGGTAGATGACTGGCTTCTATTTTTGTAGTCGCTACTGATTTAGTAGTTGACTCTCTCATTCGTTGTTACTACTGTTTTCGTAGTGACTCGTTGCTTCTGAACGCTGGAGAACCTGATGGCTTGTGAAAATTTGTCTGACATTCGGTGTTCTATAGGACGTGCCATGTGCCTGGTCGGAGAGTCTTGGAGCATTTTGATCCTGCGCGATCTCACTCAAGGGTTGTCGCATTACGACGAATTTCGTAAGAGCCTGGGGATCTCTCCCAGCATGCTCAGCAAGCGGCTGAACGAGCTGACAGAGGCTTGTTTGATCAAAAAAACGTTGTACCAGGATAATCCGCCGCGGTACGCCTATTCACTGACTGAGAAAGGCGAGGATTTCTTACCTGTAATCGCAACATTGCTGGCTTTTGGTAATAAACATGCATCCCCGGATGGAATCGATACTCAGATGATGCACGTCGACACGCATCAGCGAATCGATCCCATCGTAGTCGATGAGCGCACAGGGATGCCGCTGCAACTCAAAGATATTGTGTTCGGAGGAGGGCCTGCGAATTCAGAGAAGAAGATTGAGACCCTCAAACGACGAAATCTTCCACTCACTGCATCAGGCTGAGAGAGAGGCAAGGCTCCGTATTGGTCAAATCAGGTTTGGCACGCGGTACCGGTATTACAACCGGTGAAACTTGTCGGGAACTGATTTGGATTTCCATGAGCTTTTTGAAATTTAAAGCTCAGCAGTAACGTATAGCAATAAGTGCTTATCGATTGATCCGATTTTAATATTCGTGGCTTGTTTCTTAGGTCTAGCGAGCGATCGACTGTTGCCGACTGATCAAATACTGAATTGCGCCATTAGGAGGTGATATGCAAACTGCCAGTGAAGGAATTGTCCCAAGGGCGCGCGTACCTGTTTTACTTTTTGCAATTTCGGCTGGCGTCATGATCACCAACATATTCGCGCCGCAAACGCTAGTCAGCTTGTTAACGACAGCGTTTGGTTTGGATTCGTCGTCTGGCGGATTGATCGCGATGATCTCGTTGCTCGGGTATGCGGCTGGTTTGTGTTTTTTGATTCCGTTGGCTGATCTTGTCGAAAATCGTCGGCTTGTTTTGCAAATGTTAACGGCTGGAGCGCTATCCGCGGCCGGGATATTGTTTGCTCCCAATGCCACAACGCTGTTCATGTTGCTATTCATCCTGGGCGCTTCGTGTTCCGTTATTCAAGTATTGTTACCCTCGGCAGCATCAATGGCGGCACCTGAGCAAAGGGGGAGAGTCATCGGTGACATCATGAGTGGCCTCATGGTGGGCATCCTGTTATCACGACCTATTGCTAGTTTTCTGGCCGGGACGTGGGGATGGAAAGCTTTTTATGTGTTCAGCTGTACATCAACAATCTTACTTGGGCTAACTCTTTCAATTCGATTGCCAAGACGCCAGCCTGGTCAAAACATCCGTTACTCTCAGCTGATCAGCTCGCTGTGGCACTTGTTCAAGGATGAATCTGTCTTGCGGCACCGCGCTATTTCCGCCGCGATCGTGATGGCTGCCTTCAACTTCTTCTGGACGACGATTGTTTACGTTCTGGAAGGCGCTCCATTTGAAATGGGTCAGAAAGGTATCGCGCTGTTTGCCTTGGTGGGAGCCGGTGGGGCTATCGTCACTCCGATGGTGGGGCGCTGGTCTGATCGAGGCCATGGGCGCCGAGTGACAAACATTGCGCATGTCGTATTGATGGCGGGGTTTGTACTCGCTGCAGTGAGCGGGCTCGTTGCGAGCTTGCCTGTCTACGTTATGTTGATTGGCTTGGGGGTAAGTGCACTGCTACTGGATATGGGCGTGCTTGGTAACCAAACCGTAGGCCGCTACATGATCAACCTGCTCAACCCTGATGCACGCGGACGGATTAACGCAATCTTCGTCGCGACATTCTTCGTCGGTGGTGCGCTTGGGTCAGCGCTTTCTGGGATGCTTTGGTCAGTCGGAGGATGGGGAGCGGTATGTGCCGGCGGAGTTGTCCTTGGATTGGTAGCCACGATGTCACCCAAGTAAATGTGAAGCGACGATGACGCAGATGATTTGTCCTCAAGAATCGAGGTTCGCCGTTGTTAAGTCGCAGCGTTCAAGATTCGCAGGGAGATCTCTCGGCTGATATGACTTCGGTGATTTTGGATGATGAAAAACAAGAGCGGCGCGCAGAAAAATGGCCCATCGGTGCCAGACAATCGGTCTGATGGACGTGAGGCGAAAATAAAGCCCATACACGCGGTGAAAGGCGAGGATGGATTGATTCGACCACCTTGGGCGTCAACCGATTTGCTGCTTCGCGAGTACTACGACACAGAGTGGGGAATGCCTATTCGCGATGAGCGCGGGCTTTTCGAAAGACTGAGTCTCGAAGCTTTTCAAGCCGGTTTATCCTGGGTGACCATTTTGCGTAAGCGGGAGAACTTCCGGATTGCGTTCGATCAATTCGACCCCGACAAAATTGCCGCATTCGATGAGGAAGACATCAATTGTCTCATGGAAGATGCAGGGATTATCCGAAATCGGGCCAAGATAATCGCTACCGTTAGCAACGCCGCCGCCACCATCAGGCTGAGGGATGACGGAGGCTTGGCCAACCTCATCTGGTCTTTCAAACCCGAACGAACACCATTCCCTCAGACAATGGCCGAGGTGCCGACGACGTCTCCAGAATCCATCGCATTAAGTAAAGCGTTACGCAAACGAGGGTTCAGCTTTGTAGGACCCACCACAATGTTTGCGTTGATGGAGGCCATCGGGATGGTAGACACCCACCTGTTGGATAGCCATAGGCGGGGCAGTTCGGGTGTCTGGGCTATCGATTAGCCGTGTGTTTGATTTCGTAGATGGTGCCGTGGATAAAGAGGGCAGCCTGCTACTCGCCAGGCAATACGATGTTGGTGATGTGAGCTCTCAAGATGTTCGGAAGCTGTTCGAGTACGAGTTCTTTTCCAAGCATGTCAGCCTCTCGAATTACGTCCGCGAGCAGCTCGACCGTGACTAACTGCAGAGCAGGCATAGATAGCGGGGCGTAGCTGAGATGCCAGGGTTCTGGGTACATGCCGCCCTTGAAATATTTGTATGGCCGGAAAAAACCATAGGCTTCGATGTTGGCATCGAGCCAGTGATGCAAATCAGAGAAAATGCCTCCTGGAGCAGTCTCCTCGGGCAAGAGCTTGGGCACGTAGTCGGATGGCATCGCCGCGGCATCAATCACATCGATTTCAGTGCCCCATTGATGCCGGCTTCCTCCAGGCAATGCGGACCAATTTAAGATGCAGCTGATAATTTCAGAGGGTGAAAGCGAGCTGTAATCGCGCGGGCGACCCTCCAAATCGTAAAGCGGTTTCTGCCCGCTAAATTTCCCATTCCAAATCCGCAGTTGCGTTCTGAAATCACGAAAGCTGCTGTAAGGCAGGAGATCGATACCCGAGCGCCGAGCTTCTGCTCGCATGTCCAAGAATGCCTCAGCTGCTTCTGGTTGAGTCGCGAATCTAGGTTCGGAAAACTGGACGATGTGTGTCCGTGTGCGTCCTGTCAGTTCCAGTTCATTGAGCATGATATTCAGCGCCTTTAATTTGGTAGAGAGCTGGTACCAATGAAATTTATAGGGCCGACAAGAAGAGAAGGGAGCCAACAAAAAAAGTTGACATCTAAAAGGGGAAGGCGAAGGGCGGGTTGGTCACCCGCCCTGGCAGGATCACGATCTGATCCCCCGATCGCTAAACCAGTCATGCTGCCTTTGCTTTGGCACGTTTGATTTTAGGACCAGATGACAGTTCGAGTAGACGTGCCTTTGTCGATTCAAGGATGAGATCGGAAAGCTCCGGATCGTCGACAATTCGCGACATCGTGACGGCCCCGATCATGGACGAAAGCGTAAAAATCGCATCAGCCTTTGCCGACTCCGGATCTTTGTAACGGCTACGTTTAGCCATGAGCTCGATCAAACCCTCAAACCCCGATGACGCAGCGCGACGAGTCTCTGCATCTGCGCGGGCCAGTTCGCTACCCATGGCAACCAAAGGGCAACCGCCCAAACGATCGTCACGATAATCCGCGGAAAGAAAGTCTTGGATATGCTGCAAGAACGTCTCATCACCGCCATCCACGGCGATTTCTGCGGCACCCACCAACTCTTCCATACTTACAGCACAGGCTTCGGCAACGAGTTGTTCTTTCGACTCAAAATGACGGTAAAAACCGCCATGCGTCAGTCCTGCTGCGGCCATTATTTCTGACACGCCGGTGGCATTGATGCCGTTGCATTTGAACACTTGGGACGCGACGTTCACGATCCGCTTCCGTGTTTCTGCCGTCTCTGCTTTTGATTTCCTCATTTCAACAGTCTCTCCTATCTACCTGGCGCTGCGGCTCCGCGCGGCAGCAACCGACCATAATGATTAAAGCTTATCAAATTAATCTAACCCACACACTTAAAACGGATATTCGGTCACATCTCATCATCTATATGTACCTTGTCTGATCTCCGATGACCCGCAAGACAGAGTGCCGATCGCGCTTGAATGGCCATTCTCGTCGATTCGCTGCTACCACCTTTAGCTTGACCACCCATTCCCGGCAGTCTTAGCCGATCTGCCCGGAATACCCGATGCGCGGCTGTCGAGGGCTACGGCGCGATTTTCATTTAATCGATTTTCGGGAAGGTGTAACCCGTATCTGCCGGATTATCCAAATTCCTCGCGGCAGGCATGATTTCCCCACAGCAACGTCGCCGCTCCGCTTTTAGCAGATTTGGAAGGCGATGATTGCAACATTGGGCGCGCATCCGTGCGTTGGTTACTCGACAGGAGATACGACATGAAACTGAAAAACAAAGTGGCTTTCATCACGGGTGGTACATCAGGTATCGGTTTGGAAACGGCCAAGCTTTTTCGAGCTGAAGGCGCAGAGGTGGTGATCGTTGGTTCTAACGCTGATCGCCTGGAGGCAGCAGGTCGTGAACTGGATGGCCAAGCAACGCTTATCCAGGCTGATGTGCGCAAAGTGGCGGACATTGAACGCGCTGTCGAAGAAGCACGTTTGAAATTCGGACATATCGACATCGTCTTTGCCAATGCCGGCGCCAGCACAGTTGCTCCGTTGGAGGCGATTACTCCGGAGTACGTCGAAGACAACCTGGCTTTGAATTTCAACGGCACTTTTTTCACGATCCAAAAAACCGCTCCGCTCATTCCTGCCGGCGGCAGCATCATCGTAACCACGTCCTTCCTGAACACCATCGGCATGCCCGGGTTGTCGATTCTCGCCGCTACAAAAGCGGCAGCACGTTCACTGGTACGTACCTTGGGTGCCGAACTCGCTCCTCGTGGTATCCGGGTCAATGCAATCAGTCCGGGCGCGATCGCCACGCCGTTCTACGGCAAGATGGGATTGAGCGAGGAACAACTGGGTGACGTCGCTGCTGGCCTGCAACAAAAGATCGCGCTGAAGCGGTTTGGTGAAGCGTCGGAACTGGCCAAAAGCGCGCTGTATCTCGCAAGCGATGATTCATCGTACACCACAGGCATTGAGCTGGTAGTGGACGGTGGTCTGACACAGTTCTAATCACGCTTTATCACGAGCGACCGCGCTAGCAAAAGCTAAGTGCGGTCGTTTTTTTTCGGGCCTTATGCGCGCGTATCTCGCAATGTCAAAATCTCCTACACTGGCGGCGTTTACCCTGAAATGGACAAGTGATTTGGACCGTCTCGAAGCAATGGCGATGCTGTTAACCGCTGTTGATAAAGGAAGCCTCTCTGCTGCGGCCCGAGAGCTGCGGATTCCGGTATCAACGCTAACTCGTCGTGTTACTGATCTTGAAGAGCATCTCGGAACAAGACTGCTTACGCGTACGACGCGCAAGCTGACGTTGACTGATGCCGGTGCTGCCTACATTGCAGCAGCGCGGCGAATTTTGGACCAGGTCAATGATCAGGAGCGAGAGGCAACAGGCGAATTTACGGCCCCCCGAGGTGAACTGGTCATCGCAGCTCCCGTGCAATTTGGGCGGATGCACGTGCTGCCGATCATCAACGATTTTTTGTCCCTGTTTCCCGACATTACGATCAGGTTGCTTCAATCCGATCGCAACGTAGATCTCGTCGACGCACACGCTGATCTGGCGATCCGTATTGGAGAGCTAGCCGACAGCAGCATGATTGCGACGGGCGTTGGGTATCTGCGACCGACCCTCTGTGCCAGCCCTTCCTTTTTGGAGAAGTACGGTATACCCAGTGAACCGGATGCACTCACGAAAATTCCGTGTGTTGTGTTCAACAGCCCGTATCTTTCGCCGTGGCGTTTTCGAATGCCCAAAACAGGGAAAATTATCGCTGTTCCCGTAGAGCCGCGTCTGCAGGTGTCTGCCCCCGATACCGCGGTGGATGCGGCTGTTTACGGGATTGGAGTGACGTTGGTGCTCCAGCACGATTCCGCCGAGGCGGTTGGGGACGGTCGGTTGGAGATCTTGCTTCCAGAGTTCGAGGTCGAACCGGTTCCGGTGCACATGATTCACGTATCGCGTAATTTGATGCCGATCAAACTCCGTCGCTTCATTGATTTTGCTGCACCAAAGCTTAGAGAGTCATTGTCTCAGTTTGGGAAGGCGTGATCTGCGGGGGAGGTTGTGCGAGCACGAAATCATGTGAGGCAAGACCGACGAAATCTTGCGCCCAACTGATCCGCAACACTTATGGTTCTGAATAAAAGCCTTAGACGTTGAATAAGTCGGGGGTACCGCTCGAAGGCGAGTCTGCATCCATCGATAAAACAAAGTGGAAAACCCGATCGGGCCTTGGGCCTTGGGCCTTGGGCGTTCAGGCGCTCAAGTGGATTGTTTGCCGGATCGTTTCCCAGCGCAAACGCATGGTGGCGAACATGTGTTTGATCCAGTTATGCGCGCATGAATGTGCACGATCCAAAGATGTGCTGATGCGACCGCCAACGCATCGAACGAATGAGATCAAGTAGCGGCTGCCGCGTTAAGAAGCATCGATCTGATTGGCGCGAGGTAAGTGGGACATACGCATACAGTGGATTTTTTCTCTCCTTCAGGCGTTAATCATGCGCCGTTGCCGTTGCCGTTGCCATTGATCAAACCTCCTCAGGAACGTGAAATGTCGCAAAAAATTTATTTCGATGAGTCTGGATTCACTGGTAACAACTTGCTGCATCCAACGCAAAATTATTTCGCCTACGCTTCGGTCGCAACCGACGACGATGAGGCGAAAGCATTGGTCGATAGGATCACCAAGAAGTACAACATTCAGGGGGGAGAGCTTAAAGGCGCCAACCTGGTGAAGTTTTCGAAGGGCAGGAAAGCCATTACGGAGGTGCTCGATGCATTCGATGGCCGTATCAAGATTTCCATCTCCGACAAGAAATTTGCCCTCGCTGGAAAAATTCATGAGTACATTTTCGAGCCCTGCTACTCCGACATCAGCTCTCTTTTCTATGGCATAGGTTTCCACCGATTCATCGCAAACGTGCTCTATATGGAGTTCATTGCGCGGGGCGCTGGCGCGGAAGATCTTTTCGCTGAATTCGAAGGCTTGATGCGAGACAGTACGAGGCCTGACCTCGAAACCATTTTCTCGTCTTCAGCTGTCGCACAGCATTCCGACACCATCAGGTTGATCCGTGAGTTTGCCCAGATGCGTCACCAGGACATCCGGAGTGAACTGGAATCATTGGCTGACGGCGAGACCGGCAAGTGGGTGCTTGATCTGACCAATACGGCCCTTTACACCTTGCTGGCGAATTGGGGCACCGAGCATGACGTGCTTACCGCAGTCTGTGACCATTCAAAGCCTCTGCAGCACAACCAAGAAATGTTCAATGGGATGGTGGGTAACACCGAAAAACTTTTTTCTGATATAGGTGGAGATCGGCATCCCATCACATTCAATCTGTCCGGCCCTATCGAGTTCGCATCTTCGCATGACTCTCATGGTATCCAGATCGCTGACGCCATCGCCGCAGCTGCGGTGTATGTTTTTTCGGGGGCACGAGATGACGCAGCTGATCATTGGCGGCACATAATCGCCCGCCAGGCTCACTATGGCAGCGTGATACCCGACACGGACGAGCTCAGATCGCAATTTCGCCCCCAGCTGAATGCCCTGGTGCTACAGCATTTGCATCAGCGGGCTACGGACGGTATCAGCCTTACCGATGGAATGTCTCAAGCCATTGCGGATCTGGTGCGCAGTCTCAAATTCTCGCCATTCCATATGGCATAGTGGGCATCTGGACTGGTCCAAGAAAGAAGATCTCCAGCCAAGCGACATCGATCTTCGAATCATGTTGGAAAAAGTGGAAATCAGGCATAAACGTCTGACGAAGACACCTTGTTTAGGTGACTTCGTCAGTGGGTGCTCAGCATCAGCGGATGAGTGTTGAGCAGAAGGGGAGTTGCCCCAATTCGGCCGATTGGCCACTCCTGTTTCCGCTGCTCATCATATCGCCAACCCCCTTGAAGTTATTTTTGGTTCAACGACCTGGCCAGCTCGCGTTGAGCTTCAATTGAGGAAATAAGATCCCCTAGGCGCTGCAATTCGTCTGTATCGCGGGCGACGCGATCTTGCGGCATCTCGTACCCGCAAGCAGTCATCGCAGCGTTGTCGAAATGGCGACGCTCCTCCCAGCTAAACACACCACATTCTTCAAGTTCATGCACGCGACCTTTGAAGATGCCGAGTCGATAGAGCTTTGTGGTGTCGTTTTGTGTCTCGAGTTTTGTCAGTTCGATCGCGAGCTCATTGAGCTTGCGAGCTTTCAATTGCTCAATCGATTCTGGAACAACTGCCATCGTTAGACCCCTCAATTCGTAAACGCCAGAAAGGTGGTTCCTCTGCCAACGCTGCCCCATTTGCGAATGGCAAGACGGCGAGATTATCTGAAAAAGATTCTTCTGTTTACTCGATCGCTTCGATTTCACCACCTGGCAACGAAAGCCTGTTTCCTTCAGGCCTGCCCTGTATCCACTGTGCATGACCGAAGCCAGGAACACCTTCCGCTCTGGTGCACGTTCGTTTTCCTATCAAGGGATATCCCCATTATGTGGGGAAATGTTTCTCAGAAATGCCGGATTCTGCTTTGAACGCTGCCTCTCTAAACTCGTGTCCATTGGGTCAACAAGCCAGATTCGCTGGATTAGAGACCCTGGCTTCAAACAGGAAGACGCGGTATCTGAAAGCTCGCAGCGTAGTCGTGAGGGCAGACAGCCAATTGCAATTCTCACCTACTCATAGTGATTTTTTTGCAGGAGAACGATCATGTCGAAACTCTTTTCTAACGTCAAAATTGGCCAGTTCGAACTTAATCACCGAGTCGTGTTGGCTCCGTTGACTCGTATGCGTGCAGAGGATGGTGCGATTCCTGGTGTGCTGATGGCTCAGTATTATTCTCAGCGAGCTTCCAACGGTGGTTTCCTGCTCACTGAAGGTACCGCCGTATCACCTGGTGGGAATGGATACTTCGGCGCCCCAGGGCTCTATGACGATAGCCAGATTGCAGGCTGGAGTCGTGTAGTGGCAGGTGTTCATGCCAAAGGCGGTAAAATATTCTCCCAGCTTTATCACGCAGGACGTCAATCGCATGATGACTTGCAGCCTAAAGGTGAACGGCCTGTAGGGCCTTCAGAGATCCCGCACAATGGCATGGCTTATCTCGAGGGCGGATGGACGCCGAGTACTCCGAACCGTGCTCTGACCCTAGACGAAATTCCAGGAATCGTGGAACAGTTTCGTTCTGCTGCAAAACGAGCTTTGGCCGCCGGCTTCGACGGCGTTGAATTGCATGGCGCTAACGGTTACTTGCTGGATCAATTCCTGCAAGATTCGGTCAACCAGCGTACCGATGTGTACGGTGGTTCGTTCGAGAACCGTGCACGCTTGCTGATCGAAGTGACCCAAGCAGTTATCAGTGTTTGGGGAAGCAATCGAGTCGCAGTCCGTCTGAGCCCGGCCAGTATCTTCAACGACATGGGTGACAGCCAACCGATGGAGCTTTTCACTTACGTCGTGCAGCAACTGGATAAATTGGACCTTGCTTACCTGCACTTGATTGAACCGCGTATCAACGGTGTTATCGAGGACGAGAACGTCGACCAAGAAGCTATTGCTTCGAAGCATCTGCGTCAGCACTTTTCGGGGATCATCATCACGGCGGGTGGCTATAACGGAGACTCCGCGAGAGCCATCATTGAATCAGGCGATGCAGACTTGGTGGCCTTTGGTCGTCACTTCGTGGCAAACCCTGATCTGCCAGAACGGTTGCGTCGCGACTTGCCTCTGAATGCATATGATCGCCCAACCTTCATGGGTGGCAATGAAGTGGGCTATACCGATTATCCATTCTACTCCGAAGAAAGCGCCGCTGTTGCTTGATGATTTTGAGCCATGCATCAAAAAAGGCCTGTTCTCCACAGGTCTGTTTTTTTGTTTCAAAAACAGAAGTTGATCCAAAGCCGAACCCTGTGATTTCGCCACGACGACTGACAGCTCCTTCTCCTCAACTTGGTCGCGCCCCGCAAAAAAAACGTCATTCGAACGCCCTTGACGGCTGTTTGTTTTAGGGCTATTTCATTTGAATGTATCTATCTAACGATAGATGCATAAAAAGGATCGCTTGAGCTGAATAGGAGCTGTTGCAGTCATCATTGGAGTGGTGCTGCCAATGGAAGATGGCGTCATGACGAGTCGGCGAAGAGTTGCGTATGGTAACGAATCGCTGCGATCTAAACCTCAGCGTAAGGACGCGGGTCAGTGTATTCGCGATGCCTATCGCTCCGCGCTTCAGGAGATTACTAATGTCCACACCTGAGCCTCAGAAACTCTTCACACCTGTCCAGATTGGCGATATCACACTCAAACACCGCGTAGTAATGGCACCACTTACCCGCCTCAGGGCCACTCTTCCTGACGGAGTACCCAGCGACCTCATGCTTGAGTACTACCGTCAACGAGCATCAGATGGTGGGCTTATTATCACTGAATCAACCGCAATTACGCAGTCCGGGCATGGCTATTACGGCGCCCCAGGAATATACAATACGACACAGGTCTCCGGGTGGAAACGCATTGTTGAGACTGTGCATGCTTACGGTGGCCGTATGTTCGCCCAGCTATGGCATGCAGGCCGCTGCTCACATACCTCCGTCACCCAATCGACGCCAATCTCAGCCTCTGTTGATGCTACGTACTGGACGGATGACATCAATATGGTGTCAACGGTTGAGGGCTTCCAGTTGCCGTCTCCACATCGAGCATTGCAAACGCACGAGATTCCTGAACTCGTGGAGCAGTATCGAAGCGCCGCTGCAAACGCAAAAAATGCAGGCTTCGATGGCGTCGAGCTGATGGCGGGTAATGGGCATTTGATGGATCAATTTCTACAAGACATCAGCAATAAGCGCACCGACGATTACGGCGGTTCGCTAGAGAATAGAGTGCGGCTTCTCATTGAAGTGGTGAATGCAATGGTCTCCGTTTGGGGCTCTGGCCGAGTCGGAGTCCGTATTGCGCCAAGCGGAACGTTTAACGGAATGGGGGACAGCGATCCCAAAAGCCTGTTTCGACACCTGGCGAGTCGTCTCAACGTGATTGGATTGGCTTACCTACACGTGATTGAGCCAAGAATCAAAGGCGGAGAAACACTTATTGAAGGGCAGGATCCCATCGCCGCGAGGGACCTCTGCCGCTATTTCAAAGGCCCTATAATCGCAGCAGGTGGATTTGAGCCTTCCACAGCAGAAACAAGCATCGCGGGCGGTGATGCAAACCTGATTGCGTTCGGTCGGCATTTCATAGCGAACCCGGATCTGCCAAAACGAATAGAACGTGGGTTTCCTCTCAATCCGTATGACCGAAACACTTTTTACGCGTTCGATGAGCGCGGCTACACGGACTATCCATTTTATGATCAGAGTTAAGAGGTGTTCGCTCTAGATACAAACGGTGTGAAAGACGGCTTTTTTTCCTGACATGGCCGTCTTTTGCACGTGCAAAAATGTGCATCGCTTACGCGAGGGGCTGTGCAGTGGAGAACCGACACCTGTCAGGAGGGAAGGGTGGTTGTCTCCTGAGGATTTTTGATCAGATGACGAATACGCGCGAGGACCATCACTTAACTGTCAGGCTGCTTTGTAAGGACGGATGGCCGAGCACTGGTAATCCCATTTGCTTCTGCAATACCGTCTGTTCAAATATGCTACAGCATCCCACGGGTCGCACGATCGTAAGCTTTGATATCCCCTAGGGCATTGGTGAGCAGCAAGGCTCCGACGATCGTCGACAGCAGTTGAGATGCTCCGTCAACCGTCATACCTTGATTGGTCATTCTCTCCAGGCACATTTCGAAGAAACTCTGCACCGCAGCCGCGACTTTCTCGGGTAAATCCCTCGTTTCAGCACCCAATACCGTACTTGGGCACATACGATCAACTGAGTAAACTGTTCCGCGAAATGCCCGGACCCACACTTTTATGCAGTCAGGATCAGCATCAAATTCGTTGTCAATCAACTCTGCGATACGCTCGGTATAACGGTGAATGACCGACGCGGCGAGCACCTCTTTGGTGGGAAAGTGATAGTGAACGGTAGAGCTCTTGACGCCTACGTCTGTGGCAATTTCTCGAAAACTAAAACCATTGAATCCACCGATCCGCATTCGCCGTTCGGTAGCATCCATGATCGCGACCCCGATGTCGCTCATAGTTTTGCTCCTTAATCATTTCATCGACAGCAATTATTTTATTCATTATGGGCATATTTGATACCTGTCTGGAATCTCGACGAGAATTAAAATGTGTTTTTCGCCCATGGCGAAAGCGTTTCTGCGGTGACTGCGAGGTCGTTATCCACGCTGTGGAGGCGCCATACCCTTGGAATCCTAAATTTGAGGCATCTACGCCCTTGTTGCCAAGGTTGACGGCAGTCACATCGCCTAGCCTTGAAATTGGGGCGAGTCAAAGCGGGCGGGAACCCGGCAGCTGCTTTCGCTCTCTTTTGCACCTTCGTGGATGCTGCCTATCAGCACAGTTTTTCGACGACAAAATGCGATTAATGCTGCCTATTTTCACATCGGATGAGTTTTTGAGAGCACTCGTTTAGCTTTCTCGAAGTTCTGAGCTGCAGAGCCAGCGAAAAGAAGTGTCTTGATTGTTTGCAAGGCGAAGCTTGGAAGCCGTCTCGCTCAACGATCGGTCCGGCCACACGTACGAAGGAGGTTAGACACGGGACAACAACTGCTCTATCGTTAGATAGAGAGTCGTGACCGGAGATACTGCGGCCCTGTTTTGAAATTTGAGCCCTTGCAGCCGGTTTCAAAATATCGACGCAATCCCTTTACAGCACGTGACTCCTTTTGCGATACGGCAATGAGGATGGCAATGATGGATCAAATCGAAAAAGCAAGGCGTTTTGCAGAGTTACACCAAAAGGGAAATCCCCTTTTGCTTTACAACGCTTGGGATGCTGGTAGCGCAAAATCCATATTTGAGTGCGGAGCGAAAGCTATCGCGACTAGCAGTTGGTCAATGGCTCGGGCTCAAGGCTATCTCGATGGTGAATTGATCCCATTTAGTCTGATGGCACAGCTTACCAATCGCATTGTTGCAACCATCAATGCCCCCGTTAGCTTGGATTTTGAAGGAGGCTACAGCGGAGATGACGATAATGAGCTCGTCTTCAACGTCTTGGAATTATTAGACCTTGGAATCACTGGTCTCAATTTTGAGGACAGAATTGTCAAAGGGCAGGGCCTCTATGAGGTCGATCACCAGGCAAACAGAATTGCCATTATCCGTGAAGCAGCCGATATGATGGGCGTTCCTCTATTCCTCAACGCGCGTACCGATCTCTTCCTCAAAAAAGACGGAAGGCCCGAGAACGACATGGACGAGGCAATTAAAAGAGCCCAGGCATATGCCGCCGCGGGTGCTTCAGGCTTTTTTGTCCCAGGTCTTGTTGAGGACAATTTGATACGCGAAATCTGTGACAGCACTGTCCTACCTGTGAATGTGATGCTTCTTACCGGCATGTCATCGATCCGTACATTGTCCACGCTAGGGGTGGCGCGAATCAGCTTCGGGCCTACACCCTACGTACAAACAATGAACGTCTTACAAAGCGCGGCAACAGTGCTTTTCTCTAAGGGAGGCTACTGAGTTGCAGTCGCGCCCGACTGATCTGAGAGGGAGCGATCAGCGCCCTCTACGCAATCCGACCGCTGCTCACCATGGTTCGGAAGTGCTTACGCTTATAAAAGTTATGGCCAAGGTGAAAACGATTCCTTCCCCTCTAAGGTCGGGTGCTTTCGCAGTCGCGTAGTCTACGAAGCTGCGCACTCGTGCAGTGGCCTTGCGGCTTTCTCGATTTACGAGGTATGCCGGGATCGCAGGCGGTGCAAATGCGGGGAGTAGCTCTCGCAGCTGCCCGCCCGCACGCACGCACGCACGCACGCACGCACGCATATAATGATGAACCTGATAATTCAGACAGCGGGTGATCCCGACATTGGCCAACGCGGCTTCGATCGCTTCTTGTTGTGTGGTGCATTCAAGACCTGCGACTTAGCTGTTGGACATGGGAATAACGCCACTCGAGGTCACCTGCCTCGGGGCTACCAACAACCGTCGAGTGGGCGAACATGTCCTGGGGTATCTGTGGCTCACCTTGTCGTTGCAGATAGCCTGGGCTTGCGCAGAGTACTGAGCGAACAGCACCCACTTTGCGTGCAACCATCGATGACTCTGGCGGTGCGTCAATCATGAACGCAACGTCCACATCTTTTTCATAGAGACTGGGAAAGCACGTAGTCGGTTCGCTCTCACGGAATCGTGGAGAGCAGCTGAGATAAAGCTCAATTACGCGCTCTTGAATCGAAGCCTGTATCGATGGAATGCATTCGCCTTGGTTGAAGAGTTTTGAAGGTACACATGGGCGCTTCGGGAGCCGGCTTGGATTTCATTTTTAGTGCGGAGCCTACGACTCTGAGCGTGCGCATTTCTATCGTTTCGATACCAACTCTGCGCTGTTTTTGGCCTGGAGTTTTTTCATCAACCTCGATCTGTGTACCTCCACGGTACGGTGGGAAATCGACAGCTTTCGGGCAATTTCTTTGCAGGAAAGCCCGTTTACCACGTGCGCCGAAATCTCTCGTTCCCTGGGCGTCAGATTGACGGTGGGATTGAAGACACGATCCATCCGCTCGAAATGCCACACCATCAGCTGGAAGGGGTCATCAGGCGTCAAGGTGTAACCATCGGCGCGCGCCCAAAAGACTTCACCGCTCTGGTGCTGCATGAAGCGCTCATCGGAATAGGCACCGTTGCGAGCGTGACGCAGCCAGTTCAAGCTACGGTCTCCAATGGCTTGATAGTCCGCTTGCGAGGGATACAACTTGAGAATCAGCTGCTCTGCCAGGTCCTCACGCTGATAGCCAAACAGGGTCAAAAACGCTTCATTGAAATCCAGCATTCGACGGTGACCGGTGATCACTTGAGGCGCAGGTGAGACTCGAAACGCTAAGCGCTCCAGGTCCTCCAGATGGCTTAAGTTCTCTGTCATCGGGTCGTCCCGTCACTCTTCTCTCAAGCAGCACTGATTTGAGCTTCGTCTGACTTGGCTACTCATCCATGTACGTAGTTGCACGGATAGCAAGCAAGGTTTTCTGTGGCCATTGTAAGCAATGTCAGTTCATTGCGTAGGAGAAAAAACAATGGCCAACAATTCTGTCTCCATCGTCGCCGCCGGTCACAGTCGCTTCGGTCGATTGAGCGATCAAACGCTGGAGGATCTTATCGTTCAGGTCAGTCGTCAGGCCATGGATGATGCGGGCATCGAAGCCTCACAAATTGACGCTGTATTTCTGGGTAATTTCAACTCCGGCATGGTTCCAGATGGCTTCCCAGCGTCTCTTGTATTGCAGGCCGATCCTGGGTTGCGCTTTAAACCAGCGACGCGATGCGATAACGCTTGCGCCTCAGGTTCAGCAGCCATCCTTGCAGGCATTAATGCGATCCGATCTGGTTCCGCTGAGTTAGTGCTCGTGGTAGGGGCGGAAAAGATGACCTCCAACACCACTGCTCAGGTCACACGTGCCCTAGCGGGAGCCGGGTATCAAAATGACCCCGTTGAAGCGGGTCTGAGCTTTCCTCAGGTGTTTGGCTTGGCCGCCCGGAGATATCACGATCGCTATCAAGATCCGATGTCTGCCATGGCGGCGATTGCGACGAAAAACCATGGTAATGCCATGGCAAATCCACTCGCGCATATGCACAAAGCCATGACGTTTGAACACTGCAATACCGTCTCCGAGAGCAACCCTGTGATCGCCGCACCGCTGCGACTCAGCGATTGCTCACTCATTACCGACGGAGCTGCCGCGATCGTCTTGGCATCGGCCAATCGTGGCCTCTACGCTTCGTCCACCTATGCCACGATGAGCGAGTTACTGCCGACCCGTATACGTTCGACCGGCATTGCCGTCGCCTACAACATTCCCGTCGCGGTGTTCGGCGGTAGCGCACCTTTTATCTAAACGTGGCTGATTCAGTACACCGGTGACATCAGTTCGCCATGGTATTTCTATATCGGAACAGGCATTGTCTCCCTGGTTGCTTTGAGCATCCTGCGTAAAGAAGATTTTGTCGCCTGCAACAACGGTGGCCAGGCTCCAGATCTCGCAGTACACCCGCGCCATGTGAAGCCGCGTGATGAGTTGCGAGCAACCTCTCATTGCTAGCTTCCATGTCGTGACGACCTGAATGACATGAGGGGGCATTGAGTGGCACAGATTTGCTTTGATTTCAGTGGCATTAACAACGTCTATGTCGCCGCGCGGCGCAACGACAGACAAACTGTGGTCTTCGAGGTTACAAACGGACTCGGTGTCTTCGTCTTCATGATGTTTTTCTCAGACGACGATGAGTCTAAAGATCAGTTGTTTCTATACCTGGCGCGCACCCAGCGGATGATTGAAAGGAAAATGTACGGCCGGCACAAGGTTTATGAACCTCAGTTCAATAAATTCCAGGTCTATTTAACGGATCAACATCAGCAATACATTCGTGAGGAGCTTGGGCTCGAAGGTGGAGGCAACGCATTCGACTTCGATGCGTTTTTGAGTGCGCTCAATAAGGCCATACCCCAGCAGCTGAGTTTGGCTGACCTGCAGGAAAACTGTCAGACCCATAGAGATGCATTTGCCTGCCCCGAATTGCGTCGGGTGGTTGACGAGGCGCACAAGATCTACCTCATCGGGCACAAGCAATTACCAGAGGGGAAGAAGCCCAGGGAGAAAACACTTCGTAAGCTCTATCTTCACGTCCAGGCTGACGCAGGCGTGCTGGAGCATTTTATTGAAAAGCTTAAGCGTTTAAACAAGACGCTTGCCTGGACGGATAAAGCCGAACGCGCAAACGGCAATATTCGACAGATTCTCAGCACCCTGTAGCACCCATTTTTCAGTGTGCCCCGGGACAACGATTGGCCCGGGTAGCACTGAGGTGTTTGAAGGATCACCCTATGACGCAGAACAGGTATGTGAGTGCCGTCAGACGCAGATCAGGATCCCGTTTCAATGGGAAAAGCTTGGGATCATGTTCTGCATACGCTTGCCGGCGAGCCAGTCCTCGTGGGTGAGAAAGGTAGCCCACGACTCTTCGTTGGACATCCTGGTGGTAGGGAAGCAATTCATGAAGTTCTCGTAATCGACCAGCGCTTGCTTATCGTGCTCTTCGAAGGCAAAACGTATCTTCCCGGGTGCGTCATCAAATGCCAATTTATCAGGGACAAACACAATCGTGTTCTCTCCACTGTCAGCAAATGACACATCGCGAATCGTATCCCCATCAGTCCAAACGGCGTGCCGCTCGCCCTCAATATAGCGAGGCTCGTTGTACCAGATCCGATAGCCACACAGCATTTTGCCCCCGTGCATTTCCATGAACTTGATGACGTTCAGATCGCAGCAGCTTTGCCGGCTCCAAGGCTCAGGTTGGCAGTCCAAAAATACCGGTGGCTGATCACTCAGTTGCCGTGCAAATTGCAAAACTTGCTCATTGATTTCACTAGGCGTGGTCATCGAGTCGAATAGCGGATCAGCGTGCCTGGCTTTGGCCGCCAGCCCCATCATTTCCACCGGGTTAAGGCGCGCAGGTATTGTCACTCCCTGAGCTTTACGCTCCTTGCCACTTTCTTTGGCTTGCAGAATGCGTTGTTCCTTGGTGCCACGATTTTTTGCTTGACCCAATTGAGTGTCCTCTTTGTTGTTATTTGTCGCTTCCACATGCGAGATGCTGCTCAGCGTGACGTCGACCCGATGCCGTTGTTGGTTAGGGATGGCCATCGATTCACAGGCTCAAGCCTCGATGATCTGATGCTAGTTTTACCACGCTTTGTGCCAAGCAATCGGGTCGACAATGTGGCCGTCCCATGAAGATTGGAGAAATGCTTTTGTGGTCAAAATTAGGCGTTTACAGATAGGCCATAGCACGCTTAAAACCTTGCCCACAGCAGATTATCCGGCAAAAGCGCAAACGGCTATAGCACCTTGGTGGATTGCGATGGGGTAGGGGATTAAGCTAATTTCTTTGATCGAAATTTGCATGGCCATACTCCCTTAATGTCCGCGTCAGACTCCCCTCAAGCCGTACGTTTGTTGCCATTCAACCCTCCCTTCGACTGGCACCGCATCCTTGCCTTTTTTGCTGGACATTTGACCCTTGGCGTCGAAGCAGTGATCGATGATGTCTACACGCGCAACATCGAGTTCAATGACAGTGTAGGCGTGCTTTCAGTCTCAATGGCGCCGGATGAAACCTGTTTAATTGCCACCGTGCGTGGCGACGTCAGCCGGTACATTGACGACTTGATCGAGCCAATTACTCATATGTTTGATCTGCACGCGGTGCCTGATCATATCGCCCAGGGTTTATCCAGCGATCCATGGTTAGGGACGTTGGTTCAGGCGCGTCCTGGGTTGCGTGTACCTGGATCTTTTTCAGGCTTCGAACTGGTGGTGCGCACTATCGTCGGCCAACAGGTAAGCGTCAAAGGCGCGACCACAATCATCGGGCGATTGGTGCAGCGAGCGGGCGTTCGGATTCAAGATCACAATGAACAACTCGGATGGCAATTCCCGACGCCAGATGCCTTGGCGCGAGTTGATCTGGAAAAAATCGGCATGCCCGGCAAGCGTGTTCAAACGCTACAACGTGTCGCCGCGGCCGTCGCCTCTGGCGAGCTTTCTCTCAGTGCTAACCATGGTGATATCAGTGAGCTGCGTCGACAGTTACTGGCGATGCCAGGTATCGGTCCCTGGACGGTTGAATACATCGCCATGCGTGCTTGGCGTGATCCTGATGCATGGCCCGCATCGGACTTGGTGCTGATGAATCTTATGACGCAACAGGACCCTAGCTTGACGCGACTGTCGCTACACAAAACTCGCGCCGAAGCCTGGAAACCGTGGCGAGCCTACGCGGCAATGCACATCTGGAATTCTGCAGTCGATACGACCGGCAGAGCGTAAGATTGGCGCAACATTTGATCGCAAGATTAGGGTTGCTCCAATCCTGATACGGATAATCTCGATACCGCGATCAGTCACTGGCTGCGTGCGGGCTCGGTCAATATTCGACGAGGATCATTTCCATGACATTCACTTATCGCTTCATCGATTCGCCGGTGGGGCAGTTGAAACTGGTCGCGCAAGATTCCTGCTTGGCCGCGATTCTTTGGGAAAACGACCGGCCTAATCGCGTGCCACTGGGTGTGATGAGCGAGGACGAGGGCAGCGATATTCTCAATCGCGCCGAAGAGCAGTTGCACGAGTATTTCGCCGGCAGACGTAGTCGATTTGATTTGGAGCTGAACTTCCGGGGCACCGAGTTCCAAAAAAAGGTGTGGCACGCCTTGTTGACCATTCCTTTTGGTGAAACCCGAAGTTACCTCGACATTGCTGTGCAGATCGGCAATCCAGCCGCCGTCCGGGCGGTCGGCGCGGCCAATGGCAGGAATCCGATTTCCATCATCACACCCTGTCACCGGGTGATCGGTAGCTCCGGAGCGTTAACCGGGTTTGCAGGCGGCTTGATGGCGAAGGAGTTGCTGCTGACCTTGGAAGGCTGCCTGCCACAGAAGGCGCCAAAAGCGCGCGGCGGCGATGCCTCAAAGCAAAGGTCGCTGTTCTAGAGCGAATGTCTTAATTCGTCCGACAATGCGATACAGGAATCACAGGGCGCGTTGTCGGTGCAATCTATCGTCTGCCTCACTTACGTCACAGGCTAGCGCAGCAGGCAATGCTGCGCCGAACGGTGCTGCAAGGGCTGATTGCAGATGGTGTCGTCACGCAGCGCTCAGACAGCTCAACATTTTGGTGACCGTTCAGCGATGATGCCTTGAACGACAACCATCGCGGGCGCTAATGCCGTTGCAATCAAATCCGCCTTGATCGTTGGTTTGACAGATCTTCCACACGGAATGAACAAGGGATCGTCGAATAGGGCGCGCAGTTTGATTAGCACGTTACTGACAGCAGGCTGGGTCACATTGAGTGATTTTGCAGCTCTCGACACGCCTCTCTCCTGGTAAACAACCAAAAAGGTGACAAGAGAGTTCACGTCAAATTTATGGAAAATCTGCCCATCGATTAGCATCTTCAGTCTCCTGGATTAACGATCCCTAAAACAGAAGTGGAGGAGAGTTTCATCTACTCGCACGCCGGGTTCGCCATCCTCCAGCGCTACGATGTGACGGAGGTCTTGTGTCGCTGCAACGGCCGCGAATTTGACCCTCATCCTCCATCGATAGAAGGTCTACCTCGTCGACAAACCGAATGACGATCGCTTCGCCAACCACTGAAAACACAGCCTTCCTGGGCGGCCAATTAAGATGATCAAAGGTTACTAAATGTAATGATAAAAGACGTCATCTAAATCTGTCAAGCGATAGACTTGGGGGATGTCTGACGCGCTTTTCCTCGACCAAGGAAACGGAAGACCACGATCGAAAAGTGAATTAGATTATCAGTTGACGCTAAGCGTTTTTTGGGCGTAGCGTCAGGTGAGTGCGAAAGAAAACTCGGAAAACCCAGGTGCAGATGGGACTGCGAATCGCAGTCGCGTTGGCGAGAAAGGCGATAAAGATGAAGACGTCAAAGGCACAAAAGGCAGCAACGCGGAAGCGCATTCTGGATATTGCTTCTCAAGAATTTCGAAAAAAAGGAATCCACGCGACGAGCGTTGCAGAAATCATGGCCATTGCAGGATTGACCCACGGAGGCTTTTACCGGCATTTCACCTCCAAGGAGCAGTTGGTCGCAGAAGCGTGCACGGTAAGCATGGAGAACCTCGTTGATAAAGCTGAGGTGGCGGTGGAGGGGGGCGAGGAATCGTTCTTGAAGCACTTCAGCGATTTTCTATCGCTGGAATATCATGACGACATTGCTGCTAGCTGTGCGTTTGTGATGATGGGGAGCGAATTGGCGCGAGCCGACTCCGAAACACGCCGTGCAGCCTCGGACGGTTTTCGAAAATGGGTTGACATCATTGCTCAGCGTGCTTCGGGTGAGGGCGCTAAAGCGAACAAAGCGGACATTTTATTCAAGCTTTCAACCATGGTTGGAGCGGTCACGATGGCCCGCATCGTAGACGACCAGGAGCTCTCAAATCAGATTCTTCACGAAGCGAGACACCGTCTGAAGGATATTCCAGGAGATTCTTTGCATAAAAAAGCGATGCTGGAAATCGTATAACTGAAGTGGTGATTACCTAATGCAGGCGGTTTTTTATGCTCGACATGCGATTGAAAAACCGCTGAGATCTGATATTGAACCAATGAACGTCAGCATATTGAAATGACTATCTAGTGCTGCTGAGATTGTTGGCTTTCATCTCTTCTTGTGATTCTTGCACATATCAGGCTATTTCATTTTTTGTAAGCTTGCAAAAGAGAAGCTGTTCGCTATTGTTAAGGTATCTATCGCTTGACGGGAAGAACACTACTGGTACGTGCATTGCATCCATCGTTCGACTTAAAGAGGACTATTTCATGTATTTCGAAATCATTTCCCAGTGCGCACGCAACTTGAAAAATATTGAAGGTTTTCTCCTGAAGGCGCAGGAATACGCCATCGAGAAGAATTTTGACGTCGGCGTACTGATGAACGCACGCCTAGCCCCTGATATGAAACCTTTGATCTACCAGGTGCAGAGTGCTTGTGACTATCTAAAAGGCGGGGCCGCTTGGCTCTCAGGTCAAGAGATCCCTCGTCACGCAGATACCGAGCAAACGATCGACGAGCTGCGCGCCCGAATAGTGAAGACTCTTGTTTTCGTCGAAAGCATTGGGAAAGAGCAGTATTCAGGAGCAGATCAGCGGACCATGACTCTTTCATGGGAGCCAGGCAAGGTTATTGCTGCCCCCGATTATGCGCTGCAAGTAGTCATCCCAAATGTAAATTTCCATATTGCTATGGCTTACGCCATCTTACGAAATAACGGCGTTGATGTCGGCAAGATGGATTTTTTAGGAAAATTGAATATGATTGACGCTTAATTTTTTTGACTATAAGCGTATTAATCAATACGCGGAAAATCATCTTGCGGCTAGGTTGATAATTCTGGCTTAAAGGGGGCGATCTTTAAACCAGAATTACGTAATAGCCGCGAATTCGCGAATGTGTCCTTGGTCTTCTAACAGGCCTGTAACAGCCCTACATTGATCAGTGTCCGTGGAGCGAGTTGCTTAACCTCTCGCTCCATGGATCATCCTCCAATGTTAGATCCGAAATTGACGGATCATACTGTTGAGATTCTCACTCACCAACTTCAAATCCCCGGTAATTTCTGCACATTTTCGAATGTCTTGAGGCACATTGTCCGCCGCAATTGCGATCTGATGAATATTTTGATTGACGTCCTCTGAGACCTCGGTTTGCTGTCCCGCAGCACTTGCAATCTGAGTGGTCATTTCAGTGATGGTGTTGATCAGCTCAGCGATGGCCTGAGCGTGCGCCGCTTTTTCACGGCTGCTGCTTCCGGCTTCGCCTGATAACTGCATTGCCGAAACAGTTTGCGTTGTACCTTGTTGAAGACGGCCGATCATTGTCTGAATTTCTTGCGTGCTATTTTGGGTTCGGCTGGCTAGCGCTCTCACTTCGTCAGCGACTACAGCAAAACCACGCCCAGCATCACCCGCACGAGCGGCCTCAATCGCCGCATTAAGGGCCAACAAATTAGTTTGCTCGGCAATAGAGCGGATGACACCGACGACACTCGCTATGGCCTCAACCTCTTTCTGAAGTTGAGCCAACGACAGCCCACTGGACTCCAGATTTTCAACGAGGACATAGATATTATTGACGCTTGCACTGACGACATTTGCGGCCGACTGACCTTCTTGATCCGCCTCTTCGGCAGCTCGGGCAACGTCCTTTGCATTCCTGGCAACCTCTGTCGCAGCCGCTGACAACTCATTAACGGCTGTTGCGATTTGTTCCGTTTCTTGCCGCAGCAAGCTTGTAAGCCGCGCTCAGAACGCCTGAACGGTGCACAAAGAGATATGCCTGCAAACGAGTCACTGCACCCTTGATTCGTTGCACCACAGGCCGACAACTGACGACATGAATTTTTCAGCAAGAGCAGAATCATTGAGTGCCCCAGCGATCAGTATGGCGCCAGCCATGGAGGACATTAATTGCATCGCTTGTTCTTCGCTTTGGTCAGATTCTTCAGCATTTTTTTCCATCAAAACGACGAGTAATTTCCGGATACCATCAGTGAATGCGTCACCTATCGATCCGCCCATTCTCGTTACGTCAGCAGCCAGGGTTGGAATGGGGCAGGCGTCCTGACTATCTGAGCGATGCTCGCTATTGACATAGCTTTTCACCAAAGTGGCTGTCGACTGCTCGGCAGACCAACGTTTGGAACATTCGTCGAAGGTGTGAAGGATGGCTTCCGACACGAGCTGTTCTTTGCCATTTGGAAACTGCTGATAAAAGCTGCCGTGCGTCAGGCCCACGGTTTTCGAAAGTTTGGCGATGCCTATCCCGTGCACGCCAAACTCTCGGTACAGCCTGGACGCAGCCATCAGAATTTTGTCTTTATTTAGCGCACTTTGCTCTTTAGTTACTCTCATGATTTTTACCGATATTAATAGGCTGCGAACGGGGGCAGGGAACACAGCAGTAAAGGAACACGCTACTCTGGCCATCGATCTCAGTTGTCAGCGAACAGGAATGGCGAAAATCACCTTCTCGATCCGCTTTTTGCACAGCAAGGTGCTTGAGAGCATGTCAGTGTCCTCGACGCTCCGCCTCTCAGTTGGGTGATCAGGTGGTCTACGCGACGAAGGTTTGCGGATCTAACGTTTTATTCCGAATCGCTCGTGTGAATGCCTTCAGTGACAGGAGCGTGTTTACTGATGGCGTCAATCACGTGTTTGATGCCCGCTGCATAGCTTCCAGGACGACCTTCAGCCGCGGCGACTAGCCTGGCTACGAGAGCAGCGGAGTTCTTTAGGCCAACCGATCTGACGATTTCCGTGGCTAAAGCTTGACCTTCTCGAAACATGTACTGATTGATCGGGCCCTCAATCACTATGGGGGCACGACCGACCTGCAGCGATATGTGCCCATCGCTTGACACGAACGGTGATGTTGGATCGGCCTCCAGCCTCAGCCGTTGTTTGACTCGGTTGAGCGTTTCTTGCGCGGCAAATTTATTCATCGTCCTCATCCAAAAGCAGTGAAGTGACCACATTCCAGAATCCAGCCATGGCCGAGAATCCAAACTGAATCTGCCAATCGGTGTGTAGCCAATGGCACACCGAAAGCGCCTTGCTAAACCCCACCTGTTGGTGTCTTACGCAGCGAGATACGAAGCGTGGTATCACAATATCGTAATCCTGCACCTTTTGTGAATCTATCGTTAGATAGAATGGTCGGTAAGAACAATATTGGTGATCACCCTAGGCGCAGACGCGAGGCTATGCAGACGCCGCCCAGATGTAGTGTGACCTTCACAAGGATTGAGCAGCATCACATGACTGTATCTTTGAATCTGCTAGATCGAAGAGTCCGGGGTTCGTGTACCAAGGGACGCAAACGACACGACTCACATGTGCTTTTTTTGCCCTTGACTGAAGGGGGACTGACTGTCGAAAAATTAGCCCAGCGATCTGAAGTGGAGAGAAACGAGGAATGCCTCCCTGATGCCTAATCGAGCTTGGCAGCTATGGCTTTTGCAGCGACCTTCGTGGCATATAGCTATCGGTCAAAAGGGAAGATGTCCGCGCAAAGTGCAGGGCAGTTGAACAACCGAGTCCCGCCGGCAAAGCAGGCCGCGTTCAAGAGAAACATGATGCTCATGAAGGTGATCACGACGGAGTACTTTGGCAGAGGGGGCTACCGGCGAAGAGAAACAGCAGATTCTGACTTCAGCAGGATTGTTGATCCTGGGGTTATGAATCAGGGCGCATCTCTGCCGATCTGCTCAAGCAGAAGGCTAGGATAGCGCGCAAGCGCTACAAGCTTCCATTTTTTGGTATCAGTTGACGATCGTTGTGTATTGAGGGGTTTATGAGAAGGCGAAAAGAACAGTCGTTGATCGACGCTTTTTTCAATTATTTGAACAGGGTGGCTGTCGATAACGGGCGGGCCGTAACCCGATGCTCGATGGACGGTCAAGACTCCATTCTTGGTGCAGATTACATTTTCACCAACAGCACGAGATTTGTTCTGGTTGAATTTAAGTATGAAAAAATCCACCTGAAGGACGAGTCCAAAAAAGATCGACGCCTGCATTTGTGCCAAGCGCTGGATACGGCAGAGATGTGGCGCCAATTGAGCTTGGAATGCCATTTTGTCGCCTGGTCGGAAGTGCACGAGCAAAGGATTTTGAACTTCAATCAGTATTATCCAGAGATCTGTAATCGTGAGATTTTTGGTAAGGACAGTGGGCTCCATTGGGACGTTCCGGACCTTGAAACACGGATAATGGCGGAGTTGTTAGCCGACACATTTCTACAAGGGGCAGTGGGTGCAGAATTCGACGCTTTCGAGCGGTACACCAACTGGCTGCTCAAGCTTGAAGGGCAGGAGGGTGGTGATATCGAATTGTTGATCGATAACCCAGATGCCAATACGTTAGAGTTTTTAGAGTTCCAGTCGGTGGGAGGGCTGAAACAATGGTTGGATCACACATCGTTTGCCCCATCACCGCCTCGGCCTAAGACGACGAGACGCTTCGGTCCATGATCTAGCGATCAGCCTTTAAGCTGCAGGTAGTGCGGTGTGTGCTCTAGGAGTTCAACGGTGAGGGATTCAGCAGCTGGAAAACATAGCGGGCGGGGGAGGCGTTCGAGAACGCCGTGCTTGAACAAAAACTGTCGACAGTAGCAGCGTATTGCTTCCCGCTTGAACGCAGTCGGCACGCTTGCTTCAGCGGACACAAGCGTGCCTGGGCATGCGCCCACGTCGACTGGTGCTCAGTTGGATCATCATTCGTTTCAGGTGTGCGTTGCCATGTTTTTAGTCAACGGAGAAGAGTGGCCCTGTTTCTCCATTAATTTTCCCCTTACACCGACGGGGTTACTTGTGCCCATCACAGCATTCTCAGCCTCACGCGAAGTCGAACTGGACGTTACTCAACTGTTGGAAGAGCTGGCACTGCGTACGCAACGACCAACTCCCGGCAAGTCCACACCCATTCCGGATGATTGGAAAACATTCATTTGGAATGATATCGAATGCCCCGCGTGTTTTTGCCGCGGCGCTGAGGTGGTGAGAGCCTCAAATTCCAAGGAGACAGGTCAGGCGATCCGCCAGGCCTATTTTCGCTTTCCAAAAAGCAGTGGTGCTGATGGCCATCACCCGTTTTGCGACTTTGCAGGCAATGTTTCCGCGGACCATGTACCCGAAAACCTGGTTCAGTTTTCGTCAGCCAAAGACGCTGTCTCCAAGGCGATCCGCGAGCTTGTTTGTCGAGGTATCCAGCTGGGTGTCTTAGGGCAGCGAGACATTCGTGCGATGCGAGAGTGGTATTTCCAAAGGAAAGTGGCCTCGCGCTTTGTTGTCACCCTGGATCCTCGCGCTCCCAAATGGATCGCATCACTTCAACGAATGCGCGCGGGTCCTTGGAACAAAGCTTCTGAAGACATCGTTTTAAGCAAGGCAATCATCGAAATTCCTGGATTCGATCTCGTAGCTACGGCACGAGAAGCAGTAACGCGTCGCCATCATGCGCTGCTGGATGCGCTTCTGGAAAAGCGAGTCTGGATGCACGGAACTGCCTCCAGAATTGAAAAGCTAGCGGTTGAATATCAAGGTAAGGCGGTCTTCGATCCGACATCGTTGCAGCTTGAGTATCAACGCGCACAGGTCTTGGCGACGTTCATCTGCAGGAACTACGCTCCAGTAGCTCAGGCCACGCCAAAAAGCGATACCGGCGTTTCCATAAAGGGGGCTCGTCCGCTCCTGGCATTCTCATCGCTGCTTCTGTTTATTTCAGAATGGGATTTGAACCGGGCGAGCAACCTGTTTGCCCAGATTGCGTCAGATGTCTCCGAGGTGGATTTAAGTTTAGGCAACGTCATCGGCCTGAACCCCTTCCATGATTTCGAGGCGTGGTCTGCGCTCAAACTTCTTCAAGGACTGATGCCATTTGACTCGGAAATATTTGACACAAAGGCTGAGGTTGAACGCTGGATAGGGGATACCAAAAGTGCATTCGGCGCGCTTAGCCAAAACTCAAACTGACGCCGATTCGTCTCGTACTGTTTGAACGATCGCGTTAAGCAAGACAAGCCCACGTGAATTTGCTCCCGTCGGGTAACAGCCCATTTACAGTCGAAACTGAACACAGACGATGGGGTGAAAATGCACAGTGAACTCGAGTTTCAAGTCTGGCGATTGATACAACAATTCTTCGATGCGCCGGCATTCGAGCGGTTGGTCCAAGAGGCAGTCAACGGCTACAAGAGAGCACCTGGCCTGGATCCTCTCGTGCGGCTGCATGCTTCGCATATAGGGCTACTGGGTATCCAGATTTTACGAAAAGTGCTGCGTCACCACGACGCCGACGTGGGAGTCTCTGACAATTACGTCGAAATAAGATCTCGTCTGAAAACGCACATTGCTTACCATCTGCAGTGGCACCTCATGAAAATCGGTCATGCCGTTGATGCAATGAAGGAGGATCACTTGAGTAAGGATCTGGATCTTTGATCACAATCATCTGAGGGCAGGGCGAGCATTGAGCGGTTCCCAGGCATGGCGTACGGCAGCATGGACGTCCAACTTCAAATTCTAGCAATTATTCGAATCGCTCCTGGATACCAGGAGCGATTTTGGCCCGGTTTGCGATGCTATCCACACAGTGCTCCCTAGCAGGAACCCGACCTGGTCATTTCAACGGGCCATTCATGATCAATGTCTTCGGCTCCAGAAAAGCACTCATGCCCCATTTGCCCATTTCGCGTCCAAGGCCCGAGTGCTTGAAACCACCGAAGGGGGGCGCGCGGTTCGTGGGTCAGGGTTTTGATGAGCACACGTCCCGAGTCGATCTGACGGGCGATGTTCACACAGCGTTCCGGGCTATTCCCCCAACACCAGAGCGCTAAGTCCATAATCGGTATCGTTGGCAATGCTGATGGCCTCAGCGTCATTGTCGTAGGGGATGATCGTCAGCACGGGGCCGAAAATTTCCTCACGCGCGATGCCCCCGTCATCAATGTCCATCCGACCGTAAGGGACAAAAAGCTTAGCGGTGAACCTCCATCCAACACGGACTTCTACTTCCCCATTTCCCCTAAACTCGTTTACATGGTCAATGATTCAGATACATATGGCGTTGGGATCGTGAAAGCCGAAGTTGAACTGGTGAAGACGCTAAACAGGAACATGTTGATGCGATCCTCTGAAACCGTGTTCGGAAGTTCGAAGGAGATCATAAGAAACACTAAAGTTTAGTTTCTCTTCGCTTCAATCAACATTACGAGTGATCCAATTCAAAAGCAGGAATGCTAACGTCACGAGCCGTTGACATTTAACACGCGATTGACTCGCCTTGAGCTTCAATATCACACTCAAATTCGCATCTTTGCGGCCAGCCACTTTGCAGACTTGGATCAATGCCTACTCATTATTTTCACTATATCCCTCGACGAGATCGGGCGAAAGGCTTGGTGCCCCGGCTACGACGTTCCTCGAAGCGATTCAGGAAAGCCCTAATTGCAGGAGATGAGAAGGCTCAGCAAGCAGCTTCCAAGGACGCCTGGAACGTTATGACGAAGCTATTTGAAATACTCCGCGGCGAACAGGATAACGGGCACCTTGATGCCTCCGTGATGCAGGTGCATACCGGTATTATCGCGGAAAATATTTCCAGGGCGGACCAGGCGGGAATGTTGCTTCGGAAAAAGATTGACCGCACGCGGTCAACGAGTTTGAGTCTGCGTAATACGCTTAACAAACTCGCTCACTATAAAACGGCAAGCTTCCGAGTGGACGGGCGAAACGCGCACTACCTGTTGTTGAGAGGGCAGCGAAGGGGGGAGTATTGGGCGGCCGAAATACTGGTTTCAACGCTCTGTAAGAATGCAGCGACAGCGATACAAGCCATAACCGACTAATTTTTTCGCTTTTCATTGGCCGAGTGCGCCGAAAGTACTCTGCGAAGCGCAGGCAGAATATTTTCCTACCGAATAATCGATTCAGGCCAGACGGGGATCAGTTGAGATCCCCGTCTGGCCAAATCGCTTATCGTCTTTGCGGTACACAGTTCATACGGATTCGCCGTCGATTCGCACCGTAGCTTTTCCGGTGTGATCGTACGGAATATTCACCTCGACAACCTTCCCCGAATCAGTTGTGATTTTGATTACCAACCGGTGAGGAGGGGCCGCGAAATCGTCTGTGAAGAGAACGTGTACCGCTTCTTTACACGAGTCTCCCTTTGCTATGGGTCGATATTCTGATCCATCAACTGCGGGTAAAAACACATCGATGTTGGACATTCCACGCCTCTTAATTGGAAAGGTTTCGCAATCGATCACAGGACATAACAGCAGATCGACCAGTTTTGAGCCTACTAATCATATTTTTGACCGTAAACGCAAAGAGTTCAGGAACAGTTTTGGCCTGCGGAGCGTTGGTGGTCGTCAAAGTCGATCTGTTTCCCGCAGATCGCAATCGACGAAAAAATCAGAGTCCGGATGCAATGCCACACTCTCAATGGTTTTGAGTTCTCGCATTTTTGCGATCAATCAAGTGAGACACGTCAGACGGCGGGATATTCTTCACTGCTATCGGGCCACGCTGACAACACCTGGAAACCGTCATCAGTGACCGCCACCATATGCTCCCATTGCGCCGAAAGTGAATTATCGCGGGTGACCACTGTCCAGCCGTCCGCCAGGGTTCTCACCTGACGCTTGCCCGCGTTAATCATGGGTTCAATGGTGAAGATCATACCGGCCTTCAGTTTCAGCCCCTGGCCTGGATAGCCGTAATGGAGAATCTGTGGCTCATCGTGGTAGACCTTGCCGATTCCGTGACCGCAGTATTCGCGTACGACACTGAAACCACTCCTTTCGGCCACCGTTTGGATAGCGTGTCCAATGTCGCCCAGCGTGGCACCCGGGCGAACGACGCGAATGCCCGCGCACATGGCTTCGTAGGTCGTCTTGACCAAACGTCGCGCCTCGGGGCTCGGCTCGCCCACGAAGTACATGCGGCTGGTGTCGCCGTACCAACCATCCTTCTTCACCGCGATGTCGATATTGACAATGTCGCCATCTTTCAGCGTGGTGGCCGAAGGAAGGCCGTGACAGACCACCTGGTTGACGGAGGTCAGCACGGTTTTCGGGTAGCCGAGATACCCGATGTTGCCCGGAATGGCTTTTTGCACATTGACGATGTAATCGTGACAGAGCCGATCCAGTTCGTCGGTGGTCACTCCCGCTTTCACATGGGATGCGATCATCGCCAGCACCTCGGCGGCCAAGGCTGCAGCCGCGCGAGATTTGGCTATTTCCGCAACAGAATTGATCGGGACGTTCACTTTCACTCTCTGGCTCCGGTTGCTACGTGACGCAGGGCGTTAGGTGGACTGTGCGTGAGAGCACAGATCTGTTTCAGAGCTAAGCCGACTTCCATCACTGAGCAAATTAACAGGCGGCGTTATGAAGGGCTGTAGGAACTGCGCACGCCCCTCAATGCTCTATGAGATCCGGCGCAGCCGTCCTGTCAACGCTCCGATACCGAAAATCCAGTCAGCTTCGGAGGCAAATTATTCAATTTTGAAAAAGAGATTGTGCCCCCTTTGCCAGTAGGCCAACCGTCTCGCATTTTTTGTGAAACATGAACCACATTGACGCCGGAGCTCAGTTTTGTCGCTTCCCAAACGCAAGTCCCAATCGCCTTTGCTTGCATGAAGTCGCGCGTGCCTACCAACGTGACGATTGCATGGCTCATCGAAAGACCGGCCCCAATGCTCAACGCAGGTAGCCTGAATCGGTTACTCAACAGCTCGTTGACGATGTCGCGCGTGAGAGTCACGCAGTTCGAGGCTGCTCGGTAGGCATCCTTGACGGTTTGCCCACGGTCGTCGGTATCTACCTTGAATAGAATCAAGGCACCATCGCCAAGGTATTCGGTCACATGCCCGCCCTTGAACAGCGCCGTTGTCGCAAGCGCTGGGAGGAGGGCAGAGGTTTCGTAGTACACCCGCTGAAAGCCATCTTCTATACCGTCAAAGCGCTGAAGATTCTGCAGTCTGTCTGTGGAGTTACGCATGTCGACAACCATGGCCACGAACTCCGTCGCCTCGGGTTTTCCATAATCGACGAAGGGGTGCCCAGGGATGTTGCTCGCAGTGGCCGAGTCCATTACCGGGATGCCCCGGCTCTCCATGCCGAAGTTTTCCAGCATCACCTGCCTAACCTTGCCCCAAGTCTTGATAGCCTGATCAAGACCGGCGACTGCCGCGTCACGCACCTGTTTCTGTTCGTCGGCATTCATTGAATGAGCGTCCTGAAATGATTTTTGATTTGCTCCCAAATAGCGAGCTCTTCAGACTTCGTCATCTCACTCGGGTAGTAAATGATGGTTAAGCCACCCAGGTCACTGGGGAGCTTTACGTTCTTGCCTTTGGGCACCATCAAAATCGTTCGTTTGCGCCCCAGGCGCCCCATGAACAGGCCCAATTCAAAAAGGACATTGTCCCTAGGCACCATGGATTGCTGGTCTCGCGAGTGCACGATGTCATCAGCTTGGGCAATCGCAATGGCAAAGTCGGCGCGTTCCAATTCAGCCTCGAGGTCATCCAGGGGGTAGCTTGAGATCTGGAAGACATCAGCAGAAGGCCATGGCGCGTACTCGAATTGATTGTCGTGAAGAAAGTAAGCCATTCCACCCAACGCCACCTTGAGGGCCTCTGCCGATGAGATGGCAAAAATACGATGCTTAGGATTTGGCTTGGCAATATTGGCATTGCGTATGACCAACCGCTTAGCCAGCTCTTGAGCCAACGCGCTGGCGGCGGTTGGGAAGTCTCTCAAGAATTGTTTGAAGATGGGTTTGGTGATCTTCAACGCGACCACGTCATCCAAAGCAGTGACGGTTGTAGAACGGTTGGTGACCTGGAGCGCTGCCAGCTCGCCAACATGATTTCCGGCCGCATACGACTCCACAATGACGCGCTTACCGATGCTGATTTTTACCTTGCCGGTGAGCAGGAAATAGACGTCAGTTGCAGTGTCTCCGAGCGTGATCAGGTCCTTGCCAGGTGCGAAATGTTCGAGTAAACCGTTGGTTTGCAGAAACGTTGCCCGATCAGATTCTCTTTCAACCAGTGCTTGGGTGAGGAGTAAGTCAACGACCTCAGAGTCGTCCGATTTCAGCCTTTCAAACATATTTTTCATCCTTGTACGTTTACATCGTCTGATGGTCAGTCAAAAAAAGCATTGGATCATGAACGTGGTACCTCATCCTTCCAAGCGAATGTTTGAAGCGCTGTGTTGATGATGTTCCCTGTTTGGTGCTGCCACGCTTATCTCCTGGTGGTGCGTCATCCAGTCCCCGCCCCGTACCTGCAGCCTAATACCCTTTTCTCGACAAGATACTGCTCGAACAGGAACGACTGACATTGAGTCTTTTCTGTTCGAAAGCGGCAGGCTGTTGAGCCGAATCTGGAAGGGGGGCAGGGTGCGCTGGGAGGCTACGGGCGGCACTTAAAGGTATTCACATACTTGTCCAGAATCCTGCTCCGATACCCACTTCACTTGGGGTTTCGACTGCTTCAGACGCCGCTTTGGTGACTGAGAATCCGTCTCTGAAAATGAATTCAGATTTTGGGATCGCGCTAGGTTTTGGCCAGGGCGCCTTGGTGCCTTTGCCAACCACCAGCAAAATAGAGATCAGGTGATCTTCCGGCAAGCTGATGATTTTGGCCACTTCGTCCGCGTCAAAGCCAATCAGTACGCAGGAGTCATAACCCATCGCTGTGGACGCGAGCAGCATTGTTTGAGCAAGGAAGGTTGCAGAACGAATCGCCTCATCGCGTTGCAGTTGCTCACGTCCTTCATAGAAGGATCTCGTCATTGGAACGATGACATCCCGAACGTTGGCAGGTGCTTTTTCCCAATAACGGGCCGGGTCTTTATCCCACGCTTTGATGTCTGCGCAGATGACGTAGAGCAGCGATGCATCTGTCACTTGCTCCTGGTCAAACGCTGCGGCACGAATTTTTGCGCGAATGGCTGGGTCTTTCACATCCACCAAGCGCCAATGTTGTGCGTTGAAGGATGATGGTGATTCAAGTGCAAGATCGATCAACAGATTCTCTTCCTCGGGAGAGAGGCGGTGTGTTGGATCATAATGCTTGACTGAACGGCGTTCGCGAATCGTTTGGAACGTATCCATGACGGGCTCCTGGAGGGGCAATATGGGCATCCGCGTATTGGGTTGCGGGACCTATATAGCTTAAACACGTCATCTATAATCTTGCAACTGGATGTTATCGATAACGCTTCGGAGCCTGATCCGGAGAGGGCCAGAGGTGCACGACGCCTACGCGTCAGAGTTAAGAGACTGGGAAGTGCTTGAGACAGTAATACGCCCACAGCTTTGCAGACACCGCTTGAAAAATGGATTACAAAAGCGCTATTTCGTCCCTCGGCGTCCTCTCCATGAGCCCAATCAGTACGCAGTCGTCACGCATTCGACGCACCTTTGGCACCCTCTCTCAAGAAAAAGCCGCAGACATTGAAAACCTGATGCTACGAGAGCAGCTTGGTTTGGCTCCGATCATCGACTGGGATGAACTGCTGAAATCCATGCGCGTGCTGATTGTTTCTGAGGCCGGTGCGGGCAAAACGTTTGAGTGTCAGGCTCAGCAGCAACAGCTCTGGGAAAGAGGCGAGCCGGCATTTTTCCTGGAGCTATCAGATCTCGCAGTGTCCTCGTTCGAGGATCTCCTATCCCCACAAGAAGAAACCCGATTCCATGCCTGGCAGACAAGCCAGTCGGACATCGCAACATTTTTTTTGGATTCAATCGACGAGCTACAGCTCACATTCGGCTCATTCAAACTAGCGGTGAACAAGCTGAGTAAAAAACTGCAGGGGAATCTGGAAAGGGTACGTATCGTCATCACGACCCGACCGATTCCTGTGGATCAGCATCTGATTCGTCAACATTTTCCATATCAGGGCAACCTCAAAGAAAAGGCTGCGCCTAGTGCCAAACGATTTGCTGAGATCGTATCCGGTCAAATGATCCACGCCGACGTAACAGACGATGAGGATCGCGCGGCAGCGCTTCTCCTCGTTCGACTAAATCCGTTTTCTGATGCGCAGATTCGAGAGATGGCCGCCACACAGCGCGTGACGGACATTGATGATTTTGTCGCCTCAATTCGCAATAAAAATGCTCAGGATTTTGCCAGGCGCCCGCAAGACCTGATCGAGCTCTGCGCTGACTGGCGAGCCTCCAAAAGCATCCGAACTCATCAAGAACAAGTTCTGCAGAATATCCAAGTGAAGCTGAAAGCACGCGTTGGTAGAGCTGAACCTGGTGAGATATCGCCTGAGCGCGCACTGGAGGGTGCCAGCCGACTGGCCCTTGCCGCGATGCTGGCTCGTAAGCTGACGATCCGTCACAACACCGAATCCGATTTGGAGGCCAATCCGCAGTCAATCGCATTAGAACCTGACCGCGTACTGAGCGACTGGAGCGCCAAAGAAATCCAGACGCTTTTGGAACGCAGCATTTTCGGGTTCGCAAGCTATGGCCGTGTCCGGTTTCACCACCGGTCGGTGGTCGAATACCTGGCGGCTCACCGTCTCGCCGATCGCTTGTCCGCCGGCATGTCGCTCAAAGCCGTCAAGCGCCTATTGTTCGCTCAGACATCGCACAACATCAAAATCATTAAACCCTCCATGCGATCGACCGCGGCGTGGTTAGCGCGGTTGAACCCCAGCATTTTCGAAGAAGTTCGAAATCGTGAACCCGAAGTTTTGCTCTCTGAAGGTGATCCAAAGTCCCTGAGCCCAAGGCAGCGAGTCGAAGCACTTAAGGCTTTTGTCTCTCGATACGGTGACGGGGGCTGGCGCGGATTGAAGATACCGTCGTTGCAGCTTAGCCGATTTGCTTCTCACGATATGTCGTCAACAGTCCGGAAGATGCTGGAGCAGGGGATCGAAAATACGGAAATCCGAAGACTGCTGATTCAGCTTGTTGCGCACGCAGATATGCATGATTGCAGCGACCTCGTATTTGCGATCGCCATGGATCCGTCAGTTGAAGATGATGAACGCCTGGATGCAATCGCTGCCTTCGTGCAGTTGGCTGATCCACGCTTATCAACGTTCGTACGAGAGATTCTGGTGCCCTCAGAGCGTTGGTCAGAGCGGCTAGTTCGTGGGGCCATCAACGAGCTTTTCCCGGCCTATTTGGGGCCCGAAGCGCTGGTGCAGGTGTTAACTTCACTTCCGGTGGATCCGAAACCGGAAAGCGGGCGAATGGGGTATTTAGCACGAATCGTACAGGACACCAATCTCAGCGACGCTGAGCTCCAGCGATTGTTTGATGCGATCTCAACAGTGCTTAATGAAAGCGTATCTTGGACAGAGGACTGGCCTTACATCCGTGTATCTCGCCCTGATCTTGTTTCGTTGCTCGCGATCGCGGGGCTGCGGCTCTCTACCCGGGAGCTGGTCACCCAGGAGGTGGTGGAAGGGCTCGTTCTCACCTTGGCGATAGCCACAACAATTCAACTTCGCGGCGAACACTTCACAACGATCAGGGAGGTATTCGCCAATGCACCCTCGCAGGTCAGATCATTCGTATTTTCTTGCGAGGACAGCCTGCGGCAACGGCTTAAAGCTGAAAGCGATCCTCGATCGCGGTTATTCGCATCGAGTTTTAGCGGAGCGGTACACCTGAACCATACTCAGGATTCTGAATGGATTATTACAGCCTTGGCCGACCGTCTGCATTCTCTCGACATGCGTCAACTCATGCTGGAAGCGTCACTCACGCAGGCGGCTGACCATTCTCAGGAATGGGCGAGCTACGTGGAAACGCTGAGGCCTCTAGTCAGTGACGATCCGACATTGTTGGCGAGGATAGATGCAGCGTTGCAGCCACGCCCCGATTCTGCGAAGAGGGTGGAGTATGAGAGGCGTGATGCGGAGCGTAAACGTTTGACGGCGCGCCGCGCCAGCGACGAAATCCAACACTGGGTGAATTTCTGGCAGCGGCTGATCGACGACCCAGAGGGGGTTCTGGGTTCTCCAATTGGCGAGCAGATGTTGGAAGCGTTGTGTGAAATCATGGAAAGGGCGCCTGGACCGAACCAGACGTCTGGCTGGAACAGACGCTTTCTGGAGCAGCACTTTGGAATCCCGGTCACCAATCATTTGCACGCGAGGATGCGTACGTTATGGCAGACACAATGCCCGACCTTACCCATGGATCGATCGCTGGACGAAATCAACGTTATTCAGGTTCGTTGGCAACTTGGGCTGACGGCACTATGGGCGCAAGCCGAAGATCCGCTTTGGGCAACAAAAATCAGCGAATCACAGGCCTGGACAGTCGCACATTACATCCCATTGGAGTATCTGGGCTGTCCCAGATGGATAGAGCAACTGGCAGAAACGTTTCCTGATGTCGTTCAGAGCGTCCTCGGCAGGCAATTGCGATGGGAGCTTGAAAAGGTTGTTGAGCATGGTGATTATCTCAACGCATTAAACGTCATCAAAAACTCACCGCCATTTGTCGCAGAGCTTTTTATTGTCGACTTGCAAAGATGGTTGAGCACTTTTGTAGAGCCCGCTCAGACTGACGACAGTGGCCCTGCTATCTGGGAGCGGCCAAAGTCGGTCTTGGCAATACTCATGGGCCAAAACGTCGAGGGTGACCGAAGCGTACTTCGCGATACCGTCTTGGAAAAGCTACGAGAGGCTGTTAAACCAGCGTTCGTCCACCTATGGCTGTCTGCGCTTTTCGCCTTGGACCCTGAAGCGGCTACGCACGAATTAGCACGACTACTGTTACCCATAGTCCCGGCGCCGGAGGGTCCAGGAGTCGACCTTTTTTCCAGTGTGTTTGGAAGCCGATGGAGCGGATGGCCCTTTGATCTGGGTTTCGAACGTTTCACCGTCAGCCAGCGCTTACGGCTGTTGCGACTCGCCTACCAGCATGTCCGTCCCAGCGATGATCTGCGCAGAGAGGGCTCGTTTACGCCTACAACGCGAGACGATGCAGAGCAGGCGCGTAATACGCTCCTAAGTGCTGTACTCGCGTTGACGGGGCCCGAAGCCTGGGCTGCCAAGATGGAATTGGTTGCCGATCCGCTTTTTGCGCATTTCAAAGACAGACTTGCGCTCTTGGCCAAGCAAAAGGCAGCGGAAGAAATGGATAAGTCCGAGATGACTGAGGACGAAGTCTCACGTCTGGATAACATCGGCGAAGCTCCTCCCAAGACGCGCGATGAGATGTTTGCCTTGATGCAGGACAGGTTGGACGATATTGATGATCTGCTGCTGCAGGATGTGTCCCCGCGCGAAGCTTGGGCGAATATCACCATCGAAAAACTCATGCGCAGGGAAATTGCGCGGCTGTTGAAGGATACTGCCAAAGGGCTTTACACCATTGATCAGGAGGGCGTCACCGCTGATGAAAAGGAGACGGACATACGAATGCGGTCAACGTCCGGCCTGGAGGCGACAATTGAATTAAAGGTAGGTGATCAAAACTGGTCTGGTGCAGATTTAAGAAGAACCTTGCGAGAGCAGCTATTGAACAAATACATGGCCGCCGATCGCTGCAAAACCGGGTGTCTAATGGTGACCGTAGCGTCTGCGCGAAAATGGCAGCACCCCGACACGGAGGCCAGAATTGACCTTGTACAGTTGAGAACCTTGCTGGAGGAAGAAGCCGGTCGAATTATGGAAGAGGTGGGTCATCAAGTACGGATTCTTGTGAAAATACTGGATCTTCGACCCCGGCTTGAAACAGAGTTGACCAAGGTAGTCAGCGGGTAGTCTCGCCTGACTGGTAGGTTTTCTGGCGCAGCATCTCAAAGGGCGACACTGAGAGAAACGCAGGTCAAGCCGGCGAAGGTTGCTAGTCAAACGCCTTTAGCTGATGACAATCAGAGGCAGATAGAAGCAGAGATGGAATGCGCATTCCATTGCGTGAATATCTGCCAGCGGGCCAGGCATTAAGGCGCCAATGCTGCTAAAGCCAAACATCAGTCCGAAACAAGCCCTCACTGATCCTTTCGTTATCAGGCACGCCCAGAGCTTTTAAAAGCGCCAACCAGACAAGATCGATGCTGGCGCTAACGATCCAAGTCATCTTCAATTTCAGAACGCGGTATGAGCGCTCTCAACGATCTTCTCGATAATGGAATTTGCCCAACGTATGGAAAGCATCAATCACACGGCCCGCCAAGACCGAGCCATTGAAGGTTCCCAAGGTGATGCATTGGAGCGCAAGCCTTTCGTCGACAGGCTTGTGAGAACGCTTGTGCATACGGAGCTCGATGCTGATGGAAAAATGTCTGCACGAAAGGCGACAGGCTTTGTGATCGGACTTACAGGAGAGTGGGGGCTGGGCAAGTCCAGTGTGCTCAACATGCTGAGTGAGGAGTTGCGAAGCATGGACGACGTCGTCGTCGCAACGTTGAATCCCTGGCTGTTCAAAGGGCGAGACGAGCTCATTCATGCCTACTTCAACAGTCTAAGGGATGCACTGGGCCAAAGCACAGGCGAGAAGGCGAGAGCGCTTCAGGGACAGCTGGAACGTTACAAAACAGCCATCGAGGTGACGGGGTCAACCGCCGCGGGGATCGTCGACATTTTCATCGGAGGAGGGGTGGCCACCGTCTTCTGGAAGAGATGGATCGCCCAAGGATTGAAGATCCTTTTGAAACCAAAGGACCTTTCAACAAACCAAGAACGCAAAGCATTAGAGGCGAAGCTCGCGCAAGAGAATGTGGCACTGGTTGTGTTGATTGACGAGCTTGACCGCGTAGAGGATGACGAGGTGCGTGCGGTGGCCCAACTCGTCAAAGCAGTGGGAGATATCAAGGGTATTTCCTACTTGGTGGCTTACGATCCAGAGCGCGTGACTCAAGCGCTAGGCAGGGGAGACAGTGCAGAGGATAGGCGACGAACGGGGGAAAGTTATTTGGAGAAAATCATCCAATTTTCCATTCCGTTGCGACCTCTGTTCAGTGACGACGCAAGGGCACTACTGCAAGTCTCGTTACGCCACAATGGAGTTGCCCTGCCAGTAGCCACTGCGCGGCACCAGACCGAAATATTCGATGAGCTGCTTCGTGTCGTTCGCACGCCGCGTGAAATCAAGCGGTTGATTGGCGCGTTCTCGGTGCTGGAGGAAATGCTGCGTGACGAAATCTGCCCCTACGATCTTCTCGGATACTGCTGGCTAGTGGCGAAGTCGCCAGGCTTGCGCCAGCTGATCGCAGACAACGTGCAGGAGTTAGTTGATGATCCTGGTCTTGAGGAGCTTAGCCGGCGAATGGCCTATCGCAGAGAGAGCGATGACTCTGCGGAGACAGTAATTGACATTCTAGGCAATGTTGCCAACGCTCATGTGGAAATCATTTCTCTCATGTTTCCACGCTTCCGAGCGGATCGTCAGCAGCCCGAAGGTCCCTCGGATGGCAACAGAATTGCCAAACGCAGAAATCTTGTTCGGTTGCTCTACCTTGGCAATCCGCCCGGTACGTTGTCCAGGAGGTCTATAGAAGCGCTGTGGTCGATTGAAGACCCCGCTACTTTGGCCCATGAGCTGCGTGTGCTCATCGAGAAGGATCGGATCGACGATTTACTGGATCGAATCGAAGATTTATTGCCGGCGCTGCCTCGCTCCGGCGATTGCAACTTTTGGGTGGCCATGTCTTTGGCGCTCACCCGCACGCATGACTGGATTACCGACCAAGACTCAAGTGGAAGGTTGGTGGATGATTCGAGCACATTGCTTTGGCGACTCGCACGAGCAGTACCAGATGGCCGTCGTCACGTTAGATCTGTCGTCGAGGCGCTGATACAAGCAGGGGATTTGTTGATCGCCCCCTGGATCCTGCGCAAGCACTTGTTTGCTCACGGGCTGACGCCATACCCGGTGCAAAGCAATAACGATGAGATCTACAACCAGAGTGAGACCATCGCTCTTCTGCAACGAGAAATTCCACGCTACCGCACGGCAGTGGTTGATGGAACTGTTTTGCGTCGACTGCCGGATACTGAGACGATTTATTGTTTGATCAACAGCAGGCAGTGGGATGAGCCCCTGAGGTCAAGCCTGACTGCCCAACTGAATGGTTGGGAGGCGATCAGCACGTTTGCCGCCCTGATCACTCCTCCAGGCGTACGAACGTCTCGCAGCAATCTTGAAGAGATGTTGGACTTAGAGATCGTTTCACCTGTGATTGCAGCGCTGCTCAATGAAAATAGACCGACTGGAATTGAATGGCTCACGACCTCGGTCCGTCGTCTCGCAGCGATGATGGAGGGACGCGATCCAGACCATGGACCATCCGACGATACCAACCAGGGCCTCTCAGACGCCTGATGTTTGCTATGGGGCGAGGGGGGCAGAATGATGATATTCCGGGTTTACTCGAGCAGCTAGCCAGGTAACACACCGAGCTTTTTCGCTCTCATACGAGCCAAGGCGTACACCGCACGCACCCGTGGCATGGGTGCACCGGCCAGTTCGGCGACGAAGACCAGAGTACCCAAGATAGCCTCGATTTCGACGGGTTTATGCCCGTCGACGTCCTGGAGCATCGATGTCTTGACCTTTCCGAGCTTGCGAGTAATGGCAATGCGTTGCCGCGCATCAATCTCTGGAGCGACGTTTATCCGAATTCCAAGCTCTAAGATCTCGTTCATCATTTCAATGAACAAATCGTTGAGCAGTGGATCATCAATCATCTCATCGGTGGAACTGTCTACCAGAAGACTGACTGGATTGAAACACGCATTACCGAGCAGTTTTAACCAGATTTCCTCACGTACGTTTTCGCAGAGAAAGGCATTAAAACCTGCCTGCTCGAACAGATGAGTGATGTCTGAAAGTCGCCGACTCTTCGTCCCGTCCAGCTCCCCAAACGCAATCTTGCTGCCTGATATGTGCTCGATCACACCGGGACTCAAAACCGTGCACGACGGAAAAACCACGCAACCGATGACAGCATCCACAGGCAGATTGGCTTCGATCACTCCGTCAGGGTCAACAGCCGTCAAGCGCGTTCCTGATAATGCCGCAGAGGATTTGAGGAAGTACCACCAAGGCAACCCATTTATCGCGGGTATGATCACCGTATGCGGGCCGATCAGTGCCTTTGCGTTTTGGACGGCGATAGGCAACGAGGGTGCCTTGACGGCGAATATGACCAAGTCTTGAGTTCCAAGCTCCTCAGGCTCCGACGTCGCACGAAGTGGAGCGATTAAAAGATCATGGCCTGTCTGCAGACGCAATCCATGCTCTTGTATCGCTGCAAGCGTCGCGCCTCGGGCGACGACGCTGACATCATGTCCAGCGTCGAATAATTTGCACGCAAAAAAACCTCCGATTGCCCCGGCACCGACAACAGTAATACGCATGGTTATTCCTATTTAAAAAAAGAAATATCAAGCTCAAGTGGAGCTCTGAAACATGGACTAGCTGTACCTGTACCGTGCTGACGCTCGCCGTAGTGTCACTGAAGGTCTTGAGTGCCTGCCGGCATAGTGGAGCGACAATCTGTAGCCCAAAACGGGCTCAGATCGAGAAGCGCGCGACTACCTCATTCAATCCGACTGCCAGCCTAGATAACTCCACGCTAGCCCCGGAAATTTGATCAGCGCTTGTGGCCGAGTGGCCCGATAAATCACGAATATTGACCAGGCTTCGGTCCAGTTCCCGGGCGACAGCGGCCTGCTGCTCGGATGCACTGGCGATTACAAGATTACGGTCTTTGATCAGAGATACTGCGCCTGTCACACGTTCGAGTGCACCATTGACCGTCAATGCACGCTCCAGTGTCTGATCTGCCTGGTTGGCACTGAGCTGAAGAGACTCGACGGTAACGGTGGTACTGGCTTGAATGCTGCTGATGATCGACTCAATCTCTCGAGTCGAGCCTTGTGTACGCAGCGCCAGAGAGCGAACTTCGTCCGCCACTACAGCAAAACCTCGCCCGGCTTCACCGGCCCTGGCAGCTTCAATCGCAGCGTTGAGTGCCAACAGATTGGTTTGTTCCGCGATACCTCGAATAACTTCCATAACCCTGCTGATGCCACGTGCCTGATCCGACAACTCATTGGCTTGCGCAGAGGCGCTGGACACCTCTTGGGTCAATGTTTGAATGAGACCTACGATTTCTGATACTTGCCTATGACCATTGCGCATCTCTTCGTCTGATTCTTGAGAAAGCTCCGACGTGGACACCGCATTGCTGGCTACTTCGTCCACCGCTGCGCTCATCTGATTGATGGCGGCAGCTGCCTGCTCGATTTCGCTATTCTGCTGTCGCAGACCGCGGTTGCTTTCGCTCATGACCGCGCTCATTTGCTCAGAGGCAGAGGCTAATTGGCCCGCGGAAGTATTGATTAGAGTGATGGTTGAACGAAGGTTTTGCTGCATGTCCTGCATCGCAAAAAGGAGCATGGCTGGCTCATCATGACCCTGTGGTTTGATGTGCTCATTCAAACGTCCTGCAGCGATGGATTCCGCGGCATGCAATGCTTGAGCGATAGGATTGACGATGCTCTTTGTAAGCCGCCATGCCAGCATCACAGTAAGCATCGAGGCCGCGCACAAGACCAGCAAGACCACCGCAACCGCGCGTTCGTAAAGCTGTTGTGTTTCTTCGGTAGCCTTGGCAACGCCCGCCTGGTTCAAGAGAAGCAATTGTTCTAAATGTTTGCCCATCGATCCTCCGGAGTCTGCCAACTCCTTGCTTAACATCATGGATTCGTCTGGGTTGGGTTGACTGCTTTTGAGCAGTTGCAGAAGCCGATCAAGATGATGAAGGTATGTCGCCAGGTCGGCCTCCAGGGTATCCACCAGCACGCGCTCTTCGGCTCCTGCATTTCGCACCTTATAACGCTCAAGCTCCTGGACTAAATTGGCCCTGGACTCAGCAATCAATCCCTCACTTTTTGATCGCATTTGGGGGGCATCATTGGAGCGGATACGCACGCTTTCGATCCGTAGAACGCCGACTTGGCTGCTGAATGCTTGCAGGGTCGCCATTCCAGATAACCAATAATCGTTTATGTGCCTCGTCATCCGGTTCAGTTCAGCCATACGCGAGAGGCAAAAAAGCCCGGTGAGCAACAAAATTAATGTGATTGCACTGAAGCAAACAGCGGCACGCTTTCCTATAGTGAGCTTTCTCAGTAGCACATTAATTCTCCATCAAGGGAGCTGTTGCCCCCTACCAGCCTCAGTTATATCGAAGGAGTGGCGAAAGGCCATTCGAATCGATCCTCGAGTGAAGATAGGTGAGCGTGACCTGTTGGTCAGTACTACGTTACGGTGACCGACTAGCACCATAGTGGTACGGCCTATCACCTTTGGAGTATTTGTTCGAGCGAAGACGCTGACTGGGGAGTTTTTCCATGCAAGGATTCGCCATCCGACGAACAATTCATAGGAAGCACCAGCTAGCTATAGAGAGTTATTTTGAAGCCCGTGTAAGCATCTGGAAAAACCACCTTCCGAACCCAGCATTAAGGATGATGCGGCCGCGTAATTTTTAAGCAGATGCGATCACCCGTATCGCCAGAATTTCCATGCGTCAATGAATCTCTTATCCGAAACAGTTCAAAGCCCAGATCGTTTAGAAATGCCTGCACCTGAAGCAACTGTGTCCGTTTTCGCCGTCACTCAAGGGATCAACGTCGATGCCATCTGCAAATGAGTGCCGGTCTATCGTGACCAGGCGAAGCCCTGCTATCCGGCGGGCTTTTTTATGGACGTTCACATGAGACTGCGATCGTTTTCAGCGAAGTTGTACACAGTCAGAGCTGGGCAGCGCCTTCTGGCTGATCTCTTACGTTCAGGGAGCTCCCCGGCATGATCTCACTTGAGTATTATCTGTCTTCGCGCTAATCAATCACTTACGAGCGGCCACTTTAAGGAGCTGTCCATGCAGGAAGCTGATCACCCACCGTTGATGCCGAAGAGTGCGTTCGACTTTTATCTAGACGAACGGGATGTCTCGCGCCTTTACCTAAAAGCCGGGATTATCCGCAATTGCTTGGAAAACCTTTTCAGAACTGTCCTCGTTCACCTGGTGGATCCTAAAGATGGTGGAGCTGTGGGCAACGCAAATCTCGCCAAGCGCATCGACCTTCTCAAACACTTCTTTCCACAAGATGTCATTGAGTCTCTCCACCGCATTCGGAAATTGGGCAACGATGGTGCCCATGAGGAAAATCACAAGAAGCTATCAAACGAGCGAATCCGAACGGGTCTGCGCGATCTAGGCCTGGTCTGTGAGTGGACAATCCTCACGTACTTTAAAAAGCACGGACTCAGATCGAAAGCCTGGGTTGCTATGTTGTTCAGTACTCTGCCTCCGGTCTACCGTGTTCGAATCCTGAAGCAGTTAGTCGACGCTAACACACTCGAGCAAGCGCAGGTCTTTGCCCAGCAAGAGATTACAAGGGAGTGGAATGAGCGGAGAGATCAGGAAAATTTTATCAGGTTCAGTCAGGGGCTTCCCTTCAATGACCAGACGCCAGAGGAAACCGAGGATGAAGCCAAGATCTCGAACTTTCTGCTGATTATGAACAAGCTCGCAGTGGCGCTCGTGAAGAACCAGCAGTTCGATGAGGGCTTCCAATTTATCCATGATATGCGCGAGCAGGGCTGGATGACCGATGCAAATGCTGCCTACACGTTCAGCTATTTGCAAAAGCTGCAGGCCAACTTGCATCGATTCCCGATCGCAACCACGATGGAAGAGGCTCGTCGAAACCTTCAGGAGGTACTTCCCCTCATCGCGGAGGAGGAGGGTGCTCTTTTCACTACCTTGTTTTCTGCGATTGTCTTGGGGCGTCCAGAGGACTTGGCAAATCGTGAAGCTGGTGGTGAGGCAGAGTAGGAAGCGGTCAGAGTTAACCCGCTTCATTCAGCGCGGGGCGAAGCACATCTATACAGCAACCAGCAGCTAGAGTCGTACGCCGGTTTGTCCGCATCACTGGACCAAGGCCGAGCGATCGATTCGCATCCTACTCGTGAGTAGAAAGGAACGTTCCAAGCCACCTTCGTAATTGTTGTCAGCATTACGAACCTCAGGTTGCTTGAGCGAGCATAGTCCTTTGCCGTCTCAATTACCTTGGCTCTTAATGCCGGAGTTCGGGGGGGGAGTTCAGCGAACGCATACATACGTTTTCGTTAGGTATGTAAAACAGCGAAAAAAGCGCGCATGTAAATACAGGCGCGCCTTTTGGGATCATTACTTAGGCTCAGACGTTTTCGAGCAATGCCACTGTGCCATGGCCACCGTCAGCGCAAACACTCACGATTGCTCGGGCGCCCTTAGGCATACCGGCAAGCTCTTTCACTGCTTGACTCAAGTCGCGTGCGCCTGTTGCGCCAAAGGGATGACCGATAGCTACGGATCCCCCATTTGGGTTGACTCGTTCACGTGGAAATCTGCCAAAGTCTTGGGTGATACCGGTACGTTCAGCAATCCAGCTTGGTTTTTCCAGTGCGGCAATGTTGGCCAGAACTTGCGCTGTAAAAGCCTCATGAATTTCCCACAATGCAATGTCTTCATACGTTAGGCCATGTCGAGCGAGCAAACGGGTGATGGCGAAAGGGGGAGCCATAAGAAGGCCATCCACCTTCCAATCAACTGCTGCAACCTCGTAATCTATGAGCTTGACCGCAGGACCGGCATTCAGTCTTTTCAAGCCTTGTTCAGAAGTGACCCAGAGCCCCGCAGCACCATCGGTGATCGGAGTTGAATTACCCGCCGTGAGCGTGCCTTGGCCGCTTTTTTTATCGAAGACAGGCTCCAAGGACGCCAGTTTTTCCAGCGAAGTATCAGCGCGCGGATTTGCGTCTTTCGCAAGCTCCGGCAACGGAATGACCAAGTCAGAAAAAAAGCCATTTTCCCAACCTGCCGCCGCACGCTTATGCGTGTTGTACGCCCATTCATCTTGGGCTTGGCGAGAAATACCCCACTCCTTGGCAGTTATCTCCATGTGCTCGCCCATGGTCAATCCGGTTATCCGATTGGCAAAGCCTTTCACAGGCAGAGCAAAATCCTGAGGCGTTAATTTGCTTAAAGCCGCCGCCGCTTCTGCGGGATTTTTAGCGAGCAAAGTACGCAAATGATCAGTAGCTGCCGGCGTCAGTCCTATAGGTCCGCGACTCATTGTTTCAGCCCCTCCCACCAGGGCGACGTCGACGCCTGGGCCAATCATACCAGCCGCGGCGAACGCCGCAGTCATGCTAGTGGAGCAGGCAAGAACGATTGAATACGCAGGAACCGTAGGATCAAGTTTTGCGTCCAGCCAGATCTCCCGAGCTAAGTTGCTCCAGCTGAGGTTGGGGATCACAGTGCCCCAGATCAGGAGGTCTGGTCGGCCATTCTCAATCTGCTTCGCCATTGCATTTACAACGGGTACCGACAGCGATAGCGCATCATAGCCAACGAGAGCGCCGCCGCCTCGCCCAAATGGAGTCCGCAAACCTGCAACGAGAAATACATCTTGTTTAAATCGAGACATGGGAATTTCCTCTTAAGGCAAGGGGAGGGGCTTCATTACCTAAACGGCGATTATCGAATCTTACCGATCGACAAAAGGCATAACTCCTTGCTTTATCGCAGCATCAGATCGTCGTGCTCACCAAACCTACCATTTAGATGATCGAAACTATCACAATGAAAATATAGTCACAACACGAAATCTAAAGGCTCTTTAGGCGGGTAGAGCAATGTCATTAGTCACTGTCGTTACGACCCAACTCACGGTGATTTCTCTCAGCGATCCAGGCGGTGCAAGCTCTCTGGTCAAAACTGCATAGGCCTCATTCACCCTGATGCATAGACAATAATTGCGCCATTCGAACCAGCTCAGCGAAGGACTTCGCTTGCATTTTTTTCATGACAGATCGTCGATGAATTTTTACCGTGAATTCACTAAGGGCGAGCTCTCCAGCAATGTGCTTGTTCATAAGGCCAGCGGTCGCCAAAGCCATTACCTGCTGCTCTCGTGATGTCAGACCGCTGTGCCGCGCATGTAGCTTGATGACGTTCTGATCACGCATCCGACGCTGGCGATCTTGCTCGAGTGCCTCCATCACCGAATCCAATATGTCCTGATCACGGAAAGGCTTGGTTAGAAAATTGATAGCACCGGCTCGCATAGCTCTCACACTCATAGCAATGTCACCATGGGCCGTTACCACGATCACCGGGATGCAATCCTTTAGCTCGCTCAGGCGGGCCTGAAAATCAAGGCCACTAACACCCTTCAGGCGCACATCCAAAATCAAGCAGCTTGGAACGTCGGGACGAGGATGCAGCAAGAACTCCTGAGGCGAAGGAAAGCTTTTCACTCGCAGATCGACGGAGCGCAAAAGGCTGCTCAAAGCGTCACAGAGCGCTTGATCGTCATCCACAATAAACACGCAGGAATCACTCATGTCTCAGGTATCTGCGTCAGTGCTGGCAAAGTAAAAGAAAACGTCGCACCCTGTTTTTCCTTACATTCACCCCATATCGCCCCGCCATGCGCTTCAATTATCGAACGACAGATACACAAGCCAATACCCATGCCGTTCTCTTTTGTGGTGAAAAATGCATCGAACAGGATGGCTTTATTTTCTTCGCCTATTCCCGATCCACTGTCTTCTATTTCCACGACTATTGTTTGATCCCTATGTCGAGTACGCACATGGATATCTCGTGTCCGGCCATCAGCGAACTCGATAGCTTGCATCCCATTCATGATCAAATTGATGACGACTTGCTGGAGTTGGACTGGATCGCCTGAAACATGCAGAGAGCGTCCCTCCGCATATCTGATGATATTGACTCGATGATGATAGATCTCACGGTCAAGCAGCGTCAGGGAGTCAGTCAGCACGGCCTCGATATCCAATAGCTCGTATTTAGGTATGCTTTTACGTGTCCACGCCCGAATACGAAGGATCACTTCGCAGGCTCTTCTGGCGTTACTGGACACCCGTTCCATCGCAGCTTGAGCTTCATTCAGATCTGGCTCGGTTCGTCTTAGCCACCGTAATGCAGCTTCTGCATTTGTGGTGATGGCAGCCAATGGCTGATTGACCTCGTGAGCAATCGAGGTTCCCAATTCGCCGAGCATAGTCAAACGGCTCACGTGCGCTAATTCCGTCTGTGAGCGATGCAGCGCTTCTTCGGCGCGGCGTTCGTCAGTTATGTCGTTGTTACTGGCTAGAATTGCCTGGGGACGACCGCTGCTGTCTTTGTACAATGACCAGCGGCTTAGAATGATGACCTCCTTACCCGTACGGGTTGTTTCCATCAGCTCGCCTTCCCAGTAGCCGTTGGTTAGTAGTTCATCTTTTATAACGGGCAAGGGAGTAGATGAGCGGGTGTTGAGTAAGTCCCAACACTTGCGATTTTTAGCTTCGCCTTCGCTCCAGCCATAGAGTGTGTGCGCACCGAGATTCCAGCCACTGATCGAGCCGTCGATCGTGCATACGATGATTGCGTCATGTGTCTGCGCGAGCAATTTCAGTTGTGCTTGCAATCTGTCGCTGAATTGTTTGGTTGTCACAGCCAGCCATCCTGCAATGGCAATGGCCACCAAGCTGACCAGGCAACGTGCGAACGCTGCGCAAAGTAGGTTGTCATGCGAGTTAAAAAAAGCAGCCAAGGTGAGGCAGGTGCAGGCAAGAGTCAAAAGGCCGATGCCTTGAGCAGAAAAACTTCTCATGGCGATCATGATGACCAGGACATAGAGAACCGCGACGGCAATATCCAGAGATGTCAAAGCATCGGTGATGAAGATAGCTGCCATCACGGCAGAGACGAGAGAAATGACTACGAAGTCGGTCGAGCGGTCAGTCAATTCCACGATTCCATGCGAAAAAAATGGCGGCGAATCGATTTCTTCATGACTAACCACCGATCTCCAACCTGAAATATCGGATGAAAGAGTAGGGGACAAAACAATATAAATCTATCGATAGATAGACATTATCTGAAAAATCCACCAAACCCATCGACAGGGAAAACTGAAAGGTTGGGACTTATCGCTCGAAATTTTCGACGTCGTTCCGGCATTCGCTGATGGTCTTTCGCTTCTCAACGTCACGCCACCCTGTCGCGCGTTAAACGTTTTCGCCACGCAAGCTTTGAGTCGTTCGAGATCAGGTGGGGGGCGCGACAGGGTTCCTTGCAGCGCATTTCCTACCGTTGCTGTGAGTTGCCTGCTCTCGTCAAACAGTGCCCGAAACGACCTTGCCGCCCGCGTATACGCGCACACTGGTCCCGCTGAAAAAATCTCCAATTGCGACGACATTTTCAACGCAAAAAAGCTATGGCAGTCTATCTTCCGATAGATCAAATTTACTGCGCGAGTGCCTATGAAGAGCTAATCTGATAAGCGAAATGATTGAAGCACAACAGCACATGCTCGTCCGCCAGCAAGAAACCAGTCGCAGGTGAATACCTGCTCAATTCGTATCCAGCCCATTCTTAGTCATCAGCGATGACGTCAGACATAAAAAGGAGAATCCGAATGCTCGCGTTGCGACCCAATTGTGAATGCTGCAATAAGGATCTGCCGCCTCAATCAACGGAGGCAATGATTTGCAGCTTTGAATGCACCTATTGCCAGGATTGCGCACAAACCAAGCTTGGCGGGATCTGCCCTAATTGCGAAGGCCAGCTGGTCATGCGCCCGATTAGGCCCATGGACAAATTACAAGAGTTTCCCGCATCAACAGAACGAATTCACAACCCCCAAGCCTGTTCTGGATCCGCTACATGACTGGTCTTTAACAAAGGCCGGGCTACGCCCACCCAGGTACACCCGCTCAATGGCGATTGTGGCTATTTGGGCGGGTTTTCTGCTTATGAAGACGCGCTCAATCAGCTAACAATGCCAATTTCACTCAGGCACCCACGTACACATGGGAGCAGTTCGTGCTTGTAAGAAATCAGCTAAGGAACAATTTATGAGCGACAACGCGATAGCCATTATGGACGCTGCAGAACGAAGAATGCGCCTCGGCGGATTCAATGGATTTAGCTTTCGCGAGATCGCCGCGGATGTCGGTATAAAGAGCTCGAGTGTGCATTATCATTTTCCAACCAAGGAACACCTTGTTGCGGCGGTCATTCGACGTTATACCGACCAGGCCGCCGAAGAAATTGATGCAGAATATTTGCCCGACTCTAATACCGTACAAGTCTGGACACGCATTTTTCGCCAAACCTTGTACTGCGCTGAGCGGATGTGCCCTTGTGCAGTATTGGGCGCGATGGCTCGGGATCTCCCTCCGAAGGTCGCGACAGAGATTCAAGGCTTTTTCAACATGTGCTTGAACAAGCTTGCCCTGCACGGCGTACAGCCGGATGACGCCAGCGAGTTATTGTCGACGCTGATGGGAGCTCAGGTGCTTTCAAACGCGCTTGATGACGTCAACGTCTACGATCGAGCTACAGCCAGATTAGAGCTCGGCAATAAATAGACGATCTCAGGCTAGCTGCCTGAGATTCCGACAAAGCCCCCACCGATATTACGTTTCACTCTGTACCGAACAAATGGCTAAGCCCAATGAGTAGGCGAAGCCATCCTAATTTTGTTAGGTATCCGCACAGTCTTAGGCCTGATCAGAGAACGGATAGTCTGTGTAACCACGTTCGTCGAACGCATAGAAGGTACTGCGATCATAAGGGTTGAGAGGGAGATTCTGTTCGATGCGTCTGGGAAGATCCGGGTTTGCAATGAAATGTCGACCGAACGCAACGAGGCTGGCATCTCCGTTTTCAACGCTTATTTCTGCTGTTTTCGGTTCAAACCCGCCGGCGGCAATGATTGGCCCGTGAAAGTAGTTCCCGAGTTCTTGAGCCGCCACTGGGTCGTGGCCGTCAGCGATCAATTCTGCTCCTTTGATTCTCGGCTCTATGACATGCAGGTAAGCAATATCGAGATCATTCATGCGCGCTGCAATATAGCTGAACGGCGCTCGGGGATCGCTATCAGCCATACCGTTGAATGCGCCGCTGGGCGCAATGCGTACTCCCACTCGGCCGGCGCCCCAGATTGAAATCATGGCTTCCACCACCTCGGTGAGAAGTCGTGCGCGGTTCTTGATCGAACCGCCATAGGTATCGGTTCTTCTGTTGCTATTGTCCTGGAGGAACTGGTCCATCAAGTGTCCGTTCGCAGCCATTAATTCAACCCCATCGAACCCTGCTACTCTGGCATTCGCGGCTGCGTTGCGATATTGCTCAACAAGTCTGGGAATTTCGTGTGTTTCCAATGCGCGGTGCGGCGAAGGCAGTTGAAAGCCACCGGGCGTCGATACCATGTTGATCTCGTCTGCCCAATACGTAGGGTCGACAGAGGCAGAGATAGGCGTTGAATGGGTAACAGAGGTATGTGAACAGCGACCTGCATGCCAGAGTTGCATGATCATGCGTCCGCCCTTTTTGTGAACGGCATTCACAATCTTTTGCCAGCCCATGACCTGTTCTTTGCTGTAGATACCTGGGGCGCCGTGATACCCATGTCCAGATGGCGAGACGGCTGTTGATTCACTGACGATGAGACCACCATCGGTTCCTCGCTGGCTGTAGTACTCCAACATGAGATCGCTGGGAACACCGCTGGGTCGATGCGCTCGCAGCCGTGTCAGGGGGGCCATTACGATACGATGTTTGAGCGTGATTTTTCCGATTTGTATTGGCATAAAGAGCGCGTTCGAAATACGTGTTTGCATTTGAACTCTCCTGGACAAAAGGGGCATCCTGCCAAGGTTTATCCGCTGTCGTGAGATATCGGCCTCATCGCTTTTTGAATGAGGTCATCACTGCCTGCCAGCCATCACTCCACCATCGACGGGTAAAATCACTCCCGTTATCCATTGGGCCTGATCCGATGCAAGGAACAGGAGCGCCTCTGCTGCATCGGCAGGTTGGCCATTGCGACCGAGTGGATGCAATGCGTTGAAGGTCGGCAGAACGACTTCCACTTGTTCAGGTGTCAGAAACGTTCCATACACTGGAGTTTCAATGACGGCGGGGGCAATCGCATTTACGCGAATGTTAAAGGGAGCTAATTCGATGGCCAGGTTTTTAACGAGGGCATGCACACCCGCTTTCGCTGCCGAGTAAGCCGAGGAGGGCGTTGCACCGATTGCTTGTGATGCCCACATTGAGCCCGTTTGCACGATAACGCCTCCTCGCCCGAGGGCTTTCATCGCTTTGGCAGCCGCCTGTGCGACAAAAAATTTTCCCTTGAGATTGATGTCGAGAAAACGGTCAAATTCGGCTTCGGTAATATCAAGGAAGGATTTGGGACCAAAGACGCCTGCGTTGTTGAATAGAACATCGAGACGTCCAAATCGTGCGAGTGCTGTTTTCACCATCGCATCACCCGTCGCAGGCAAAGTAACGTCTCCAACATGCACAGCCACACGCTCGCCGCTAGGATCAATATCCTTGGCGACCAATTCGGCTTTAGCTGCATCGCGACCATTGATTACAACTGACCCACCTTCGGCAATGAAGCGCGCAGCGACCTCCTTTCCAATGCCCGAATTGCCACCGGTGACGATTGCTACTTTGCGCTGAAAACGCATCATCTTTTTCTCCTCTAGAAAATCTATCGATAGATAGACAGGTCAATTGGAATAGTTCCAGATCTGATCGCCGTCAAGTCAGATCTTTCGATGCAGAGAAAAATGTCGAGCCGTTTAAGCGCTGCCTAGCGTCCCGAGCAGTACAATGTGCGATGCAGCGTATTGCATTCGCAGCATCGTGCCTGGGTAACCATTTTTAGGTTTTCCTCCTTGATACCTTCAAACGGGGTGCTTTACTACGGACGCTCAGACACCTTTGCGTGCCAAGTTTTGGGGGATGTGCATTCTTCGGGAATCGTGATTTCAGCGAAGGCGACAAAGTACAAGCCAGCCCACAAGGTGATCTCGGCCATAGAAAATTGCTCACCGGCCACATACGGCGTTGAGAGCACACTATCAAAATAGTGCATCTCGTCGACGGCGCTATTGCGTTCCAACGCCCCCCCCATTCGGTACGTCCTTGCCATTGAGGTAGTCTGTACGCCTCCATTGTCGGTCCTGCGCCTGGCGTCTCGTAGTGAAAGTAGTCGCCCACGGCGTAGAGCAATTCGCATTCGGCGCGCTTTTGCATCATGTGAATGATTGCTTTGTCTTTGGGCGTAATACCCGTCAGTACTGATGATTTTGTCGCTTCAATTCACAATGAAAATGCCCAAAATTTTGCAGGCGCCTGCAAGACTTGATTGAGCCATGTGCTAACTGGCGAGGCTCCAAGAGCGATCGAATCCATCAAGAACTTGCGAGTGATGGCGCTGAGCGCCTGTTCCTAACCGTCGTATTTCGCTGTCACTTGCATCGGCGACAGTTAGCGACTCGCTAAGCACCCGCCGAATCTTCCCCGCCAGTTAGCAAAGCCCAGATGGAACCACAGCGCATTATTCGTCGCGGAACCACATGCAAGGCGACGTTTCGAACCGGCATGGATTGCTTAAACCATTTCTACCCTGGCGCGTCGCGTCAGGGTTCCTGCAGCGCGGAAATGACGCCTTGTTGGCGCGCGACTTACGACCTTCAACAGAATAAAAAAACCCGCTTGACACTTTGGATGATGAGCATTAACTTAATTTTAGTGAAAACTCATCAGCTAAAACGACGAGTAGCTACCAACCTGATGTAGTCACGTGCCGGGTTACTGCGGGTTTCACCGATGCAGGTCAGAACGATCGAGGCGGTGCTGTTGGCTCATTCGATTGTGCCCAAAAAACAGCGATCCGGAATCGATCGAAGGCGATAACGACCTGAAACTCTCCGACGCTTCATCCTTCATAGGACTTACCAAATGGTTACCTTTACGCATCAGATTCAGGAAGTGAAGCTTGATAAAGAACGGACCGCTTTGGTCTTGGTGGACATTCAGAACGACTTTCTTACTGACGGCGGCAAATACTTCGTCATGATTGAGGAGTTGTTGAAGCGGAACAATGTGAACGCCAATCTGGAAGCTCTTCTTCAAACAGCCAAGGACAATAGCTTTCCGGTTTTCATGTCGCCGCACTACTTCTTCCCGCATGACCACCATGGTCATCACGGCCATACCCATCTCAGCCCGATGGAGGACCTGGCCCTCAATGGTGGTGTGGTTGCACGACAGAGCGCGCTCAATTTCGAGGGAGTGCAGGGCTCGGGAGCCGATGTGCCTGACCGTTTCAAAAAGTATATGGAAGACAGCAATACAACCATTACATCTCGCCATGTCTCATATGCTCCGACCAACGATCTCGTACTGCTATTGCGTCGCCGAGGGATTGAGAAAGTCATCATGGCAGGGCCGGTCGCAAATCTTTGCCTCGAAGACCATATGCGCAACCTCATCCAAAACGGTTTTGAGGTTGTGATGGTGCGCGACGCGGTCGCTGCCGCGGCAAACGAGGAGGGTTCCGGTTACGACGCCGCGATGATCAACTGGCGATTCATGGCTAACGCAGTGTGGACCACAGAAGACACTGTTCGCCGCATGACAGAAGTTACAAAGACCTGACACATATTCGGCCTGTCCAAATCCGACTTCAGTAAATGACGAAGTCGGATGATGATGCGACATGCAACTACGTTGAACATTGGCTTATCAATTCGAAATATCACGAACGGAAGCGCGAAATGCTTCCTCTCACACCTGTAGGAGATAGTCATGAGCAAAGGCACTATTCTAGTCGTCGGTTCAAACGCGACTCAGCTGGAAGCACAGGGCGGCGGCACAATTACAATTGGGCAGTTCTTAAACGAGACGGCCATACCTTTATTGGCACTTGGCGAAGCGGGTTACGATTTCGTTCTCGCTACTCCGACCGGCGAAAAGCCGCATATGGACCAAGATTCTGATGCACTGATCTATTTTGCCAACGATGATAAAGCTCGTACTCGAGCAAGGGATTTCTTTAACAAGGACCCTGCAATGAACGAAGTTCAGACGGTGCGCACAGTAATTGATGATGGCCTCGATCGATTCGCTGGCGTCTTCTTTCCGGGTGGCCATGCGCCTGTGGTGGACTTGATGCAAGATTCGGATGTGCGTGAGGTACTTCACCACTTCCATATTAACAACAAACCTACCGCCGCTATCTGTCATGGGCCAATGGCGATCATTGCAGCGCTGGACAATGCATCTGAGTTCCGTGCTGCTCTGATTAATGGAGATCGGGCTAAAGCCCGCGAATTAGCTCAGGATTGGCAGTATGCCGGCTATCGCATGACTGCCTTTTCGCGCAGCGAAGAGGAATACGCCGAGGATAACGTTTTCCACGCCAAGCTTCTCTTCAACATGCCCGATGCTCTACAAGCAGCCGGCGGTGACGTCATCACAACCGATAAGGATTTTACGTCGTTTGTGATCGTCGATCGCGAGCTGGTAACCGCACAAAATCCTATGTCGGATCACGAGCTGGCCAGCAAGTTTATCGAGCTGCTCGAACACTCAGCATAAACAATGCTGCATCTTCGTCACGGTTAGAACAACGTTTTCGTCTAGCTTCGTCAATTGTCACCCACAAACATCGCTTTCGGATGTTTGCTGGGTGGCATACATCTCATTGGCATTACTTACGTTCATTTCAAATCAAGGACCAAATCATGACTAATACCAAAACCATTCAGGAAAAAAACAAGGAGATCGTCGTAGCCTTCTATAAGGAAGCTCACTTTGATGGCGATGTCGACGGGGCGATTGCTCGATACGTCGGTAATACGTATGTTCAGCACACGCCCGGTGCTGCCGATGGCGTCGAAGGTCTACGTGAATACATCAATGTTTTTCTGAAGGTCTTTCCCAATGCCAAGGGCGATATCCGTCGCGTAATTGCTGAAGATGACATAGTCGCCGTCCATGCCCATTGGACTGGTTTGATTAGTCCTAATGGCGATGTTGGTGTCGATATCTTCCGAGTAAAGGATGGCAAGCTTATTGAGCATTGGGACGTCATTGCACCAATCCCTGATACATCAAAAAATCAAAACACAATGTACTGACCATCCGCGCGAGGGTTGTTTACAACGACCTTCGCTCGATAGGTCTACACTGGATGGAGATACTAATGTGATCAATCGCGAAAGCCTCATAACGGATCCGGCGCCTGAACGCAAAGTTGAATCGGTTAGCGTGACGTCTACTTCGTTTCAGGCTCTGCAGAGCGTCGATCGAGAAGGCTCTTACGGTTGGCGCGTTGTTGTAGCGGCGTTCATTGTGGCCGTATTCGGCTGGGGACTTGGATTCTATGGTCCGCCTGTCTATTTGGAAGTCATTCGTCAATCGCATAATTGGTCGATCGCACTCATATCAGGGGCTGTCACACTCCACTTCCTGGTAGGCCTTGTTGTAATTCCAAATCTGCCGCCTCTTTATCTTCGCTACGGACTGCCGATTGTGACCTTTGTCGGTGGAATCGTAATGGCGTTGGGTATTCTCGGTTGGGCATTTGCCAACAACCCATGGCAGCTCTATCTGGCGGCGCTTTTCTCCGGTATGGGTTGGTCGGCACTGGGGGCAGTAGCCGTCAACGCGATCGTTTCTCCATGGTTCATTACGAAGCGCCCTCTGGCACTCAGTGTGGCATTCAACGGTGGTAGTGTAGGCGGAGTAATTTTTTCGCCTTGTTGGATCATATTGATCGATTGGATAGGCTTTCCTTATGCCGCTATGGTGGTTGGGGCTGTGACGGTCGTTACACTTGGGATCCTGGCTTTACTTGTTCTTGGACGCTACCCCGACAGCATCGAGCAGGCGTTCGACGGTACCTCGTCCCAAAGCCCATCTCTGAACACTGTTCTTCATTTAGAGTCTGTCACATCGGTTGAGCGGCTGGATCTGTTCCAAGACCGAGCTTTTTTGAGCCTCTGTATCGGAATGACTTTAGCGTTGTTCGCGCAAACGGGGCTTGTTGCTCATCTCGTTTCGGTGCTGGCTTCAGCGCTCGGTAGACAAGGCGCGGGCCTCGCTGCTGGTGCGTTGGGCGTCGCTGCTATTGTGGGACGTTTAGTCGTCGGCTCGCGAGCCACCAGTGCCTCAAATTGGCGTGCCATCGCATGCTATAGCCTTGTGGCTCAAGCCCTAGGATGCGGGGTGTTAATACTGGCCCATGGCAATAATCCTACACTCTTGATTTTAGGCGTGGTGCTGTTTGGTTTGGGGGTTGGTAATGCCATTTCCGTCCCGCCAGTGATTGCCAACCTTGAATTCTCAGCTGCTGAAGCGTCCCGTGCAGTTGCTCTGATTGTCGCAATATCACAAGGTACTTACGCCACCGCCCCAGCTGTATTTGGCCTTTTTCGTGAGATGTTTTCGGATCAGATAATATTTTTTTCGGCTGCTGTAGTGCAGCTTTTGGCTATCGCTGCATACCTTTCAGTGGGAGCTCATCGCCACGAAAGCAGAGCTCTATGAATCGCCCTTAGTTTCGTAAACACCTCCAGGCCTTAAACTGAAACCAATTAGGAGGCGCCATGAGCAAATAGGGTTGTCCCGAAGAATTAGAAATCCAGGCGGGAAACCAAATGACCGGAAAGCAGTTTCCCGTACCTGAGATTGAAGCGCGGTTGAGCGTATTCATTCACAGCTTTTATGCCTAGATTAAACGCTACACCAAGCTTCAGGAACAGTGCGTTGAGGAAGAAGATCAGATCGCTGAAGTTCGTCGTCTACGTGCCGAGCTGAAACGGGTGACGGAGGAGCGAGACATCTTAAAAAAGGCCGCAGCGTACTTTTGCCAAGGAGTGCGGCTGAAGTACGCCTTTATTAAGCAAGCGGATCATTACGCGATTCGACGGCTTTGCCTGACGCTCAATGTTCATCCCAGCGGCTACTACGCGTGGCTATCAGAGCCAAAATCTGCGCGGGCCAAGGACGATCAGCGACTGCTTGGATTGATCAAACACTCCTGGCTGGAAAGCGGTGGTGTCTTTGGCTATCGCAAGATCAATGATGACCTGCGAGAGGTTGGAGAGAGCTGTGGCCGTCACCGGGTGGCTAGGTTTATGCGCCTTGAAGGTTACGTTCTCAGACTGGGTATCGACGGAGGTCGGGAAAATATGGCGACAAACCAGCCGTTGCCTCACCGAACTTACTGAAACGCCAATTCGAAGTCAGAGAACCCAACAAAGTCTGGGTCACAGACATTACCTACATTCGAACATATGAAGGCTAGCTGTATCTGGCCGCGGTGCTCGACCTGTTTTCACGCCAGATCATTAGCTGGTCAATGAAGTCGCAGATAACCAGCGACGTAGCCATTGATGCACTACTGATGGCGGTTCGGAGACGTAAGCCAAAGCAAGAGGTGATGATCCACTCGGATCAAGGCAGTCAGTACAGCAGCTCAGACTGGCGAACCTTCTTGAAAGCTAACAACCTGGTAGCCAGCATGAGTCGTCGAGGTAACTGCCACGATAGCGCCGTAGCAGAGAGCTTTTTCCATGCTAAAGCGAAAAAAGATCAGGCGTAATTCTACGCTACGCGCCAGGATGCTAATAGTATTGTGGTCAATTACGTCGAAATACTTTACAACCCAAAGCCTCACAAAATTAAAGATTTATTTGGTGCTACATCTAATCTCATATTTTTTATGCCTATCATCAAATAATACAATAGAAACAACTGAAAATATCGGTGCAAAGTTAAGCTAAAATATTCAATTAAGTTAAAAACTTCAGCTTGTTGACAGTATGAATTAAAGGTCGATGTTCAAGGGATGATAGCTACAAGCGATCAGGTGGGAGCCGATGTCCTGAATCCCGCCGACCACTGTCAGTTCCTTTATCCGGTCTCTGCCTCCGCGCAACTTCTGCCAGTCTCGGTAACTGTGCTGGTGTGCAGCTGCGAAAGTTGACAACCCACGACGAGCAGGTTTACGTATGGTCGAACCGGTATTGATGGGGGCAAGCTCGATTTGCTTGTAATACGCTTGGACCACGCTCAGCGTGTCAAACACCATCACGATCCGTTTTTCTCCGCGATGTGTGCTGGCGCGAAGATGGTTTGTCATGTTTTTCTCATCAACCCAAAAGAACACCCTCTGATTAAGCATCTGCATCCAATCGCTCGGGCGCAGTCCATCATCCAGACACTGACTTAGTGCTGTTTCGCTGAGTGGTGCGTTGTCCGTTAGTGTTGCCTTTCCGTGCTCAGGATGTGCTATCTCTATGCTCGTCGGTCTACGCATCGTCTCCAGCGCGCGACGATCCTCCGAGGGCACATCAAATAATGCGAGCAATTGGTGGGTTGAAAGCAATCCATGTTTACAAATACTGGGCAATGCCTGTGGACGGGTGATATGAAAAAGACGTGGATGCAGAAATGCGATTTCTTCAGGCGACAAAACCGGATTCGGTTTGGTTGGCATCGACATCGTCATATCAAAAATACACATACACCTATCTCCAAGCTTTTCTTACACACCACAACGTCCGGGACGAAAATGATCAGATCAGGAAGCATTGCCTCCTGAGCCGATCTATTTCTGTTCTCTGGCTCAACGTCTGAAGAAGAGCCCCTGAAGCTGTGAATACGACATCGATTCTTCGTATAGCGAATCGGAATCACCGTTTTGCAAGAAGGATTGAGCAACCCGTTCCGCTGTGCCCCACAGCACCTGGGAAATGCTTGATCCGGCGCTCAGCCGACGAACTCCAAGCTTTCCAAGTTCATCGGCATTACCGAGCCCTGGAAGCGCCATGACGTTGAGCGGTAAGACGACTTCATTCACGACGGCCTGAATTTCATCAGGTTTATGAATCCCTGGCAGGAACAAGCCATCGGCGCCGGCTTTTGCATATAGCTTGCCGCGAACAATCGACTCTTCGATCTGCTTTGAGGGCTGGGCGAGGCCGGCGAGAATGACGTCAGTACGCACATTCACAAACAGGTCAGCATTGGCCTTAGAAAGAGCCGTACGGATCGCGTCTATTTTGGCCGCCAGCAATAAGGCATCGTCAGGCCCGTCCTCGATGTTGATACCCTCAACACCCAAGTCGACAAGACGCATCACGTTATCGGCCACCGTTTTTGGATCGTCGGAATAACCGTGCTCGATGTCGAACGAAAGAGGAACCGTCAGGATTCGAGCCATACGTGACGCGACGCCGACAACCTCCTCGAAAGGCAGATATCGGCCGTCGCGATAGCCGAGAGCCCACGCCACGCCGGCGCTGGTAGTGGCGATAGCGAGCGCGCCCAAACTTTCGAAGACCCGAGCACTGCCTGCGTCCCACGCGTTAGGCAGAAGAAGAGGGGTGCTATGAGTGTGCAGTTCGCGAAATTCTGCCACGGTGCTGTTCATGTTTGTCTCCCGGCAGCCTGCAAGCAGACCGCCCAATAGTTTGGTTAAAAGAACACGTCGCTTTACAGCTTGTCCTGTTGAGAATTAACCGCCTGGTTGTTCTGCACAGTCAGGGGAGCCCTCGTATCCCAGCCGCCACCCAGTGAGCGGAACACGCCCACCGCTGATCGAGCGGCATCCGCACGATTGGCATCGAGTTCGTCGCGCGCTGTGAGCAACTGCCGATCTGCGTCCAACACATCGGTGAGCGTGATCGAGCCAGCGCGGTAAGCCTGTTCAGACAAGTTGCGAGATTTCTCAAGGGCCTCGACCTGCTCCTGCAACTGCACAACGTGGATCACTGTTTGGCTGAGTTGCATGAAGGAGTTTTCGACGTCTTCAGCTGCTCGCAGTACGGACTGGCGATACAATGCCAATGCTTCGGCATTCGCACCTCGCGCCTGGGCCACCTCTGCGTCGACTTTGCCAAAATCAAACAACCTCCAGCGCAATCCGACTCCACCTGCAGAAGTGAATGACTTAGAGCTGAAAAGACTGCCACTCATGGTGTCGAATCCCAGCGCACCCGATAGAGAAACCTTGGGGTAATAATCGGATATGGCAGCGCCTATACGTTCATTCGACGCAGCCAATCGACGCTCCGCCGCAATGATGTCCGGACGACGGCGAAGCACATCACTCGGTTGCACATCGCCAGGAACTGCTGGCACATTCGGAATCTCGGAGACCTGCTCCAATTTCTTGGCGTAGGTTCCAGGTTGCGCGCCCATGAGCACATCGAGTCGATTCAACTGACGTTCAAGGGCGATGCGTAGTGGGGGCACTGTTGCACGCGCTGATTTCAACAACGCATCAGCCTGTGCCACCTCCAAACCTTGTGAAGCACCTGCTTCATAGCGGTTTTGCACCAATTTCAGCAGGTGTTCGTCGGTTTCAATCTGCTGCTGCGCAATGGCGAGCCGTGCCTGGTAGCCGCGCACCTGGAAGTACGCATCGGCGGCATCGGCTGCCACAATCACACGAGTGCCGACTTGCTCTGCTTCGATGGCCTCCGCTTCATTTTCAGCAGCATCCGCACCGCGGCGCAGTCCTCCGAAGAGATCGATCTCCCAACTTGCTGCTGGTCCAATCGTGGTGTCATGGACGTTTCTTTTGAAACCTGGGCTATCCCCAGCGATAGTGCCAATCGGACCTCGCAGGCTCTGACGTTGCGCTGTTGCGGACGCGCCCAAGTCAACCGTTGGCAAGAGCTCGGCCCCTGCACCCGATGCTGCGGCCCGAGCCTGGCTAACCCGAGCCATGGCGGCTGCCAGATCCAGGTTCTGATCGAGCGCTCTCTGAACGATGGTGACTAGTACTGGATCACTGAAGCCTGTCCACCAACGATCGATCGAAGGCACTGGACGTTTTTTGTCGCTTTCAGCCTTCGCCACATTGTGCAGTGGCGCCAGTTCTGTCTTAGGTGCCACATAATCAGGGCCTACGGCACATCCGGCCAACATGATGCTGATCGCCAGGCTGCTGAGAGCAGTTTTGAGAACCTTTGCATTAACCTGTTTCATGCTGACCTCCTGCTGCTGATTTTGCGGATGAGTGTGTAGAAGGCAGGGGTGAATAGAAGACCGAAAATGGTCACACCTATCATCCCGAAGAACACGGTTGTTCCGAGCGATTGACGCATTTCCGATCCAGCACCGGTCGAGAACACCAACGGTGCCACACCTGCGATGAATGCAATCGATGTCATCAAGATCGGGCGAAGACGAGTGCGGGCCGCAGCCACGGCCGCTTCTTCAGCCGTTGCTCCATGGTCGTCCTGGCGCTGCTTGGCAAACTCCACAATCAAGATCGCGTTTTTGGCCGCCAACCCTACCAACACTACGAAGCCAATTTGAGCCAGGATGTCGATTGGCAAATTGCGCAGATCGAGACCGAGAGCGGCTGCAAGCAGGCACATTGGTACGATCAGAACGATGGCCAGTGGCAGCCTCCAGCTTTCGTATTGAGCGGCGAGTACAAGGAACACAAACAACGCAGAGGCACCGAAGATCAGAAGGGTCGGCGTACCGGCTTTCTTCTGCTGGTATGCAAGATCTGTCCACTCCAGGCTGATACCTGTCGGCAATACTTGCGCGGCCAATTCTTCCATGCGTTTCATCGCAGTACCCGAGGCAACACCCGGTGCTGCTGCACCCAAGATTTCAGATGCTGGGAACAGGTTGTAGCGAGGGACACGATAAGGCGCGGTTCTGTCTTCAAAGGAGGCAACAGTGCCGATCGGAACCATGTCTCCGGAAGCATTTCGTACTTTCAACTGCGCGATATCACCTTTGGTTTTCCGATAATCTTCATCGCCTTGGACAACCACCTGATAGGTACGCCCCAGGTAGTTGAAGTCATTTACATATTGCGATCCAAGGTACAGCTGGAGTGTCGAGAAAACGTCAGTGGGTGTCAGTCCCACTTTTTCAGCCTTAAGGCGATCAATGTCCGCGTAAACCGAAGGTGAGCCTGCGTTGTAGAGGGTGAAGTTGCCTGCGAAGGCTGGATCCTTGTTTGCTGCAGCGACCAGATCGTTTGTTGCCTTCGCCAACGCTTGAGCGCCGAGACCATTATTGTCCTTAAGCATTAACTTGAAGCCACCTGCTGCGCCCAAACCTTGAACCGCTGGAGGTTGGATCACCATTACATAGGCGTCTTTGATACCTGCCAAGCGTTCGCGCAACTTTTTAACCATGGTTGGCGCATCAGAACCGGGTGAGCTTCTACCGTACTGCGAGGGTAAAGCTGTGAACACTGTCCCGACGTTCGGTGCGATGGTCGAGGTTGCCACGTCAAAACCACTGGTTGCGGATGTGTGGTCCACACCGGGTGTATTCAACGCAATGTCGTTGACCTGACGAACCATCTCATCAGTTCGAGCCAAACTGGAGCCTGGCGGCAACATCACAATAATTGCCAGGTAACCGATGTCCTGGTCGGGGATAAAGGCAGTGCTCATCCGCGACATCTGAATCCCGGTAAGCCCCATCAGCCCCACATACACAATCGCAACAATTGCACCGCCTCTGATAATGCGACTGGTCATTTTCCCGTAATGAGAGGACAACCATTCGAAGCCCGCATTAAAACGACCAAAGACAGCCTTCAAGACGCGACTTACACCGCGTGGCCCATGCTCTTCACCCGGCGTATGAGGCTTCAGGAATACTGCGCAGAGGGCTGGGCTCAGGGTCAGAGATACGAATGCTGAAATCACTGTGGATGCGGCAATCGTGATGGCAAATTGTTTGAAGAACAGCCCCATGATCCCGGAAATGAAGGCCGCTGGCACAAACACAGCACACAGCGTCAGTGCAATGGCAATCAATGCGCCCGAAACTTCGTCCATGGTGCGATGCGCAGCTTCACGGGGAGACATACCCATGGCCATGTTTCGCTCGACGTTTTCAATCACAACGATCGCATCATCGACCACAATACCAACCGCGAGCACAAGTCCAAACAATGACAGATTATTAATCGACGCCCCGAAAAGTGCCAGGATCGTGAAAGTACCTATCAACGAGATTGGAATGGCCAATACGGGAATGATCGTTGCCCTCCAGCTTTGCAGGAAGAGAAAGACCACAATAACCACCAGTGCGATTGCCTCAAAAATGGTGGTGATTACCTTGTTGACAGACTGGCTCACAAAAGTAGTCGGGTCGTAGATGTTCATGTAATCCACACCGACCGGGAAGCTCTTTTTGAGCTCTTCCATTTTGTTCCAGACAGCGTGTTCCACTTCTACAACGTTCGCACCCGGCGTCGCGATGACCCAAAAAGGAGCTGCGATATGACGATCTGCGTACGCAACAGAGCCGTAGTCCATCGAGCCCAGCTCAACTCGACCGATGTCACTGATTCGAGTGACACGCCCATTACTGTCAGACTTCACAATAATGTTGTTGAATTGTTCAGGTGTAGTCAGTCTCCCCAATGCTTCTACGTTGATTTGATAAGCGGCATCGGTGGAAACAGGCGGTTGGTTGAGCATGCCAGCCGACACTTGAGCATTCTGCGCGCGGAGAGCAGCCAGGACTTCACTTGCATTGATGTTGTAGGACGCAGCCTTGTCAGGATCGATCCAAATTCGCATCGCGTACTGACGATCACCGAGTATCCAAAAGTCAGCGACGCCTGGGAGTCGTGCGATCTCATCTCGAATACGAATGGTGTAGTTGGACAGATACTCAGCACTGCGAGAACCATCCGGCGAATACATATGGACGCCGAGCAATAGAGCCTGAATGGTTTTCTTGACCTGCACACCTTGCAACTGAACTTCTTGAGGCAAACGCGAGAGCGCATCTTGTACGCGGTTTCTCGTGAGCATCAATGCCAGGTTTGGATCTGAACCAATCTTGAAGATCACCGTGATCGTCAGCTGACCGTTACCGGTGGACTGGCTACTGATGTACTCCATGTTTTCCACGCCGTTGATTGCTTGTTCAAGCGGCGTTGCTACGGTTTTGGATACCGTTTCGGCGGAAGCACCTGGATAAACCGTTGTGATCTGTACTGTTGGAGGAACAATGTCCGGATACTGCGCAACCGGCAACTGTGACATTGCCGCCAGACCAAATAGCATCACGAATATGTTGATCACCGCCGCAAAGCGCGGATGATCAATGAAAAAGTGGGCAAGTTTCATGATCAGTTATCCTTATCCGGCTTAGCCTTGGTCGGAAACAAACTTGAGGGTTTTGATCTGTGGATCAACGGTAGAACCGGGAGCGGCAATCGGGATGCTATCGATGATGACGCGATCCGTCGGGGCGAGGCCCGAGCGAATAACTCGCAGTCCCCCACGTACATCACCCACTTCCACAATCTTCGGTGTCACTTTGTTGTCCGGTCCAACCGTCAGAACGATGTGGGCTGATTGGTCAGGTAATACGGAAGCATCCGGCACGAGCAGTGCTGGGGTCGCGGTGGAATAGTCCATGCGCACACGTGCGAATCCGCCTGGTGTTAGAAACATGTCAGGGTTATCCACGGTAGCCCGTGCATGGATGGTGCCGCTGGATCGGTCGAGTGCGTTGTCGACAAAGTCGAGCGTGCCTTGGCGCTTATAGGCTTTCTCGTCCGCTAAGGAGATGTCGATTTTTCCACCGACAGGGCTCTTTTGATCAGCGCGTCCGCGCATGAACGCCATGTAATCGGACTCACTCATGTCAAAGTCCAGATACATCGGATCCATGGAGACCAAAGTCGTCAGCAGGGTGGTAGGACTGGTCGCTGCGCGGCTGCCTCCTACCAAGTTGCCAACCGATACTTGGTGAGTACCGATTCGCCCAGTGAAAGGTGCGGTAATTCGGCAATGATCCAAGTCAAATTTCGCATCGCGAACCAAAGCTTTGGCTTCGTCCACCGCTGCCTGGGCGGCACGCTTCTCTGCACCGCGCTGGTCTACGTTCTGTACGCTACCAGCATCGTTACGTCTTAGCGTTTCAGCACGATCAAGCTCACGGGTCGCCAAGTCGAATCGAGCGTTCGCGCTCGCCAACTGAGCAGTGGCTTGAGCAAATTTGATTTCGTACGGAATTGGATCGATTACAAAGAGCAGATCACCTTTGCGAACAATGTCACCGTCTTTGAAATGAATTTCAGTGAGGGTGCCGCCCACCTGTGCGCGCAATTCCACTTTGTTTACAGCCGAGAATTGGCCCAAGAAACCCAGTCGCGGGGCGATGTTCTGTTGCAGGGGAGTCGCGACACCCACTGACGGAATGATCGGCGCGACCGCTGCAGTTGGGGCCTGGCTACTGAAAACCACTGCGCCCGCAGCGCTCAAAACGACCGCTGCCGCAGCGGAGATACCCCAGATTTTTCCGTTGAATTTGTGTGCACGGCCGCCTGTCACGCTGTTGTCGGGCCGGGAGATATCAGTTTTCATGGTGTGCCTCTCTTACGCTTCATGGAGGTGTCGGCCCCGCTGGACATCGGAATCGTTCTGCCCTATGCGTCGACACGGTCTCTTGGTTTTCCCGGCTCGGATACCGCCAATCCGGTTTAGATGATTCATTGATACTAACTAGTTTTAAGTTAAGTCTGATCATCTAAACTGTCAAGCAGCCTCTTCCCAGATTTTCTTTTTTTTCGTGTGATGCTCCTTTGGTCGGAGCACGGGGGGCATGATATAGATGATTGATTGACACTATAGTTAATTTAGGAAATAGTCATCATCTAATACATTGATACAGACCTCCTACGCGGATTACGCCGAAGCGATTAGCCGCGACCCGAGGCCAGGAGGATGAAGTGAATGAAGAAGTCAAAATCAGAGACGGCCAAAACGCGCAGACGGATCATCGAAGTCGCAGCGGAAGCCTTCAAATGCAATGGGATTCACGCGACAAGGGTTTCAGAGATCATGGCGAGGGTGGGGCTAACACACGGTGGGTTTTACAGGCATTTCTCCTCCAAAGAGGAGCTGGTCACTGAAGCATGTACAGCGAGCATGAACGCGATTGTTGATTCTGCTGAGGCTGCGATCGAGGGAGGAAACGAGGCTTTTTTAGAGCACCTGGAAAATTTCTTGCTAGATGAATACCACGAGGACTGTCCTGGAGGATGTCCGCTGGTGGCGATCGGCAGCGAGTTAGCACGTGCAGATATGGACACACGCCGGGCAGTCTCACAGGGGTTTCAGGAGCTAATCGACGTAATTGCTACACGAATTCACCCAGAAGGCGGGGTCACGGCAAGAGACAATGCAACCTTCACCCTGTCGTCGATGATCGGAGCTGTCACCATGTCACGAATCATCGACGAACCAGGATTTTCGCTTCAGGTTTTGGACGTGGCCAAAAAACACCTGGCGACGCTTTCTAGCGAGGTACAGGCAAAGTTTCCGGCAAGAAACACAGAGGAAATGGTTGAGTAGCAGCTGGAGAATGGAGGCCCTTGTTCTTCTAGGCTGAAAAGGCATCGACAGACTGATCCTGGATTTGGCGTCGAGCCAACGTGTGCCATGTCAATTACATCAGTATTGATGATTGAAAATACCTGCGTTCCCTTGTGCAATGTTTTTCGGATTGCGTAAGGGACGTCGCCTTGTCCTAAGCTGTCGGTTTGCCAATATGAGGAGGGATGCTCATGTCCATGACGTTCTACTTGGATGAAAGTGGCCACAGTGGAGATGCGGTCAACAGCGGCGAAGGGTTTGATTTCAAAGGCCAGCCTTTTTTCTCGTTGGCGGCAGTAGGGTTGTGTGATGAAGAGACTGTGGCAACACGTATCTGCGAATTGCGTAAGCAGCACAGAATCCCAGCCGGCGAATTGAAGTCAAAATCGCTCAACAGCAAGCCCATTTTTGTCGCTCAGGTGATCGATTACCTTCAGTCCATTGCGGCCCCGATCTTCGTGGAGGTCGTGGACAAGCGATATTTTATTTGTGTGCATATCACAGGCTTTCATCTGCTTGCGCCGTGCATGGGATTCGCGGAGGGCCCACCGTTGGCTTTCCTCAGAAACGCCCTGGCGGATTTTTTGAACGCTGTGGTCACTAATGAAATCCTCGATACATTTGTAGAGGCATGTCTTAACCCTTCAGAAGCGCTAGTCATGCGATCCTTCGACCAGCTCGAGGAACTGGGTAGAAGTCTCCGTAACAATTCGAGCAGTCGAGACATGGCCCAAGGGTTGTGCATGACGGTAACGGAAGCCCGCTCAGAGCTATTGGCGCTGAAGACAACAGATTCGAATGCCTACCTTCGGTTTTTACCGTCACCAGACCTCAACAAACGAAGCAAGCGTGTTTGGATGCTTCCCAATTTGACGTCGTTCACCAACATTTACGCGCGGCTGAACCTGTATTTCGGACAAAAACTCCAAGGGATCCACATCGTCCATGATCAGCAACTGGAGATCGACGAGATCCTGCAATCGAGCAAGTTGGCTGCAGAACAAATCGATCACCATGGCGAGCGGCCTTACACACCACGCTCCAATTTCGCGTTCAAAGAGAAGGCGACATTCGCCTTTGCTCAATCGCATGAAGGCATAGGCTTGCAGGTAGCGGATGTCGTTGCAGGAGCAGTGATGCGCTATTTCAGAGACGGCCCGCAAGCGCTACATGCAGATCTCGCGTTGGCCGTTGAAAATTTAATCGACGCATCTGATGGCCGGACGGGATATGGCATCAACCAGGTCGTGGCCACTTCGGATGTTCGAAATGCCTAGGCAGGTTTTCGGCTGCCTAGGTGCTCAGCGATGGGCGCTAGTTTTCCAGAGCAGCAACGCGAAGTAACTGATAGGCCTCTACTAGATGATCCAATGTAAAAGAACGGTTTCGGCCGCTCGGGTTGGGCAGCACCCAGACCCGAGCACCACCAAAAAAGTCAGGCTGTAGACCCCACGCGATATTGCGCTGCTCCGTGATGGCCGCGTAAGCCGATTTACCCAGGAACGCGATGTATTTGGGGCTGCATTGCACAATCTTAGCTTCCAGAGTCTGTGCTGCTCGGCGGTATTCATCAGCGCTCACGTCTTGAGCCGATGGCGTCGCTCTTTGCACTGCCGTCGTCATGCCGCAACCGAACTGCAGAATACGAACGTAGTCAGCGGGATCGATCTCCTCTGCAGTGAATCCTGATAGAAACAATGTTCGCCAGAATCGATTGCTACGATTGAAGAATGGCTTCTGCTCAAGCGCCGACTCCAATCCTGGATTCAACCCGCAGAAAACAACGGCCAGTCCTGGTACTAACAGATCGGGTAAGCCGGTGTTCGCGTTGTTCATATTGGGAGCCTTTCAGTGGTTTGAGCTGTTTGCGTTCGATGGCAGTGCGGGAGCAAGGGAGCCCCTTCAATTCGCCGATTACCGCACCGGTTGTCCATAAGCGACCTCTTTCCCGTGAGCCCCCGTCCAATCGGCGTCATTGAATGGGAAGAGGGCGCCTTACGTCCATGAGAAGACGCAAATTTTCCGGTTGGCTACACCTATTACAGAGGTCGAACTGCAACTAAAGCTCTTCTAACTAAGAGTCTGTGTCAAAAAGCTGTTCGGTGGCCTTTTCAACCCCAATCGATCCCTGAGCGTCCCTGGCTCATACTCTGTACGAAACACGCCTCGAGCTTGCAACAAAGGCACAACGCTCTCTGTGAATCGGTCGAAGTCGTTTGGCAACAGTGGGAACATCAGGTTGTAGCCGTCGACCGCTCCGGCCTCGTAGAGCTCCGATAGCCGCTCGGCGACGTGCTCGGCAGACCCAATCACCAGCCAGGTGTTCGAACTGTTGACCAGGCGGCGTCCGAGTTCTCGTATGGTCAGCGTCGAGTCGTATTGCTTAATCAGTTCCAGCTCAGTTCGAATGCCATCGAAGTCGGCGCTATCAGGCAACGGCGGCAATGGTTCATCCGGCGACAGCCCGCTCAGATCAATTCGGGTGTAACTCGACACAAGATCAATCGCCAATTCATCAATGATCAGGCTGTCGACCAATGCCTGGCGACGTTCGGCTTCGGTTTCATCAACGAGCACGACCGGTAGCACCCCGGCGATGATTTTAAAGTCGGAAGGAAGACGGCCATTGGAGGCTAGTCGCCGGTTGAAGTCAGCTCGGTAGGCAAGTCCTTCTTCCACGGTTTTGAGCAAGCAGAAATGAAAATCGGCGTGTGCAGCGGCGAGATTTTTTCCGGACTCAGAGGACCCTGCTTGGGCAAGCACGGGATAGCCTTGAGGAGAGCGGGGAACGTTTAACGGCCCGCGAACGTTAAAGTCCTCTCCGACGTGGTTCAACGTGTGTATTTTTGCAGGGTCTGCGAAAGCGCCCGTGGCCTTGTCAAAAAGCAAAGCATCATCTTCCCACGAGTCCCAGAGACGCTTGACCACCGTGATGAACTCCGTGGCTCGGGCATAACGGTCACTGTGCTTCGCCACGCCCGTTGCGCCGTAGTTTGCTGCTTCTTCTTCCAGCCAGGACGTAACGATATTCCAAGCGACGCGCCCGTTGCTGAGGTGGTCCAGGGATGCGAAATAACGGGCCAAGTTGAAGGGTTCATTGTAGGACGTGGATGCAGTGGCCATCAGCCCAATGGACTGGGTGACGGCAGCCAATGCCGAGATGAGGGTTATTGGCTCCAGGCGTGCGTTAGCGTAGTGCTTCAAACCGCTGGCAGCCGAATCCCAGACCGCCACATGATCGGCAATAAACACAGCATCGAATTTCGCCGCTTCCGCCTGTTGGACAAGCTTGACGTAAAAAGGCAGCCCGAATATTTCCCGCGTAGGCGCCTCGGGGTGGCGCCACGAGAAGCGGTAGTCCCCTTGCGGGTTAAAGAAAAAAAGGCTGAGTGACATGTTGTTTCGCGACATCGCGGTCTCCTGCTGGCTGAGTTGTTATGCGATTCGGGGAGCTGACAGGCTTAGCCTGCAGAGGCAGGCACATGCTCTGTCACCCACTGATCGGCCACTTTCGCTGGGTCCTTGTGATCAATTTCGACCAGACGATTCAACTCCTTCAACTCATCGTCATTCAGCGCAGCGGATACTTTGTTGAGCACCCGGGTGATATCCGGAGTGACCACCGCTTTTCGAATCAGCGGCGTGATGTTTTGCAGTGGCTGCTGGTGCTTGTCGTCCTTGAGTACGACCCATCCTTCTTTCGCCAATACGCCTTGCGTGGACACAACCGTGGTTACGTCAACGGTGCCGGAGTTCAAGGCAAGCCGAGAGAGTGGCCCACCCACATCAAGGGATTTGATCGATTTGAAGTTGATTCCGTAAACCGCCTTCAACCCTGGCGCACCCAAGGCGGAGGTGGCGACTTCAGGCGGGCCGCCCAACACGAATTGATCGGACACTTTGGCGAGGTCAGACAAGGTCGACAGGCTGTATTTTTCTGCGGTCTTTTTCGTGACGGCCCACGCGGTTATCGAACCGGCAGACGAAGACTCAAGCAGCTCAAGATCCTTCGGCAGCGTTGTGCTTAACGCATCGAGGATGACTTTCTGGTCCGTAAATGCACTCTTACTGTCGTAGAAGCTCAGAAGCGCACCGATGTATTCAGGCACCACATCCACGTCACCGTTTTCCAGGGCTTTGGAAATGATCTGTCGATTACCCAGATTCAGGCGAGTGCTTGCCTCGATGCCTTCTTTACGAAGCGCCGAGGCATAGATGTTCGCAAGGACAGACTGTTCGGAAAAGTTTGCACCGCCAACAGTGATGGAGGCGGCATTGGCCGCCGCGCCCACGAAGAGCGTGCCGAGACTCAGCATGAGGGGGAGGGCAGTCCGCGCCCAACGTTTACGATACACACTGGTATGAGTGACCATTTCCTACTCCGTGGTGATGAATGGATTACGCTGATTCAAGGGCGGCGATCAGGCCAGTTGTTTTAGGTTTTCCCCGGGTCTTAGCCGTCTCCTGACGACTTGCTCGACATGGGAACCTAACCATTCGCAGGTGATTGCAACGGTCGAAACCACCAGTGCGCCTGCAATAATTTGCGTCGTGTCGTTACGACCGAGGCCGTCAATCAAAAAGCGGCCCAGTCCTCCAAACCCTGCATAGGCGGCGATGGTTGCTGTAGCGACCAACTGAACCAAGGCAGTACGAAGGCCTGCAAATATCGTGGGGAACGCCATCGGCAGCTCAAGCTGCCAGATTGTTTGCCATCGCTGCATACCCATGGCTGCGGCAGCGCTTGTTAACGCGGAGTCAACCTGAGCGATACCGACGATCGTGTTCGTCAAGATAGGGGGGATGCTGGTTAGCGTGAGTGCCAGGATGACCGTGCTGGAGTCATAACCGATGACCATGATCGCCAGAATGATCACGCCCAGTGCGGGCAACGCACGTCCCACGTTAAACACTGCCATCGCGATTTGTGCCGCCGATTTTTGCTTGGCAATCAGCACGCCGAGAGGAAACGCCACAGCTACGGCGAGCGCAAAACTCAGTCCCACAAAGTAAAAGTGTTCGGTCAGGCGGATGAATATCCCGTCAGTGCCCAGCCAATTGACGGGATTGCCAAACCACACCAACACCTCATCAATGGCGTCCATTATCGCTCCCACGGGAAAAGAAGTTTTTCTGCGATGTAGAACGCGAAATCGAAAAACAGCGCAAGCGCAACGGTCAGCACCAAACTGACGATGACGGGTGTGGAGAAATCCAGCGTCAGGCCCGTGACAAACAACTGTCCAAGACCGCCTTGACCGATGACCGCGGTGACCGTGACCAAGCCGATCAACGTGACCGCGGTCGTTCTCAGACCCGCGACAATGGTTGGCATGGCCAACGGCAGCTCAACCGAAACAAATCGTTGAAAGCGCGTATAACCCAGCGCCCGCGCCTCTTCCAAAATCTCAGCCGGGGCGTTGTCGAATCCGGCCAGCGTGTTCTGCAAAATGATGAGCAGCGAATAAGCGCTTAACCCGATGACCGAGGTTGTTTTAGAAAGCCCGGTCAATGGCATCAGCAGAATGAACAAGGCCAGCGACGGCACGGTGAACAGCACACCGCCCAGATAGGTCAACGGGCGGGAGAGGGTGGGCTGGCACAAAACCAGCAAGACCATCAGGGCAGCAGCCAGGGCTCCAATTAAAAGAGAAAGCCCCACGAGCTGGAGATGGTCAATAAGCAGCATAAAAATCTGCCATCCATTTTCGTACACCCATGCTCCATCAATCATTGAGTGCAGTCCTTGTGATTTTGCTGCAGTGCCGCGTGCAGTTGGGCCGTGGAGATGCAGCGTTTGAACCTGCCGTGGTCATCGACCTGGACAGCGACACCAGAAGGCGAATTCAGGATTTCAAGGAGGGCGGTCTGCAGCGAATGCGTTCCACTAACCACGGTCAGCTTAGGAGGGGGCACTTCGGTTTCGCTGATCCAACGAACGGGCTCGCAATTGTGGTTGATCACCAGTTTGAATGCCGTCTCACCGTGGCCATAGAGGGTGGCGCCACCCGGCGTGATTTCCATCGCCTGATTGTCCTCAAGCATGTTGAGCTCTGAGACTTTCATCAGCGCCAACCGTTTGAGCGACGGATCGTTGCCGACAAACTGTCGTACGAAATCATTCTCTGGACGGGCCAGGATGTTTTCGGGCGAATCGAACTGGACTAGCTTTCCTTGATCTTCAAACACGGCAATTCTGTCACCCAGCTTGATTGCTTCTTCCATATCATGAGTCACCAGAATGATGGTTTTTCGCAGTCGCTTCTGGAGTGAGATGAGCTCATCTTGCAGATGTACTCGGGTCAGCGGATCGAGCGCTCCAAAGGGTTCATCCATCAGGATGATCGGAGGGTCGGACGCCAGCGCCCTGGCTAGAGCAACTCGGCTTTGTTGCCCACCCGAAAGCTGATTCGGATAACGAGTCAATAACTCTGCTGGTAGGTCAACAAGGGACATCAGCTCAGCGACTCGCGCCTGTATTCGGCGGCTGTCCCACTTGAGCAACCGAGGGACAGCACTGATATTTTGCTCTACGGTTTTATGCGGAAAAAGCGCCGCTTTTTGCATCATGAAACCAACATGACGGCGAAGGGTTACGACATCGGTCTCTTGCGTATCCACACCGTTGATGCTGATCCGACCGTTGTCCTGCGTGTCCAATCGGTTGATCATTCGAAGAATGGTGGATTTTCCACAGCCACTTGGGCCTACGAACACGCACAATTCACCTTCCTGGACCAGAAGATTCAAACTGCTGACAGCAGGCGCGCTTTTGCCTGCGTGATGTTTAGTCACGTTCTCAAATCGTACCATTGTTCAAATACCATACTGGTCGAGAGGCAGTTCAAGGCTTGAAGCATTGCCCATTTAGCATGCCAGCCAAAAGGCTTTAGTTAGAATTCTGTTGGCGGAGTAGTCTCTCGCTCGGATGGAGAAGCAACTGAAGATCAATTTTTAGAACACTGCGGCACAGATATACCAGCTAATCCGCAACGCAACGTGGGGCAAATTAGCATGCCCACTAATTCCTAGTAAGAACATGTTCAGCTACGCTTATACCCAAAAGAACTAATCACTTTGAGTGATACTTTGACTCCAAAAAAGTCCGCCTCTTAGTCCGGCTATTTAGCGCTCACCGCCGTGATCAAGATTTCAGCGTAGCGCCAAAAAACGCCTGATCTAGCACTGACAATGGGTGTATTTGAACAGAGCATTCCGTTGGGTGGGGCGTACCAGGCCGAGGATTTTTCTACCTGATTACACTCTCGTAAACGTCGACAGCCATTGCACTCTTCACTCCCCATCGTTGCGAACAAGCCACCAGGACATGTCCTTGCGCGTAGATGAGCCTCCACCAAATCGGAAGGCTTGCGGCGGTGAGTGATCAACGGCAAAACGGTGGAGACCGCCGCGATAGAGGCATTCGATGGCCAGCTGCACTGATTTCGCATGGTCGAGTGAAGAGGTAGCTCCCACGGCCACCATACGTCGACGCTCCGAGAAAATTTTGACATTTAGATTGATTGCGTCATCTATACGAGAGTAGATTGAAATTAAATACTGTCACACGCGTATCAAAGGTCTGGCGCCTGGAGCAGGAGATGATTCGTAGATCCTATGGCATGCTGCAGTTGCGGTGTGCCGGAGGTGTACGGTCACCTCGATGAGGACATCTCTCGCGTGTTCGATTCATCGCCGCGCGTTTATGGCGGTGACAAACGATGCAACGGTAAGCGCCATGACTGGGTAACAGGTTTGAACAAGTGCGGTTTAGCAGAAATTCTGATTAACCAAGAAGGTGATCGAGGCGATCAGCAGCGCAGCGTTGGACTTTGAGCAGACAGCAAATTAATGAAAAGTCGAGGAGTTCTGAAATGAGCAATGAAAAGATCAAACATGTCACGACCGCAAGCTTTGAAGCTGATGTGTTAAAGGCAAGTGGGCTGGTATTAGTCGATTACAACGCAGATTGGTGCGGGCCGTGCAAAATGATAGCACCCGTGCTTGATGAAATTGCCGACAGTTACGACGGTAAAGTACTGGTGACGAAGATTGACGTAGACGCGAATAGAGAAGTTGCAGAGAAACACGGGGTACGGGGCATTCCGACCTTGATGCTGTTCAAGAACGGTGAAGTGGCAGCGACGAAGGTCGGAACGATCTCAAAATCGCAACTGGCTGCCTTTATCGACGCGAACCTGTGATGCTGTTTGGCTTACAGCCCTGAATGCGATTCGGGGCTGTGCCACTGACGTGCGTTTAAGCTAGTTGTTAGACGCGGGAGAGAGTGTATCTCAACAATTCAGTACGCAATGTGCACCCAAAGTAAAAAGCGTGCCGAACACAAATTATCTCGTACGCGTGCTGTCCAGTGGTCATGATTGATGCTGTTGGAGGGCGCAATGATCGACAACGAACGCGCTGGTGATGGAGAAGAGAATAACAGTCTCCATCTCTTAAGAAGCGTCCCGATATTCATCCGAGCCGCCGCAGCGCTGATCATCGCGTTGATGGTACTGGTTGTCGCTGTACCCGATGCTAGGCAAGGCATGCAGAAGGTCTATTGTTCTGTGGTCACTTATAGCCCCCCTGACATCGATGCCCGACATACGCCCGAGCTTGAGCTAAGAAATATCGTCACCGAGTTTGGCAGTAATGCAAACAATCCCGCGAATGCTGCTGCTTCAAAAGCTTCATCCAACGCCAAGATCCATGAAAAGCCTTAAGCTTCAAAAAGTATTGTCGTGGCTTTGTACCTGTCGTTAATTTACTTGCATCGCCACTACACACAGCAGTGAGTCATCGAGAGCTTGCTCCAATATTCCAGGTTCTACCCGATCAGGGCGATCACTCTCTCAAAGGACGGCCGCTAGTCTCCGATTGCACGCGATCAACGTGAGCTTGCCCGAGAGTGGCTCCATGTCTGTGAAAAGGCAGATCATGAGCTCCTGTCACTTTGAATCGTCTATCCATAGACGGCTTTCGGGACATCGAGGAGGGTCGCCCAGCCAAGGCTGGGCGACCTTTGATTCAGCCCTTGTGGTGGCTCGCGGCAAGGCCATAGACGGATGTGTCGATACCTTCAAAGCGCGCCTTTAACTGCAACGCCAGATACAGCGAGTAGTGCCGTGACTGATGCAGGTTGCCACCGTGGAACCAGAGGTTGTCCTGCTGCGTGGGCTTCCACATGTTCCGCAACTCGCCCTCGTACGGGCCCGGATCATTCGTGGTTCCAGAACCTATACCCCAGCAGCGGCCGACCTTGTCAGCGACTTCCTGGGAAATGAGCTTCGCCGCCCAGCCATTCATTGAGCCATAGCCCGTGGCGTAGACGATCAGATCGGCCGGTAGTCGGCTGCCATCGTTGAGTACGACGGCATCGGCTTCGATGCGTTCGACACCCAAGCCAGGTGCACTCTTGAGCTTGATCGTGCCATTAGCGATCAGTTCGGAGGCGCCGACGTCGATGTAGTAACCAGAGCCACGGCGTACATACTTCATGAAGAGGCCTGACTCGTCGTCACCGAAATCGAGCATGAAGCCGGCCTTGGCCAGGCGCTCGTAGAAGTCCTTGTCACGCTCCTTGATCGCGTCAAAGATGGGTTGATGAAAGCTTGGCATCACCTTGTAGGGGATCGAGGCGAACAGCATGTCCGCCTTGTCCGTGGTCAACCCCGACTCCAGGGCGTCTTCTGAGTAGAGCCCGCCGAAGACGAGATCCATCAAACTGTCGGAACGCACGATGTGGGTGCTGGAGCGTTGCACCATGGTCACCTCCGCGCCGTTCTCCACAAGGTCGGCACAGATGTCGTGAGCCGAATTGTTCGCACCGATGACCACCGCGCGCTTGCCACGCCAGGCATCTCCGCCGGGATGGCGGCTGGAATGATGTTGCTGGCCATTGAAAACCTCGGCACCCGGATAACGAGGAACGTTGGGTACTCCAGACATGCCGGTGGCGAGGATCAACTGGGTAGGCTGTAACGTTACACGCTCGCCATCACGCTGCACTTTAACCGCCCAAGTGCCACTTTGCTCGTCAAAGCTGGTGCTCACGCATTCTGTACGTGGCCAATAATTGAGCTCCATGACTTTGCTGTACATTTCCAGCCAGTCGCCGATCTGGTCTTTGGGGGTGAAGACTGGCCAGTGATCGGGGAAGGGCAGGTAAGGCATATGGTCGTACCAGACCGGGTCGTGCAGGCACAGCGATTTGTAGCGACCGCGCCACTGATCGCCAGGACGTTCAGCCTTGTCGACGATCAGGGTGGGTACCCCCATTCGCTTAAGCCGCGCCGCGAGCCCCAGCCCACCCTGGCCGCCGCCCACGATCAGGCAGTAAGGTTGAGTGGTGATGCCTAGCGAAGCTTCTTCATCGCGACGGCGTTCCAGCCAGTTGCGTTTGTCGGCGTGAGCGTGACCATGGCTAGCACCCATCGGACGACGGCGACCGCTGGGTTCTTCGAAGCCCTTGAGCTCGCGCATGGTCGTCAGCAGTGTCCAGCACAGGCCTTCCTTCAGACGCACGTAGCCTTTACCTCGCGCCGCACCGGTTTCAAGGCTGATCCAGCCTTCGAGCACGCCGTTATTGAGCGTCGCCTCACCTTCCAGTATCCATCGCTCAGGACGAGTCTGGTCGAGGCGTGTTTCGAGCATGTCCCGGATGGCAGGCTTGCCTTCCAGGGTCACCAGGTTCCAGCTGAAAAGTAGCAGGTCACGCCAGTGACACTCTTCGGCAAACAGTTCCAGTGCGCCGTCCAAATCACATAGGGCGAGGCGCTCGCCGAGGTTTTCGACCCAAGCCGCGAGCTGAGCAGTAGGCGTGTGCAGATGTGTTTCGACAGCGATGTTCATGGGGCTTCTCCGATCTTGTTGTTTTTGTAACAACTTGCCCCAGAGCAAGGCCCGGGCCATCTTCGCGAAAGCCCTATTGCAGAGCGGCTGTTGCAGTATTGCTCAGGCCTGGACTGGGATCTCTGTCACGAATTTGGAAATGGGGGATGACAGAGTGTCACTTGGTGCAAAAAGCGCTCGTTTCGATCTTTTCATATAAGCTGCGAACAGACCCGTGTCCTAACCGTAACGGAGAACAAGAACAATGAAACCGGCCTTGATCAACGCCCATGCACAACAGGTGCTTCAAGCCGTGCAGGGTACTCTCGCCAACCACGGTCCTATTGCTGACCGGGCCATCACACGATCTTGGCGCCGGTGCTTGGATCAGTATCAGCTCGATCCTGCCAGTCGCCGCGCACCGAACGTGGTTGAGCATCCACGTTTGCAGGATCACCGCGCGCCACTGGAACACATCATCGCTGTGGCGCATTGGCAGATGAATAACTTGCACCAACAACTCGGATGTGATGGCCACGTGGTGCTACTCACCGATGCTCGCGGTGTGGCGGTCGACAGTGTGTTTAACGAGTCTGAACGAGCCGAATTTCAGCGTTCCGGGCTGTGGCTCGGCTCGGTTTGGAGTGAGGACTGCGAGGGCACCAACGGTGTCGGCACCTGCCTGGTCGAGCGACAGCACATCACCATCCGTCGTGGTGAGCATTTCCGTGGCAAACACGCCGGCTTAACCTGTTCGGCCAGCCCGATATTTGATGCGGGCGGAGATTTGCTGGCCGTTCTTAACCTCTCTTCTGTGCGAGAGGAACAAAGTCTTCAGCAGCACTTCAAAGCCATGGCGTTGACCAATCTGACAGCCAATTTGATCGAGAGCTGTTATTTCCTGGGGCATGATCCGCAGCGGTACTTGCTGCGCTTCCACCCGGAGGCCGGCTTCGTTGGGCTGCTGGGCGAGGGTCTGCTCAGTTTTGACGAGAGCGCCTGTATCTGTTCAGTCAATCATGCTGCCCTGGATCTGTTGGGCCTCAGCCGTGACCAAGTGATTGGGCAATCTCTGACGATGCTTTTGGAAGCACCTCTCGATCAGGTGATGAGTCAGGCCAGCTCACAGCCGAGTGTCTGCTGGCCAATGCGGCTGGTGGACGGCCGCCAGTTCTACGGACAGTTGCGAGCCCCCCTACGCCAGGTGCCTTTAGTCGCTCCTGCAATCCCCAAAATTAACGACGTGCACGTGTGTCTGGAAGACCCGCGCCTGCAACGCGGCTTTGCTCGCGCATTGCGTGTGTTGGAGCGTGATGTGCCGGTGTTTTTACAGGGCGAAACCGGTACCGGCAAAGAAGCCTTTGCTGCGGCACTGCATCGCGCCAGCTCCAGAGTCAGCAAGCCGTTTGTGGCGATCAATTGCGCGGCCATTCCAGAAACGCTGATCGAGAGCGAGCTGTTCGGCTATCGCGGCGGCAGCTTCACTGGTGCGCGCAAGGACGGAATGATCGGTAAGCTGGAACAGGCCCACGGCGGCATACTCTTTCTTGATGAGATCGCCGATATGCCACTGGCTTTGCAGACTCGCCTGCTGCGCGTATTGGAGGAGCGTCAGGTGGTGCCGCTAGGCAGTGCGACGGCACGTCCGCTCGACGTTCGTCTCATCAGTGCCAGTCACCAGGATCTGCACGCCTGTGTGGCCGATGGGCGCTTTCGCGAAGACCTGTTTTATCGCATTGCGGGGTTCGCCGTGCAGCTGCCACCGCTGCGTGAGCGTTCAGACAAGGGTCGTTTGCTCGACCTTCTGCTGCGCGAAGAGACAGCAGGGGCCAGAATTCGGCTGGAGGCGGGCGTCAGAGAGCGCTTGCTGGCGCAGCCTTGGCCGGGCAATGTTCGGCAGTTGCGTACGTGTCTGCGCACACTGGTAGCGTTGGCGCTGGAAGGGCGCGTCACTCTGGACGACTTGGCAGAGTTGCTGCCGGCAACGCCAGCGCTGGCCGCGCTGACCGAAAATCCGTTGGGCGAATCCGAGCGGCAAACGCTGTTGACGTTGATCGAGGCGGAACATTGGCATATCGCCCATGTGGCCGCTCGCCTAGGGATCAGCCGAAATACACTCTATAGAAAATTGCGCCATCATGGTATTTCACGACCTGAATGATGCCCTCGTTGCCCGTCCTGCCTCTGTGGACCTGCACAGAGGCAACAGAGGTAGAGCAGGAGAGGGCGCTAATGCGACAAGCAATCTTGGGTTCGTGCACGATTCGATGACAGCTCCGTGTGACACCTCAACGACCCATCATTCTGCAGCTCTTGCAGTACCTGTTCTCGTGATGCGCCCGACTTAGCCTATGAACAACGTGGTTCGAAGGTCTCAATGGCGGATGTGAACAAGCCGGGCATTGCTACTCTAAAAAAGCGCTCGCTGATCACTCACAATGGCCGAAAAATTTGAGTTGAATGGCAAGAGTATCGAGTCGGCAATGGGTGCTAGCTGATGGCCTATGTAATGTTCGTAGTCCACCGACGATAGGACGTGCTCCACAGGTTGAGGGCCATTAATCGTCATCACGTAGCTGATCCACCCCCCATTTTGGTACCTCATAGGCCGACCATCCTTTTTGATTGATCTCATCGGCTAGCTTTGCTGCACGCACTTGAGGCGGCACATTTTTCACGTAGTCGGTAAGCTTGCGTCGAATGCGTTTTTTGTAGACGAGGCGACGATCAAAACTGCCATCCTTGGTCAGTTTTACGTACTCACGGGCTTCATACACCGGCACTCCCCGAGCTTTGAGTGCTTTCTCAATAATCGCTTGCTGACGGAAATGCTTGGAATAGATGCCTAGAATCGGTCGTCCGGAAAAGTCCAACGGATTAAGCTGTTTGACACTGACGTCCGGCATTGTGGATGTCACCGCCTCCACGTCGCTCTGATATTTTGCTGGCGCAAAACTTACTGACACAACGTCAGAACGACGCATGAGCTTTGCGCCTTTGATCAGTGGCGAGCCAAAAGTCCACGACGATGCCGGAAGGCATATCGCACCAGTGTCGTGTCAGGATGAATCCGTCGACAGTGTCCATAAAGCCTCCACGGCTCAGTCGACAGTTCCAATGCCTACCGCCGGCGCACAGTTAAAATTGACGCAGCGATACCCATTGTCCTGATGGCTTAGATCAGAAGCTGACTTCGCTTGATGTCGGGGATTGGTTGAAGGAGGTGATCACTGATTCTTCCTCTCTGTAGAGGAGCTGTGATGTCTCTTTGAGAGACCGACTGCGTCACATCAATCTTTAAAAAAGCCGCCCTGCTAAAAGTATGGCGTGAAACGCAGGGCGGACCACAGGGTAATCAAATAACGCGTGATGTCAGGAGATGCCTCGATTTCTCGTGGTAGGAGCAAAACTAGCACCTATAGATGTCCAACGCAATCTAAGCTGCTAAAATTTTCAGATGCGGACTTTCCACTATCCGAAACAGCCTGCCTCACCGAGGCAAGAAAGAACGAGGCTCCACTCGGACAGCTGGCCAGACCCTTTGATGTCGATGTTACGGCGGTGACAGAGGATTCCGGCGTGCCTGCGGGTATAAGTGTCAATGCAAGCAAAGGCGGTATATCCAGGCGATTTTCTCCCGACGTGCAGCCCGAGCTTCGTTTAGCCGTCGTTACGACTGAGGCAACAGATGAGCATTCTTGATCGGCGGACATAGGCGCAGGAATATCCATGGTCAAAGGGAGTATCCATGGCTGATTCGCTCTAGCGCGGCTCTGACCTGTAAGTATCCCGCTTCGCTATGGACGTGCTCCAATGGAGTGAATCCTCCGAATTCTGTTTTCGGCTGATTCAGCCAATTCTGCGCCTTGGTTTTGTTGCCAAAAACTTGCTCGGCTTGATGCTGAATCCGCTCAGTAATATTCATACCTGCCCCTCAAGGATCGCGCTCACGCTCTCTTTATCGCGTTCCTGATTCAGCCGCCGGCGTGCTAGCGCAATATGCACGGAAAGCCGTGATGCCCCGTTTGATAATCAATATCGGTTTAATCATGTATCGGTAGGCGACGAACAGATTCAATGCGAGCCAGAGCATTTGGTACAGGGAGCCATGAAAACCGCCGTGGTGCACACTGCTTTGCCAAAAGCCGTAGGCGATGAAGATAGTAAAAATGCCGACCATCAAGGGAAGGATACTGAGCCGCCCCATGGACACGATGACGAAGGGTGTCGTGATAACCGAGCGAATCGGTTCACCTTCAATTTGTATGGCCCAAATCCTGTTGACGTTATCTTTGCCAGGTTGGTAAGTCGCTCGAATTGGTTTGCCCACATCGATGTGCGCATCCAGGACATCGGGAATTTCGAGAGACTCCAGCTTCTTACCGTCTATTTTCCAATAGTGGTAGCTGACCATATCGCCACCCAACCCTCTCGATTTTTCGTTCAGCCGGCCATCGACGATTTTCATTTCCTGCATTGAGAAGATCCTCTCCCTTGTGAAACGTTGGGTGTGATATCAAAACGACGTCACCGACAGAATCCTAAGTAACTCTTAGTAAGTGGTCAAACAAAATCTAAGACTCTCTTAGTCTTTGGGCCAAGAGAAAATGTCCACGTTTAGTAAACGTCTGAAAGAGGCGCGCAAGGCGAGAGGTTTTTCACAGGAGCGTTTGGGCATAGACGCTGGTATTGAGCCGGCTTCAGCGTCTGCCCGAATGAATCAGTACGAAAAAGGTGTTCACCAACCAGGGGAAAGCACCGTGCAGCAGATTGCGTCGGTGCTGAATCTGCCGTTAGCCTATTTTTATTGTGCAGACGACGACACAGCCTATTTGCTGCAATGTTTTCACTCGCTGAAGAAAGGTGAACAAAAGGAAGTAATTGAGTTGGCGGCGAGGCTAGCTACCCGCGGATGAGGCCTTCGTGCTATTCATTTCCTACGAGATTGAGGGCCGGGAAGGGCGTCGATATGTCACAATTTTCTGCCATCCAAGACTTCAATGGCGCGCATTCTATTACCGCAATTTTTCTAGGAAAACCCGAGCAGTCCAGCACAGGCCGCCTGAGATTTGCCGAGCCTGGCGAGCTTTCCGATTACTAATACGCGGGGATGCACCACCATATCCGATGTGAGTCTTACCTGACGAGAATCGAGCACACCGCGCACTATGAAGAATTGCTCACCTTGATCGAATGCAATTACTCCTAAGGTTTTTGACGTTCCTGAGCCACACCCTATGGAGGACCGTGATGCTCTCATCCACTGCAAAACGGATTTCCGCGAAATGATTCGCAGCTTCCTTAGTAGCCATGGCTCCTTCAGTCAGCAATGTCGATCATCACCACGGAGACGTCTGCGCTAGGGAAGTTTGGATGATTCAACAGCAACGGAACGACTATATCGTCTGCAGTCACGCGAGCCCATAGGCCTTGTGGGCCGCCAAGGCGTATCAACTCGATCAAAACGGTATAGGTGCGCACTAGCAGATGTACCGAGTCCATACTTTCGAGCACTGTCATCCACGCGTCCCCCAATCCGGGGTAGCAACGGAACGTTTTGAATATCGCAAACGTTACGGGTTCTATGATACCGACGCTCCAGGCGGCAACGAACGTTCCATCATTCATTTCATTTGAGAACAACTCGTAGGAAGCTGGGCTACTGCCTGGCCGTCGCAATACCACTACCGCCTTGGCTATTTCTATCAAAAGAAATAACTGGGGAAAAAATCCAATTTCCTTCTTGCTCAAAGGATGTGCAGTTAGCACATGGGAAAGCATAATCCAGGGCAAGATATTGTCGCTGTAATAGGCTTGTTCGGCCCCGTCCTTGAGGGCATCTTCTTCCCAAGGAAGATCGATGGTTTTGATAGCAAAACGAGTACGAGGCGAACGAGTGCCTACGACCGGCGTCTGTGCTAGGAGTTCTCTGCATAGTGGTATTGGATCAGCACCCGACTCAATTAGCATGATCATGGCGCGCGCGGTAATAACCTCACCCATGGGTAGCACTTCCGCTACGTTCATTAACCACTCCATGGCGCTATCGACATCCGACTCAATCTGTGGTCCAAGTCGAATGGCAATGACGGAAGACAGCTCGCTTACCAGCATTTCATAGAAGCCGATTCGAATGACAGGCTGATCATTATGGAAGGCTAGGCGAATCGCCCCACCAGCAGACAAGTACTGTCTTGACTCACTTGAGAGCTCCTCCAAGACCTCTCTACGTAATAGAAACACTCTCGCAGCTTCTAGTTCTAATGCGTCCGAACGGCCGACCTTCAAATAATCCTCAAGCGTCGCACGCGCCAGCTCATGGAAATGAAATCTCATGTCTGTAGTAGCGTGCGCTTCACGAACGTAATTTATAAAATCTATCCCGAGTAATGGCGGAGCTTCCACTGCGTAGGGCGTAGTCCCGTTGCGCTTTTTCAAGGCATTGCAGATCACCGACCGAAGAATCCATGGTCGTCGATAATCATCAGAACGAAAGCTTCCCTCCATCATTGTCACCCCCAACTGCCGGGCAGCAACGATGGCGTTTTCAAACTCTTCATCGTGCAGCGGACCGACCACGATCCTCTCACCCAGCCTTCCTAAAAGTGACTGCATTCTGGCGTTGGGTGACTGAAGGGTGCGATCAACCACTGCGTCATCCATGGCCACAACAACGGAAAAACCCCCACGATGAGCAATTCCGACGAGGTCCTCCAGCTCTCTCTTACTGCTTTCGCTGTCGCTCCGATATTGATCGATCAGTATCACCAGCTTCATGTTTTGGTCCGGCGGCAAACGTTGTAGCCAGCCGCGAGCCTCATCCGCGGTCAACGACCACCCCAAGGTTTGGCTCAAAGCATCGGCCAGGTATTGAAAATAGCCCCGTCCTCCGTCTTCAACGTACAAAGCTGCAAAAGAGGTCGTATTCGAGGTAGCGGTGATTACCTCACGGAGTACATTGCTTTTGCCGGTCAGCGGCTCACCTTCAAGAATGACGAAACAAGACCTGTTGATCGCCTCCATAGTGATTTTGGTCACCTGACGTGGAATTAGAAATTCCCGGGCAAACGGCAGATGGACATCGTGCAATTCACCGGTCAGCGATTTTATTGCCTCGGCAGTACTTGCCTTCACCAATGCCGACCAGACGTCGCAGCTTGTGCCCATCAATGTCTGCACTGCCTTACGAAGATCATCTGTTGCCAGAAGGCACACATTGTCAATTAACTGGTTGAGCTGGGCTGCAGTCTTGTTATCCGCGTCCCACTCCTGTCCATCGTAGGTCCGGTATTTCTTGGTGATTTCTCCATTGGTGACCACTACCAGCGGAGCCATCGGATCAAGCATTTTCGCATAGGAAAGACCTTGCAATCGGTCCTCATCCTGCAGCCTAAGGCCTTTGCGTTTCAGCTCCAAGACTGCCAACGGGCGTCCCTTATGAAAGAGAACAATATCGGCACGCCCCGCTTTAGCCCAAGATTGACCTCCGTCAATCTCAACCTTTGTTCCTCCAATTTGAAATTTGAACTGAACTTGAAGCTGGATCTCGATACCGGTGTAAGGAAACGCTTTTTCGATTGCGGCCCGCACAGACGCCTCCAAATCAGCTTCGGTTGAATGCGGCATCGGAGGTTTTTTCGACATCAAGCTTCAATTCCATTTCCAAAGTGGGACTCGCATACTATTTTCACGCTCAAAATGGAGCAATCCAATAATTGCCTCTTTGCATCGCCTTAAGGGGTGGGCAAGCGGAACGCGAGAAATCGATTTATCATGTTTCCAACCACCCCAAAATTTCAAGGAATCACGTATGTCTCGTCTGGCAGAATTTCGTAAGCTCGAACAGCAACTGGCCGAGCAGCTCGCAGAGCTGGAATTCATGAAGGATGACTCCGAGCTGAAAAAAGAAATGGAGTTTGAGAGCAAACTGCGTGCTTTGTTGGCTGAATACGGTTTCAGCCAAAAAAACGTAATCAATCTGCTTGATCCACACGCGAGTCGTCGCGCACCGACTACCGAAGCAAAAGCCGGGAGCCGCAAACCTCGCCAAGTAAAAATCTACAAGAATCCGCATAGCGGCGAGTTCGTGGAAACGAAAGGTGGTAACCACAAGACTCTCAAGGAATGGAAAGCTAAATACGGCTCCGACACTGTTGAGAGCTGGCTGACCCAGTGATTTTTGGTTGAGTTCGAAAAGGGCCTATCAGGCCCTTTTTGTTTTGTCGGTTTCTCTTTGGTTTTTTGCGATTTGTGGTCCGAAATGCTGGAGTAAGGCGACCTTTAGGGCACAGGCAAATCACTGTTTTTTTTGCGGATGACAGCCATTGCTTTACGGTTTGATTTCAAACAACGATCCAAGCTCACATCGGACAACCACCTGATTGGGGCGGCATTAATTCGACGAACCAGATAAGTACCAATGCACAGGGAGTTCGAGTCCCAAGTGTGCCGTTTATTTCAGCGGACACTCATGATCATGGGCATGTGAATGGAGGGTCAGGGCACCCGGTACCTTGGTGCGTTCGAGCCCCCCACGCTCCAGCCACCGGAGGGTCTGCTCATAGGCGCGCTGCAGCAACGACTCGGTCTGATCAAAGTTGAACACCGAGACATCCACGGGGCACAAGGGCGGGACGATGTGCAGGCTGGTGAGTGTGCGGAAGTGTTCGATGTCGCTCACCAGTTGGCGCATGCTCATCAGATTGACGGTGTGCAGGGCTAATGCCACCAGGCCTCGAGGCGGTTGCGTGAGGGCGCAACTCACGCCGGTGGGGATGACCACGACGTTGGTGGCGCCCAGGGCTACGGCAGTCGAAATAGGTGTGTTGCTTGACACGCCGCCGTCAACCAGGAACTGATCGGCGATTTTTACGCAGGGGAACACCAGCGGGATGGCGGCGCTGGCGAGTAACGCCTGCTCGAGTTCGCCAGTGGACAGAACGGTTTCGACACCACTGAGCAGGTCGGTGGTGACGACGTGCAAGGGCAGCACCGCCTCCTCAATTCGATGAATAGGCAATGCATGGCCCAGCAATCGGTGCAAGGCGGCCGGCTGCAGCAAAAAACCACGCCGTTTGATCAGTCCTCTACAGGTATCGAGCCAGGAGAGGGGAAAGATGTCCGCTTTGCTCAGGCCGCGCCAGAAACCGGCGAGCGCCTCGACGCCCCCAGCGTCGGGCCTTGCGGCAAAATAGGCACCGTTGATGGCCCCCACCGAAGCACCAATCACCATATCGAATCGAACATTGGCCTCCACCAGGGCCCGCAGCATGCCCACCTGAACAGCGCCTAGGCTGCCACCGCCGGCGAATACGATTGCAGTTTTGGTAACCATGCTCGAAGCCTCTGCGCAGTCATGCGTTGCATCAGTGTAGTTGACGGAATAACGCTATTTACAAGGGGCCCTCTGCATTTGCCAGGCGTTTCTGATGGTGTTTGAAGCAGCCGGGGGATTGAAAAAAACGGCGGAGGGAAAGGCTGCAGCTGAGAGCAACACATAGGGGGTAGTGGTCTAACGAAACGGGGTACCCGTTTTAAGAAACACCTCCCGAAGTGTGCTCATCACGCCGGTTGCTCACACCTAAATATTTGGAGTTGGTTAGATGCCGTAGCGCTTGTTCCCGCCTGAGGTTATGCAATAGCGTCCGCCCCTGGGCCAGTAACAGACATTGCCACCTGCACAGGAACATCCCCCGCTACCGTGATAGCCGCCGCTTGACTCAGATTGTTTCTCATAGGCCCGGTCCTGGGCTCTTGCCTGCTTGGCAGCTTGCGCCGCATGGGCGGCAAGAATGACCGCTTGCTTTTTGATTACTTCGAATTGGTCGGCATAAGGGACCATCGCTACTGTGCGCAGAGCCTCAAACTGAGCCAATGCGTCCTGAACTCTAATTAACGGCCTATTGGATTCGTATTGCTTGTTCTCCCGGATGGCCAAATCAGCGCCGGCGCGGAGGTAAGGGTCCCTGGCATTCGTATTGAGAACAACCTGGTTCGCAAGGGCCGCGAAGTCCTGGACGGGCAGGGCGGCGTAGAAGTCTAATATGGGCTTACCCATATCAACTGCTTTGGTCAACGGTACGCGCATAGCTACGATCGCGGCAATGGCCTTCAGGACTTCACGATCTGAGGCTACGATGGTGCCGCTAACGACATCCGCTACATAGCGGTCGGCAGCCATCTGGTAGTGCGAGACTCTGTCAGTCATTAATCGTTGGGCACCATCCGCAGACTGCACATAGGCACCAGGGGTGTCGGCTTTTACATAGGCAAAACTCTGTGACCCACCGATTCCGTAGCTCCCCAACGTCAGGATTTCCGCGCCCGGGCGAATATAGTTGTTTTGGGTGGTCCCCAACTGCTGACCCTTCTTGGTCATCAGACCACGAACCTCATTACCTACAAACCAGGAGCAGGACTTAACAGTCGCCTTAGCGGCCGAGCAACTCATCGTATCCAGATTGTTCATATCACAGCTGGTTTGATTGTACTGTGGTCTGCACAACGTCTTGTATTGCTGGTTCTGGCAGCCGGCTAAAAGCACGGCCAACACTATGCCGAATATTATTCTCTGGAGCATAACGATTCCTTACCATGACGCCGATCGAGCCGGCCATGCGCCAGCAGCGCCTGCTTATACAGGAAACTAGTTCGCGTCGACGATGTCCGACTGCCGCAACAGATGGCCACAAATAGAGAAGGGGTGATCGGTTACATCATCTATTTGTAAATCCATCATTCCTCATAAACGCTAGACTCTGCGGATTGCAGTTCCATTGCCCCTATCGTACGCTCAAGGTATGCGAGCATCGCATCACATTTTACTATCAGTGTATCGAACGGAAGAATCTCAATGCGATGAAGGCTTTTATTTAGCTGCTGTAACGTTTCTATTTCTGATTGAGAGCAACTTGAGCTTTTCCCTATTAATATAAAAGCTTTAGGGTGTTTGGTATTTTGCATTCCGTATTCATTGACAAGAAACTGGTTATCTCTATCTAGTATAAATAGATACCTGTTTACTTGAGCAATGGCATTCGACAATTCAGGACTTAGCCTGAATTGCGTGGGGGAGGATGCTGTCGTCCCCTCACTGGTTGACAATACGATATGATGATTGGGAGACTTCAGCTCCATAAGATCATGGTGGCCGTCAAACTTCTCGAGAAAGCAATCCACACGTCCTCTAGAAAGCGGTTGCTCGTGACGTGTCGCTATATAATCGGAACCTAACAGCCATGGGTTTTCTATAATAAATTCATGCGTATCTGTCTCGGTGGTGGTTGGATTATTTATCAAGGCCTCATAGACTCTGAGAGCATCTCGAATATCTTGTATTCGCTCAGCTATGCGTCCACCCAGTTCGATAGCGGCAATATTGCGACCTTCAGTGGTCCCAAGAATAAGCTGCAAAAGAGTGTTTTGATGTTCAGTAGAAGCGACTGCTAAGCGCGTTAGCACTGCCAACATAGTTGAGATTAAAGTTTCCGGAATAGAATCAAGACGATTTAACAGCTCAATTATCATTGAGGGATCGGCTACAGCAGAGTTTTCGGCAGGAGTTTGAACCTCAGCTTGACTCAAGAGCGTTCTGATCTGCTCTATTCTTGATGAGTTAGCGCCCATCCATTGCATTACATAAGAAGCCGTCAGATTATTTATTACCACCTCATCTCTAAGCGCGCTATCCCTGGCTAGAACATTGGTAATTTCTAAGCGGGTATCAGCACTTCGACGAAGAGTGAAGTAAGCAGCTGCCGCATCCGGCGTCGCCCTTACCATATAAGAATCTATATTAATAACAAGAGCATAGTTTGGTGGCTCGCTAATTATTCCCTCGCTGACCGTGGGGCCCGATAACAATATTAACGAGGCGATTGAGCCAGCAGGACAGTCAGACTTTACTAAAGAAGCTAACCTCAGACCGTTTCGAAAGGTCCTTCTTTCAAATTTTTCAGCCCACTGGAAATTATGAAATATCCTTATGCCCCCTAATTTCGTTCCACCTACGAAACTTATGAGATCTCGGGTTAACTCATCAAATTGAGGCATAATTAGATTCCGATTGCTTTTGTTGTTTATTTTATTTTAAGGAGGAGGCGAAGGACGTGGCTCACCTCGCTACTTGCACTCCGACGGCTTGGCCTGGCAGTTGGCAAGCCGAGTGGTTTGCGCAATCACATCTGCCTGCGCCTTGAGTGCATTAGCCTGCGCTGCGTCATTTGGCGATAGCGCTGAATCCAGTGCGCTCGCGGAGTTCAGGGCCGCAGCAGCGCTTGACGTTTTGCCGTAAGACACAAGGGTCGGCACACCGGCTTCGTTAAGTTGTATGGAAAACGTCACTTTGCCAAAGAGTGCTCCGTGAGGAGCGTACAGGGCGTAGGTTTGTGAGGTGGGTACGATAACGGCGCTTTTGCCGATAGGGATCTTTCCCTTGGTCACGCTTATAGTCGCCACCGTCGTCCTGGCGAGTGTGAGCGGAACCCCTTCGTTGCCGGCATTGCCTGTGGAGGCGCTCGGCTCCACAAGAATCGGACTCTCTGTTGCCGCGACATCAACCCTTGCTTCGAGCAGTGGAAACGAAATAACGTTCTTCAGTGCATCATGGCTGCCCTTGTAGTTCTCGCTGACAGTCGGAGCTGTTGGTGCCACTGCCTTCGTCAAGTCAGCCAACGCCCATTCGTAGACGATGGTGACGGGCTTGCCACTTCCTCTCGATGCGACGACGTTGCACGCAACAGTGTCGTCTGTAACCGCCGCTCCGCCGATGATCAGCGGCAAAAGTGTCGTCGCTGACTTCACTATCGCTTCGCCTTGGCCGGTCACCGTAGAATTGAAAGATTTAAGTCTTCCGTCGTCGTACCAAGCGAAGGTCAAATCGTTGTCTGTGAACACTCCTCCCAATTTGGAAGCGTCGAACTCGAATGGCCTACCTCGATCACTCGTGTAGGTCGACGAGATACTGGGCGTGTTCTGGATGACTAGGTGCTTATCAGCATCACAGTCAATCGTCTGCGTGACGGTGACCTGGGCAGTGGCCTTAGCTGGGTAGTACTTGTAGACGAGAGGGGGCGTTGACGCGCACCCAGCAAGGAGTAATGAACTTACGCTCGCGAGCAAAATTTTCATGGGTTCCTTCCTATGTTTATTTGGGCAATCTCACTCAGTTCGTAGGACTCGACGGAGGTGGGCTTCTCCCAATAGCGCGATTAGCTGCACGTGCTCTCAGTTGAGGAAGAACTTCGCGCACCATTTTCAATGGAGCAGAGCTTGGTGGCCCTCCATCGAGCAAAGGAATGAACCAGTCGCCTTCCGAAGACCTGAGCCACAAGGCAAGAAAGCTCAACGTGGGCACGTCAAGCAGGCGTGGTTCGTATTCGTCGGTACTGTTGGCAAGTTGCACTTCGGCGAGAGTAGAGGCTTGGATGAATCGTTCTGCGACGATCCCATACGACAGGCCACCAAACGATGCACTGTTCGTTCCCTCGTCCCCACGAATATCAACCAGCCCGGCCTTGATAGAGCCAATGACTGGATACCTCCAACCAGTTCTAGTGGCGTTTTCAAGCGCGTTGTCGTAAGGCAATTGATCCAGTGCGAGGTGATAGAAGGGCACAGGCCCGCCTACGTGTGGTGCGTCTCCAAGCGGTGAGTGCGCGGCAGGCGTCGATGGCATCCTCACCGCTAGCGCAGCTGCCATGACGATTGCACCATTGCTCGGACCTTGATGGGACTTGATAGCCATGGCTGTGCTCCAGAAGGTTTAGGCGTGGGTGTGATAAGAGTAGTCCCAGCAACCAGCACCCCGGTAAGAGCTTACGAATGTGTTGTACGGAACCCGCGCAGGATCAGGCCCATAGAACGGGTCATCGACGATGACATCATCAGTGGACCAATCGTATCCAGACACCGTGACGAAGTGCCCTCCTTGACCAGCCCACGAGATATGGCAGCACACAGGTGAGCCGCCGTCGATTTGCTCTTGAAGGGCAGTCCTCGAATCCGGCGCGGCGATTGCAGAGCCCTGCAAATTGTTCGTTTGGCTGAGCGGAACATCAAGCACGAATGCTTGATTACAAGGCATTGGAGCGGTACAGCAACTCTCCCCAAGGCAAGCGGAGGCAACGGCGCATTGAGTCCACTGCGAGGATGAATCAAAGAACAGCGACACGCTGGAAGTGTTTGCAGCCCAGCACCAGTTCGATTCTTGCTGCGCTTGCATGGAGAAGGCCAATTGATTAGCACCTGCTCCCCCAATTGGGCCATCGTCCACGGAGTTTTCTCCAAGAGGGGGCACGGGGGAGATCAATTGAAATAGCGGCGTCAGGGGGCCAAGGAAGCTCGGAAACGACATGTCAGTATCCTCCTGCATTTCGCTCAAATGATTAGCACGACCTCAGTTGTGGCTACCTCGGCAGTATGGCCTTCACTGGCTCCATCGCCCGAGGGAGACCGCTGACGAGCATCTGTATTCGCAGGCCTCACACCGTGGGGAGCTTATTGTCTTGTAGATAGCTTTAGCAGACCTTTGAGCGATCGCTAGGGCAATACACCAAATGAATTAGATTGATCGATGCCTGGGGCGGGAAGAAATTGAACAAGCTGGTGAGTAAACGACATTGAATGCCTGTAATGCTCACTTAATTCAGGTGCGGTGTTATCGTCTGAGCAAGGCCTCTCGGCAGGTCGTTTATGCCATGTGTCTAATTGTAAGAGCAATTTCCAGCGACTACACTCCAGCCAATGAAACGCTATCTCCGGTTTTGCCTCATTTTTCTGATCAGCCTCACGCTTCCCCTCAGTGGAATGGCGGGTGTTCAGGCACCGACAGAACCTTACCCTATGAAGGCAATGGGCATGGCGATGATGGACGACATTGGCATGGACTGCTGCAACGACATGAAAAGCCCTGTCGAGCACGGCAAACCTTGCAAGCCGGGCCAGGAGTGCAAGTCGGGCGGCATGCTGCAAGTTTCGATCTTCAAGCCTCCTGTCACCGTATTCAGCCCCATAGTGCTTTCTTTCTTCAGCGACTCCCTACCCGCACAGACCCCGTCAGGGGTATGGCGACCGCCTCGCGTCTGATTCCTGTCCCACATTGAGCCTCATTCCGCGTTAGCGGAATGGACTAGCTGCGCGCATGTCTTTTGATGCGTGCAGTGGATGATCACAGGAATCATAAACATGAACTCCAAGTGCTATTGCACAGGCTGGTCTCTCGTTGCCGGTCTGGCGGCAACTCTCCATGAAACTCAGTAGGCGCTTGTCTACATGTGCGTTCATGACCGAGGTATTGAGGCGCTCGAGCTGGGTCTTGGTGCCGGCATAATCATACTGTGGCGCCGATGCGAAGGCCTCCCGAGTGCGCAGCCAGCCGTGCAGGAACCGAACGGACAGGGGCCAGAGACGGGCATCATCCTTTGGTTGCTCAAGCAGTACATCCACGATTTTGGTATCGACACGACGCAGAATGGCCATGGCTTTTGCCGCACTGCCTGCGTTGAGTTTTGGCGTTTTTCCTCGGATAAGCAGCCGATAGCAACCCTCGAATTCGTCTTCTAGATCTTCGCTCTGAAGCTTTAATCGCAGCTTATTTGCCGCCTCTACAAGGTTGGACAACATCGGCCTGCCGTTGCTTGAGCTGCAAGGGGCTGCTGATGGGTAGGGCATTAAGCTGACGTTCAACTTCGCGCACCTGTCCGCCACGGAACAGGTAACCGAACAGAGGCATCTTCAGTTGACCATAGTTGACTAGAAGTCCGCCAAGCGTGCGCAGTTGGGAGGGCGACATCGACTCGAACAGATCTCATGGGGCGTCAGAATGTTCCTGTGTGAAGGCTGCCAGTAATGCATCCCTTCGCGTTCTACTCCAAAGGCTTTGTGGGTTAAAGTCTCCCTCCGAGAAGACCTCAAGAAGATACTGTTCCACCCCCGTTAGGTGCTCGCTGATGCTCTCGAGCTCTGAAATCAGACTGGCTCCACTGGCGCGTTTCAACACTTCCAGTACTGACGGGGCAAGCTCAGCGAGTTCGGTTTCGTCTTTGAGCATTGCTTGTACGCTGGACATTTCGACGGCGCCTAATGTCGCCACAGTCAGCTTGATCTGTTCCTTTAGTTTCTCCGACCGATTTTTTCGCTCCTCTTCGAGCCGGGGTTGATTTGCCTTCATTGCTTTGGCGTAGGCCCCGATCTGGGTCACCGCCTGATTCGAAGTCAGTTTGCGGAAGTTATGGGCTTGCTGGCCGAGACGGAGTATCGGATTCGGGAGAACGTTCATACGCAGCGAGGGAAAAGGAACTGGACAGCCCGACCGCAATTGTCGAGGCGTCGGTATCAGTGGAAGAGAGGCTGATCTTGCCGCCGAGGTCCATAGCATTGGCTACGCGCTGGAACAGGACGCGTGCCTCTTCGTATATGGACTGCTCGGGTTTGATGTAATGGATTCGTTCGGGGATCGGAGAAACCCACGCGCGCTCAAGTCCAGCAGCTAGCTCCTGCAGAACAAAGTCGATCGCCTTGCGGTTGGTATAAAGTTGGTTGAGCAGCTTTAGCTTGTAACCCGCTCCTTTTTCCTCCCCGGTGTTCCTCGATAGGCAGGAAGAAGAGTGGGTATTGGTTTCCGCCGTACTTCACTGCACCGATGTATAGATTGAACTGTATACCGTCGCTGGTGACAACGTAGGTCTCTAGATCGCGGAATTCGTGGTAGGCGTCAGCCGCCACAAACCCTTCAAAGAACGCCATCAGCGCCTGGCGAGTTCCTTCTAAGAGCGCGACACTACAAGCCGTGTGTAAGGATTGTCATCTGCAAAACGCTGCTGACCGTAAGGCACTGCTCGGCGGATCCGCCTAGGCACAATCGTATCTGGAGCAGCCCTCTTTTGGGGACCGAAGCCTCGGAGCTAGCCCCGTAAAACACTAACTGTACGCTTAGACAGGCTGGTTGCATAACCACTGATGCGACGATAACATCATACCTCGATGGTCAAGCCTCGCCCCATGCATTGTGGAGTAGCCCATGTCGTCATCTATCACAGCCACTCACGAAATCAGATACCTCGACGAAATCAAAAGTCTTTTCGCTATTGATTTCGATTGTCTTTTGTCGAAAGAAACCTACAGCCGTCCTTTACGCTCCTATCACTTGATCAAATCAGAAGCACAATGTCAGTTTCTTAAAAAAGGTAGCCGCTGCGGGCAAGAGCACTCTCATGGATTTGTGGTGGAGTGCATAACCGGGCAACGGGTGTTGATTGGCAACTGTTGCGCCTTCAACCATCTAGGTCTTGATGACGACCAGGTCAGGAAAGCGCTTTTAGAGCTGGGTTCCGCAGAGCGTATTTCTATCCGCACCCACCAAATAAATGAAAGGCGTAAGGACCGAACAGAACTGATTACACGTGTCAAAACCGCCCTGAAACAACTCCGTCACCTGGAGACTCAAATATTCCGAATCCGTGAAGCTTTTCCTGAGCCGGTTTTTGAAACTCTGGTGGAGCGCTGGCGTCGCAACTCCCTCCAGATAACGTGGGAATACCAGATCACCAAGAAAGACGACACAGCAAAAAGCAAGGACGCCGTTGAGCGCCGGTGGTATCCACACATTTGTGGATTTCTTAAAGGCCTGGGACTTTGGCTAGATTTGGATGCGCAAAGCTACCAAGAAAAACTTTATTCCTTTCTCCATCGAGTCGAAGCAATTCCTACCAAGAAGCGCCTAACCAAGGTTGAACTGCTTGAAACCGAGGCGATCATTCGCGAGCTTGGTGCGCTTTCAGTGATTGAGCGGGAGTTCGGGGCTCAGCAAAAGTTGATCTGCGATTTCTTGGAGCCAGCGAACCTAGTATTGACGGTGCAACTGGTCAAAACTCAGGCGCTTAGAGCCAAGAATGTTGAAGCCGTGCAGCAGCTGACTTCGACTTTGTTGGGCGTGCGCCCCGAGCGCTTCGTAGCAGAGGTGGATCAAGATCTCAAGCAACGCTATGGAGCGACGGGTATTCGCATCGCGTCGTGATTGGAGGTCGGTCCCACAACTCACGTGCTGCCCGAAGAGCGGGCAATCAGCCCGGTTTTCCGGGGAAATACTCCCGCGGTTTGCCGGGCAGTGATACATCGGCTCCAGCCCTTGATAAGTATGGTATCGACGCTTTCAAGACCGCTTTGTGAAAGGCATGGCATCCTAACCAGATGGTATGGACAGATTGCGGGCAAGTAGCAATTAGACTCAATACCCCGGTTTCTCCATCTGCAAATGGCCAGACCAAAGTGATTCTGGGGCGCTGGGGCTTCGGAGGTGGAGCGTATAACCGATTTCTCTGGTGTGCTTTGTGATGAGAGATTTCGAGTCGAAAAATAGTCGATCAACATGGAAGGATCTCGAAGATTTCTCACGCGCGAACGGCACAAAACTCTCACGTACCAACCAATGATGGAAACGCCTAGAGTCCCGGTGGATCCCAACCCTCAAAGTGCTTGAGAGCGTCGAAATCACCGATCAGATCCTTCGCTTGGGCTAAGCGATCTAATACAGCTTGCCGCTCTCCTGATTCGAGAAGCTCCGCTTTTTGGGCGATATCGTCGAAAAAAGCCCGGATGCTGTTCACTTTCACCCACGTCTCAATAACAGATTCGAGTCGATCGCGGCTATCCTGGATCGCCTTGAGCCGGCGCTTTTCCTCTTCCTTACGCCTCCATTCTTCCATCTCTAACTTGTGCCGCTGTCGTTCCTGCTCGTTCCGCACTCGCTGGATCTCAACCTTGGCAGCCAGCGTCGGAGCCTCGGCGATCAGCGACTTTATGATGCTCGGGATTTTGCCGACCAAATTACCAGGCTTGTCTTCAATCCAGCGCTGAACCCACTCCACACCGTAGTACGGGGAGTACACCTGCAAGCAGAGTCTGCCGCTTGGCATATCGGCGCTCATCATCCATCCATCTGGAAAATCGGAACGTCGTTTACTCACGGGCAGCGACGTCATTCGGATGTATTTCTTGTCTGGCCGCTTCACGTGAACGTATTCGCTGATCTCATAGATGGACAGACCAAATACAACTGTTCCGATATAAGTCACCGTTGGGCGCTGTGGTTGCCAAAGGGCAGGGTGGACGTACCTATTTGATGCTTTCTCCCGATGGTCCACGGATTCCCGTCCCATGTGAGTCGTAGGATCAGATAGCGCGACCGCGAGACTCTTCTTCATCAGCGCCAAGTACAGCTGATTTGTAAAGTCGACGGCATGGCTTACTCCGGAGCGGCTTGCTATCAGGTCCGCCATGGAGCGTTTCGATGGACGAAGGTAGCCTTCATCTGTTTCGTGGGCTTTTTTAAAATGCTCCTCGATGTCTATCAATAGCGGATGCCGACAAGGAAGTAGTGCAAGACGATCAGCCTGCTTACCGCGGCTCTTTACAGGGGCCTTTGGAATAGATCGGGAGATTTGCTCGGGCGCTCCATTCCTGCTCCAGGCAACGAGCGCACCTGGTTGAGCATCAGGGAGGGCCGGCGGCGTTTTACGCTTCCCCGCAGCCACTTGGGCCCAATATCCCACCGGAGGTCGGGGTATATTAAGGTTGGTAAAAATGCGTGCGAGGTAACTGGAGGAAACGCCATACCGCTCAGCTATTTTAGTCATGGGTGTAGACCAAGCCTGTTCGTAGAGAGACTCCCGAGTAATGGTGTCCTTCGACGAATCAGCAGTGGTGGCTGAAGCGTTTGGAATGTCTTCCATGCATGAGCTTCTTGAGAGTGATTGACAAGTTCAGTAGGGACCACATCAGCCTAGCCCAAGACTTATGACGACAATGGGATTGAACCCCACACGCACACCAACACCCACAGCCCCGCCGATGATGAAGTTCCAACATCGCCGGGGCTATCAATTGAAAGGCGTGATCCAGCTTGCCGAGGCATGTCCTTTTAATTAGGGGTGAAGATCACTCAGGCCCAATTCCGCGATCGACCTAGCCAAGAGAGCCTTTGACTCTCGATCGTGATCTGGATACTGCGAACGTGCTCCGTTTGCACTTCCTGCGGGATGAATCATGGGTAACACAAGCGTCGAATGCCACTGGAAACGGCGTCCCACCATGTGCGGAACTCTTACACCGCTCGGACGGGAGATGCCGATTTCACGCGAGCAGAAACCAGGTTCTGCGGCTTCCTGTATTGATAGAAACGCCTTCCATGAAAGGCCACCGAGGCAGACAAGCAGTTTCGGCTTCACAAGTTCAAGTTGGCGCTCCAGAAATGGCAGGCAATTTTTAACTTCAACCGCGCTCGGCATGCGGTCTGTTGATGTTCTAGGGCGGCGACCAGGAAAGCACTTTGTGACGGAGGTTTGATAGACGCTGCGTTCAAAGCTCAAAAGGCCGCAAGCCGCAAACTGCGCTTTGATGGATTTGCCAGCATCCCCCTGAAAGGGTGCCCGTCTCTCGTACTCGGTCTTGCCTGGGGCTTGGCCAAGCAAAAAGATGGGGTAGCCAACTCCACCGCTAAAGATAGGTCGCGGCTCAACATCGAATTTGCAGAGAGTTCTTGCACATCTGCGGCAGGCTTGAATTTCGCTTTCCAACGTTGAAAGAGTCACTAAATCTCTCCTGATCTCTGACGCCTGAATTAGACCGCACCGCGAGATAAATCGCCCCGGGTTGTCTAGAGACTCTCCAAGCTCGCTGAGTAGCGCTTTTCAAACTCTACCGGTGACATCTTAACTTAGCTTACGGATCAATCAGTTTTCTGAACCTTCTGGATAATCTGCGCAATGGATGCTGCTACTGTCATCACGCGGAAGACATTTGCTGCTTTTAGAGCGGCAGGGCGGGAAGGCTGTCGTTCTGCTGCCAACACCTTTATTCTTCCGAACCTATTCAAGGGGCGATGCAAAGCGTTCACCTGACAACGCTACGGAACCCTTAACTGCCACTGGCTGTAACACTTGTGGAAGCGGCATTTCAGTATGAACACAGCAGACAAAATGCACGCTAATGCTCTAAAGGAAGCCATTTTAGCCCTCGACCCTTCAGGCCCAGAAGGATTTGAAGGGTTACTCGGAGTCATCCTGGGTGAGATCACAGGACAATCTTTCCGCCTCGCAAAGTCAGGTACGCAACGAGGACGAGATGGCGATTCCGCATTTGATGGCGGCGCCACGTATTTCGAAGCCAAACGTTACAAAGAAGGCCTCTCGAAGAATGATATTTCGACAAAACTTTTCGACGTTGCGAATGACGACGCCGGTTTGGTAGATCTCTGGATACTCGGAGCAACATGCGAGGTTGCATCCCAAACCGTCGAAGACGGGCGGAAATTTGCGGCCAAGAACGGCTTCGGCATCGCAGTATTGGACTGGTCAAATAACGATCTAGGATCGCTTCTCATTGCCACTGTTGTGGCAGGTTCAAAATCAAAAGAGTTTATCAAACAGGGACTCACCGGCAGGCCTGGAGCGAGTCTGATCACATCCGCTATCAACGCAATCGATTACTTTGAAAAACATGGGGATTATCCCTCGAGGGTGAATGCACTCAGAAAGTCACTCGCCACAGACGTTGGGTTGGATCACGCTAAGACGATCAACCAAGAATGGCTGGGCCGGTTGTTCACAAACAAAGTGCAGGCGCGCGCCGAGCTCGGCCAACCCCTCTCTCCATTTGATCCGTCCGCCCCCCTGGCGCTCGACCGACCCGAGCAAGCGCTTCTTACAAGGGCATTCACCGGAGTTCCAGAGAGCGAAATATACGCAATCGTCGGCGAAGAGGGCGTCGGCAAATCCTGGCTAGCTGTCCAGAGCTGGAATTTGTCCAATCCCAAATCACTTCTCGTCCTGTGTCCTGCCGACGATTTGACCAGAGATGACGCAGAAAACTTCGATGACTTCCTAATCCGCAAACTGATCCGTCAGACAGATGGAAATGTTACGCCGCAATTGATCGCGCGCTGGCAGCGCCGTTTCAAATACTGGAGCACAAACGTCCCGGCAAGCTCCGTCCGCGTGACCCTCATAGCGGACGGGCTCAACCAACCGCTCAAGTCGAACTGGGGGCGCTGGCTCGATCGCGCCGCTCTACGCTTGAAGGAGCTGGGCGGGTGCTTGGTGGTCACTACCCGCACTCAACACTGGGCGCATCTCAAAAAAACGCTGTCGTGTGGCGTAAAGATAATCACGCTCACCGAGTGGTCCATCAAGGACGTGAAACAGATATTGGGCAGTCGCGGCATCGACTTTTCCAGCACCAGGATTGAGGTTCTCGAATCCGTTCGGAATCCCCGACTTCTTGGTATCGCGATCGAGCTGATAGAGGCCAAGGCCATCGAGCTTTTGGATGAACTAAGCGTCGGGCGGCTGCTCTTTGAGCATATGCGCAGGATGGAACATCACGGGGCGGCTACAGTTTCGGCGCCCGCATTCGCCGACCTTTTGAAAGCTTTCGCGGCGAAGGTATTGGCTCGAGCGAATGCGCAGGATACTGACGATCTTAGGCTGTTCGATGCCGTCCAAGAAGCCCAACTCGAAGCTGTTGCATCGAGCCGGTTCTTCTCCTCAGTGAAAGGAAGTGCTTCACAATATGAAATAAAACTCGATGGTCTAAATCTGGCACTCGCGCTCTACCTCGTCGGCCAACTCGAACGCGAGTTGCGCAACGACCGTGACCCGCGAGAAAAGCTTGCGACAATACTGGAACCGATCAGCGCACTTGATGAAACGGCAAAGGTTGTCTTGCTCGCAACGCAGATCGCTTGCCTTGAAGATGAAACGAGCCCCGAGATACGCTCCGCGCTGATCGAAAAATTCGTCTCGCTGCAGAATCTTCCGAACAGCCAGGCCGACGCCTTCGCCGTGCTAGCAAAATCGGCTCTGCTCGCCTTTCTGCAAGCCGCTGAAAATGTATATCTGTCTCAAGAGCACATCGCCAGCAAAGAGTGGTTGCTTTACGCACTGCTCAAACGACGCAACGAGTCGGGTGTTTGGCAGCAAATTTTCGAATCGACGAAGCGGTGGCTGTCCTTCTACTCGCTCGCGCCAGAACGTGGGATGCGCTGGACGTTGGGGCGTGAATCTGTTTCCCAGGTTGATGAAGAGCGCACTAGGATCTTGGCCAGCATTCAAGAACGTGAGGCTGGTCTCACCGAGGCCGAACGATCCTTCATTACGACGAACCTCTTGGCCGCTACGCAGCCTAAGTTCGATGGCATAGGCCGCTTTGCTCTCTATCTTCTAGCTGGCATGCCGTTAGAAAAAATCGCAACTTACCTTGTCCGTTGGCGGTTTTCTGCCGCGCTCAACTCATCAACCTCGGTGCCCTATGCAGAATTCGAGCAGGTTCTACACTACAACCGCTCTGATTGGCAGGAGACTCGATCAGCAATCCTGAAGGAACTGGAAGCGCTGCCCGCGGAGCGCTCGTCCAGCGTGGGAATGTGGACGCGCCTTGGCATGCTGTACGGTACCGGGGATGTCGGCGACGCAAAAGAGGGGGCACACATTCGCAGTGAGCTCACACGCGATCAAGAACGCTTTGAAGGCTGGTCCATTAAAGAAGATTACTGCGCTGTTGATCCCTGCAATCCCGGCACCGTTGAACCAGAGAACGTTATCGCGACTGCCCAAAACTATCGAAAGATTGACCCAGGAAAGATTGCCATGAGCCGGGGCATGGCCCAGGAGGACCATTTCTTCCGCGGCGCGCGCGCCAGTGTCGCGCGCTTTGTACCTGATGACGCGATACACGCTCACCGGGCACTCGCGAGCGAAGTGCTCGGCCGCAGTGGGCATGCGCGGCTCCAGGGGGTATTAGTCCTTATACGGCATAGCGCGACCCTCACAAAAGATCTTGCCCAACGTTTCCTTTCAAGCGGTCTAGTTTGCAACGCTTCGCGTAAAGACGCTCGGGATAAGTTCCTTACGGCACAGTTTTCCGTGTTCATCGCATTGCCGCATTTCACCGCCGACGAGCAGTTCGAAGCGATCGCAAAAATGCAGGGCGATACTTTCCTGCTGGAGCTGCTCCCATGCGTGCGAAGTACTAAATCGGAAAAGGTGGAACAGGTATTGGAGGGTGTTCTTCAGAGTGGAAACGAGCATGCGCAGACAGCAGTTCTTGCCACAATCCACTATTCTAAATCGCCGCTGACACCGCGCGCCGCCGTTATTGTCGAAGGCTTCATCCGATCTCCTCACAAAAATGTCCGGCACGAAGCGCTTGCTCTCGCCGCATCGAGCGGCGACATTTCATTACTACGGCAAGTCATAGATAGTGGATGGCGTGCGGAAAAGCTGAACAAACGTGATAGCAGTTTTGAGGACTGGCATGGGTCCACTGCGATATTGAAAGCGCTGCAAGCAGACCTGATAGAGACAGGACCCGCGCTTGATCGAATGAATCTGTCCCACTACGGGTTCGCTGCCGAAACGTTACCTGCCGAACAGAATGAGGCCATCGCCACACGCGTCGAAGCAGCTCTTGTTAAGGCGTTGGACTATGAAGGTGATGTCGAACTGCCGGAGATCGAGACTGGGGTGCCGAAAGCGTCCGATCCTGCTCCTCCTCTGATTTCATTAACGGAGCGGACCCCGTCGGAAACCGACTTCGCGTCCCAAATGAATAGGCTTTCGGAAACGGAAGAGCAATTTGACGAACGCCAACGCCGCATGGCCGACGCCTATGAGCGTTTCGCCGCTGAGGTCACGGCTGTAGAGGCAGACTTAATACTTTGCGATCTCACGTTCGACGGTATCAAATCGATCATCGGACGGGATGCTGATCGCGACCAGCGATGGCTCAAGATGTTGGTTGTCGCTTCTGATCGACAGCTACGTCATCTTCACCACGTAGCGCTACAGGTGGCGATCGCGCTCGCCGCCAAGGGCAATCTTTTAGCACCTGAATTCATTACCCGCATTTTGGCATTGGACCCAACTATACGTCGTGTTACCGGCGCGGCAAAAATCCCTATAGAGACCATCATTCTCTGGAGCAACACTGCCAACCCGGCGATGGTGGACATCTGTATAAGGCGTCTACGAACACCGCAAAGCGACAGCGATATCGCGCGTGAGGTCATCGCGGCTCATCTCTGCGGAAAAGTAGCAATTCTACAGACATACATTGATGAACTTCTCGCTACGGGCCGGCCGTATGAGATAGCGCTTGCCCTCATGATTGCAGGATTTTGCGACAATAGCGTCCACGCTGAGGCGGTTCTGTCCCGCTTCGAAGGCGCCAAAGGCTTCATTGGTGCGGCTCACGCAGCCGCGAGCGATTCGTATGCAAGAAATGTTTGGGCGAAGACTTGGTATACGAAGATGATAAATGCCCAACAGCAGAAGGATTTCTGGAGGGCGTCCGTTCTGTTTATGAAGATCGTCGATGGCCGTTTTGACATATGGTCCAAAGCTCTGGGAACACCATCAGCCATCTTCACGGCGTTTATGCCAACGATTAGTCGGGAGATCAGCAATAGGGCAATCAAGGTCCAGAAAAAGCGGCAAGAGAAGCTGTTCGGTGAAAAAGCTCCCGTGTCGGTAATGTTGAGTACCGAATAATGAAGAGAGAAGGCGGAGAAGGATAGCAATGCCGATTTCGGCAGGAGGTACTGACTTTGCGAGTGGCCGATATGAGAGCGCAACGCTACCCCAAGAAATATCACCTCTATGTCTACTTCTGGCCGATTTCTGTGCGTTGCAAAGGGTTGAAGACAAGACTTTAAACGGACGGCTGACAGTCCCTCGGGTTCGTCGTCGAGCTTTTACTATCGACCCTGCGGTTAACTGATTTGCCTGCGGAACTCGATTGATGGTATCAAATGGCCATCCCGTCTCGACTTAGGAAATTGGAATGTCCGAGCTGGCAACTTATGAGTATCAATCCAGCACCATCGACGAACTGGCAAGGAAGCGGAGGGCGAAAATCGATTTGAACAACCTGACGGCCCCGGTTGTTTCAGAAGGCATCGAACAGAGCAACATCAATCACTATCGTACGAAAAACACCGGCCACGGCTATGCGGCCGAAGACGCCAACGCCCTCAACGATTTCCTGCACGGTCGGAAGGTCGAACTCACGGGCAAGACGCGGGAGCTGAACGGGGCTGATCGCATCGTTGACGGCGTTCAGATTCAGACAAAGTACTATCAGAGCGCTAAAGCATCTATCGATGCTGCTTTCGAGAATGGGCAATACCGCTATCCAGATCAAGTAATCGAAGTTCCCAAAGACCAGTACAAAGAAGCCGTGGAGGTCATGCGCCAACGCATTCAGGAAGGTCAGGTACCTGGTGTAACTGATCCCGGGCGTGCGGAAGAATTGGTTAAGGAAGGTTCGATTACCTATCGGCAGGCCCTGAACATCGCCAAAGCCGGCAATATCGACAGCATCGTCTATGACATCAAATCGCGCGCTGTTTCGACGACATTTGCATTCTCCCTGTCCTTTGCAATCACTTTCGTGACGCTCAGGGCGCAAGGTGTGGAAACCAAAGCAGCATTGAGATCGTCCTTGGTTGTGGGCTTGAAGATCGGTGGTGTCTCAATGCTCTCCGGCGTAATCACTGCACAGCTACTTCGGACAAGACTCGTGGGTGGAGTAGGGAAGGTAGTCGCAAAAGATGCCATCGATGCGGCCTTCAAGACAGAGATAGGCAAGCGATTCATCGTCCGGTATGCGTCAGCCATGAACGGCCAAGTGATGAAGGAGATGGCAGCGCGCAATTACGCGGCGAAAGCGTTGCGGACTAACGTCGTCTCGGGGGCTATCGTCACTCTGGTGATGACCTCTCCTGACGTGTACCGAGCTGCCGTCTCCAAAAATGTCTCATGGGCGCAGGTGAGTAAAAACCTGGTGGTCAACGCTTCTGGCGTAGCTGGCGGGATTGCGGGTGCGGCCGGCGGTGCGGCCGGAGGAGCCGCTCTCGGCACGATGATTTTCCCTGGCCCAGGTACTGCTGTCGGAGCAGCAGTCGGCGGTGTACTCGGCGGACTCGGCGCCGGCATTGGTGCGAGTTCGCTCTCGAAGGTGCTCATGGATTTCCTCGTTGTCGATGATGCCAAGGAAATGGTCGATATGCTCCCCGACCTTCTTGAACCCTTGGCTATCGACTTCTTGCTGACGGAAGAGGAAATCATCAAATTCAGCGAGGGTGTGTGCGCAAAAATAAACCCCGCATTTCTTAGAGATATGTACAAGTCCCAAGAGAAGCAGACGCTTGTCTACGACACGTTTGAGCCTCTCTGTGCGTCGTTGGTGCGACAGCGAGCCCAGGTTTGCCTCCCATCTGCCGAAGATATCTTCACAGCGGAAGCCGAGTTCGTTTCGGAGCTCCAACAATTTGAGAAAGAAGATGCCATCCGCACGCTCATCGCCACGCTTCGTGCAGCAGCGGAGCTGGGTGAGCCACCGGCCGTTGTGGTTGAACTAGCAACGGGCTCTGCAGAAGAGACTCCGATGAGCATACCGACCACCAAGTGGTATCGCTTTGGCTTTTAGGTAGTCAAATGTCAGCGGTTGAGATAGCTGCATTTATGTTTCGTTCGACCCGGGAGCACGGAGCATAGCCTGGTCATCCTGTTGATCACACCTTGAATTTAGATGAGAATGGACTTAAGAGCGGATTCACTCTAGGCGAACAACTAATGACAGCAGATCGTTTGGGGATCAGTGATGAGCGACCAACGAAGACCTTGGAGCGACCCTGAGATATTTAATCTGAGCACTGTGATGAGTCAATTTTAATTCTAAGGCGTCCAAATCATAATAATGTCAGCGTCCATCTTTGCATATCGGTGCAACGTATCTAATACATAATCACCATCCATGAGATGGCGAGCCTGATTACAGCGAAGCAGTTGTCATCGCTGACGAAGTTGAGAGAGTCCATTAATCTGGTAGACGCCATATCATCCAGACGTCGCCTGAGCTCAACCGCGATCGCGCATACCAATACGTTTGATTGAATACCCGCGTGCTTGGTCGTGAGAATGGTAGTACGTGTCCTGTGTGGTACTGAGGTTGCTGTGCCGTAGATCGATCTGGAGGTCTTTGGCGTCACGCAGCGGCGCATCGAACGTCGCCGAGGTATGGCGCAACCAATGCGCAGACGCCACCAACAGGCTGTCCATTTCATGTTTCTCACGCCCCTCACCGCGCATTCTTTCCAGCGCTTTGTCGAAGACGATTTGGAGGAGGGCGCGAACCTGTCGATCTGATAGCCCCGATCGACCTCTGAGGGTCGAGATTAAAGGCGTGGACTCATTGCGCTCAGGCAGATCACTCAGCCCTAGAAATTTGCGGTAGCGCTTGAGGTAACTTTCGATGTACTCGTCGCGAACTGCGATCTTGCCGGCTTTATTGCCTTTTCCCACCGCGTGGTACCACCAAAAGCCCTCAGCGTCTTGGCGGAAGTCGCCCATTGTGGGCTTCCAGTTCTTCCGGCCCACCACATCAGAGACACGCAGGTACATCGCAAAAAGAGTCGCCAGGATGAAGAGGGTACGTTCAAAACGAACGGGATCATCCTCCGCCAGCTTTTCGGCGGTTTCCAAGACGTAATCCCATTGCAGGGGCGTCAAGGCCCGTCCCGCGCCCACGTCGAATGTGTCGTCGGTAAAGCGGTTCGATTTTTTCAGCATTCTGAATGGGTTGGCGGGCGCGCCGCCATCCTCGATCAGAAATTCATAAAATCGACTGCACACCGTAAACACCAATTTGAGGCTGCTTTCGGTGGTCGAATACACCGAGTTCGTCGAGCTTGGCTCTGAAGTCTTGCCTACCGCTTTGGTCGTTTTTGAATTGAACGGGAACCACTTTGGATTCGGAATCAGCGCATCCGCCTCGGTAACATGCGCCTCATCGTTAGAAATGAAACGACTGCGCGTCACAGGGCCCACCCAGTCCTGAGAGGGATTACGACAAAAATCCAAGTAGTCCTGGGCATCCTGTCGCTTTAACAGGTGCAGCGGCTTCTTCTTAACCAGTAGCGCCCACAGCAATAAACGCTCGGCTTGAGTGCGGTATGAACTGAAGGTTTGGGCATTGTCGGAAAAAGCTCGCAGAAAGGTGCGCACCGCCATATAACCACGGCCGGCCTCCAGTTCCTCGGGAAATGAATCTAAAAAGTTTTTGACGCAGTTCAGTACAGGTTCACTGAAACTGAAGTCTTGATCAATAAAGGCCTCGTAGGTTTCAAAGATGGGTTTGGGCGCGCTGAACATTCGAACCACCGGGCACTTTAAACGTTGAAAAGAAACTTCCAGTTATGGGAGTAATCGGAAGTTGGATAGATGTATTCCACTACCACCTATTTTTTTCGCATAACGGATTGACATTGCCGGATAGTAGCCGCTGCTCTGCACTTGTGCAACTACCGCTCAATCCAAACTTATTTGAGATGCAATGCTTGACAGGCAACGCCCTGACGATTTAGTTCGCGGGCGCGAATCTTTGAATTCCGTTTCTTTTTAAATGCGCTCCGACTCGCAGATCATCCACCGACCCCGCGCTTAATCACCCACGCGCTAATTAACCTAATATTGATACCTCTTATATTTAACTCTTTTTTAAATACGAAACTCTTCAACCTAACGAGCGTATTTAAAATTCAATACGCAGACCAGAGCCGTCTCGCGTATCAGCGACCTGAGGAATGCCGACTGCTAACACCAGCCGTCAACCAGGCACCGTTGCGTTATGCAGATATTGGTAGCCGGAGAGTGTTTGCACGTTGATCGTTTGAAACGATTGCTACGCATGTCCTTGGGTCGATCGCCTTAGGAGCTCCCTGCGCCGGGAACGTCCGTTAATTGGTGAAAACCGCGGAGACCTACGGATTCCGTGGCCTGCACGGCATCTTTGTTCCAACAGAGGTCTAGGGAATGTCCGCTCATTTTGTCAAAACGGCACGCCGGGGATGTCCGCTCAAATGGTTAAACTGCGTCAACCTTATGATTTATAAAGCTTTTAATAACATCATTTCACACGCGGCCGTAAGGCACCATTATCGGCCGGGAAAGTCCGCTAATTACGTTAAACGCTAAGGGGCGCTGGGAAATCCGCTGATAAAGCCAAAAAGCCTAGGCTCCCGATTTTATTGGCCTGCAGGACACTTTGCTCAAAATCCTGCTCGGGAATGTCCGCTGATTAAGGCAAATCTCGGCGCGTTCCGACGTAGCTTCAAGGTGAGGCCCATTCTGACGCGATCGCTGACTGCATCATTTTCCATTGTACTACGGAGAGGTCAAACGGTTGATCTGCGGGGCATCCAGGAGATTCGATACCAGCTTGCCATCGCTAGGAAACCAGTCATTAGCCGGAACCAGTGCCGGGAATCTCCGCTCATTTCGTCATAGGGAAGCAACACCGGGAAAGTCCGCTCAATACGTTAAAAAAGCCCATTAGCCACTGATTTCACTGAGTTTTAACCAGCGGGAACGCCAGAGACATTGTTGAATGATTCCGCTCATTTACGAAAACTCAGGGAAGCTGTCCTCGGAAGCCCTCAGGGTAAAAAGTTATTAATATCAGTAGGTTATAACACTTAGCGAGGACCAGGATGTCCGCTGATATCGTTAAAAAAGTGATGAGCCGCCAGGGTCGTGACGATCGAATATCACTCTGAATCAATAGGTTAAGAGGCTAAAGAGGCCGTTTCCGCTGATTTCGCGATTGGAGCAGGTGCTGGGGTGATGTTGGAGTGGAGACAGATGTTGGTGCAGGAAGGCGCGTAGCGTAATACTTGGTTTAACATAATATACATTACACGTAACAAGATGTTTCAGGGTTAGCCCGGTTGCACGCCAGATTTCAATCCAGAGTTTTACCCTGAGTCCTCTTTTCAAAACCTCAGCCTTGCCTGCAATTGGCGACCTTCAATCAGCATCCCGCGTCAGCTTTTCAATAAGCATCCGGTGCTGTGGAAATTGCGCAATCAGTTTGCGTCGATCACCCATCTCCATATCCGCAAAATCAAATCCCGGCGACACGGCCTCGCTGATCAAGCCAAATCCATGTTCTCCCTCGAGCAGTCGCGAAGCTTTCCAGATTCCGCCAGGCACGTGCATTTGCAGATGCTGTCCCGCCAGAATGTCGTTGCCCATTACCAGCGTTTCCAGCGAGCCGTCAGCATGGATCATGCTGTACTCGATGGGATCGCCCAGATGGAAAAAATGCACAATGTCGGAATGATTGAAATGAAACTGGCCCACTGGTGATTGCTCGGTCAACAGGTAGTAAATCGATGTCATCAGGTACCGTGGGCCACCGACGGTATCGAGCATCTCTCTATGATCGGCCTGATAGGTTCTGCGAAAGTAACCGCCTTCCACGTGAGATTGCAGATCTAGCGCCTGAATCAAGGCCTGTGCGTTTACTGTGCGTTGAGACATGCTCTGCTCCGGTGGATGGCGGCGTATTTTACGATAGCTCTACTAAACGGCTATTTAGTGTAGTTAACAGAAGATCGCTGAATTTCGAAGATTTTACCCTCCTTTTAAGCGCGCACTTGTTTAACAAAGCAAATCAGAAATCCACCGTTGCTGATAGCAGATAAGTCCTCGGCGTCGAAAGCGTCAAACCGGGTTCGCTGTCATCTGATGCGCCTGCCGAACTCCAGTAGCGTTTATCCAATACGTTTTCGACATTGGCGCGTACGGTGATGGTCTTGTCGTCCAGTTTAAAGGCGTAACGCGTCCCCACGTCGAATCGCTCCCATGAGTCGATTTCCTTCTGGTTGGACTGATCCAGATACTGCGAACTCGAATAGATTCCACGGCCTGTCAGCGTCAGCCCCTGCATATTGGGTACATCCCACTCTGCGCCGAGATTGACGTTGTATTTGGGTGTCGCGGGCGCGCGGTTACCGTCAAAGGTTCCATTGGTGGTCTGGGTCAGTTCGCTGTCGATGTACATCACGCCGCCGAGCAATCGAAACCCTTTGAACGGCTCGCCGAACACACTCAATTCCACACCATCGTTCTGTCGTTTGCCGTTCGGGCCGAAGACTCGTGTCGAGGCGTTGGTTTCATAAGCAGGCTGTTTGATCCGGAACACAGACGCTGTAAGCGCATACGAACCCGCGTCATATTTGGCCCCGACTTCGACTTGTCGGCTGATGAAAGGCGGGAAGATTTCATCCTCGTTGATCGACGTCGATGGCGCAATTTTCCCTTGGCTGAGGCCTTCCATGTAGTTGGCGTAGAGCGAGAGCTTGTCCGTCGCCTTGAACAGAATGCCGCCGGATGGCGAGAGTTTTTCTTCGTCATAGGCTGTGTCACCCTTCACATCATCGCTCCAGTCGTCGACTTGAACCCTTTGCCAGCGAGCGCCAAGGGTCAGCAACAGGCGATCATCGAAGAACCCCAGCGTATCGGACAGTGCGACGCCGCTGAAGCGGTTTTCCGTGTAGACCCTGGCGTCGTAGCGTGTTGGCGTGCGCGGCTTTGCGGTTTCCACCGGGTCATACAGATTGCTGCGCCCTGCTGCATACCGCGCGCCGCCATTTTCGAAATCCATGTAGAAGTAGCTGGCCGCCAGATTGACCTCGTGGCTGACTGAACCGGTATGGAACCAGTTACGCACACCCGCCGTGGCAGTCCGGACATTTTCGTCACGGGTGAAGTCCCGCGGTTGAACGCTGAAATCGCCGGCGTCGTTGGTCACCGACACCGCATGCCGAAGGAAATCGTGGTTACTTTTACGGGCGCCGACGCCGCCATACAACATGACCGAATCGCTGACGTCGAACTCGCCATTGAGCGTGCCAAACGTATCTTTGGTTCGCGCCTGGCTCCAGGGTTGCGCGTAGTTGTCGCGCACATCATCAGCATCCGGAACTTTCGCGTTTGCACCGACCTGCACACGTTCTTGCGGTGCATCGGTATCGCGCTCGGTGTGACCGATATCGGTGGAAAGCCGCAGGCGCTCACCGCGAAAATCCAGGCCCAGCACGGCCATGTCGCGATCGACGCTCTGGTGATCCCATTCAGTGTCACCCGATTGTTTGACGCCGTTGAAACGCAGGCCGAACTGGTTGTCCTCACCAAAGCGACGGCCGATGTCGACGGCGCCGCCGAGCTGATTGTTCGAGGCGTAACTGGCCGTCAGCGATGTATTCGGCTGATCGCCGGCGCGCTTGGGCACCACGTTGATCCCCCCTCCTACACTGCCCCGCGGCGAAATCCCGTTGATCAGTTGGCTCGGGCCCTTGAGGATGTCGACGCGCTCGGCCATTTCCATGTCAATCGTGTAAGTGGGCAGAACCCCGTAGAGCCCGTTGTAGGAAACATCACTGTTGAACAGGCTGAAACCGCGGATGGTGAATTGCTCATAACGGCCGCCTGCCGGGTTGGTCGCACGCACCGAGGGATCGCTGGCGATCAGATCGCCCAGAGTGCGAGCCTGCTGGTTTTTCACCGTTTCGCTGGTGTAGGTGGTCATGCTGAACGGGGTCTCCATGAAATCCCGGGAACCCAGCAGCCCTTGCGAGCCACGGCGCGCCACCTGGCCACCGGCAAAAACCTCGGTATCCGTGCCACCCGTCGATCCAAGGATCGAAGTAGGTGCCAGTTCCAGACTGCCGCCGTCCGGCGCAGGAATGACTGTGTAAGCGCGGTCGCCCGCCGGTTGCAGCTGTAGACCGGACCCCAGCAACAACCGGGTAAAGCCCTCCTCCACGCCAAACTCACCCGACAAACCATTGCTGTTGCGCCCGCTGACCAAGGCCGGATCTACCGACAGATTGACCCCGGCCAGTCCGGCAAAACGGGTCAGCGCCGCACCCAGGCTGCCGGCAGGCACCTGATAAGCGCGGCGGTCGGCGCTTTCCGCCCAACTGCTGGGGATCAACAGGGGGCTGGCACTCAGGCTCAACAAAAGGCTCAACTGCAACAACGGACGCAAACGACCTGGAAATACTGCAGGCATAGGAAAAAGCTCTCGATTTGGTTCACTTGCCTGGAATGACCAGCGAGGCGAAAAAAAGGGACAGGTCTCAGACTGTTTTTTTGGACTGGGACAATTTTCGCGGAACGAGAGAGACCCAAAAGCGCGTGCGTTTCTGCACGTCGATCGGCAGGCTGGCCGCCAATAGCGAGAGCACTTGATCGGTGTTATCCAGGCGAAAACTGCCGGTGATGCGCAGCGCCTCCAGCTCCGGATCCCAGCGCAGCACGCCAGGGCGGTAACGGCTCAATTCGCGCAGAAAATCCCCCAGCGGCTGGTTCTGCGCCATCAGTACACCGTCGCGCCAGCTCGGCATCGAGACATCAAACGCCCGGACAGCACCCGCGCCAGACGCCTGCAGCCTGATCTGCTGGCCCTGATCGAGGATCAGCGCCGGCCCGTTTGACGGTTGCAACTGCACCGAGCCACTGACCACCGACACATTGCAGTCACGCTCATTGAGACGCACGCAAATCTCACTGTGACTGACGATGATTCGCCCGTACGGCAGATTGATGATCAGCGCTGAGTTGCCTGGTACATCAAGGGCCATCTCTCCCCGCACCAGCGTGAGCTGACCGGCAGCAAGATCCATATTGACGGCACTGTCGGTATTGAGCTGCAACGAACTGCCATCGGCGAGCGGCAATTTTTTGCGTTCACCGGTGCCCGTCTGCAAATCCGCGCGCCAGACATCTAGCGGCAGTTGCCGACTGATCAACCAGGCAGCCGGCACCAGTGCCGCGATACCAAGCGCGCGTTTCAGCACGGCCCGACGCGCTGCGTCCGGACGATCCAGCGTAGCCATGGCCAGCGCAGAAGGCAGAGCGGAAAACCGTTCGCGCAAGCGCTGGATTTTCTGCCACGCGTGTTCATGCCGGCTATCGCTGTTGCGCCAGACCTGCAATTGCGCATGATCGTCAGCGCCCGCTTCGCCGGACTCCATCAACGCCAGCCAGTGCGCGGCGGCGCGGGCGACTTCGCGGCCTTCATCGCTGGGGGCTACGCGCATCAAAGCTCCACCAGCAGACAATGCTCGTAGGCCTGCGCCATGTAACGTTTGACGGTGCGCTCGGACACTTGCAGGCGCTCGGCGATTTCGCGGTAACCGAGGCCTTCAAGCTGACTCCATAAAAACGCCCGACTCACTGCTCGCGGCAAACCATCAAGCAATTCGTCCAGCGCTTGCAGGGTTTCCAGCAGCAGCCAACGCTGCTCGGGCGATGGGACGCACTCCTCCGGCAGTTGCGCGAGGGCTTCGAGGTAGGCTTTTTCCAGACTGCGGCGGCTGTAGAAGTTGCTCAGTAGACGCTTGCCCACGGTCAGCAGATAGGCACGAGGCTCACGCATGTCGGCAATCGGTTGCGCGCTGCACAGCACGCGCATGAAGGTGTCCTGGCTCAGATCAGCCGCATCCCACGCGTTGCCCATGCGTCGACGCAGCCAGGTTTCCAGCCAGCCTCGGTGATCGCGGTACAGCGCGTGCAGGCTCTGCTCGGATGGCGTGGCGGCTTCAATCATCTCAAGAGACCCTGCGCGAAGTTAGATTCAAATGAGACTGATTCTATTTAACTTCGCTTGGGACACAAGATCTTTTTGCCCGTGACGGCAATCTCTAGCGTTTCAGCGTCTCGCTCGGCAGCTCTTTGAACAGCGCCCGATAACTGCTGGAAAACCGCCCCAGATGCCAGAACGACCAGCGCATCGCCACCTCAGCCACGGTGGTTTCCGTGGGCCGGCGCTTGAGCAATTCGCGGTGTGCACTGTTCAGCCGGCGCAGGCGCAACCAGTGACTCGGAGTCATCCCGGTATAGGCCTTGAATGCCTGCTGCAATTGTCGCAACGGCACCCCTGCGACCTTCGACAGTTCGAGCAGATTGACGGTGTCTTCCGGCGAATCTGCCGCCCACTCCCCTACTCGCTTCATGATCATCCGTTCTTCGCTACGCCGCTGTAATCCGCCGCGATCAAGACGGGTGTGTGCGTTGTCGAGGATGAACAGGCAGTCTTCGAGTAACTGCTGAGTCAGTGAGTCTTTATCAAACGGATCAACAGCTTGCGACAACTTCGTGAGAGTTGAGCTTAACCAGCGACTGAACAAGGCGTTCTGCCCGCAGTTAAGCGGCGCCATGAACAATCCTTCGAGTCTCGCCACATCCAGACCGTGCTGACGGACGAATTCCGGGCCGAACACCACGGCAATTTCCTGGTAGTTCTCCGGGGTTATCCAGATGTTGCGGCTGTCTTCGTTGAGCAGATACAGCGCGTTGTCGCTGCGATCGAAACAGAAGGCCAAGGCACCCGATGGCGCGCTGAATGTCTGCTCGACGCGGGTGTTCATCTGTTCTTCATAAACCTGCACACCTTCCAGGTCCAGATAGCGGATCTGCCCGGCGAAATGTCCGGGAGACATCTGCTGGTAATGCTGGACCCAACCCGGCGTGGCGCGGATCTGTTCGCTGACATCAGCGGTATTGAAAGCCTGAACCTGAAGCGGATTACACGTTGTCATGGGAGACCTTGCGCACTCTTTTGGTGCGCTTTGGTGCTGCTTAAAGTGGATAGATGGAACGGCAAGGCACGCCCAAGATAGTCGCCAACGCGCCACAGGGGAAGGGGCGGAAGATGAAACCCGCCCTCCCCGGCGTCTATAAAACCAATAACGAGGTCTTTATGAATGCCCCTTTCGATCAGCTGTTCACGTGGCTGAAAGATCACAAGATTACCGAAGTTGAATGTGTGGTCAGCGACCTGACCGGCATCGCCCGCGGCAAGATCGCACCGACCAACAAGTTCCTGCATGAGCGAGGCATGCGCCTGCCGGAAAGTGTGCTGCTGCAAACGGTAACCGGGGATTTTGTCGACGACGACATCTACTACGACCTGCTCGACCCGGCCGACATCGACATGGTCTGCAAACCGGTGAGCGACGCCGTGTATGTGATTCCGTGGGCCATCGAGCCGACCGCCATCGTCATCCACGACACCTTCGACAAGTTCGGCAACCCGATCGAACTGTCGCCGCGCAACGTGCTGAAGAAAGTCCTGCAGCTGTACACCGACAAGGGCTGGAAGCCGATCGTGGCGCCGGAAATGGAGTTCTACCTGACCCAGCGCTGCGAAGACCCGGACTTGCCACTCAAGGCGCCGCTGGGCCGTTCGGGCCGGGCTGAAAGCGGGCGGCAATCGTTCTCGATCGATGCCGCCAACGAATTCGATCCGCTGTTCGAAGACGTCTACGACTGGTGCGAGCTGCAAGGTCTGGACCTGGACACGCTGATCCATGAAGACGGCCCGGCGCAGATGGAAATCAACTTCCGGCACGGCGACGCACTGGATCTGGCCGACCAGATCACCGTGTTCAAACGCACCCTGCGCGAAGCGGCGCTCAAGCACAACGTCACTGCCACGTTCATGGCCAAGCCGATTGGCGACGAACCCGGCAGCGCCATGCACCTGCACCAGAGCGTCGTGGAGATCGCCACCGGCAAGCCGATCTTCGCCAATGCCGACGGCACAATGAGCGAGCTGTTCCGCCATCACATCGGCGGCCTGCAGAAGTACATCCCGAAAGTCCTGCCGATGTTCGCGCCGAACGTGAACTCGTTCCGCCGCTTCCTGCCGGACACTTCGGCACCGGTCAACGTCGAGTGGGGCGAAGAAAACCGCACCGTCGGCCTGCGTGTGCCGACCTCCGGGCCGGAATCCATGCGCGTGGAAAACCGCCTGCCGGGCGCCGATGCCAATCCGTATCTGGCGATCGCCGCGAGCCTGCTGTGTGGCTACATCGGCATGGTCGAAGGCATCGAACCGAGTGCCGCCGTCGAAGGCCGCGCCTACGAACGCCGCAATCTGCGCCTGCCGATCACCATCGAAGACGCGCTGACGCAAATGGAAGAGTGCGACACCGTTGCGCGTTACCTGGGCAACAAGTTCGTGCGCGGTTACGTCGCGGTCAAACGCGCCGAGCATGAAAACTTCAAGCGCGTGATCAGCTCCTGGGAGCGCGAGTTTCTGCTGCTGAGCGTCTGATCCATCCCACAAAGCCCCTTCACCTTTGTGGGATGGGCTTTTGTGGGAGGGGGCTTGCTCCCGAAAGCGGTCTGTCAGTCACAGAAAATGTTGAATGTGCCGGCCTCTTCGGGAGCAAGCCCCCTCCCACAGGAATTAGCGAACCACCTGAAAAATCCAAAAAATTCGAAGAGGTGTCGATATGCGTCTATTGAAATCCATGGTTCCCGCCGCATTGGCGCTGTTGTGCAGCACCGCAGCCCTTGCCGAGCCACAGGTCAGCGTCTACAACTGGACCGACTACATCGGTGAAACCACCCTCGCCGACTTCCAGGCCAAGACCGGGATCAAGGTGATCTACGACGTTTTCGACTCCAATGAAACCCTGGAAGGCAAGCTGCTCGCCGGCCGTACCGGCTATGACGTGGTGGTGCCCTCCAACCACTTCCTCGCGCGTCAGGTGAAGGCCGGGGCGTTCCTCAAACTCGATCGCGAGCAGCTACCAAACTGGAAGAATCTCGATCCCAAGCTGCTTGAACTACTCGAAAAGAACGACCCGGGCAACCAGCATTCGGTCCCCTACCTGTGGGGCACCAACGGCATCGGCTACAACGTCGACAAGGTCAAGGCTGTGCTCGGCATCGATCACATCGACTCCTGGGCCGTGCTGTTCGAGCCGGAAAACCTGAAGAAACTCACCCAGTGCGGCGTGTCGATGATGGACTCGGCGGACGAAGTGTTCCCGGCGATCCTCAACTACATGGGCATGGACCCACGCAGCGAAAACCCGGAAGACTATAAAAAGGCCGAAGCGAAACTGCTGAGCATTCGCCCGTACATCACCTATTTCCACTCCTCGAAATACGTTTCCGATCTGGCCAATGGCGACATCTGCGTAGCCTTCGGTTACTCCGGCGACGTGTTCCAGGCGGCCAACCGCGCCAAGGAAGCCAAGAACGGGGTGAATATCGCTTACGCGATTCCGAAGGAAGGCGCCAACCTGTGGTTCGATTTACTGGCGATCCCGGCCGACGCCAGCAACACCAAGGAAGCCCACGCCTTCATCAATTACCTGCTCGATCCGCAAGTGATTGCCAAGGTCAGCGCTTCGGTCGGTTACGCCAACCCGAACCCGGCCGCCAAGCAGTACATGGATCAGGCGCTGGTGAACAATCCCGAGGTCTACCCGTCCCAGGCAGTGCTGGACAAGCTCTACATCTCCTCTACCCCGCCCCAGTCGATCATGCGTCTGATGACCCGGTCCTGGAGCAAAGTGAAGTCGAACAAATGAATCAGTACAGCAAAGAACACGCCCGCTCCTATTACGCAGCTTCGGCCCGGGCCAGTACGCCCTGGCCGGCACTCGACGGTGACCTCAGCGCCGATGTCTGCGTGATCGGCGGCGGCTTCACCGGGGTCAACACCGCGATTGAACTGGCGCAGCGCGGGCTGTCGGTGGTGTTGATTGAAGCCCGACGCATTGGCTGGGGCGCCAGCGGGCGCAACGGCGGTCAGTTGATTCGCGGCATCGGTCACGAGGTCGAAGGCTTTGCCCGCTATGTCGGCAATGACGGCGTGCGTTACTTGCAGCGCGCCGGGATCGACTCGGTGGAACTGGTGCGCCAGCGCATCACCGAGAACGCCATCGAGTGCGACCTGCGTTGGGGCTTCTGCGAGCTGGCCAACACCCCGGCGCAGTTCGCGGCGTTCAAGGACGAACAGATCAGCCTCGACGAACTTGGCTATCGACATGAAACCCGTCTGGTCGGCCCGGAGCTGATCCGTCAGCAAGTGGTCAACGCCGACATCTACGCGGGTGGTCTGATCGACATGGGCTCCGGCCATCTGCACCCGCTTGATCTGGTGCAAGGCGAAGCGCGTCTGGCGGCGTCCCTCGGTGTACGGATCTTCGAGCAAAGCCCGGTGCTGCAGATCATTCATGGCGAAACCGTTGAAGTGCGCTGCGCCACCGGCAGCGTTCGTGCCGGCAGTCTGGTGCTCGGTTGCAACGCGCATCTGGAGGAACTCGAACAGCAACTCAGCGGTAAAGTACTGCCGGCCGGCAGTTACATCATCGCCACCGAGCCGCTGTCCGAGGAGCGTGCCGCGCAATTGATCCCGCACAACCTCGCGTTGTGCGACCAGAAAGTCGGCCTCGATTACTACCGGCTTTCAGCGGATCGACGCCTGCTGTTTGGCGGCGCCTGTCATTATTCCGGGCGCGATCCGGCGGACATCGCCGCCTACATGCGCCCGAAGATGCTCAAGGTCTTCCCGCAACTGGCGGACGTGCGCATCGACTATCAATGGGGTGGCAAGATCGGCATCACCGCCAACCGCTTCCCGCAGGTCGGCCGGCTCCAGCAGCAGCCGAACGTGTTCTACGCTCAGGGTTACTCCGGTCACGGCCTCAACGTCACCCATTGGTGCGCCAAGCTGCTGGGCGAGGCCATTCACGCTGGCCACAGTCAGGGCATGGACGTGTTCAGCACCGTGCCGCACATGACCTTCCCCGGCGGCCCGGCCTTGCGTTCGCCGCTGCTGGCACTGGGCATGTTCTGGTATCGCCTGCGTGAAATCCTCGGCTGAGGCATCCACCACGTAACCATCTCCTCGCTTATTTGCTCTATCGCCAAGCACTTCTATATTGATGAGGTGCTTTTGCGTTCCTGACGCTCAGCATCCACAAAACCGAGGAGGACATGGATGAAGTCGTCAGCCGCCGATGAGCCACGAGCACCGGGCCAAGCGCCGATTAAGACGCGTCGTTTCAGTATTTCACTGGTGTGGATCGTGCCGATCGTCGCGGTGCTGGTCGGTATTTCGCTGGTGGTGCACAACCTGATGCAGGAAGGCCCGACCATCGTCGTCAACTTCAAGACCGGCAGCGGCCTGACCGCCAACAAGACCGAAGTCAAATACCGCAATGTGGTGATCGGTCAGGTGACTGACGTCGAGTTGAGCGGCGATCAGAAAAGCGTCGACGCCACCATCAAGCTGTCCAAACAGGCTGAAACCTTTACCCGCGAAGACTCGCAATTCTGGGTCGTGCGCCCGCGCATCGGCGCCGGTGGCGTTTCGGGCATCGACACCCTGCTCTCCGGCGACTACATCGGTGCCGATATCGGTCAGGCCGACAGCCGCGCCAAACGTTTCAAGGGCCTGGAGAATCCACCGCCGATCACCTACGGCGAACCGGGCAAGCGCTTCATGCTGCACGCCCCGGACCTGGGCTCGCTGGACATCGGTTCGCCGGTTTACTACCGCAAGATTCCGGTCGGCCAGGTCGTGACCTACACCCTCAATCCCGAGGGCAAGGGCGTGGACATCGAAGTGTTCATTCACTCGCCAAACGACGCGTTCGTCACCGAAAACACCCGGTTCTGGAACGCCAGCGGCATCGACATCAATGTCGGCGCCAACGGCTTTGCGGTGAAGACCGAATCGCTGTCGACCATGCTGGTCGGCGGCATTGCCTTCCGTGCGCCGGATTACAGCCCCAACGATGTGGCCGCCGCCGACGACAAGGACTTCGAACTGTTCGCCGATCAGCAGACCGCCCTCGCCCCGCCCAATGGCAAAGCGCAATACATGGTGCTGCGTTTCGAGCAGTCCTTGCGCGGGCTCAAGGTCGATGCGCCGGTGGAATTTCTCGGCATGGAGATTGGCCGGGTGGTCGGCATCAATCTGGACTTTGACGCGAAGAAACGCAGCTTCCCGCTTAACGTCGGCATCGTCATTTATCCGCAGCGCCTGGGGCAGGCCTACAAAAAAATGCTCACCGAATTCAAGCACGACCCCGACGACGAAGCCGCCGGCATTCGTTTGCTCGGCACCTTCGTCGACAATGGTCTGCGCGCCCAAGCCCGCAGCGGCAACCTGCTGACCGGGCAGTTGTACATTGCGCTGGACTTCTTCCCGAAAGCCGAGAAAGTTGCGTTCGACGCGACGGCTCGGCCGGTGGTCTTGCCAACCGTGCCCGGCAGCCTCGAACAGTTGCAGGAAAAACTCGAAGCGGTGGTCGACAAGCTCAACAAACTGCCGGTCGAACGGATTGCCGGCAACCTCGACAGCAACCTCGTCGAGCTGCGCAAAGGCCTGACCCAGTTCAATGCGAAAACCCTGCCAAGCGTGCAGACCACCCTGGCCGACGTCAGCAAGACCTTGCAGTCCGCCAGCTCGACCCTGGCCGAAGATTCGCCACAGCGCGAGAAACTCACCGAGACCCTCGACGAACTCGGGCGCATGTCGCGTTCGCTGCGTGAGCTGTCGGATTATCTCGGTCGCCATCCGGAATCGCTGATTCGCGGTCGTCCCGACAACGCGGCGCCGCTGGATCTGAAAGGACCGCCGCGCAATTGAGCACAGGAGCTCCCCCATGGCTTTACCGCTGAAGATCACCGTGCTCGCTGCGTTCATGCTGCTGGGCGCCTGCCGCAGCGAGCCGATCAACTTTCACACCCTGACCCCGGTGCAACTGCCGGCGTCCCGCTCGGGCGCGCAGATTCCGATCGAGGGGATTAGCGTGCCGCCGCAAGTTGACCGTCCGCAAATCGTCATCCGTCAGGGCAACAATGGCCTGGCGATTCTGGAAACCCAGTGGTGGGGGGCGAGTCTGGCGGATGAGCTGCGCAGTGCCTTGAACGATCAACTGAGCAATACCGGCAGTCGCGGCAACGTCTCGGTGCGCATCGATGTGCAGCGTTTCGACTCGATCCCCGGCCAGTACGGACTGATCGACGTCAAATGGCGCCTGCGTCCCAGCGGTGCGGCGGACAATGCGCTGCTGACCTGCCATTCAACCTTGCAAACTCCGTCCGGCCCGAGCATCGACGACCTGGTGGCCGCGCAACAGAACAACGTCAAACGCCTGGCAGCATTGATCAATCAAGCGGCGGGTAATTCTCGCGCCTGCCCTTCGGCCTCCTGAGCCGCCGACAGCGTGACGGTGAAACGGCAGCCGTTGGGTTCGCGAGTCACCAACTGAACCTGCCAGCGCTGATGGCTGCAGATCCGCTGCACCAGCGACAATCCCAGCCCAAGGCCTTCACCGCGCTGCTCGTCACCGCGCACGAATGGCTGGAACATCGCGTGACGTTTCTCTTCCGGAATACCGATGCCGCTGTCCTCGACCACGAAGCTGTCCTTGAGCAGGGTCAACCTTACAAAGCCCTGATCGGTGTAGTGCCAGGCATTGCGCAGCAGATTGCCCATGACCGACTGCAAGAACGTCAGGTCATAACGCGTGGTGCCCGCCAGTTGCGGCTCGTAGATGAATTCCAGACCCTTTTCACGAATCAGTCGCCCCCAGATTTCCACCTGGGCATCGGCGATCGATTTGAGTGTGCAGGTCGATTCGGTACCAAGCTCTTCCGGCTTGCGCGCCAGCATCAAGAAGGTTTCGACCAGTTGGCGCATTTCAGCGCTGGCCCGGGCAATGCGTGTGACCTGCTGGGTGGAACGCGGATCCAGCGAAGGGTTGGCCAGCAACAGCTCGCAGGAGCTGGCCAGAATCATCAACGGTGTGCGCAGTTCGTGGCTGACGTCGCTGGTGAAGAGCTTTTCCCGATTCAGGGTTTCGCGTAACCGGCCGAGTGTCTGGTCAAAAGACAGGGCCAACTCCCCTACTTCATCATCGGCGTAATCCGGATGCAGGGCCGGCGCCAGCGCGATCAATTGATCACGATGCCGCACCTGCCCCGCCAGGCGAATCACCGGCGCCATGACCTGCCGCGCCAACAACCTGCCGAGCGCGACCGCCAGCATGACACTGAGGATGAACCCGACTATCACCACCACGAACAGCAGGTGTTCACGCTGTTCGAAGCTTTCCTGATTGCGCAACAGCACATATTTGCGGCCACCGACCGCCTCGACCATCGCGTAGAAATCGTCACCGTTGAAGGTGATCTCCTGAAACCCCTGGGGCAGTGCTGCCAGTTGTGGCGTCAGCGCCATTGGGCCTGGACCGTTCTCGAAAAAAAACAGTTCGCTCTTTTCCGGCTCGTGGCGCCATTGATTGATGTCGTCCATCGCCAACAAGCGGCGCAGTCCACCGCTGAGGGCGGTCATGGTCAACTTGTGCTCGACGACATGCACCGTGGCCACAATGCCCATCGCGAAAACACCGGCCACCACCGCGCTCATCAGGGCGAACACAATCACAATCCGATTGGCGAGGCTTTGCTTGAGGTCCATCCGGTTCAATGACTCCACTGCTGATGTCAGGGCTGCAAGGGGCGGCGCGACGACGTTGACCAATATTCGCAGCTTCGCTTTGCCCGGCGTTGTTGTTAAGTGTTTAAAACAAACAAAACGGGTATTTGAGTTTGTTTATCAAATAGCCGTTTTAGTTAACACACGCCGGACCTCGCAAATTTTTCACATGTTCTTCACTGCTCCGCCACGACTCTGAACGTAGTGTTCAGCAGCCATTCAAGTAGACCACCGTAAAGTAACTAACCTCCTGGAGCTTACGTTGCACTGTGCGTGTACTGAGTGGAACTCGGGAATGACAAGGGGCAACGTCGTGGTTGAATTAGTACACGTACAATCAGCGTCCAGGCGATGGGATCTGTCTCGTCCGCGCACTTGGGCAATCATTGCTGTCGGTTTGCTGTTGATTACACTGATTTGCGGCTTCGTCTGGATGCAACGTTCGCCCGCCAACCTGCGCTATGCGAGTGCGTCGGCTACCCAGGAATGGGTGAAGGCCTGGCAGGCCGGTGAGGTCGTCGCACTGGTGCGACATACCGAACGTTGCGACCGCTCGACCAATCCCTGTCTGGGGCCGGCAGACGGTATCACCCAGGCTGGCAGCATTGCTGCAGCCCAGGTAGGCCGTGGCTTTACGCAACTGGGCCTGGAAAAAACCCAGTTGTTCAGCAGCCCGTTGACGCGCACCCTGCAGACTGCGCATTACATGCTCGGCCACGATGCCGTGGCGGCGGAATGGCTGGAAACCTGTGGCCCGACGATGCGCGATGAGTTGGTGGCACACAAGACGCCGGGGCAGAACATGATCCTGGTGACCCACAGCGGCTGCATTGCCGATTTCGAACGGCAGACCGGTTACCCGCGCGCGGTCGCCGCCGAATATGGCAGCGCTGTTTTGGCCCGGATAGATGCGCAAGGAAAACTTGAAGTCATTGGCCTCATGAACCCCGAGGGTTGGCAACGATTGAACAAGTAATCATCAGACTTAATTAAATAAGGCCATGACTCAGTCAATGCTCTGGCACGGCGTGTTGGCGCCAATGAATTTGTAATAAGAAATGTTTTTTACTTTCAGCAATTGGAAATATTTCATTTTAAAGCTTGTCTTCTCAAGGAGAACTTAAAGCTGGAAGCAGACCCGTTCTCTGAATGCAGGACACGCCCATCGGCCGTGCTCGCCTCTGCATTCATTCAACCCAGTGCCGCGCCTGCTACGGAAATCGCCAGGCCGCCACTGAAACGCACACTTTGTACTGCACCAAGGTCCAGTCATGACGTCTGAGAACAAACCGCTGCACCATGCGGCGTTGAATTTGCCGCGCCTCCCCCAGCGCACCCTGATCGAACGCTTTGCGATCCCCGGGCTGGTGCTGGCATTCGTGGCGTTTTATCTGCTGCCGCTGATGACCCACGGCCTGTGGATTCCCGATGAAACCCGTTACGGGCAGATCAGTCAGGAAATGCTGCAGAGCGGCAACTGGGTGGCGCCGCACTTCATGGGCATTCGCTACTTTGAAAAACCGATTGCCGGCTACTGGATGATTGCCATCGGCCAAGCCATTTTCGGTGAAAACCTGTTCGGCGTGCGCATCGCCTCGGCACTCAGCTCCGGGGTTAGCGTGTGGCTGGCCTACCTGTTGGCCCGGCGCCTGTGGAACAACCCGCGAATCAGCGCCGCGTGCGCCCTCCTTTATATGAGCTTCGGCCTGATTGCAGGACAAGCCGGCTATGCCAACCTCGATCCGCAGTTCACCTTGTGGGTCAACCTGAGTCTGGTGGCGATCTGGTTTGCCATCGACAGCAACACCCCGCGCGCGCGCCTGGGCGGCTGGGCTTTGTTGGGATTTGCCTGCGGCATGGGCCTGATGACCAAAGGTTTCCTCGCCCTGATGCTGCCGGTGCTGATCGCCATGCCCTACATGATATGGCAACGGCGTTTCGGTGAGTTGGTGCGTTATGGGCTGGTTGCCGTTGCAGTGGCCGCGCTGGTCAGCGTGCCATGGGCACTGGCCGTGCATGCCCGTGAACCGGATTTCTGGCGGTTCTTCTTCTGGCACGAACACATCCGCCGCTTCGCCGCCGGTGAAGACGCACAGCACGCACGACCATGGTGGTTCTACCTGCCGCTGCTGTTTGCGGCCACCTTGCCGTGGGCACTGCTGTTGCCTTCGACACTGCTGCGTACCTGGCGGGAAAAGCGTGATCCGAAAATCGCCTTCCTCGCCTTGTGGTTCCTGCTGCCGCTGGCATTTTTCAGCGCGAGCAGCGGCAAACTGCCGACTTACATCATGCCGTGCCTGCTGCCTCTGGCCCTGTTGATGGGCCACACGCTGATGGGCTGGCTCGAACGCCAGAACGGCCGTGTCTTGCGCATCAACGGTGTGGTCAACGTGATGCTGGCCGTTGCCGCACTGGTCGCGCTGATCTATCTGCAAGCGACCCGTGAAATTTACGAACACACCGAAATGTTCAGCCTGTCGCTGGGCTATATCGTGCTGCTTGGCTGGCTGATTGCCGGATCGCTGCAAGCCTTGCGCCCTCTGGCGCTGTGGGCAATGCCGGCGTTGGGCATCGGCCTGCTCGTCGCATTGCTGCCGGCCGCGATGCCGGCGACCATCGTCAACAGCAAGATGCCGGATCAGTTCATTGCCGAACATCAGCAGCAACTGAGCGAAACCAGCTCGTTGCTGAGTAACGACCTGGGAGCCGCTTCCGCATTGTCATGGCGTTTGCGCCGCCCGCAAGTCGACCTGTTCAACACCGTTGGCGAGCTCAAGTACGGCCTCGATGACCCGGCCATGGCGTCACGCAAGGTCAGCCTCGACGGCGTAGGCGAATGGATGACCGCAGCGCGCAAGAAAGGCTCGGTGGGCGTGGTAATGCGCGTCAACAGCACCTCTGACGAGCAGCAACTGGAGCTGTTGCCGATCGATGGTCAGCACTTCCGGCGCGGCAACCTGGAAATCTTCATCTTTGCCCAGAGCAAACCATGACCGCAGACAAAAAAGACCGGGGCGCGTTGCTGCTCCTGCTGACGGCGACTGCCCTGCTGTTATTGCTCGGCCTGGGCAGTCGCGAGCTGTGGGGGCCGGAAACCCGCTGGGCCAACATCGCCTTGCAGATGCTGCAAAGCGGCGACTATTTCGATCCCTATCTCAAAGGCAGTCCTTATTACGACAAACCGCTGCTGTCGTACTGGCTGATCACCGCGACCTCCTGGTTCACCGGCGGACTGGGGCACTGGTCGTTGCGTCTGTCTTCGGTGATTTCCGCGTGGTTCAGCGTGTGGCTGGTGTATCTGCTTGGCGAGCAACTGTTTCGCAAAGGCACCGGGCTGATCGCCGGCTGGATGCTGGCGACCACCTTGTATTTCGTGTTCTGGGCGCGAGTCGCCACCGCCGACATTCTCACCGTCTGCGGCGTGCTGGCGGCCGTCTGGTGGTATTGGCGCGGCCCGGATGACACCCGCTTCTGGCGTTACGTGGTGTTCTTCGGTTTGTTGTCGCTGACGTCGCTGTTCAAGGGCCTGATCGGTTTCATCCTGCCGGGGCTGGTGCTGCTGCCGCACCTGCTCAGCGAACACCGCTGGAAACGTCATCTGAACCTGCGACTGTTCGGCGCGCTATTGATCGCCGGGGCGTTTTACATGGCGCCGTTCCTGTTGTCTCACCTCTACGGTGCGCCCAACTACGAACAAAGCGGCCTCGGCCTGGTGCTGCGTGAAAACGTCGTGCGGTTTTTCCAGCCGTTCGATCAGTTCGGGCCGATTTACACCTACTTGATCTACCTGCCGGTTTACACCCTGCCCTGGGCACCGTGCTGGTTGATCGCCTTGTGGGTGGCCGCGCGCAACTGGAAGCACATCGAACCGGATACCCGCTGGCTGATTCAAGGGCTCGCGCTGCTGATGCTGTTCTTCACCGCCAGTGGCAGTCGCCGCAGTTATTACGTCCTGCCGTTGGTGCCCTTCGCGCAATTGCTGGGTGCCTGGTGGGTCACCCGGCGCATGGCCGCCCGCAACAGCGAAGGCCGTGGGCTGAAGATCGGCTTCGCTGTCACTACTGTGTTGCTCGCTGCGGTACTGGGTGTGCTTTACCCGTGGACCAACAGCGGCGGCGGTGTCATCCGCTTCGGCGAGCAGGTACGCGAGCAGGCCAGTCAGCAGGCACCGTTGAATCAATGGCGCATGGTCATGATCGAGGTCGACAACAAAGTACCGATGTATCTGCAAACCGGTGGTGCACCGTTCTACTACGTGCCGGAAACGATCGAGGACTTCCCGCACAATGGCGACACAGCGACGCTGATCGCCTGGCTGCAACGCACCAGCGGCGAACATTGGGATCCGCAACGCACGATCTTCGTGGCGCAATACCGTTCCGGTGACGCCGTGCCACTCGATGCGCTGAAGGCTGATCATCAGGTCATCACCACCACCCCGACCCGTGGCGAACAGGTATTCCACGGGCGTGCAGACCAGAGCGTGGCTTACATCCCCCACTCCTGAGCAATGACGCTAAGACAAAAGGAGAGAGTCGCGGTAAATTTGAATGGTAATGACAAGTATTAACGGCTTCTTTGACGTTTTTTTCTCATTTGCCACCCTACATTGCCGCGACTCGACACTTGCAAATCGTTCGCATTGTTTCCTGCGAGGGTTTGCTCATAACGTCTGAAAACAGGAGCTGCCCGAATGAATCCATGCTTTCCATCCTTCTTCAAACGCGCATTGCTGGCCACTGCGTTGCTCGGCACCGGGCAGGCTTTTGCCGCCGATTCGGTGGGTCTGGTGGTCTACAACGCGCAGCATGAAACGCTGACCAAGGCCTGGGTGGCCGGCTTCACCGAGGAAACCGGCATTCCGGTGACCATTCGCAACGGCGATGACACCGAGATGGGCAACCAGCTCGTGCAGGAAGGCGCCGCCTCGCCGGCAGACGTATTCCTCACCGAGAACTCCCCGGCGATGGTGCTGGTGGACAACGCCAAGCTGTTCGCCCCTCTGGCGCCCGCTACCCTTGAGCAAGTCGATTCCGCCTACCGTCCGGCCCACGGCAATTGGGTCGGTATCGCCGCCCGTTCCACCGTGTTCGTCTACAACCCAAGTAAACTGACTGAAAAGGACTTGCCCAAATCCCTGCTCGACCTCGCCACCCCGGCCTGGAAAGGCCGTTGGGCCGCCTCCCCGGCCGGCGCGGACTTCCAGGCGATCGTCGCCGCCGTCCTGCAACAGAAAGGCGAAGCTGCCACGCTGGAATGGCTCAAGGGCATTAAGACCAACGCCACGATCTATCGCGGCAACAGTGCGGTGCTCAAAGCGGTGAACGCCGGACAGATCGACAGCGGCGTGATCTATCACTATTACAGCTTCGTTGATCAGTCCAAGACCGGCGAAAACAGCAAAAACATCAAGCTGTACTACTTCAAACATCAGGATCCGGGTGCGTTCGTCAGCACCTCCGGCGCTGGCGTGCTGGCCTCCAGCAAGCATCAGGATGAAGCGCAGAAGTTCGTCAAATACATCACCAGCAAGGAAGGTCAGGAAGTGCTCGAAACCGGCACCTCCTTCGAATACGCCGTGGGTAAAGACGCGCCGTCCAATCCGAAGCTGACTCCGCTGAAAACCCTCGACGCGCCGAAAGTCGATGCGTCGACCCTCGACAGCAAAAAAGCCGTCGAGCTGATGACCCAGGCCGGATTGCTCTAAGTGATGCCCGAAACCTTGCCTGCACCGGCCGTTGCGACGGCCGCCGCCAGCCTCCTTCACCCGCCCCGCACGCTGGCCGGGCGTGGCAGTTCGTGGGTGGTGAGCTCGGCGGTGCTGGTGTCGTTGTTGTCCCTGCTGCCGATTGCGTTCGTCATCGGCGTGGCGTGGTACACCGGCTGGGCGACCATCGAAGCTCTGATCTTTCGCCCGCGGGTCGGCGAATTGCTGATCAACACCGTGCTGCTGGTGCTGATCACCCTGCCGCTGTGCATCCTGCTCGGAACCGCCCTGGCCTGGCTGACCGAACGCAGCAACCTGCCCGGCCGACGCCTGTGGTCAGTGCTGGCGGTGGCTCCGCTGGCCGTGCCGGCGTTCGTCCACAGTTATGCGTGGGTCAGCCTGATTCCGTCGATCCACGGTCTGCCGGCCGGTGTGCTGGTGTCGGTGATCGCCTATTTCCCGTTTCTGTATTTGCCGATTGCCGCGACCTTGCGCCGTCTCGATCCGGCGATTGAAGACGTCGCGCAATCCTTGGGACTCAAGCCGTGGGCGGTGTTCTTTCGGGTGGTGTTGCCGCAATTGCGCCTGGCAATCTGCGGTGGCGCGTTGTTGGTCGGTCTGCATTTGCTGGCCGAGTACGGCTTGTACGCGATGATCCGTTTCGACACCTTCACCACGGCGATCTTCGATCAGTTCAAATCGACGTTTAACGGCCCGGCGGCCAACATGCTCGCTGGCGTTCTGGCGCTGTGCTGTCTGGCGATGCTCACCGCCGAATCTGCCGCCCGTGGCAACGCCCGCTATGCGCGAGTCGGTTCCGGCAGCGCCCGGGACCAGCGCAGCGTGCAACTGGGGCGTGGCGCGACAACTCTGGCGTTACTGTTGCAAACCCTGACCTGCCTGCTGGCCCTCGGTGTGCCGTTGCTCACGCTGGGCCGCTGGCTGGTGGCCGGTGGTGTGCAGGTCTGGCAAGGTGACGAGTTGCTGCCGGCGCTGCTGCAAACCTTGTCTTACGGAGTGGCCGGCGCATTGCTGACCAGTGTCGCGGCGATCCCCATCGCGTGGCTGTCGATCCGCTCGCCGGGCAAACTGCAGCGCTTGCTGGAAGGCTGCAATTACATCACCAGTTCACTGCCCGGCATTGTCGTTGCTTTGGCGCTGGTCACCGTGACCATTCATTTCGCCCGGCCGATCTACCAGACCACCATCACGGTGCTCTTGGCCTATCTGCTGATGTTCCTGCCCCGGGCGCTGGTCAGCCTGCGCGCCGGTTTCGCACAGGCCCCGGTCGAGCTGGAAAACATCGCGCAAAGCCTTGGCCGCTCGCCGATACGCGCATTGTGGCTGATCACCGTACGCCTGGCGGCCCCCGGCGCGGCGGCAGGTGCGGCACTGGTGTTCCTGGCAATCACCAATGAACTGACCGCAACCCTGCTGCTCGCGCCCAACGGCACACGCACCCTCGCCACCGGTTTCTGGGCGATGACCAGCGAAATCGATTACGCCGCCGCCGCGCCCTACGCGTTCTTGATGATCCTGCTTTCACTGCCGCTGACGGCCATTCTCTATCACCAATCCAGGCGTACCGCTGGCCGATGAACGCTCTCGAACTGCTCAACCTCAGTAAAACCTTCGGCGCGCAGAAGGCGCTCGACGACGTCAGCCTCAACGTGCCGACCGGCAGCCGCACGGTGATCGTCGGCCCCTCCGGTTCCGGCAAGACCACGCTGTTGCGGATGATCGCCGGCTTCGAGTTTCCCGACAGCGGCAGCATTACGCTCAACGGCCAGACGCTGGTCGACCGCAGCCACGCAGTGCCGGCCTATCAACGGCAGATCGGCTACGTCCCGCAGGACGGCGCGTTATTCCCGCACATGACGGTGGCGGCGAACATCGGTTTCGGCCTGGCCCTGACCGGTGCGGCCCGCACCCAGCGCATCCTTGAGTTGATGGACAGCGTCGCCCTCGACGCCAACATGGCCAACCGTTGGCCCCACGAATTGTCCGGTGGCCAGCAACAGCGGGTCTCGCTGGCCCGCGCTCTGGCACAACAGCCACGGCTGATGCTGCTCGACGAGCCGTTCTCCGCCCTCGACACCGGTTTGCGCAGTGCCATGCGCAAAATGGTCGCGCGCCTGCTCGAAGACGCCGGCGTCACCACCATTCTGGTGACCCACGATCAGAGTGAAGCGTTGTCGTTTGCCGATCAATTGGCGGTGATGCGCAGCGGCCGGCTGGTGCAGTCCGGGCATCCGATGGATCTCTACCGCTATCCGCAGGATGAACAGACCGCGCACTTTCTCGGCGAAGCGGTGGTCCTGCCCGCGCGAATCGAGGCGGGTTGGGCGCATTGCGATCTGGGTCCGGTGGCGGTGAACAGCAACGGCTTCAGCGGCGCCGCGCAGATCATGCTGCGCCCCGAGCAATTGCAGATCGCCGAAGGGGCATCTGACAGTCAAGGCTGCCATGCGCTGGTCACCGACCGTGACTTTGCCGGCAACACCTGTACCCTGACCGTTGAACTGAGCTCATCCGCGACTCAGGATCCGGCCCGTTCGATTCTGGTGCGCAGCTCCGGCATGCACGCGCCGCCCGCCGGCAGCGCGGTGCAGCTGTCGGTACTCGGTGCGGCGCATGTGTTTGGCCTGAACTGATCAGAGATCGAAGCGATCCACCGCCCGCCGCCGCTCGTTGTCATCGCGCACATCGTAGTTGGCGGTAGTCTGAATGTTGCTGTGATGCGCCAGTTTCTGCGCGATCGACAGGTCGTGCTCCTCGATCACCCGAGTGATGAACGAGCGACGGAAATCGTGGGGCATGATCTTCACCCCGACCTGCGTGCCGCGCTGGCGAGCGATGTAGTAGATCGCATGCTTGGTGATGCGCTCGCGGGTAATGTGGCTGCCACGGCGAATGCGGTTGAACAGGAAGGCATCGTCGCTCTCGCCTTCCTTGAGCTGCGAGCGGCGCAGTTCGAGCCATGCATCGAGCTTGCTGAAAGCCCATGCCGGCGCGTACTTGATCAACTGCTTGTTGCCCTTGGCGGTGACGCACAGGCTGCGCTCGCTGAAGTCGACCTGATTCAGGTCCAGATCCACCGATTCCGACTTGCGCATACCGGTGCCGTACAGCAGCGCGATGATTGCTGCATCACGCAGGCCCTGCGGGCGTGGGTCGGCGGCGCAGACTTCCATCAATTCGTGAATCAGCGTGCGCTTGAGATTGCGCCCCTGAGACAGCCGCGTGCCGGCGATGCCCTTGACCGAGCGCATCTTCAAAAGATGTTCCTGGCTGATCAGACTCATGCGCCAGGCCTCATTCATCACCCCGCGCACCGCATTCACATACAACGAAGAAGTGTTCGGTGCGTAGTTGTCTGCGCGTAATGCAGCGACCAGCGCTACAACATCTTCCGGTTGCAAGGCATGCCAGGGAATCTCTTCGACATTCATGTCTTCAAAGCCCAGGCGATCGGCCGCATCTTGCAGCACATAGCGCATGGTCAGTTGGCTGGAGGGCGCCAAACGCGCGAGGTACAGGCTCATCGGGTTGGTTTTTGGAGCGTCGGGGGTTGCAGCAACTAAATCAATCAAACGTTAAACCTTGAGTAAAAAACGTACAGCACTACAACAACTAACAAATGCAATGTACTTGAAGTAAAGAAGGTACTTGAGCGGCACTGTCCGACAAAAAACTGCGATGGACGGCAGAAGCCTGAACAGCGGCTGTATAAGTGACAGATAAACGATTCGCCAACCGGTTTTTCATGTTCCTTTCACAAAAACCGGCATAACCTTAATTCCCATAGGTTCGGTAGTGGCTATGCCCCAACCTGCCGGGCAAATCGTGAAAAGTCAATCAATCCCCGACGTCATGCTTTTTTTGCCAAGTTATTGATGCAGGAGCGCTTTTCTGTGTCTACGCTGAGGCTGGATCCAATAACCGCGTGAATCCATCCTTTATTTTTTTTGTAATGAGGTGCCCATGAGTCAGGCGTTTCTCCCCTTCTCCCGCCCAAGTATTGGCGATGAGGAAATTGCCGCTGTCGAGCAGGTGTTGCGCTCGGGCTGGATCACCACGGGGCCGAAAAACCAGGCACTCGAAGAGCAGTTTGCGCAGTACGTGGGTTGCAAGCACGCGGTGGCCTTGTCTTCGGCCACCGGCGGCATGCACATCACGCTGCTGGCCCTGGGCATCGGCCCGGGCGACGAAGTCATCACCCCGTCGCAGACCTGGGTTTCGACCGCCAACATGATCTCCCTGCTGGGCGCCAAACCGGTGTTTGTCGATGTCGACCGCGACACGCTGATGACCGACGCTGCGCGCATCGAAGCGGCCATCACTCCGCGGACCAAGGCAATCATTCCGGTGCACTATGCCGGCGCTGCATTCGATCTCGATCCGCTGTACGCCCTGGCCGACAAGCACGGCATCCCGGTCATCGAAGACGCCGCCCACGCCGCCGGCACCCGCTACAAGGGGCGCCACGTCGGTTCGCAAGGCACGGCGATCTTCTCGTTCCATGCGATCAAGAACATGACCTGTGCCGAAGGCGCGATGTTCGTCACCGACGACGAAGCCCTTGCCAGCCGCGTGCGCATGCTCAAATTCCACGGCCTGGGCGTTGACGCCTATGACCGTCTGACCGGTGGCCGCAAGCCGCAGGCGCAAGTGATGGAACCGGGCTTCAAGTACAACCTGGCCGACATCAACGCCGCGATTGCCCTGGTGCAGTTGCAACGTCTGGACGAAATCAACGCCCGGCGCACCGAACTGGCCACCAGCTACCTGCAAAAATTCGAAGGCCTGCCGGTGCAACCGCTGGCCCTGCCCGCCTATGCCCAGCAACACGCCTGGCACCTGTTCATCCTGCGCATCGACAGCGAGCGTTGCGGCATGGATCGCGAAGCCTTCATGAAGGCGTTGCAGGATCAGGGCATCGGCACCGGTATCCATTTCATCGCCACCCACCTGCACACCTGGTATCGCCAGCGTGACCCCGACCTGTACCTGCCCAACACCGAATGGAACTCGGCGCGGCTGTGCTCGATTCCGCTGTTCCCCGACATGACCGGTCAAGACCTTGACCGGGTGGTCGGTGCCATCGCACACATCATGGAAAAACGCCTGTGAAACCTTATCCAATCCGTAGCGTGTCGATCGTCATCCCGGTCTACAACGAACAGGAAAGCCTGCCCGAGCTGCTGCGTCGTACCGAGGTGGCCTGCCGCCAGTTGCACCACGATTTTGAAATCGTGCTGGTCGACGACGGCAGCCGCGACGAATCGGCGAACATGCTCGAAGAAGCCGCCGGGCGTGAAAACAGCCCGTTCGTGGCGGTCATCCTCAACCGCAACTATGGTCAGCACGCCGCGATCATGGCCGGTTTCGAACAGTGCAAGGGCGACGTGGTGATCACCCTCGACGCCGATCTGCAGAACCCGCCGGAAGAAATCCCACGACTGGTGGCCGAAGCCGAAAAAGGTTACGACGTGGTCGGCACCGTGCGCGGCAATCGTCAGGATTCGGCGCTGCGCCGCTACCCGTCGAAGCTGATCAACCTCGCCGTGCAGCGCTCCACCGGCGTCGCCATGAGCGACTACGGCTGCATGCTGCGCGCCTACCGCCGCACCATCATCGACGCGATGCTCGCCTGCCGCGAACGCAGCACGTTCATCCCGATCCTGGCCAACAGCTTCGCCCGTCACACCACCGAAATCGTCGTGGCCCACGCCGAGCGTGAACACGGCGACTCGAAATACAGCCCGATGCGCCTGATCAACCTGATGTTCGATCTGGTCACCTGCATGACCACCACCCCGCTGCGTCTGTTGAGCATCGTCGGCTTCGCCATGGCCGGCTTGGGCGTGCTGTTCGCGATTGCGTTGATTGTCTTGCGTCTGGCCTTCGGTGCCGGTTGGGCCGGTGACGGCATGTTCGTGCTGTTCGCCGTGCTGTTCGTGTTCACCGGTGGCCAATTCATCGGCATGGGCCTGCTGGGTGAATACCTCGGCCGCATGTACAGCGATGTGCGCGCCCGTCCACGTTTCTTCATCGAAAAGGTGTTGCGCAGCCAGCCGGCCGATCCGGCCCCTGCCGTCACCGTTGATGGTCTTTCTTCTACCGCTACTTCTTCCACTTCCGATCAGGTTCTCTCATGAGTGCAAAAACTGTTGTCTTCGCTTACCACGATATTGGCTGCGCCGGCATTGAAGCCCTGCTCAACAGCGGCTATGACATTGCAGCAGTGTTCACTCACGCCGATGATCCGAAAGAAAACGCGTTCTATGCCTCGGTTGCACAGCTGTGCGCCAACAAAGGCATCCCGGTCCACGCGCCGGAAGACGCCAACCACCCACTGTGGATCGAGCGCATCGCCAAGCTGGACCCGGAGTACATCTTCTCCTTCTACTACCGCAACCTGCTGAGCGAACCGCTGCTGGCCCTGGCCAAAAAAGGCGCGTTCAATCTGCACGGTTCGTTGCTGCCACGCTATCGCGGCCGCGCTCCGGCGAACTGGGTGCTGGTCAACGGCGAAACCGAAACCGGCGTCACCCTGCACCGTATGGTCAAGCGCGCTGATGCTGGCGCCATCGTTGCCCAGCAGCGCGTTGCCATCGACCGCAGCGACACCGGCCTGACCCTGCACGCCAAACTGCGCACTGCCGCCAGCGACCTGCTGCGCGACACCCTGCCGAACATGCTGCAAGGCCAGATCACTGAAACCCCGCAAGACGAATCGAAAGCCACCGTGTTCGGTCGCCGCACCCCGGCGGACGGCAAACTGGTCTGGGCCAAACCGGCTGAAGAACTGTTCAATCTGGTGCGCGCCGTCACCCGTCCTTACCCGGGCGCGTTCTGCGCCGTGGGCGAGCACAAACTGATTGTCTGGAGCGCCGAGGTCGTCAAGGGCAACGAAGGCCAGGCGCCAGGTCGCGTGATCAGCGTCGATCCGCTGCGCATTGCCTGCGGTCAGGACTCGCTGGTGATCAACGCCGGTCAGCGCAACGACAACGGCCTGTACCTCAGCGGCCCGCAACTGGCCAACGAACTGGGTCTGGTCGATGGCTCGCTGCTGCGCGGCGCCGAATCCGGTCGTGCGCCACGTCGCACTCGTGTGCTGATCCTCGGTGTCAACGGCTTCATCGGTAACCACCTGTCCGAGCGCCTGCTGCGTGACGACCGCTACGAAGTCTACGGTCTGGACATCGGCTCCGACGCCATTGACCGTCTGCGCAGCCACCCGCACTTCCACTTCGTCGAAGGCGACATCAGCATTCACTCCGAGTGGATCGAGTACCACATCAAGAAGTGCGACGTGGTCCTGCCGCTGGTGGCCATCGCCACGCCGATCGAATACACCCGCAATCCGCTGCGCGTATTCGAACTGGACTTCGAAGAGAACCTGAAACTGGTGCGCTACTGCGTCAAGTACAACAAGCGCGTGATCTTCCCGTCGACCTCGGAAGTCTATGGCATGTGCCAGGACAAGAACTTCGACGAAGACAGCTCGAACCTGATCGTCGGTCCGATCAACAAGCAGCGCTGGATCTACTCGGTCTCCAAGCAACTGCTGGATCGCGTGATCTGGGCTTACGGCGCCAAGGGCCTGAACTTCACCCTGTTCCGTCCGTTCAACTGGATGGGCCCGCGTCTGGACCGTCTGGATTCAGCGCGTATCGGCAGCTCCCGCGCCATCACCCAGTTGATCCTCAACCTGGTGGAAGGTACGCCGATCCGTCTGTTCGACGGTGGCGAGCAGAAGCGTTGCTTCACTGACATCGCTGACGGCGTTGAAGCCCTGGCGCGGATCATCGACAACGACAACGATGTCTGCAACGGCCAGATCATCAACATCGGCAACCCGGACAACGAAGCCAGCATCCGTCAGTTGGGCGAAGAGCTGCTGCGTCAGTTCGAAGCGCACCCGCTGCGCCACAACTTCCCGCCGTTCGCCGGTTTCCGCGACGTGGAAAGCAAGGCGTTCTACGGTGCCGGTTACCAGGACGTGGAACACCGCAAGCCAAGCATCGCCAATGCCAAGCGCCTGCTGAACTGGGAGCCGACCGTGGAAATGCGCGAGACCATCGGCAACACCCTGGACTTCTTCCTGCGTGAAGCCATGCTCGAAATCGCGGACAAGAAGTAATGCAGGCAGGTCTTCGTATCGATGTCGACACCTACCGTGGCACCCGTGAAGGTGTGCCGCGGCTGCTGGAGATGCTCGACGAGGCGCAGGTCAAGGCAACGTTTTTCTTCAGTGTCGGCCCGGACAACATGGGTCGGCATCTGTGGCGCCTGATCCGCCCGCAGTTCCTCTGGAAAATGCTGCGCTCCAACGCTGCCGGCCTCTACGGCTGGGACATTTTGCTGGCCGGCACTGCCTGGCCCGGCAAACCGATTGGCCGTGATCTCGGGCACCTGATGCGTCAGGCCCGGGACGCCGGTCACGAAGTCGGCCTGCACGCCTGGGATCACCATGGCTGGCAGGCCAACGCCGGGCGTTGGAGCGATGCCCAACTGATCGAACAGATTCGTCAGGGCGTCGACACGTTGAGCGACATCCTCGGAGAAAAGATCCAGTGTTCGGCCGCCGCCGGTTGGCGTGCGGACGAGCGCGTGATCGAGGCCAAACAGGCCTTCGGCTTTCGCTACAACAGCGATTGTCGCGGGCAGAGCCTGTTCCGTCCGCTGCTGGCGGACGGTTCGCTGGGCACTCCGCAGATTCCGGTGGACCTGCCGACCTTCGACGAAGTCGTCGGCCCGCACGTGGCGGCGAAGGACTTCAACGCCTTCATCCTCGACCGGTTCCAGTCGCAAGCACTCAACGTCTACACCATTCATGCCGAAGTAGAAGGGATTCTGATGGCTCAGGACTTTCGTCAATTGCTGGCCGATGCACGCCAGCGCCACATTGACTTCAAACCCTTGGGCGACTTGTTGCCCGAGTTTTTCAACACCCTGCCCGTGAGCCGCGTGCAACGCGGTGTGCTCGAAGGCCGTGAAGGCTGGCTGGGAGTGCAAGGCGCATGACCAGACGCTGGGCACTGCCGCTGTTGGTCGGCCTCTGTCTGCTGGCCTATCTGTTGCCATTGAGCACCCATGGCCTGTGGATCCCCGACGAAACCCGTTACGCACAGATCAGCCAGGACATGCTGCTCAGTGGCAATTGGGTGTCGCCGCATTTCATGGGGCTGCGGTATTTCGAGAAACCGATTGCCGGCTACTGGATGATCGCCATCGGCCAGGAATTGTTCGGACAGAATCTGTTCGGCGTGCGCTTCGCCTCGGCCCTCAGCACGGCTTTGAGTGTGCTGCTGGCCTACCTGGTCGCGCGCAGGTTATGGAACGATCCGCGCAAGAGCTTCGTCTGCGCCCTGCTCTACATGAGCTTTACAGTCGTCGCCGGTCAGGCCGGGTACGCCAACCTCGATCCGCAATTCACCTTCTGGGTCAACCTGAGCCTGGTGGCGCTGTGGTTTGCGCTCGACAGCAAAAGCACCGGGCACCGTCTGGGCGCCTGGGCGCTGCTGGGGCTGGCCTGCGGCATGGGCTTCATGACCAAGGGCTTTCTCGCCTGGTTGCTGCCGGTACTGATCGCGTTGCCGTGGATGCTTTGGCAAAAACGCTGGCGCGAACTGCTGGTGTTCGGTCCGGTGGCGATCGCCATCGCGATCATCGTCAGCTTGCCGTGGGCGCTGGCGGTGCACGCACAAGAACCGGATTACTGGCGGTTCTTCTTCTGGCACGAACACATCCGCCGCTTTGCCGGTGACGATGCGCAGCACGATGCACCGTGGTGGTTCTACCTGCCACTGCTGGTTGCATTCAGTCTGCCGTGGGTTGGCCTGTTGCCGACCGCGTTCAAGCAAGCCTGGCAAACCCGGGCCCAGCCGAACATGGTCTTCCTGCTGTTGTGGCTGTGGTTGCCGCTGGGCTTTTTCAGCCTGAGCAACGGCAAGCTGCCGACCTACATTCTGCCGTGCCTGTTGCCATTGGCACTGCTGCTGGGTAATGCGCTGGCTGATCGCCTGCGTCTGGAACAAGGTCGGGCACTGGGGATCAACGGCCTGCTGAACCTGATGCTGGGTGTGGTCACGCTGATCGCACTGGTTTACCTGCAACTGAACAAACCGGTGTACGACCACGAACTGCACAGCCTGGTGCTGGTGTTCATCGCCCTGATCGGCTGGATCATCGCCAACCTGGCGCAAGCGTTCCTGCCGTTGCAGTGCTGGGCGGCGCCGGCGTTGGGCAGTCTGTTGCTGGCGGGAATCCTGCCGGCGGCGTTGCCCAAGTCGGTGGTGGCCAACAAAACCCCGGATCAGTTCATCCGCCACCATGTCACCGAACTGTCCGGCGCCACGCATCTGCTGAGCAATGATCTGGGTGCGGCGGCAGCGCTGGCCTGGCGCATGAAACAACCAGAGGTCGCGCTGTACAACACGGTCGGCGAACTCAAATACGGTCTGTCTTACCCGGAAGGCGCTGAACGCCGACTCACCAAGGACAACGTTCAACAATGGGTACGTGAAGCTCGCCGCAGCGGCTCGGTCGGCGTGCTGATGCGCGTCAAGGGTCAGGACGAGCTCGAAGAGCTGGACCTGCTGCCCAAGGACGGTACCCGTTATGAGTCGGGCAATCTGGTGATCATGGTGCTGCCCAAGGATCCGTCATGAGTTGGTTGCTGTTACTGACGGCGTGTCTGCTGACGTGCCTGGGGCAAGTCGCGCAGAAATTCGCCGTGGAGAGCTGGCGCGGCGTTGATTCGTCCTGGGCCGACAAACTGCGTTCGCCATGGTTGTGGCTGGCGCTGTTTGCTCTCGGCAGCGGGCTGCTGGTGTGGCTGCTGGTGTTGCAACGTCTTGAAGTGGGCATCGCTTACCCGATGCTCAGCCTCAACTTCGTGCTGATCACCCTGATCGCCCGCTTCGTTTTTCGCGAGCCCATCGACCGTCAGCATTGGCTGGGCGTGGCGCTGGTGATCGGCGGCGTGGTTTTACTGGGGCAACAGTCATGAACAAGGCACGCGGTATTGGTTTTGCCCTGGCCAGCGTCGGACTGGTCAGTGGCGCGCAACTGGGCATGCGCTGGAGCATGACGCGCCTGCCGCAACCGGAACAATGGCTGACGGCGCTGAGCGCCGGCAGTGTCGATCTGTCGGCACTGGCCGTGGTGGTGGCGGCGATTTTCGCCTACGCCCTGTCGATGCTCTGCTGGCTCGCGGCATTGCGCGATCTGCCGTTGGGCCGGGCTTATTCACTATTGAGCATCAGCTACGCGCTGGTGTACCTGCTGGCGGCCAGTCTGCCGCTGTTCAACGAATCGTTCAGTTTCACTAAATCGCTGGGCGTGGCACTGGTCATGCTCGGGGTCATCACTATTAACACTCGTCCGTCTCGTGCGCCCGAATTCAGGAGTGCTCCATGAAAATCACAGTATTTGGTAGCGGTTATGTTGGCCTGGTGCAGGCCGCCGTGTTGGCCGAAGTCGGTCACGACGTCGTGTGCATGGACATCGATCAGAAGAAAGTCGAACTGCTGCGCCAGGGTCACGTCAGCATCTTCGAACCGGGCCTGTCGAGCTTGGTGCGCGAAGGCCTGGACTCCGGCCGCCTGCATTTCACTTCCGATGAAAAACTCGCCGTACAGCACGGTCGCGTCGCGTTCATCGCCGTCGGTACACCGTCCAGCGAAGACGGCTCGGCTGACTTGAAATACGTGCTGTCGGTAGGTGACGCCGTGGCGCGCCACCGTGAGCAGCCGCTGATCCTGGTGGAAAAATCCACCGTACCGGTCGGCACCGGCGACACCCTGCGTGCGCACATTCAAACCGCGCTGGACAAGGCCGGTCGTGAGTTGCAGTTCGATATCGTCTCCAACCCGGAATTCCTCAAGGAAGGTTCGGCGGTGGCCGACTGCCGTCGTCCGGACCGCATCGTCATCGGCTGCGAAGGTGACGAAGTGCAAGATGTGATGCGCGACCTGTACTCGCCGTTCAACCGCAACCATGACCGCATCATGTTCATGGACCTGCGCAGCGCCGAGCTGACCAAATACGCCGCCAACTGCATGCTGGCGACCAAGATCAGCTTCATCAACCAGATTGCCGAACTGGCCGAACACCTGGGCGCCGACATCGAGTCGGTGCGTCAGGGCATCGGTGCCGACACGCGCATCGGTTACCACTTCATCTACCCGGGCTGCGGTTATGGCGGTTCGTGCTTCCCGAAAGACATGCGCGCGCTGATCCACAGTGCCGAACAGGCGCATTGCTCCAGCGACCTGCTGCAAGCGGTCGAAGCGATCAACGAGCGGCAGAAGCACAAGCTGTTCGACCGTATTAACGCGTTCTACAAGGGTGACCTGCGCGGCAGGACCTTCGCCCTGTGGGGCCTGGCGTTCAAACCAAACACCGATGACATGCGCGACGCACCGAGCCGCGTGCTGCTCGATTCGCTGTTCGCCGCCGGCGCCAGCGTGCGCGCGTTCGACCCGGAAGCCATGCAGGAAACCCAGCATCTGTACCCGAACGAAGAAAAACTGATGCTGATGGGCACCCCGGAATCGGTGCTGGCGGGTTCCGATGCGCTGATCATCTGCACCGAATGGCAGCAGTTCAAGGCGCCGGATTTCGACCTGATCGAGCAACGCCTGAAAGCCCCGGTGATCTTCGACGGCCGCAACCTGTACGACGCCGAGCGTCTGGCGCGCAACGGCTTCAAGTACTTCCCGATCGGCCGTGGCGACTCGCGCAAACTGCCGATGCCGCTGCAGCAATGGTCTGACAAAGCGGACGTCGCTTGATCACGTTGTCGCCTGTCATCCGCCGGCAGTCCCTGATCGCAGGACTGCTGGCACTGTTGCTGTTCATCGCCGGGGTTTACGGACAGGCGCCCATTGGCTTCGATTCACGGTTCGTACTGTTTGCCCAGGAAATGTTGCGACACGGGCCAACGGTATTCCCGACCACTTACGGTCAACCTTACGCCGACTATTCAGCCCTCTCGACGCTGTTCATCTGGTTGTTGTCGTTGCCCTTTGGCGCGGTCAACACCCTGACGGCATGGCTGCCGAGCGCCATCGCCGGCGGCGTGATCGTGACATTGATGTACCGTTTGCTGGCGGTGCATTCGCAGCGCTGGGCCCTGATCAGCATCGCGCTGTTGATGCTCACCAGCACCTTCGTCACCGAAGTGCGCGCGGTGTCGCAAGACCTGATGCTCGCCGCCGTGGCGCTGTCGGTGTTTTATCTGGGCTATGCGCACGACCACTTCGGCTCGCGCCGGCGCTGGCCGCTGATCTTTGTCCTGTTGTTGCTGGGCTTCGGGATTCGCGGGCCTATCGGCCTGGTGGTACCGACCGGCATGCTCTGCAGTTACTACCTGCTCAACCGTGAGTGGAAACGCCTCTTCGTGTTCGGCGTGATCGCTTCTGTGTTACTCGCAGCGTGTGTCAGCCTGCTGTTGTGGCTGGCGAAACTCAGCGGTGGCGAAGCCTTCCTGCAGGACGTGATCCGCATGCAGTTCATGGGGCGCATGGACGGCAGCGAAGGCGTCAGCGGTTCGCTGTATTACTTCACCAGCTCGATGGGCAATTACGCACTGGCGTATCCGCTGGCGATCCTGGCGTTGGCCGCGACCTGGCTGAGCAAACCGCATCAGCGCGGGCCGGCCTTGCGTCTGGTGCAATATTGCGCCGCCGCCGGGCTGATCGTCATGGTCGGCCTGTCGATTCCACAGGCGAAGAAGGCGCGTTACCTGCTGCCGATGTTGCCGATGGCGGCGATCATCGCCGCGTACCCGTTTCAGGTGCTGCACGGTCGGGTGTTCCGCGTATTGCGTGGGGTGATTCAAGGTATCTGGCTGGTGACGCCGGGACTGTTGATGGTGGCCCTGCTGGTTGCCAAGCGCCGTTTTCCCGAGCAGCTCGACGGCATCACCCTGGTGCTGGTCGTGCTCGGCGTTCTGCAATTACTCGCGTTGTCGCGTCTGATGATCCCGCGCTGGCGGGCCGAAGTGTTGGCGCTGTGCTCGGTGTTAGCCTTGTGGACGGTGTATGCCGCGGTGTTCGAACCGGTGGAGCGACGTCTGTACGACACGCAGGCGTTCAGTCGTGCTGCCTTCGCGCAGGTGCAGCAGAACCCGGCCCCGCTGGTGCTGCACGGCATGGGCAAAGACGCCAAGGCGATCAAGTTCATGGTCAACGTCGAGCAGGATCTGCAACCGCAGTTCACCGAAACGGTGCAGCAACTCGAAGCCCTCAAAGCCCCGGCCTGGTTGATGATGGACAGCAAGGACCTGCAATCGCTGCAAGGCACCTCGCTGGCCAGCCTGCAACCGGTGCTGACCGGGCGTTTCGACAAGAACGATTACGTGCTGTTGTATCTGAAGCCCTTGTAGGAACTGATTGAGGCTGCGATCTTTTGTGCTTTCAGGAAAAAGATCGCAGCCTGCGGCAGCTTCTACAGGGACTGTTTACCATGAGTTTTGTTGTACGCCGGGCGCGGCAGAATGATGCCGCCGCCCTCCCCGCCATCGAACGCTCGGCCGCCGAGCTGTTTCGCACAGATCCTACCCTCGCCTGGCTTGCCGACACCGACGTGGCAAGCGCCGCGCAACACCGCCAAGCCATCGACAATGCCTACGTCTGGGTCGCCGAAAACACCTCGGCGCAACTGGCAGGGTTTATTCGCGCGCTGGATTTCGACAACCAACTGCACATTGAAGAACTGTCCGTCAGCCTGGCGTTTCAGGGGCAAGGCGTGGGTCGTCGACTGGTGTTGACTGCGATCGAACATGCCCGCCATGAGCAATTGCGCGCGGTGACCCTGACCACGTTTCGCGACCTGCCGTGGAATGCGCCGTTTTATCAGCGGATGGGGTTTGTGGAAGTCGCACCCGGTGAGCACGCAGCGCATTTGCTCGATGCTCTGCAGAAAGAAATCGAGCATGGCTTTGCCGCCGAGCGACGCTGCGCCATGCACCTGAAATTGCCCTGACAGGACAAATCCCTTGTAGGAGCGAGCCTGCTCGCGATAGCGTCCGGTCAGTCAACTGCGTTGGTGCCTGACACTCGGTATTCGCGAGCAGGCTCGCTCCCACACGGTTTCTCATCATGAAAATAAGGACATTTGCACTGCCGTGGCCACCTACTCCCGCCTGATCCGCCGACTGATGATCACTTCGCTGAGCATCGTCATCAGCCGTGCCCTGATCAGTCCGCTGCTGACCCTGTTCCTCAGCAACAAACTGGGTCTCAACCCGCAGGACGTCGGCCTGCTGTTGGGCATCGCGGTGTTCAGTGCCACGCTGTTGTCGCTGTACGGCGGCTACATCATTGATCGCCTCGACAAGCGTCAACTGTTGATCCTTACCATGCTCTCCAGCGGTGTCGGCCTGATGTTGCTGACCTTCGCGCAGAATCTGTACCTGGTCACACTGGTGCTGATCATCAGTGAAACGGCGTCGGCGCTGTTCCTGATCTGTTCCAAAGCGATGCTCAGTGAAAACCTGCCGGTCGGCCAGCGGGTCAAGGCGTTTTCGCTGAACTACACGCTGACGAATATCGGCTACGCCGTCGGCCCGATGATCGGCGTGGTGATTGCCGGGGTTCAGCCTTCAGCGCCATTTATCGTCGCGGGGCTGATTGCCGCTGGCAGCGTTTTTCTGCTGCTGGGCGTGTCCCGTGAGGCCAGTCCGGAGTCGCAGGCCAGCCCCCCACAGAGTTTCCTGAACACCCTGATCATCCTGAAAAACGACCGCACGATGATCCTGTTCACCCTCGGCTGCCTGCTCAGCACCCTGGTTCACGGGCGCTTCACCCTGTACCTGTCGCAGTATCTGCTGGTGACCCACACGCAAGAGCAGACCCTCGACACCATGGCCGCCCTGCTCGCCTGCAACGCGATCACGGTGATCCTGCTGCAATACCAGATCGGGCGCTTTCTCAAGCGTGAGCACCTGCGGTTCTGGATTGCCGGCGGCACCGCGTTGTTCATCGTTGGCCTGATCGGTTTCAGCATGGCCGACAGTCTGGTCGGCTGGTGCGTGGCGATGTTCATCTTCACCCTCGGCGAGATGATCATTTACCCGGCGGATTTCCTCTTCGTCGACACCCTCGCTCCCGAAGAGCTGCGCGGCAGTTACTACGGCGCGCAGAACCTCGCGGCACTGGGCGGTGCGCTGAGTCCGGTGATGTGCGGGTTCCTGCTGATGCACACGCCGGCGCCGAGCATGTTCTACGCCCTGAGCGCTCTGGCGGGGCTGGGTGGGTATCTGTGTTTTGTCAGTGGACGCCGCGTGGCGACAATTCAAAAATAATGCACTGAAGCAGCATTTATATGAATTTGTCAGCATCGACTTTGCACGGCACACTGTGCGCGTTCCTCCCCCAATAGTTGGAACGCTTCGAGGACTTTCCGAAACGGACAAGTCCTTTTTTTTGCCCCGAATTTACTGCAAGGACCCGATTCACATGCTCGCTCGCTGGTTGCCCGCCGCCATCAACACCCGCCCCACCGAATGGAGCCGCGCCGCCATCGGCATGGCGCTGGGCACCTTGTTCAGCGTCTGGGCGTGCAGTCAGGTGTTCGGCATTGAGGTCGCGTATCACCTGATCGGGCCGTTGGGCGCTTCAGCGGTGTTGCTGTTTGCCGTCTCATCGGGCGCCCTCGCGCAACCCTGGTCGATCATCGGCGGCTACCTGTGCGCCAGCGTGGTCGCGCTGCTGGTGGCCCACGTCCTCGGCCGAACCCTCGGCAGCGCCTGCCTGGCGGCGGGCATGGCACTGATCCTGATGTGTTGGCTGCGTTGCCTGCATCCGCCGGCCGGCGCACTGGCGCTGACCTTGGTGCTGGCCGATCCCGCCACCATCGCCATGGACTGGAAAGCCATGGAACCGGTGATGCTCGCCGCCGCCTGCATGCTGCTCAGCGCCCTGGCCTACAACAACCTGACGCGCATCCGCTACCCCAAGCGCCCGGCCGAGCCAGCGCCGGCACTGGTGCCGGTGGATAGCCAGGCCATTACCGCTGAGGATTTGAAACTGGCACTGGCCGACATGGAAGCGTTCATCGACGTCACTCCCGAAGACCTCGAACAACTGATCCACGCCAGCGAACTGCACGCCAAACGCCGCAGCATCCGCGAAGTTTTCTCCCGTTAAGCACCTGAATCTCTGTGGCGAGGGAGCTTGCTCCCGCTCGGCTGCGCAGCAGTCGTAAAACCGCCGTGTCGGGCCGCTTCGCAGCCCGGCGGGAGCAAGCTCCCTCGCCACAAAGGCAATCCTCAACCTGCTGCAAAAACGCAAACTCCCCCTGCACATATCCCGGTTGTACACGGCAAATTTGCACTGTTACGATCCGTCAACGCTCGCGCGCGAGCTTCTCGAATAAAGACAATAAAAGCAGGGAGTTAGTGATGACTGCTCAGGCTTCATCCCCGCGGACGCCGTCCATGGATGCCACGCCAGACGAAGTGCTGGCCGAGGTTCGCAATCACATCGGTCACCTGACCCTCAACCGCCCCGCCGGTCTCAACGCCATCACCCTCGACATGGTTCGTCAGTTGCAGCAGCAACTCGATGCCTGGGCGACTGACGCCAGCGTGCACGCCGTAGTGCTGCGCGGTGCCGGTGAAAAGGCGTTCTGTGCCGGTGGCGATATCCGTTCGCTGTACGACAGCTTCAAAAGCGGCGACACGCTGCACGAAGATTTCTTCGTCGAGGAATACGCCCTCGACCTGACGCTACATCATTACCGCAAACCGGTGCTGGCCTTGATGGACGGTTTCGTCCTCGGCGGCGGCATGGGCCTGGTGCAAGGCGCGGATCTGCGGGTGGTCACCGAAAAGAGCCGGCTGGCGATGCCGGAAGTGGCGATCGGGTATTTCCCCGATGTCGGCGGCAGCTATTTCCTCTCGCGGATTCCCGGTGAACTGGGGATCTATCTGGGCGTCAGTGGCGTGCAGATTCGCGCGGCCGATGCGTTGTACTGCGGGTTGGCGGACTGGTTTGTCGACAGCAGCAAACTGTCGAGCCTCGACGAACAACTCGATCATCTGGAATGGCGCGACACGCCGCTCAAGGATCTGCAGGGCCTGCTCGCCAAAAACGGCGTGCAAACCCTGGCCGATGCGCCGCTGGAGAAACTGCGCCCGGCCATCGACCACTTCTTCGCCCTGCCGGACGTACCGAGCATTGTCGAGCAACTGCGTGCGGTCACCGTCGCCGACAGCCACGAGTGGGCGACGAGCACCGCTGACCTGCTGCAGACCCGCTCGCCACTGGCGATGGCCGTGACCCTGGAGATGCTCCGTCGCGGTCGCCAGTTGAGCCTGGAACAGTGTTTCGCCCTCGAACTGCATCTGGATCGTCAGTGGTTCGAGCGCGGCGACCTGATCGAGGGCGTACGTGCCCTGCTGATCGACAAAGACAAGACACCACGCTGGAACCCGCCGACCCTTGCTGCGCTGGACGCCGGGCATGTCGCGAGTTTCTTCCACGGTTTTACTGAGAGCGGGAGCTGAGCCATGCACGATCTCGAACTGACTGAAGAGCAAGTGATGATCCGCGACATGGCCCGGGACTTCGCCCGTGGTGAAATCGCGCCCCATGCGCAAGCCTGGGAAAAGGCCGGCTGGATCGACGACGCGCTGGTGGCGAAGATGGGCGAACTCGGTTTGCTCGGCATGGTGGTGCCCGAGGAATGGGGCGGTACTTACGTCGATTACGTGGCCTATGCGCTGGCGGTGGAAGAAATCTCTGCCGGCGATGGCGCGACCGGCGCGTTCATGAGCATCCACAACTCGGTGGGCTGCGGGCCGGTATTGAATTACGGCAGCGAAGAACAGAAAAAGACCTGGCTGGCGGATCTCGCCAGTGGCCAGACGATTGGCTGCTTCTGCCTCACTGAACCGCAGGCCGGCTCCGAAGCGCACAACCTGCGCACCCGCGCCGAACTGCGCGACGGCCAGTGGGTGATCAACGGCGCCAAGCAATTCGTCAGCAATGGCAAACGGGCAAAACTGGCGATCGTGTTTGCGGTGACCGATCCGGATCTGGGCAAGAAAGGCATTTCCGCGTTCCTCGTACCGACCGATACCCCGGGTTTCATCGTCGATCGCACCGAACACAAAATGGGCATCCGTGCCTCCGACACCTGCGCGGTGACCCTGAACAACTGCAGCATTCCCGAGACCAATCTGCTCGGCGAGCGCGGCAAGGGTCTGGCGATTGCCCTGTCCAACCTCGAAGGCGGCCGCATCGGCATTGCTGCGCAAGCCTTGGGCATCGCCCGGGCCGCGTTTGAGGCGGCGCTGGTGTATTCCCGCGATCGCATCCAGTTCGGCAAGCCGATCAACGAACACCAGAGCATCGCCAACCTGCTGGCCGACATGCACATGCAAATCAACGCGGCGCGCTTGATGATCCTGCACGCGGCGCGCCTGCGCACGGCGGGCAAACCGTGCCTGTCGGAGGCCTCACAGGCCAAACTGTTCGCCTCGGAAATGGCCGAAAAGGTCTGTTCTTCGGCGATTCAGATTCATGGCGGGTATGGGTATCTGGAAGACTATCCGGTCGAGAAGTACTACCGCGATGCGCGGATTACCCAGATCTACGAGGGGTCGAGCGAGATTCAGCGGATGGTAATTGCGCGGGAGCTGAAGAACTACCAACTGTAAAAGCAAAAGATCGCAGCCTTCGGCAGCTCCTACAGGAAACCGGTGTAGGAGCTGCCGAAGGCTGCGATCTTTTGATGTTGCCTCAAAAGCTTCGCGAGCAAGCCCGCTCCCACATGGGATCTGCGTCGTACGCAGATCCAGTGTGGGAGCGGGCTTGCTCGCGAAGGCGTCAGTCAGCTCAGCGCATTATTTGCCCTGAAATTCCGGCGCACGCTTGGCCACAAACGCCGCCATGCCTTCCTTCTGATCCTGCGTGGCAAACGCCGCATGGAACACCCGGCGCTCGAAGCGCACGCCTTCGGTCAGGTTGACCTCAAAGGCGCGGTTGACGCTTTCCTTGATCATCATCGCAATCGGCAACGACTTGCTGGCGATCACTGCGGCGACTTTCAGCGCCTCGTCGAGCAGTTCATCACTCGGCACGATCCGCGCAACGATGCCGCAGCGTTCGGCTTCCACCGCATCGATCATCCGCCCGCTGAGGCACATTTCCATGGCCTTGGCTTTGCCCACGGCGCGGGTCAGGCGCTGGGTGCCGCCCATGCCCGGGAGCACGCCGAGGTTGATTTCCGGCTGACCGAATTTGGCGTTGTCACCGGCCAGGATGAAGTCGCACATCAGCGCCAGTTCGCAGCCGCCACCGAGGGCAAAGCCGTTGACCGCAGCAATGATCGGCTTACGGCGGTTGGCCACACGGTCGCTGTCGCTGAACAGATCATCCATGTAGATCTGCGGGTAGGTCAGTTCGGCCATTTCCTTGATGTCGGCGCCGGCGGCGAAGGCTTTCTTCGAACCGGTGATGACGATGCAACCGATGTTCGCATCCGCTTCCAGACCATCGAGGGCATGGTTCACTTCGCTGACCAGTTGCGCGTTCAGGGCATTCAGCGCCTGCGGCCGGTTGAGAGTGATCAGGCCGACGCGGCCGTGGTTTTCCAGCAGAATCGTTTCGTAAGTCATGGGCAAGATTCCTTGTCAGAGATTGCGCGAAATAACCATGCGCTGAATATCGCTGGTGCCTTCGTAGATCTGGCAGACGCGCACGTCGCGGTAGATGCGTTCCAGCGGGAAGTCGTTGAGATAACCGTAACCGCCCAGCGTCTGCAACGCCATTGAGCAAACCTTCTCGGCCATTTCCGAGGCGAACAGTTTCGCCATCGAAGCCTCGACCAGCGCCGGCTGACCGCTATCGCGCAGGGCCGCGGCGTAATGCACCATTTGCCGGGCGACGGCGATCTGCGTGGCCATGTCGGCGAGACGGAAGGCCACGGCCTGGTGCTCGATGATCGGCTTGCCGAAAGTGTCGCGCTCACGTGCATAGTCGCGGGCCGCTTCGAACGCAGCGCGGGCCATGCCCACCGCTTGCGACGCGATACCGACCCGCCCGCCTTCAAGGTTGGCCAGGGCGATCTTGTAGCCTTCGCCCTCCTCACCCAAGCGATTGGCGACCGGCACTTTGACGTCTTCGAAGAGAATCTGGCAGGTGTCGGAGGCGTGCTGGCCGAGCTTGTCTTCGACCCGGGCGACTTTGTAGCCGGGCGAATCGGTGGGCACGATGAACGCCGTGATCCCGCGTTTGCCGGCACTCGGATCGGTCACCGCAAACACGATCACGATCCCGGCGTTCTGCCCGGAAGTGATGAACTGTTTGCAGCCGTTGAGTACGTAGTGATCGCCTTCGAGGCGCGCGCGGGTTTTCAGGCTACTGGCGTCGGAACCTGCCTGCGGTTCGGTCAAGGCGAAGGCGCCGAGCATGGCGCCGCTGGCCAGCGGTTTGAGGAAGCGCTCGCGCTGGTCGTCGTTGCCGAACTTGAGGATCGGCACGCAGCCCACCGAGTTGTGCACGCTCATGATGGTCGAGCAGGCGCCGTCGCCGGCGGCGATTTCTTCCAGGGCCATGGCGTACGCCAGGTAGCCGGTGTCACAGCCGCCCCACTGCTCCGGCACAAGCATGCCGAAGAAGCCCAGTTCGGCCATTTCGCCGATGGCTTCCTTGGGGAAACGATGCTCGCGATCCCACTCGGCGGCGAACGGTTTCAGCCGCTCCTCGGCGAACTGCCGGGCCATGTCGCGGATCTGGGTCTGGTCTTCGTTGGGAATCATGGTGAATCCTTAAATCCGGGTTACCACACAGAACCCCTGTGGGAGCGAGCCTGCTCGCGAAAGCGGTGTGTCAGTTAAGCAAACATTGACTGACACGACGCCTTCGCGAGCAGGCTCGCTCCCACACGGATTGGCGTTTGTTTCAATAAATGCATTCCACGGCCATCGCCGTGGCTTCACCGCCGCCGATGCAGATCGCCGCGATCCCGCGTTTCAGGTTTTTCTGGCGCAGAGCTGAGAGCAAGGTCACCAGAATCCGCGCACCCGAGGCACCGATCGGATGGCCCAGCGCGCAGGCACCGCCGTGCACGTTGAGCTTGTCGTGGGGGATTTCCAGGTGGGTCATCGCCGCCATCGCCACCACGGCGAACGCTTCGTTGATTTCGAACAGATCGACCTCGTTCAACGCCCAACCAGTCTTCTTCACCAGCTTCTTGATCGCGCCAATCGGTGCCACCGGGAACAGGCCCGGTGTGTCGGCAAACGCCGCGTGACCATGAATCACCGCCAGCGGTTTAAGCCCGAGTTTCTGCGCTTGCGACTGGCGCATTAGCACCAGTGCCGCCGCGCCGTCGGAGATCGAGCTGGAGTTGGCCGCCGTCACCGTGCCGCCTTCGCGGAACGCCGGTTTCAGCGAGGCGACTTTGTCCAGTTTGGCTTTCGGCGGCTGCTCGTCGTTGCTGATCAGCACCTGCTCTTTGCCGACGGTCACGGTCAGCGGCACGATCTCGGCCTTGAAGCTGCCGTCCTTGATCGCCTGTTGGGCCCGAGTGGTCGAAGCGATGGCAAACGCATCCTGGGCTTCGCGGCTGAAGTCGTTGGTTTCGGCGCAGTCTTCGGCGAAGGTGCCCATCAGACGGCCCTTGTCGTAGGCGTCTTCGAGGCCGTCGAGGAACATCGAATCGAGCACCCGGCCATGGCCCATGCGGTAACCGGCGCGAGCACGGTCGAGCAAGTATGGCGAATTGGACATGCTTTCCATACCGCCGGCGATCACCACATCGGCGCTGCCGGCCAGCAACATGTCGTGGGCGAGAATGGTGGTTTCCATGCCCGAGCCGCACATTTTGTTGACGGTGGTGCAGCGCGTCGACTTATCCAGCCCGGCACCCAAAGCTGCCTGCCGCGCCGGCGCCTGACCGAGGCCGGCGGGCAATACGCAACCGAACAACACTTCATCAACCGCGTCGCTGGCAACCCCGGCGCGCTCAACCGCTGCCTTGATCGCGGCAGCACCGAGTTGCGGCGCGGTGAGGCTTTTCAGTTCGCCCTGAAAACCGCCCATCGGGGTACGGACGGCACTGACAATAACAATCGGATCGTTGGCAATAGTCATGACAAATCTTCCTTACTTGGCGGCCATGCGCAAGGCGCCGTCGAGACGGATCACCTCACCATTGAGCATGCTGTTTTCGATGATATGCCGAACCAGCGCGGCGTACTCGGCAGGTTTGCCAAGACGCGGCGGGAACGGCACGCCAGCGGCCAGCGACTCGCGCACTTCCGGGGTCATGCCGGCCATCATCGGGGTTTCGAAAATGCCCGGGGCGATGGTCATCACGCGGATGCCGAAACGCGCCAGTTCGCGGGCGGCCGGCAGGGTCAGGCTGGCGATCGCGCCTTTTGAGGCGGAATACGCGGCTTGGCCGATCTGGCCGTCGAACGCAGCGACCGAAGCGGTGTTGATGATTACCCCGCGCTCGCCATCGGCATTGGCTTCGCTCTCGGCGATGGCCGCCGCGGCCAGACGCAACATGTTGAAGCTGCCGATCAGATTGACGTTGATCACCTGGGCAAAACTCGACAGCGCATGCGGGCCGTTCTTGCCGAGAATCTTCTCGCCCCGCACGATGCCGGCGCAGTTGACCAGACCGTTGAGGCTGCCAAAGGCTTTGAGCGTCGCCTGCACCGCAGCTTCGGCGGCGACTTCATTGCTGATGTCGGCCACCACGCTGTGCGCGCCGAGGCGCTGGGCCTGGGCGGCTACCGCTTCGGCATTCATGTCCACCAGCATCACTTTGGCGCCGGCACTGATCAGCAATTCAGCGCTGGCCGCACCCAGGCCGGAGGCGCCGCCGGTGACGATAAAAACCTTGTTCTCGATCTGCATGACTGACTTCCTGATTCAAGCTGAAACGTTGTGCGCCGCGGCCTCTTGAGCCTTGGCGATTTCCTGGTTGCGCAAGATAAAGCGCTGCAATTTGCCGCTTGGGGTTTTCGGCAATTCGCTGACAAATTCGATTTCACGCGGGTACGAATGCGCGGCCAGACGCTTGCGCACGTGTTGCCGCAGCTCTTCGGCCAGCGCCGGTTCGGCGCGGTATTGCGGGTTGAGCACGACGAAGGCCTTGACCAGTTCGGTGCGCTCCGGATCCGGCTTGCCGACCACAGCGGCTTCGACCACCGCCGGGTGCTCGATCAGCGCGCTCTCGACGTCGAACGGGCCGACGCGGTAGCCAGAGGTGGTGATCACGTCATCACTACGGCCGACGAAGCTGATGCTGCCGTCCGGGTTCCATTCCACCGTGTCGCCGCTGAGGTAGTAATCGCCGACGAAGGCTTTGGTCGGCACGCCCTCGTAGCCGCCGAACCAGCACATCGGCGACTGGGTGCGGTCGATGGCGAGGATGCCCGGCTGGCCGACGCCGAGTTCGTTGTACTGCTCGTCGAGCACCACGATGCGATGGCCCGGCGAGGCGAAACCGGCGGCGCCGAGGTGAATCGGGTGTTCCAGGCCGTGGTGGTTGCACAGGACCATGCCCAGTTCGGTCTGGCCGTAATGGTCGTGAATGACTACGCCGAGGTTGTCGGCAAACCAGCGGATCACTTCCGGGTTGAGCGGCTCGCCAGCGCTGCTGACGATGCGCAGCTTGCCCTTGATCGACTTGGCAAACTCGTTGCCGCCGGCAATCAACAAGCGGTACGCGGTCGGCGAACCGGTGAGGTTGGTGATGGCGTATTTGTTGATCACCCGGCAGGTGCTTTCGAGGGTGAACGGGCCATCGTAAAAGGTGATCGGGTGCCCCATCGACATAGGGCCGGTGACGCCGAAATAGATGCCGTAGGCCCAGCCCGGATCGGCGACGTTCCAGAACGAATCTTCGGGACGCAGATCCACCGCGTCGCGGGTGTAGCTCTGGAACGCGACGATGGCCTTGAGCGGCACCGACAGTGCTTTCGACGGACCGGTGGTGCCCGAGGTGAACATCAGCAGGAACGGGTCTTCGCCGCTCAGCAGCACCGGCTCGCAAACGCTGGAATAGTTGACCAGCTCGGCCCAGAAACTGAAATCGCCACGCACGATGCCCTGGCCCTTGGCGCCGCCGACGGTGACGATGGTCGGGCAATCCGTGACTTCAGCGAGTTTCGGCCGGTTGACCGCGTCGGTGACCACCACTTTGGCGCCGGAACTGTTCAGGCGATGCTCGATGGCTTTGGGGCCGAACGCGGTGAACAGCGGCTGATACACCGCGCCGATGCGCCAGGTGGCGAACACGGTGATGAGCAATTCGATGTTGCGTGGCAGCAGGCCGGCGACCTTGTCGCCCTTCTGCACGCCTTGTTCGAGAAGGAAATTGGCGAAACGCGCGGCTTGGTCTTGCAGCTCGCTGAAGGTGTACGTGGCACTCGCGCCGTCGCGGCCCTCCCAGAACAACGCAATGCGCCCCGGCAAGGCGTGGCGGTCGCAACATTCGACGCAGGCGTTGAGCGCCTCCAGCGTGCCGCTGAGCGCAGCGTCCACGGTGTGCTGATAGTTGAACTGTTCGGTGGCAGACAAGTAATCGCGCATTGCCAGAATCCCTCGGTGTTTTTATTAGGCTGGGAACCGTAAACAACACAGGGATAGTCGCGCTGCGGCGCTGAAGCGGCAATGGTCAAAGCCATCAAAGTGGCTGACTGGTTTGGCCAAGGTTCGAGAGATGTACAGGCTGGACTGACGCCTTCGGGAGCAAGCCCCCTCCCACAGGGAATTGCATTTCACAATGAGGGATCAGCCACAAAAGCAAGGGAGGCTGCAATCACAGAAGGAATGCATTTCAAATGGAAGGCCACCTGGGTAAGCCAGGCAGGCTGCACATCACAGGAACAATGCATTTCAAATGATGGCCACCTGAGCAATCCAGGCAGGCTGCAAATACCAGGAAAAATGCATTTCAAATGTGGGAGGGGGCTTGCTCCCGAAGAGGCCTGATCAGGCTACAAACAATCCGGATCAGACCGCTTCGTTAAGGATCAGCGTGCGGTAATGCCCAGGATTGGACCCCGACCACTTGCGAAACGCCTTGTAGAACGAGCTCGCATCGGCAAACCCCAGCCGCGTCGCGATTTCGACGAAACTGATCGACGGCTCCGCCAGCCAGCTGATTGCCAGTTCCTTGCGCACGCTGTCCTTGAGGCCCTGATAGGTCTGCCCTTCCTCGGACAAACGTCGGCGCAGGGTCGAGGCGGACATGCACAGCTGTTGCGCCAGCGCCTCGGTCTCCGGCCACTGTTCGGCGGGTAGCTGCCGCAGGTCCTGTTTGATCCGGCTGGCGAGGCTTTCCGGGTCGCGGTACTTGACGAGAATGTTCGCCGGCGCATGGGCCAGAAAGCGTTTCAGTTCTTCGGCCGAACGCTTGATCGGCAGGTCGAGACAGTCAGCAGCAAAGATCATCCGCGTGCGCGGACGCTCGAAGCGCAGGTTTTCCGAGAACATCACCCGGTAGTCGTCGCAGAAATCCGGCTCGGCGCAGCGCAGTTCGATCGCCAGAATCGGAATCCGCCGCCCCGCCAGCCAACAGGCCACGCCGTGGACGATCATCCAGTAGGTGAAATAGGTAAACGCCCGACGCGGCTCGGGATCGTCTTCGAGCAGGACGATTTCCGCCAAGCTCTGCTGATGCGCCAATTGCGCGGGCATTTTTTCCAGCATCAAGGAGAGGAAATTCAGGCCCATGCCCAGGCCGGCGGCCAGCGTCGGTTGCGCCATGGCGCTGCGGCAAAGGAACTCAAGGCTGCCGGACTTTAGCCGACGCGGATCCATGCCGAAGAACTCGTCATCGCCGCGCCGGGCCAGCAAGCGCCAGAGTCTGGCGTATTGCGAGGCAGGCACCCGACCTTGCTTGCTGTGCAGCAGCGCCGGAGCAATCCCGACCTTGTTCAAGACTTCATCCGTGGCCACGCCCGGGGCACAACTTTGCAGCAGCGCTTCACGCACCAGTTGCACGGCGATGGTGTCTTTTTCCGACATGGAGCGAGGCATACCTTGTTGTTTTCGAGTGACCGGCATCTTAACGCAGGATGCGAATTCAGCACGAATCCCCTGTGGGAGCGGGCTTGCTCGCGAAGGCGATGTGTCAGCAACATCCTTATCGACTGACGCGCCGCCTTCGCGAGCAAGCCCGCTCCCACAGGGATTTGTGCGTGGCAAAAAACAGGTTGTTCAGCTTGCGTTCAGGTTTATGTCAATCATTGTCATGTGAGAATGGTTGTCATTATGTTACAACTTGTAACTTCTTCGAATGACTTAGTGGACACCGAATGCTCGTTCCCTTTCTGATCATGTTGCGCGAAGGCATTGAAGCCGCGCTGATCGTTGGCATCATCGCCAGCTACCTCCAACAGACCGGTCGTGGCCAGTGGATGCCGGCCGTGTGGATCGGCGTGTTTCTCGCCGCCGCTCTGGCGCTGCTGGTCGGCGGTGGCCTGGAACTGGTCAGCGCCGAATTCCCACAGAAACAGCAGGAGTTGTTCGAAGGCATTGTCGGTCTGGTCGCGGTGGGCATTCTCAGTTCGATGGTGTTCTGGATGCGCAAGGTCGCGCGTTCGATCAAGCATTCGCTGCAAGCCTCGCTCGATCACGCCCTGACCTCGTCAAAGCATCAGGTGATCGCGCTGATCGCCATGGTGTTCTTCGCCGTGGCTCGCGAAGGCCTGGAAACCGTGTTCTTCCTGCTCGCCGTGTTCCAGCAGAGCGAAGGCCCGGGCGCGCCGATCGGTGCCCTGCTCGGCCTGGTGCTGGCGATTGTTGTCGGCTTCCTGATCTACAGCGGCAGCATGCGCCTGAACCTGTCGGCGTTCTTCAAGTGGACCGGGCTGTTCATTCTGGTGGTCGCCGCCGGGATCCTCGCCAATTCGGTGCAGGCGCTGCATGAAGCCGGCGTGTGGAATCACCTGCAGACCGTGCTGTTCGACTTTAGCGCGACGCTGCCGATGGACGGCCCGCTGGGTTCGGTGCTGGCCGGCATGTTCGGGTATCAGGATGCGCCGACCGTCAGCACTCTCGGTGCGTACCTGATCTATCTGGTGCTGGCGCTGGTGATGTTTTTCTACCCCGCCGCGCCGGCCTCCAGCGCTGACGCCGCCGGCAAATCGTCTTCCGTTTCCAGCCAATAAGGGCCTCCATGTCAAAGCCTAATACTCCTCAGGCCTCGCCTCCCCGCGCCTTGCGCTGGGCGGTGGCCGGTTCGGTGGTCGTGATGATCGCCGCCGGTGGCCTGTTCTACTACGCCTCGAAAATGGCCGCGGCCAAGCGTCAGCACAACCATGATGAAGTGGTGGTCAACATCAACGCGCACAGCTGCGATCCGAACGAGCTGACGGTTCCCGCCGGCCGCGCCAGTTTCCGCATCGTCAACCGTTCCGACCGCGCAGTGGAATGGGAAATCCTCGACGGCGTGCTGGTGATCGAAGAGCGCGAGAACATCGCTCCAGGCCTGAGCCAGGTGATCAACGCCAACCTGCAACCCGGCGACTACGCGATCACTTGCGGTCTGCTGAGCAACCCTCGCGGCGTGCTGCGCGTGACGCCGACAGCGGCTTCCGATGCTGCCGCCAAGGCCAAGCCGTCGATGGTCGCTTTCGTCGGGCCGCTGTCGGAGTTCCGCGTGTATCTGGCGACGCAAGGCAGCTCGCTGATCAAAGCCGTGACCGCGCTGAATCAGGCAATTGCCGGCGGCGATCTGGCCCAGGCACAGGCGCTGTACCTGCCGGCGCGTGCCGCTTACCAGCGTCTGGCGCCTGCCGCGCAACGTCTGGCCGAACTGGACAACAGCATCAATGCCCGCGCCGATTACTTCGAAAAACGCGAGCAGGATCCGGCCTTCGTCGGCTTCCACCGCGTCGAATATGCGCTGTTCCAGCAACGCAGCCTCGACGGCTTGAACCCGGTCGCCGAGCGCCTGCTGGCCGACGTCACCACCCTAAAACAGCAACTGCTGGCCCAATCGCTGCCACCGGAGCAACTGGTGAGCATCGTGGTGCGCAACCTCAACACCCTGGCCGACGTGCGCGCCGCCAGCGGTGAAGAGGAACGCTACAGCCACGCCGACCTCAACGGCTTCGCCAGCAACCTGGAAACCGCGCACAAAGTGGTCGAGCTGCTGCGGCCAATGCTGACCAAATCGGCGCCGGATCTGCTGCCGAAAATCGACGCGGCGCTGAGTGATTTCGACAGCGTACTGAACAGCTTCAAGGTCAAGGACGGCTACGCCACTTACGACACGGTCAGTGGTGAACAACGCAAACAGATCGCCGACAAGGCTCAGGCCCTGGCTGACGCTCTGGATGGCATCGATCCCGCCCTCGGCCTTTCCGGCCTGTAAGCAGAAGACGAATACCGATGAAAGAATTGCAAAACCTCGATCTGCAACGTCGCCGCCTGCTGATGGGCATGGGTGTCGCCGGCGTCGCCCTGGCCGGTTCGGCCCTGAGCTGCCCGGCCATGGCTGCAGCGCCGGCGCAAGTCACCGAAGCGCCGAGCAGCGACAAGACCGAAGACCGCCACAATTTCCATGGCGTGCACCAGACCGGGATCGTCACCCCGCGTCCGGCGTCCGGCATGTTCGTGTCGTTTGACGTGCTGGCCAGTAATCGCGAAGACCTTGAGCGGCTGTTCCGTACCCTCAACGAGCGCATCGCCTTCCTGATGAAGGGCGGCCCGGTGGCGCAGATCGACCCGAAACTGCCGCCGCCGGATTCCGGCATTCTCGGCCCGGTGGTGACCCCGGACAACCTGACCATCACCGTCTCGGTAGGCGAATCGCTGTTCGACGAGCGCTTCGGTCTGGCCGCCGCCAAACCGAAGCGCCTGCAACGCATGGTCGGCTTCCCCAACGATGCACTGGAGGCCGATTGCTGCCACGGCGATCTGAGCCTGCAATTCTGCTCGAACACCGCCGACACCAACATTCACGCCTTGCGCGACATCGTCAAGAACCTGCCGGACCTGCTGCTGGTGCGCTGGAAGCAGGAAGGCAGCGTGCCGCCGCAAGCTCCGGCGAAACCGGGGGTGCCGGCGCAATCGGCGCGTAACTTTCTCGGTTTCCGCGACGGCTCGGCCAACCCCGATTCAAACGATGCCAAGGCCATGGACAAGATTGTCTGGGTGCAACCGGGCAGCGATGAGCCGGCGTGGGCGGCCCACGGCAGCTATCAAGCGGTGCGGATCATCCGCAATTTTGTCGAGCGCTGGGATCGTACGCCGTTGCAGGAACAGGAAAGCATCATCGGCAGGGTCAAGACCACGGGTGCGCCGATGGGCGCCAACCATGAAACCGAAGTCCCGGATTACAGCAAAGACCCGGAAGGCAAACTGACCAAGCTCGACGCACACATTCGCCTGGCCAACCCGCGCACCGCCGCGAGCCAGGCCAATCTGATCCTGCGCCGGCCGTTCAACTACTCCAACGGCGTGAACAAGAACGGCCAGCTCGACATGGGCCTGCTGTTCATTTGCTACCAGGCCGATCTGGAAAAAGGCTTCATCACCGTGCAGACCCGGCTCAACGGCGAGCCGCTTGAGGAATACCTCAAACCGGTCGGCGGCGGTTACTTCTTCACCCTTCCGGGTGTCACCGGCGACAAGGATTTCATCGGTCGCTCGCTGCTCAACGCCACCCAACCCAAAACAGCTGCCTAACCATAAAAACCATCGGAGCCGCTCCATGAAAAAGTCGCCACTCGCGTTACTGCTGACCCTCGGTTTGCTCAACACCCCGCTGTCGGCGTTCGCCGCGACGGCGCCACTGGATCTGGTCGGCCCGGTGTCGGACTACAAGATCTACGTCACCGAGCAACTGGATGAACTGGGCAGCCACACTAAACAATTCACCGATGCGGTGAAGAAAGGTGACCTGGCCACCGCGCAAAAGCTCTACGCGCCGACCCGCGTCTACTACGAGTCGATCGAGCCGATTGCCGAGCTGTTCAGTGACCTTGATGCGTCCATCGACTCGCGCGTCGACGACCACGAAAAAGGCGTGAAGGCTGAAGACTTCACCGGTTTTCACCGCATTGAATATTCGCTGTTCTCGGAGAAAACCACTGAAGGCCTGACCGCTCTGGCGGACAAGCTCGACAGCGATGTGAAAGACCTGCAAACCCGCGTCGCTGGCCTGACCTTCCCGCCGGAGAAAGTCGTCGGTGGTGCTGCTGCTTTGCTGGAAGAGGTTGCCGCGACCAAGATCTCCGGTGAAGAAGACCGTTACAGCCACACCGACCTGTATGACTTCCAGGGCAACATCGACGGCGCGAAGAAAATCGTCGACCTGTTCCGTCCGCAGATCGAAAAACAGGACAAGGCGTTTGTTGCCAAAGTCGACAAGAACTTCGCCACCGTGGACAAGATCCTTGCCAAGTACAAGACCAAGGACGGTGGTTTCGAGACTTATGACAAGGTGAAGGACAACGATCGCAAGGCGCTGGTTGGCCCGGTCAATACCTTGGCGGAAGATCTGTCCACATTGCGTGGCAAGCTGGGTCTGAACTGATTGATGTAGAGGCCTTAAGTGCCCCATCGCGAGCAGGCTCACTCCTACAGTTGGAATGCATTCCCCTGTAGGAGTGAGCCTGCTCGCGATAGCGGTTTTAACCGCACCGAATAATCTGAAAGTTTACAAAATCCGGTAGAGCAACCGCTCGATCCGCACCCGACTCACCCGCTTGAGAAACTTCGCCACCCCCGCCGGGTACTCCGGCAAGGTTTCCAGGTCCTGGAAGCTGGCAATCCGCGTGGTGTTGCGGAAGATCTCTTGCTGCTCCTTCGCCCGTGGCTCAAGCCACTCGCCTTGCGGATCATCGATCAACAGCGCGTTTTCCAGGTCGAGGCGGAACGCCCGTGGATTGAGGTTGTTGCCGGTCAGCAGCGTATAGCGCTGGTCGACCCACATGCCCTTGAGGTGATAGCTGTTGTCGCCGTCACGCCACAGATGCAGGTTCAACTGGCCGCTGTCGATGTTGCGCTGATGCCGCTTGGCAAAACGCCGCAGGCTGATTTCGTACAGATACGGCAGCGCCGCAATCACCTTGAACGGCTCGCTCGGCGGAATGTAGAAATCGTTGGCCGTCTTGTCGCCGACCACGATGTCGATCTTCACCCCACGGGCCAGCGCACGGTTGACCTCGCGGATGATCGGCAGCGGCAGGTTGAAGTACGGCGTGCAGATGGTCAGCTGCTGTTGCGCACTGGCGATCAGCTCGACAATCACCCGGTTCAACGGGTTGTTCTTGCCCACGCCCAGCAGCGGACTTACCGACAGGCCGGTATGCGCGGTGCTGCCGGCGCTGGTGTCGTACGCCGCATATTTGAGACGGCTGCGCAGGTCGCCGATGTCGTTGCGCAAGCTGCGGGTAGTCGGCAGGTTCGGCAGGTCGAGGCGATGCACAGCCTTGGATTCGATCAGACCGTGCTTGACCAGGTGATGCATTGAATCCGCCAGTTCGCGGCTGTGCAGCACGTGGTAGCGGTCGAAACGGTACTTGTCGAACTTGTGCAGGTAGACGTTGTTCAGGCTCGCACCGCTGTAAACCACGCAATCGTCGATCACGAAGCCTTTCAGATGCAGGACGCCGAACAGTTCGCGGGTCTGCACCGGCACGCCGTAGACCGGCACTTCGCTCTGATGGGTGCGGGTCATTTCCTGGTACCACGCCGAGTTGCCCGGCTGTTTGCCGGCACCGATCAACCCGCGCTGGGCGCGCAGCCAGTCAACCACCACGACGATCTCCAGCTCCGGGCGCTTGAGCTTGGCGGCGTGCAAGGCATCGAGGATTTCCTGACCGGCCTCGTCGTGCTGCAGATACAGCGCAACGATGTAGATGCGCCGGGTCGCCTCGGCGATTTTCTCCAGCAGGCAACGACGGAACTCGGCGGCGCCGGACAGAATGGTCACGGCCTCGGCAGTCAGCGGAAAGCTGCGCAGTTTGGGCAGCAAAGAGCGTTTGAAAAGCAACGGCATAGGGCTCGCAATGGTCGAATCCGAAGAACCCGAGAGCTTACACCATCAACCGGTTCGGGTCTTGTTACTGTCTGTAATGCCCCCTTCGCGCGCAGGCTCGCTCCCACAGTGGATCGCATTTCAAATGTGGGAGCGGGCTTGCTCGCGAAAGCGGTATCGCAGACACAAAAATAACTGCTTGACCAAGGAGAACGATCGTTCTACTGTTCGCCACATGAACGAAATCACTGACACCTCGACCCGCGACATCATTCTGGATGTCACCGAAAAGTTGATCTACAAAAGTGGCATCGCGGCCACCGGCATGGATCTTCTGGTGAAAACCGCCGGCGTCTCCAGAAAAAGCATCTACCGCTACTTCGCCAACAAGGAGGAGCTGACCGTAGCCGCCCTGCAACGCCGCGACGTGCGCTGGATGCATTGGTACAGAAGTGCTGTCGATCAGGCCGAAACCCCGGCCGACCGCCTGCTCAACCTGTTTACCGTACTCAAGGGCTGGTTCGCCTCGGAAGGCTTCCGCGGCTGTGCCTTCATCAATACCAGTGGCGAGACCGGTGATCCCGAAGACCCGGTGCGCCAGGTCGCCAAAGAACACAAACAGAAGCTGCTCGACTACCTGTGCGAGCTGTGTACCGAACATGGCGTCGAAGATCCGCAACGTCTGGCCAGACAATTGCTGATCCTGATTGACGGCGCCATTACCGTAGCGCTTGTGATGGGTGATCACAGTGCCGCTGATAATGCGCAATGCATGGCGCGTAAGTTATTGGACCTGTAACGCCTTAAATAAGCCTCAACCGTTGTTTAATCGTTAATTAGATCGGGAGACTGAAAATGTCGACTGCTGCCCAAGTGCGTCCGCCTTTACCGCCGTTCAACCGTGAATCGGCTATCGAAAAAGTACGTCTGGCCGAAGATGGCTGGAACTCTCGCGATCCCGAGAAGGTTTCGCTGGCCTACACCCTCGACACAAAATGGCGCAACCGCGCCGAGTTCGCCAACAACCGCGAAGAAGCCAAGGCCTTCCTGACCCGTAAATGGGCCAAGGAACTCGACTACCGCCTGATCAAGGAACTCTGGGCCTACTCTGACACGCGGATTGCCGTGCGCTACGCCTATGAATGGCGCGACGATTCGGGCAACTGGTTTCGTTCCTACGGCAATGAAAACTGGGAGTTCGATGAGCACGGCCTGATGTTCCAGCGCTATGCCTGCATCAACGACATGCCGATCAAGGAAAGCGAGCGCAAGTTCCATTGGCCGCTGGGTCGGCGTCCGGATGATCATCCGGGGCTTTCTGACCTGGGCCTCTAAGTTCACATAGTTCCAATTGTAGGAGTGAGCCTGCTCGCGATAGCGGTGTGTCAGTCAACCTGAATATTGAATGTTCATACGCAATCGCGAGCAGGCTCACTCCTACAGGAGATTTGTTGGTGTTCAGGCTACTGCGGCAGTCCTTTCAGCCTCCAGTTCCCGCACCAACGGCAACACACGCTTGCCGAAATACTCCACCTCCTCCTGAAAGTGCAGAAACCCCGCCAACACCAGATCCACCCCCACCGTTTTCAGCGCCACAATCCGCTCGGCAATCTGCTGTGGCGTACCGATCAGGTTGGTCTTGAAGCCATCGTTGTACTGCACCAGATCCTCGAACGTCGATTTCGCCCAGTTGCCCTCACCTTCCGGCGACGTCCTGCCCGCTTGCTTCGCTGCGTCACCAAAGGCGTTCACCGCTTCCGGGTCAGCCTGATCGATGATCTGCGCCAGTACAGCACGCGCCTCTTCTTCAGTGTCGCGAGCAATCACGAAGGCGTTGACGCCGATCTTCACCGAATGATTGTTGGCTGCCGCTTTGGCCCGGATGTCATCGACCTGCGCCTTGATCCCCTCGACGCTGTTGCCGTTGGTGAAATACCAGTCCGAGACTCGCGCGGCCATGTCTCGTGCCGCGCGGGAACTGCCGCCCTGGAAAATTTCCGGGCGGCCCAGCGGTTTCGGTTTGAGGGTGTAATTGTCGAAGCGGTAGAAGTCGCCGCGAAAGCTGAAGTTGTCCTGACTCCAGATCCCGCGCAGCGAGCGGATGAATTCTTCGGAGCGCCGGTAGCGCTCGTCGTGCTCCAGCCAATGCTCGCCGATGGCCTGGAATTCGCCCTTGAACCAGCCGCTGACGATGTTCACCGCGATCCGGCCGTTGGTGAGTTGATCGATGGTCGCCAGTTGCTTGGCTGCCAGCGCCGGTTGCCATGGCCCCGGCAGAATCGCCGCGATGACTTTGAGCCTGGTGGTAGCCGCCAGCAGCGCATGACTGAACGCCACCGACTCATGCTGGAACTCGGCACCGTAACCGGCGGTAAAGCGGATCTGCGTCAGGGCGTACTCGAACCCGGCCGCTTCGGCGAGTTGCGCGAGTTTGCGGTTGTAGTCGATGCCCCAGTCGGTGCGCTGCTCGATCTTGCTGACCACCAGGCCACCACTGACGTTCGGCACCCAGTAGGCGAATTTCACGGCTTGCTTGCTCATTGGCGTGTCCTCGGGACATTGGGAAGGTCAATGGGACAGAGCAGCAAGCGTGCCAGGCTAGGAATGCCTGGTTTTGTTGGGTTTCGGGGTGGAGTTGATGTTTTGTGGAAGGGAGATTTGTTGCCGGGTTGTTGTGTGGGCAACAGTTGGATTGGTGGCGGCATGAAGAATGTCTTCGCGAGCAGGCTCGCTCCCACAGGGTGGAATGCGTTTCAAAATGTGGGAGCGAGCCTGCTCGCGAAGGCGTCAGACGGGTCGCCGCAACAGTTGGATACAGGTAACATGACCGCCCTCCCCGCAGCCAAATCTGCGCCCTGCCGAATAAGCCGATTCCATGCCTTTCGAACTCAGCGTTGACCTCACCACCCTGGCCGTTCTGGCCCTTGTCGCTTTCATTGCCGGTTTCATCGACGCCATTGCTGGCGGCGGCGGTCTGTTGACCACCCCGGCGCTGCTCACTGCCGGCCTGCCACCGCATCTGGTGCTGGGCACCAACAAACTCAGTTCGACGTTCGGCTCGGCCACCGCCAGTTTCACCTTCTACCGACGCAAACTGTTCCACCCCCGGCAGTGGATGCACGCGATCGTCGGCACCCTGGTCGGCGCGCTCACCGGTGCCATCGTCGCGCACTACCTGCCGGCGGAATGGCTGAACAAGATGCTGCCGGTGATCGTCTTCGCCTGTGGCCTGTATCTGTTGTTCGGCGGCACGCCAAAAGCGCCGCTGGACAGCGACGCGCCGATCAAGAAGAAATGGCAATCGACCCAAGGCTTCAGTCTCGGTTTCTACGACGGCGTGGCCGGCCCTGGCACGGGTGCGTTCTGGACGGTCAGCAGCCTGCTGCTCTACCCGATCGACCTGGTCAAGGCCAGCGGTGTGGCGCGCAGCATGAACTTCGTCAGCAACATCGCGGCGCTGTCGGTGTTCGTGTTTTCCGGGCAAGTGGACTGGATCATCGGCCTGAGCATGGGCCTGTCGGTGATGGTCGGCGCGTTCTTCGGGGCGCGCACCGCGATCAGCGGCGGCGCCAAGTTCATTCGTCCGGTGTTCATCACCGTGGTATTGGGTTTGACCGTGCGCCTAGCCTGGCAACACTGGTTCAGCGTGGCCTAAGCGGCGGGCCACGTAGACGTCGATCAGATAACGGGCAATCGATTTTGACGCCGGCAACGGCGGCAGATCGTGCACGTTGAACCATTGGGCGTCTTCGATCTCGTCTTCCTGGCAGACGATCTCGCCCCCGGCGTATTCGGCATGGAAGCCGAGCATCATCGAATGCGGGAACGGCCAGCACTGGCTGCCCATGTACTGGATGTTCTTCACTTCGATGCTGACTTCCTCGCGTACTTCGCGAATCAGGCAATCCTCCGCCGACTCGCCCGGCTCGGCGAACCCGGCCAGCGTGCTGTAGACCCCGGTGACGAAACGCGGTGAGCGTGCCAACAAAATCTCGTCTCCGCGGGTGATCAGCACGATCATGCTCGGCGAAATTCGCGGATAACTGCGCAGGTCGCACGGCTGGCAATACATCGCTCGCTCGCGCGGCACCTGCGTCATCGCCTGCCCACAGTTGCCGCAGAAGCGATGTTCACGCGCCCAGGTGCCGATCTGCGCGGCATAGCCCAGCACCTTATAGACGGTGTGATCGCCTTCGAGCATGAACGCCCGCAGGCCTTTCCAGTTGCAGCCCGGCACGTCGCTGGAGCTGTGCAATTCCAGCAGATACACCGGCTCGCCATCGAGATGGCCGATGCCGTGTTCGGTGAGAATCGACAACTCCTGACGCTTGAGCCATTCCCGCGGGAACAGCGCGCCGTTGTCATCGAACAGAAAGCCTTCGGGGCTGCGCGCCACGGCCCAGCCGCCGGGTTGATCGGTGTCCAGTACTGCAGTGGTCCAGCGAGCTGTCATGGTTTCTCAATCCAGAAATTCGGGTTTCTGTTTACTCATATGGGCGGCCATGGCCACGCGCAAGTCGGTGGATTGCAACATGGCGGCGTTCCAGGTGGCAACGTATTCGAGGCCGTCGTCGATGCGATGGTCGCGCATGTAGCTGATCATTTCCTTGGTGCCGGTGACCGCGATTGGCGATTTGCTGGCGATCTCGCGAGCAATGTCCATCACGCCTTCGAGCAGCAGCTCCTTGTCAGCGTAAACACGATTGACCAGACCGATGCTGCGCGCTTCATCTGCGCCGAAAGTGCGCCCGGTGTAAGCCAGTTCACGCAGCATGCCGTCCCCGATGATCCGTGGCAACCGTTGCAAAGTGCCAACATCGGCAGCCATGCCGATGTCTATTTCCTTGATCGAGAACTGCGCGTCTTCGGCGGCGTAGCGCATGTCGCACGCGGCGATCAGGTCGATCGCACCGCCGAGGCAATAGCCTTGAATCGCCGCCAGTACCGGTTTGCGGCAGTTGTCGACGGCGTTGAACGAGGCTTGCAGGGTGAGAATCTTGCGCCGCAGCAGGCGCGCGTTACGGCCGACGTCCTTGCCCAGTTCATTGGCGACGCCGGCGAGCATCATCAGGTCGATGCCGGAGGAAAAGTGTTTGCCGTTGCCGCTCAGCACCACCACCCGCACTTCATCGGTGTCATCGATCCACTGGAAAATCTCGACGATCTCGCTCCAGAACGCGGCGTTCATCGAGTTGATCTTTTCCGGGCGATTGATCTGCACATGCGCGATGTTGTCGGCCAGTTCGACGCTGAAGGCGGTGTATTGAGTCATGGCAGTGATCCTTTACCGGGCTGAAAATGAGGCCCGAACTATACCAAGGCATCACGATGGCGGTTCGGCCAAATGCGGGACTGCTTCGAGAGATGCAGTGTCAGGGCTGGCCTCTTCGCGAGCAGGCTCGCTCCCACATTGATATTCGGTGAACGCAGTTCTGCATTCACCACCGATCCTTGTGGGAGCGAGCCTGCTCGCGAAGGGCTGCACCGCCGATCTAACCGCCCTTCACCGCCACATAAGCCGCCGTCTCATAAGGCACCGTCAGCACATGCCGCCCACGCAACGCCGGCTCCGAGGCAATCAACGCGCGAATCTGCTCATCAACCCTGTCGCGCTGCGCCTGCGGCAAGGCCGCAATGAAACTGGTGGAGCGCACCCGATTGAAGATCACGTCCTCGGGCGAGCCGGTGTGCCCGTGATGAAACTGCTGCAACTGCAACCGCCCGAACGCCGGATGCGGAAACGCCTGACGCCATTGGCCGGTGTAGTAACGCGGCGTGTCCCCCTCCAGCGCATTCACGATAGCGTCGAGTTTCGGCACCCAGCTGACCTGTGTATCGCGCAGGTTCCAGATAAGGCCAAGCTTGCCGCCAGGCTTGAGCACGCGGGCGATTTCCGTCAGGGCTTCCGGGGTGGCGAACCAATGGAACGCCTGCGCGCAGACCACTGCATCCACCGACGCGTCAGGCAGTGGCAGATCGGTCGCGGTACCGCTCACCGCCAACACCTGCGGCCAGGCAGCGGAAAGTTTTTCCAGCATCTGCGCCACCGGTTCCACGGCGATCACCTGCGCGTCGGTGGCCGCCAGCCGTCCGGTGAACTTGCCGGTGCCGGCGCCCAGATCGATGACGGTCTTGTGACTGTCCAGACCCAACGTCTGGGTCAGCCACTGGCTGACCTGCGGCGGGTAGTCCGGGCGGCCCTTGATGTAGGTGTCAGCGGCAGTCTTGTAGCCGGCAGCAGCGGAGTGATGGACCTGATCTTTCATGGCAGTTCCTCGTGTGTCAGCGCCGGGGCATGGCAAAGCGCTGGATGGACGGCAGGCGTAGCCGAGCATAACGCCGCGATTTGCGCGTACCTTGAACAGAGCCTGACAAAGCAATGAATAAAATGCCGGGCTGTGGTGTTCAAAGTGAAACATAACCCTCTGTGGAGCCTTGCCCATGACTATCCGTTCCGTTATGTTCGCCGCCCCGTTGCTGCTGGTCACCGTGTTGTCCGCATCGATGGCGTTTGCCAACGGTGATGAAAGCGCGCCCGTGCAGAAGCCCAACTGCCCCAAAGGCCAGGTCTGGGACAGCAAATCACAGAAATGTGTGCTGCAGACCAGCAGCGCCGTACGGGATGCCGATCGCACCGACTATGCCTACCGATTGGCCAAGGACGGTCGCTACGAAGAGGCCCTGGCCCTGCTCGACACCCTGCAACAACCGAACACCGCCAAAGCCCTCAACTATCGCGGTTACGCCACGCGAAAACTGGGGCGTACCGATGAAGGCATCGGCTATTACCTGCAATCGGTGAAACTCGATCCGCAGTACGCGCAAGTGCGTGAATACCTCGGCGAAGCTTATGTGATCAAAGGCCGCGTCGACCTGGCGCAGGAGCAATTGCAGCAGATCAAATCGATTTGCGGCACCGCCTGCGAGGAATACCAGGACCTGGCTGAAGCCATCAACGATTCATCGAAAACCTGACATAGATAAAGGAACGCCATCATCGTCAGCGATCAGGCATTCAGAGCGGAACTCGGACAGCATCTGGCGCGGCTGTGGCGCTACGGCCTGCTGCTGTCGCGCAATCGTCACGTGGCCGAGGATCTGGTGCAGGCCACGTGTGTGCGGGCGCTGGAACGTGTCGGCCAATATGTGGCCGGCACGCGCATGGATCGCTGGCTGCTGAGCATCCTGCATTCAATCTGGCTCAACGAAGTGCGCGCCCGCCGGGTGCGTCAGGGCGCCGGTCAGGTCGATGCCGACGGGCAACTGGCCTTCGATGGCGAATACGCCGCGCAGACTCATGTGATGGCGGCGCAGGTGATCCGCCGGGTCGATGCGTTGCCGGAGACCCAACGCGAAACCGTGTACCTGGCCTATGTCGAAGGCCTGTCCTACCGCGAAGTCGCCGAGATCCTGCAAGTGCCGATCGGCACGGTGATGAGCCGTCTGGCCACCGCGCGACTGAAACTGGCTGAATATCCGCCCCTGCAAGCCGTGCCGAAAACCACCGGAGGTGACCACCCATGAACAGGCCCTCCGACGAACAACTGGTGGCCTACCTCGATGACGAGCTGGACCCCGCGTATCGCAGCCAGCTCGACAGCGCGATTGCCGACGACCCGTTGCTCAGCCTGCGCGTGCAATGGTTCGAACGCAGCAGCCTGCCGTACAAGGAAGCCTATGACGAACTGGCGCAACAGGCACCGCTGGAACGTTTGCAGGCGCGCCTCGATGCCATCCCCGCCCCCCAGCGGCCGGGCCTGAGCCGACGCTGGTTCATCGGTACGGCCGCCGCGAGTCTGCTGGCGGGCGGCGTGTTGGCCGATCGCCTGTTTCTCGCCTGGCAAACGCAGCAAACGCATAACTGGCGCGCCCTGGTGGGCGACTACATGGCACTGTATGTACCGCAAACCCTCGATCACCTGCCCAGTGACGAAGCCAGCCAGCGATCGCAACTGCGTGCGGTAGATGCACGCTTGGGGCTGAGTCTGTCGCCGGCACTGGTGAGGTTACCGGGCGCCGAACTCAAACGTGCACAAATGCTCGAGTACGACGGTGTGCCGATTGCGCAACTGACCTATCTCGATGCGAAACACGGGCCGCTGGCCTTGTGCGTGACTCGCTCCAACAGTGGCAGCCAGCCTTTGGCGCACGAACGGCGCCACGAAATGAACGTGGTGTACTGGACCGAAGGTGAGCATGCGTGGATGTTGATCGGCCACAACCCGGCGCCGGCGCTGGAAGACCTGGCAAAACACCTGGTCGACAAGCTGGGCGCGTGAGTGCCGCTCCACTATGCTGAGCGGGTAATTATCCAAGGAGGAAGCCCCGATGCAGATTTCACCCCGCACCGCCCTGCTGGTCATTGACGTGCAGAACGACTTCATCCCCGGCGGCCAGTTGGCCGTGCCCGAAGGCGATCAGATCGTGCCGCTGATCAATCGCCTCGGTGGCCTGTTCAAACAGGTGGTGATTGCCCAGGACTGGCACCCGAGCGGCCACGCGTCCTTTGCCTCAAGCCACCCCGGACACCAGCCTTACGAGGTAATTCAGTTGCCCTACGGCGAGCAGGTACTCTGGCCAGAGCATTGTGTGCAAGGCACTGCCGGCGCCGAGTTTCACCCCGAGCTGAACCTGCCGCAAGCGCAACTGATCATCCGCAAGGGCTGTAATCCGGACATCGACAGCTATTCGGCGTTTCTCGAAGCGGACCGGCGCACCACCACCGGTCTGGCCGGTTATCTGAAGGAGCGCGGTATCGACACGGTGTACATGGTCGGTCTGGCGCTGGATTTCTGCGTGATGTTTTCTGCGCTGGATGCACGGGCGGCGGGGTTCAACGCGTTCGTGGTGCTGGATGCCTGTCGTGCCATTGACAGGGATGGGTCACTGGCAGCGGCGATGGAGCGGATGCAGACGGCCGGGGTTGGCTTGATTCAATCGAACCAACTGATCTGACCAACACAAAACCCCTGTGGGAGCAGGCTTGCTCGCGAAAGCGGTGTGTCAGATTAATTTATGTCGACTGACACTCCGCCTTCGCGAGCAAGCCCGCTCCCACGGGTTTCGGGTCAAGTCATGTCAGGCAACCACAACCTGAACCGCGCCCCACCCAGCGGCGAACTTTCAACCGTCAAGGTCCCGCCCTGCGCCTCCAGCGCCCGACGGCTGATGGCCAGGCCCAGACCAAAGCCGCCGGTAGCCCGATCACGACTGCGATCAAGTCGATAAAACGGTTCGAAAATCCGTTCACGCTCATCATCCGGGATGCCAATGCCATCGTCGTCGACCCAGATCTCGCAACCATCGGGGCTGACCTGCACGCCAATCTGAATGCGTTTTTCGCAATAGCGCATGGCATTGCGCAGCAGGTTCTGGATCGCTCGGGCGGTCAGGCGCGGATCCAGCGTGAAACGTTCGAGCTGACCGTGCAGCAGCACATCGATGACGATGTCCGGCGAGTCCAGTTCTTCATCGACACTGCCCAGAATGCTGTCGATGAACTCATCCAGCGAAACCTCGACCTGTTCCGGCAACTGCGCCGGGTTCTGCAGGCGGCTGTAGGACAGCAGTTCCAGCACCAGCTCATCCAGTTCCCGAATGTGTGCGACCAGTCCTTGCAGGCGCTCGCGACTGGTCGCCGGCAAATCATCGGACAGCGCCAGGGCCAGACCGAAGTCCAGACGGGTCAGCGGCGTGCGCAATTCGTGGGACACCGCATTCAGCAGGTCGCGCTGCTGGTTGAGCAGATTTTCGATGTCGCCGGCCATGGTGTCGAACACGTTGGCCAGGCTGCCGATGTTGGAACTGGCGGGGATCTGCGTGCGCTCGTTCAGGTGGCCCTTGCCGAAGCGTTCGGCGGCGCCCTTGAGGCGCTCCAGATCGCGCCAGTGCGGGCGAATCCACAGCAGCAGGCAGGCGAGCATGCTCGCACCGATCAGCACGTTGATGCTCCAGTACAACAGATTGACGTCCAGCGGATCCGGCGGTACCACCATTTGCACGGCGACGTCATCGTTCAGCGGCGTGACCGCCAAGGTGCGCCATCCCCAATCGCCGATACGCACCACGTTTTCCCCGGCGCGCAAGCGCACTTGCTCGGGGGCGGTGAAACCGGCGTCGTCGATGCGCGCCAGAGCGATGTGCAGCGGCTGGAAGTCCTTGTCCATCGACTGCGCCAGTGCCGGCCACTGATCCTGCGGCACCGCGTGGAACTGCCGGGTGATCAGCGATTGCAAGCCGCGCGAGTAGTCGAGGTTGTAGGTGATGAAGCGCTCGCGGAACGCCATGATCACCAGATCCGGCACCAGATAGATCGCCGCGCTGTAGGAGACGATCGTCACCAGATACAGGCGAAACAGGATTCTGAACATCAGCTCAGCATTCCCACTCGGAGCGGCTGAACAGGTAGCCCTTGCCCCATACCGTCTTGATCTTGCGCGCCTCGCCGGCGTGGTCGTCGAACTTGCGCCGCAGCTTCGAAATCGCCACGTCTACCGAACGGTCGGTGCCGTTGAACTCGATGCCGCGCAGGCGTTGCAGGATTTGATCGCGGCTCAGCACTTCCCCGGCATGCCGAGCCAGCACCACCAGCAAATTGTACTCGCCGCTGGACAGTTCCACCGGTTGCTCGCGCCAGGTCACGGTGCGCTCGGACAGGTCAATGCACAGATTGCCCATGACGATGCGATCATTGACCGTCATCGGTTCACCGAGGCTGCTGCGCCGCAGCAAAGTCCGCACCCGGGCCAGCAGAACCCGTGGCTCGCAGGGTTTGGTGACGTAATCGTCGGCGCCCATTTCCAGGCCCAGCACCTGATCGTGACTGTCGTCGCGGGCGGTCAGCATCAGGATCGGCAGCGTCGCCGAATCGGCCCGCAGCAAGCGGCAGACCTGCAGGCCGTCGAGGCCCGGAAGCATCAGATCGAGGATCACCAGATCCGGCGGATTGATCCGTGCCCGCTCGCGCACGTGATCACCACGGCCAATCACGCTGACGGAATAGCCGTTGCGCTCCAGGTAGCTGGAAATCAGTTCGGCGAGGGCGGTGTCGTCTTCGACCAGGAGGATGTTGGGCATGGGGGTGTTCCAGATATTGCTGTGGTGGATGTCAGACCCTCTTCGCGAGCAGGCTCGCTCCCATCTTGATTTTGCGTCGATCACAAAACCTGTGTGGGAGCGAGCCTGCTCGCGAAAGCGGTCCAACCGTCACAAAAGAATTCAAGGCGTAAAGGATATACGCCCTCGCCCGTCCCTGAGTAAAACCCTTACACAATTTCACACAGCGCCTACAAAGCTTCACCGCTACCCTCGGCGTCTGGCCTTAGGATGCGGGCTTCAATATTGGGGGTGGTACATGTCAAAAAATCTTCTGGCCGGGCTCGGCCTGATCGCCGCTGCGCTGTTGCTGAGCGCCTGTGATTCGTCCTCGAAGGCCGAAGAAGAAGCGCCGCCAGCCACCGTGCGCATCGAGACCATCGAGGCCCGCCCCCTGTCGATCAGCAGCGAACTGAGCGGGCGGATCGCCGCGCCACGCATCGCCGAAGTGCGCGCCCGGGTGGCCGGCGTGGTGCTGCAACGGACCTTCCGTGAAGGCAGCGACGTGAAAAAGGGTGACGTGCTGTTTCGCATCGACCCGGCGCCGTTCAAGGCTGACCTGGACAGCGCCGAAGCCGCGCTGCGCAAGGCCGAGGCCAATGCCTTCCAGGCCAGGTTGCAGGAGCAACGCTACGCACAGTTGATCGATGACAAGGCCATCAGCGCTCAGGATTACGACAACGCCCGCGCCAATGCCCGGCAAACCGCCGCCGACGTGGCAGCCAATAAAGCTGCGGTAGAACGGGCGAAGCTGAACCTCGGCTACGCCACCGTCACCGCGCCGATTTCCGGGCGGGTCGGCCGTGCATTGGTCACTGAAGGTGCACTGGTCGGGCAGAATGAAACCACGCCGCTGGCGCTGATCCAGCAGCTCAACCCGATCTACGCCGACCTCACCCAGTCGACCCGTGAGCTCAATGAGCTGCGCCGCGCGTTCCGTTCCGGGCAGTTGCAGGAAGTCGGTCAGGATCAGGTCAAGGCCACGCTGATTCAGGATGACGGCAGCCTCTACCCGTTACCGGGCAAATTGCTGTTCAGCGACATCAGCGTCGATCCGGGCACCGGCCAGATCATTCTGCGCAGCGAGTTCCCCAATCCCGATCTCGACCTGCTGCCGGGCAGCTTCATCCGTGTACGTCTGCAACAAGCCACCGTACAGAACGGCATCACCGTGCCGCAACGTGCGGTGCAGCGTGACAGCGCGGGTATCGCCCAGGTGCTGACCGTCGACGAGCAGATGCGCGTGGCCCAGCAGCCGGTGCAACTGGGCGCGGTGCAGAACGACCGTTGGATCGTCAGCGGCGGCCTCAAGCCCGGCGACCGCATTGTCATCGAAGGCCTGCAACACGCCCGTCCAGGCGAAAAAGTGCAGATCGACGACACCCCTCTTCCACTTGCCCAGACCTCTGGTCAGTAAGCAGGACGCTTTCATATGCCGCAGTTCTTTATCGATCGCCCGGTGTTCGCCTGGGTTGTCGCCCTGTTCATCCTGTTGGCCGGTGCGCTGGCCATTCCGCAATTGCCGGTGGCGCAGTACCCCGATGTCGCGCCGCCACAGATCGAAATCTACGCGGTGTACCCTGGCGCCTCGGCGCAGACCGTCGATGAAAGTGTGGTCAGCCTGATCGAAGAAGAACTCAACGGCGCCGATCACCTGCTGTACTTCGAATCGCAGAGCAGCCTCGGCAGCGCGACGATCAAAGCGACGTTCCAGCCGGGCACTAACCCGGAACTGGCTCAGGTGGATGTGCAGAACCGCCTCAAAGTGGTCGAGTCGCGCCTGCCGCAGGCAGTCAATCAGCAAGGCCTGCAGGTGGAGAAAGTCTCTGCCGGCTTCCTGTTGCTGATCACCCTGACCTCCAGCGACGGCAAGCTTGATGACGTAGCGCTCAGTGATTATCTGGCGCGTAACGTGATGAACGAAATCAAGCGCATCGACGGCGTCGGCAAGGCGCAGCTGTATGGCGCCGAACGCGCAATGCGGATCTGGATCGACCCACAGAAGCTGATCGGTTTCAACCTGACCCCGGCTGACGTCAACGCCGCCATCGTCGCGCAAAACGCCCAGGTGTCGGCGGGCAGTATTGGCGACTTGCCCAACCCATCCTCGCAGGAAATCACCGCGACCATTCTGGTCAAGGGGCAGTTGTCGACGCCGGAAGAGTTCGCCGACATCGTGCTCAAGGCCAATGCCGACGGCTCCACCGTGCGCATCGGCGATGTGGCACGGGTCGAAGTCGGCAGTCAGGAATACCAGTTCGGCACGCGCCTGAACGGCAAGCCGTCCACCGCCGTCGGCGTGCAGTTGGCGCCGGGGGCCAATGCCTTGGCGACCGCCACCTTGATCCGGGCGAAAATGGACGAGCTGTCGCGCTACTTCCCGGCGGGCGTCGAATACAAGATTCCGTACGACACCTCGCCGTTCGTCAAAGTCTCGATCACCAAAGTGGTTTACACCTTGGGCGAGGCGATGCTGCTGGTGTTTGCGGTGATGTTCCTGTTCCTGCAAAACATCCGATACACGCTGATCCCGACGCTGGTGGTGCCGGTGGCCCTGATGGGCACCTTCGCCACCATGCTCGCGCTGGGTTTCTCGATCAACGTGCTGACCATGTTCGGCATGGTGCTGGCGATCGGCATTCTGGTGGACGACGCCATCGTCGTGGTGGAGAACGTCGAGCGCATCATGGCCACTGAAGGCCTGTCGCCGAAAGAAGCGACGCGCAAGGCCATGAAACAGATCACCGGGGCGATCATCGGTATTACTCTGGTGCTGGTGGCGGTATTCATCCCGATGGCATTCATGCAGGGTTCGGTGGGCGTGATTTACCGACAGTTCTCGCTGTCGATGGCGACCTCGATCCTGTTCTCGGCGTTCCTGGCCCTGACTCTGACGCCTGCACTGTGCGCCACGCTGCTCAAGCCGATCGCCAAGGGCGAGCACCACGAGAAAAGCGGATTCTTCGGCTGGTTCAACCGCCGCTTCGAGCAACTGACCGATCGTTATCAAGGCTGGGTCGGTTACGCGCTGAAGCGCAGCGGGCGTTATCTGCTGATCTACGGCGTGCTGCTGATCGGCATGGGCCTGTGCTTTGCGCGCCTGCCCTCCTCGTTCCTGCCGGTTGAGGATCAGGGTTACACCATCACCGACATTCAGTTGCCGCCGGGTGCGAGCAAAAACCGTACGGTGCAGGTGGTCGAGCAGATCGAAGCGCACAACGCCAGTGAACCGGGGGTTGGCGACAGCACAGTGATACTCGGCTTCAGCTTCTCCGGCAGCGGGCAGAATGCGGCGCTGGCGTTTACCACCCTCAAGGACTGGTCGGAGCGCGGCAGCGACGATTCGGCTACGTCGATTGCCGATCGCGCCAATATCGCCCTGAGCCAGATCAAGGATGCCATCGCGTTCGCTGTGTTGCCGCCGCCGGTTGACGGCCTCGGCACGTCGAGCGGCTTCGAATTCCGTCTGCAGGATCGCGGCGGTCTCGGTCATGCGACATTGATGCAGGCGCGCACTGAACTGCTCGCCGCCGCAGAAAAAAGCCCCGTGCTGATGAACGTGCGCGAAAGCGCGCTGGCCGAAGCGCCGCAGGTGCAACTGGAGGTAGACCGCAAGCAGGCCAATGCGCTGGGCGTGTCGTTCGCCGACATCGGCAGCGTGTTGTCCACCGCCGTGGGTTCCTCCTACATCAATGATTTCCCCAATCAGGGACGCATGCAGCGGGTGGTGGTCCAGGCCGAAGGCGATCAGCGCAGTCAGGTTGATGATCTGCTGAAAATGCACGTGCGCAACAACGCCGGGCACATGGTGCCGCTGTCGGCGTTCGTCCAGGCCAAGTGGACCCAAGGCCCGGCGCAACTGACCCGTTATAACGGTTATCCGGCGATTGCGATTTCCGGCGAACCGTCGCCGAGGCACAGTACCGGTGAAGCGATGGCGGAGATTGAACGCTTGGTCGCTCAGGGGCCGAGAGGTCTGGGTCAGGAATGGACCGGGCTGTCGTTACAGGAACGTTTGTCCGGCAGTCAGGCGCCGATCCTGCTCGGTCTGTCGTTGCTGATCGTGTTCCTGTGCCTGGCGGCGCTTTACGAGAGCTGGTCGATTCCGACCTCGGTGCTGCTGGTGGTGCCGCTGGGTGTGCTCGGCGCAGTACTGGCGGTGACCTTGCGCGGCATGCCCAACGATGTGTTCTTCAAAGTCGGGCTGATTACCATCATTGGTCTGTCGGCGAAGAACGCGATCCTGATCATCGAATTCGCCAAGAGCCTGTACGACGAAGGTCACGACCTGATCGACGCGACGTTGCAAGCCGCGCGCCTGCGTCTGCGGCCGATCGTCATGACTTCGCTGGCGTTCATCCTCGGCGTGGTGCCGTTGGCCATCGCCACTGGCGCCAGCTCGGCGAGCCAGCAGGCCATCGGCACCGGGGTTATCGGCGGGATGATTACGGCGACATTGGCCGTGATCTTCGTGCCGTTGTTCTTCGTGGTGGTCATGAAGCTCGTACAACGCTTTACCAAACACCACTGAACCCTGTGGGAGCGGGCTTGCTCGCGAAGGCGTCGTGTCAGTCAGCATTCATGTAGCTGACACACCGCTTTCGCGAGCAAGCCCGCTCCCACAAGGTCATTCGAACAGTCAAGTCAGTGGTCATCCGAGACGTCGCTGGGCTAAGGTGTAAAAACATCCTGGCCCATCGAGTCCCCATGCGCTTTCTCGCCCGCACCCACCCTCGCCTGTCCGCCGCCGCTTTGGTCGGCCTTGCCACCGGCCTGCTGGTCCCTGCCGACTCCGTCGTCAGCAAAATCCTCATCGGCTGGAACGCCGGCGTCTGGACTTACCTGATCCTGATGTTCTGGCTCGCCACCCGAGCCAAGGCACCGGACGTCAAACGCATCGCCGTCGTCGAAGACGAGAATGCCGGACTGGTGCTGTTCGTGGTGTGTATCGCAGCATTGGCAAGCCTGGCCGCCATCACCCTGGAACTGGCCGGCACCAAGGATCTGGATACCCATCACAAACTTCTGCATTACGCGTTCACCGCCGTCACCGTGGTAGGTTCGTGGCTGGTGATCGGGGTGATCTTCTGTGTGCACTACGCGCGCCTGTTTTACACCTGGGACGGCAAGGAACCGGCCCTGCGTTTCGCTGAAGGTCTGACCACGCCCAATTATTGGGACTTCCTGTATTTCTCCTTCACCATCGGCGTGGCAGTGCAGACTGCCGATGTCGGCGTGGCTACCCGCGATATTCGCAAGATCGTCCTGGCGCAATCATTGATCGGTTTTGTGTTCAACACCGCGATTCTGGGCTTTTCGATCAATATTGCTGCCGGCCTGTTTGGCTGAGCATTGCGCAGATACTTCAATAACGCTGAGCACCGCCCGTCGGCGCCAAGTTGAAGTACCACGCGCATTCACTTGACGGAGTGTCAGCTTCTGGTGTTTCCTGAAACCGGTTTCAGCGCCATCGAGGCGCATGAAACGAATAAATCCAATAATAGGTTTCAGACCGTGAACGACTTCTCCGCCGCCCAGCGCAGCCGCGTGACCATGTTTGATGTTGCCGAACGCGCCGGCGTATCCAAGGCCAGCGTCTCGCGCTTCATCGGCGACGACCGCGCCCTGCTCTCCGATGCCATCGCCTTGCGTATCGAGCAGGCGATCAGTGAGCTGGGTTATCGCCCGAATCAGATGGCCCGTGGTCTGAAACGCGGGCGCACGCGCCTGATCGGCATGCTGGTGGCCGATATCCGCAACCCTTATTCGATTGCCGTGATGCACGGGGTGGAAACCGCCTGCCGTGCGCACGGCTACAGCCTGGTGGTGTGCAACACCGACCGCGACGACGAGCAGGAGCGCCAGCATCTGGCGCTGTTGCGCTCGTACAACATCGAGGGACTGATCGTGAACACCCTTGGCCATCACCGTGACGAACTCCACGAGTTGCACCGGGAAATGCCCTTGGTGCTGGTGGACCGCAAGGTCGATGGCCTCGACAGCGACATGGTCGGGCTGAACAATCCGCAAGCTGTTGAGATGGCGCTGAAGCACCTGGAACAGCGCGGCTATCGCGATGTGTTGCTGGTGACTGAACCTTATGACGGCACCAGTTCGCGGATCGAGCGGGTCAGCAGTTTTCAGACGCAGATCGCCCAGCGCTCCGGGTTGACCGGGGCGGTGCTGGAAACCGGCGACGCACTCGCCACCCATCTTCAAATCTTTTTGGACACACCGGCGACCGGGCCGAAAGCACTGTTCTGCGCCAATGGCGTGGCAGCGCTGGCCTGTACCCTGGCCTTGCGCGAAATCGGTTGCCAATTGTTCGAGGATGTCGGGCTGATTGCCCTGGATGATCTGGATTGGTACCCGTTGGTCGGCAGCGGAATTACCGCCCTCGCCCAGCCCACAGCCGAGATTGGCGCGCGGGCGTTTGAGTGTTTGTTGAAGCGTTTGCGGGGGGATGTCGAGGTAGCGCGCAGAGTGGATTTTGCGCCGGTGCTGGTTGAGCGCGGTTCTACCCGGGGAACTGGTGGTGTTTGAGCGGACGCCTTCGCTGGCAAGCCAGCTCCCACAGGGTTTTGTGGTGTTAATGCAATCCATCCAATACCCCAGAACATTGTGGGAGCTGGCTTGCCAGCGACGAAGCCCAAAAGACCATCAAAGAACCATCTAATATTTTTTTGAACAAAAATGAAACCGGTTTCAGAGGTAGATAACAATGAATAAACCTGCCGTTTCCATCAGCCTGTCCAGCTACGGCGCCGAGCTTGTGCGCCAACGCGGGCAGGACTTCTTCATCGATGTGCTGGCCGCCGCTGGCGCTGATCGCATCGAGTGGCGCGAAGAGTTGCTGACTCGCGAAGTGCCCGAGCAACTGCGAGCCGCCACTCGGGCGCAGGGACTGCAAAGCATCTATTCGTCGCCGAGCGAACTGTGGCTCGCCGGTCAGGCGCGGCCCAATCCCGAGCTGATCAACGCCCTGCAACACGCAGAGGCATTCGGCTCGAAATGGCTGAAAGTCTCGCTCGGTTACTTCACCGACAACTGTGATCTGCAAGTGCTGAAACAACTGCTGGGCAACAGCCCGGTGCAGTTGCTGGTGGAAAACGACCAGACCTTGCAGGGCGGCCGCATCGAGCCGTTCCAGCGTTTTTTCGCGGCGGTGGAGCAGCATGATTTGCCGATCAAGATGACCTTCGATATCGGCAACTGGCAGTGGCAAGACCAGTCCGCCGCCAACGCCGCACGCCTGCTCGGACGCCACGTCGGCTACGTGCACTGCAAAGCCGTGGCCCGCCGCGCCGACGGCAAATTGGTGGCGGTGCCGCCCGCCGTCAGCGACCTGCATTTGTGGGAACAACTGCTGCGGCACATGGCCCAAGGCGTTATGCGTGCCGCCGAATACCCGTTGCAGGGCGATGATCTGGTGGCGTTGACCACGGAACACGTCGCCGCCCTCGCCCGCCTTGGTCAATCGCGCCTGGAGCCTGCCCATGTCTGACATCGATATTCTGTCGTTCGGCGAAACAATGGCAATGCTGGTCGCCGAGCAGACCGGTGATCTGGCTGCAGTCGAGCATTTTCACAAACGCATTGCCGGCGCCGACAGCAATGTGGCGATCGGTCTGTCGCGGCTGGGCTTCAATGTGGCGTGGCTGAGCCGGGTCGGCGCCGATTCCCTCGGACGTTTTGTAGTCGAGACCTTGATCAAGGAAGGTCTGGATTGCAGCCATGTCGCGGTCGATCACCAGCACCCGACCGGTTTCCAGTTCAAGTCGCGTAACGACGACGGCAGCGACCCGCAGGTCGAGTATTTCCGCCGTGGCTCGGCGGCCAGTCATCTGTCATCGCCGTCGATCACTGACAGCCTGCTAAGCGCTCGCCACCTGCACGCCACCGGGATTCCACCGGCGCTGTCAGCGAGCGCCCGGGAAATGTCGTTCGAGCTGATGACGCGCATGCGCCATGCCGGGCGCAGCGTGTCGTTCGACCCCAATCTGCGCCCGAGCCTGTGGGCCACCGAGCAAGAGATGATCCGCGAGATCAACCGCCTCGCCGCCCTCGCCCATTGGGTCTTGCCGGGCTTGAGCGAAGGTCGCTTGCTGACCGGCTTCGAAGACCCGGCGGACATCGCAGCGTTTTATCTCGATCAGGGCGCCGAAGCCGTGGCGATCAAGCTTGGGCCGCAAGGTGCCTATTACCGCACGCATCTGGATCAGGGTTTTGTCGCCGGGGTGCCGGTGGCCAACGTGGTCGACACCGTGGGTGCGGGTGATGGCTTTGCGGTCGGCATGATCAGTGCCCTGCTGGAGCATCAGAGTTTTGCCGAGGCGGTGCAACGCGCGAACTGGATTGGCAGTCGGGCGGTGCAGAGTCGCGGGGATATGGAGGGTTTGCCGACCCGATCCGAGCTTATCGCTGAATTCGAGGCCGCTGATCGCGAGCAGGCTCACTCCTACATTGGATCTCCGCCAGTCACAGCTGCAGCGGCAAACACATAACCCTTGTAGGAGTGAGCCTGCTCGCGATGAGGCCCGCTCAGACAACCGATTCATTGAACCTGCTGCGACAAAAACAACAAGCTCAGGAGCAACACCATGAAAACCGCAACCCTCGCCGCCCGCCGCTGGTGGTACATCATGCCGATCGTGTTCATCACCTACAGCCTGGCGTATCTCGACCGCGCCAACTACGGCTTTGCCGCCGCCTCCGGCATGGCTGCCGACCTGATGATCACCCCGGGCCTGTCTTCATTGCTCGGTGCGCTGTTCTTCCTCGGCTACTTTTTCTTCCAGGTGCCGGGTGCGATCTACGCGCAGAAGCACAGCGTGAAAAAGCTGATCTTCTTCAGCCTGATTTTCTGGGGCGGCCTCGCCACCCTGACCGGCGTCGTGTCCAACGCCTACTGGCTGATCGTGATCCGCTTCATGCTCGGCGTGGTCGAAGCCGCGGTGATGCCGGCGATGCTGGTCTACCTGTGCCACTGGTTCACCCGTGCCGAACGCTCGCGGGCCAACACCTTTCTGATCCTCGGCAACCCGGTAACGATGCTGTGGATGTCGGTGGTTTCGGGCTATCTGGTGCAGCACTTCAGCTGGCGCTGGATGTTCATCATCGAAGGTTTGCCGGCGGTGATCTGGGCGTTTATCTGGTGGAAGCTGGCCGATGATCGTCCTGCTCAGGCCAAGTGGCTGAGCGAACAGGAAAAGCACGACCTGGAAAGCGCTCTCGCCGCCGAACAGGTCGGGATCAAAGCGGTGAAGAACTACGCCGAAGCGTTCCGCTCGCCGAAGGTGATCATTCTGGCGCTGCAGTTTTTCTGCTGGAGCATCGGCGTCTACGGCTTTGTGCTGTGGTTGCCGTCGATCCTCAAGGCCGGCGCACAAATGGACATGATCGAGGCCGGCTGGCTGTCGGCGCTGCCGTATCTGGCGGCGGTGATCGGCATGCTCGCGGTGTCGTGGGGCTCGGACAAACTGCAGAAGCGCAAACGCTTCGTCTGGCCGCCACTGCTGATCGCCTCCATTGCGTTCTACGGCTCCTACGCCCTGGGCGCGGAACATTTCTGGTGGTCGTACACGCTGCTGGTGATCGCCGGCGCCTGCATGTACGCGCCTTACGGGCCGTTCTTCGCCATCGTTCCGGAGATCCTTCCGGCCAACGTTGCCGGCGGCGCGATGGCGCTGATCAACAGCATGGGCGCGCTGGGCTCGTTCGGCGGCTCGTATCTGGTCGGCTATCTGAACAGCTCCACCGGTTCGCCCGGTGCTTCGTACTTGCTGATGAGCGGCGCGTTGCTGCTGTCGGTGGTGCTGACGATTTTTCTCAAGCCTGGCGCCAGTGATCGCGTCGTGGCCAAAGCCGTAATCACGCGTCCCGTGCCGGCGCATTCCTGAAGAGATTTTTGCTCATGAAAAAACATGTCGTGCTGTACAAGAAACTGTCGCCAGCGCTGATGACGCGTCTGCAGCAACAGTGTGAAGTGACGTTGATCGAAAGCCTCGACGCCGACGGCCTGATGAAGCTGCGTGACGCCCTGCCCGGCGCCCATGGCTTGCTCGGCGCCAGCCTGAAACTCGACGCCGCGCTGCTCGATCTGGCGCCGCAGCTTGAGGCCATCGCCAGTGTCTCAGTGGGTGTCGACAACTACGACATCGACTACCTGACCCGGCGCAAGATCCTCCTTAGTAACACCCCGGACGTGCTCACCGAAACCACCGCCGACACCGGTTTCGCGTTGATCCTCGCCACGGCCCGGCGCGTAGTGGAACTGGCGAACATGGTGCGCAGCGGCCAGTGGCATCGCAACATCGGCCCGGCGCATTTCGGCTCCGATGTACACGGCAAGACCCTGGGCATCATCGGCATGGGCCGCATCGGCGAAGCGCTCGCGCAGCGCGGGCATTTCGGTTTTGGCATGCCGGTGCTTTATCACAGCCAGTCGCGCAAACCGGCGGTTGAGGAACGTTTTGCGGCGCAGTACCGCAGCCTGGAAGCGCTGCTGCAAGAGGCCGATTTCATCTGCCTGACCCTGCCGCTGACTGCGCAAACCGAAGGCCTGATCGGCGCCGAGCAGTTTGCGCTGATGCGCCCCGAGAGCATCTTCATCAATATCTCGCGCGGCAAAGTGGTGGATGAAGCGGCGCTGATCGACGCGTTGCGCCATCAGCGGATTCGCGCAGCGGGGCTGGATGTGTTCGAGCGTGAACCGCTGAATCATGATTCGCCGTTGTTGCAGCTGAATAATGTGGTGGCAACTCCGCACATGGGTTCGGCGACGCATGAGACGCGGGAGGCGATGGCCAGGTGTGCGGTGGACAATCTGCTGGCGGCTTTGGCTGGGGAGAAGCCGGCGAATCTGGTGAATCCGGTGGCTTGGCAGGGCTGAAAAATGCGCTGAATGGCAGATTGCATTCGCGAGCAAGCCCGCTCCCACAGGGTTCGGTGTGTACAGATAACATTATGTACACACCCATCCACTGTGGGAGCGGGCTTGCTCGCGAAGAGGCCAGTTCAGGCAACACAACACTGTCAGGCACTACGCGCCTGCAACAGCTGCACCGCACACAACGCAATCCGCGCACAGGCATCCGCCAGCTGCACCCGATCCAGCACCAGCCCGATACGAATATGCCCCGCCGCACTCGGCCCGAACGCTTCGCCAGCCAGCACAGAGACCCCATAACCTTCCAGCAATCGCTCGGCAAACGCCTGCGCGCCAAACCCGGTCTGGCGCACATCGACCATCACGAACATCCCGCCATCCGGGCGAATCGGTTGCAACCCCGGGCAACCACGCAAGCGCTCGCACACCAGATCGCGGCGCAACCGATATTCCTCGCGCATCTGCGTCACCTCCGGCAGATCGCTTGCCAACGCGACCTCCGCTGCTTTCTGCACAAAATCCGGCAGGCCGAAAAGCATGCTCAACGACAGGTTCACCAGATGCTCGGCCAGCACCTTCGGCCCGATCGACCAGCCAATGCGCCAACCGGTCATGGCATGGGATTTCGACAGGCTGTTGATGGTTGCCGTGCGTTCGGCCATGCCCGGGAGGCTCGCCGGGCTGATGTGTTCGCCCTCGTAGAGCAGATCGCTGTAGACCTCATCACTGATCAGCCACAAATCGTGGCGCACGCACAGCGCCGCCAACTCTTGCCAGATCAGCAGCGACAGGCTCGCGCCGGAAGGATTATTCGGACTGTTGAGCAACATCGCGCGGGTCTTCGGCGTGATCCGCGCAGCGACATCGGCGGGGTCAACGCGAAAGCCATTCTCCGGCCTGACCGGCACCGGCACCACTGTCGCGCCGCACGCGCCGAACACACCCTCATAGGTCACGTACATCGGCTCGGCGACGATCACTTCGTCACCCGGATCCAACAGACATTGGGCCACCGAATACACCGCGCATTGCGCGCCGGGCAGCACGATCACGTGCTCGGCATCCACCACCTGACCGCTGCGCCGCTGGTGGCGAGCGGCGATCAGCTTGCGCAGCGCCAAACGGCCACGCACCTCGGAATAATGCGTATCGCCGGCCAGCAGACTGTCGATCGCCCCATGAATGATCGGCAGCGGCGTATCGAAATCCGGATCCCCCACGCTCAGCAGCAAGATATCGACACCCTCGGCGCGCAGCTCCAGCGCTCGGTCATGAATCTGCCAGGCTGCGGCTCCCTCCCCGGCGATGCGTTGGGTCAAGGCTGAATAGCGCATGCACGTCTCCTGATTGCGCGGTTTCCAGCCTTCACCCTAGGTCAAATCACAAACCGCGCCAGCCGCTTTGTCCTTTGGATGAATTTAAAGAAGAACTTCGTACTGTGGTCGATTAGCGGTCGACTGACTACCTGTCAGAGTTGACAGTAGACCCACTTCACAAACGCTCGCTTAATCAACATGAGGAAACAACTGCGGCCCCCTCTAATCGAAACGACGGAGCGTTGAAACGATGACGAATCTGAATGAAAAAATCCTCTTATTGGACGCACCGGAAATCCCCGATGCGCTGCCCAATTTCCCTGGCAGTCAGGTTAACCTGTTGCCATTGAGTGCATTGGTATCGCCACTAAAGGTGTTGATTCCAGACTGGCAGTGTTCACCTCCTGAACCAGTGCCAGTGCAAGTACTGTTGACGCTGTTGTTAAATGAGAAACCGGTGGCGGACTATCCTTTTACGACACCCATCGACCCGGCGCTTTTCCCATTTGCGGCCCATATCCCTGAGACCTGCCTGGCACAGGAAGGCGAGCACGAGGTTTCATATATCGTCAATATTGGCGGGAATACAGCGCCGGCAAGGAGCACGCCGATTACGGTTGATCTAACGGCTCCCAACTTCGGCAATCCGGGAGAGCCTCCGCAATTTCCACCAGAAATCGACAGTGAGGGGATCACACAGCAGTATCTCGCCACCCACAATGATGAAGTTCTGGTAACCATTGGCATCTATATGCAGCAGCTAGCCTGCGACAGTATCGAATTTCACTTTGGCTCACTTGCGTCGAAGCCGGTCATCATTGAAACGGTGCGTGACGCAACTTCATCTACCGTTATCAAACTGAGTGGCGCGACTATCCGTGGGATAGGCTCCGGCACCATGTTCGCGTTTTACAGGCTGCGCGATCGTGCAGGAAACCTTGGGCAACTATCTTCGTTTAAGCAAGTCAACGTGGACCTGTCTTGAAGCGCTGACTCTTCGAGGTGGGCCGAACACTCATCTGGTTCGGCCCACTTCAGGCAACTGCGTATTTCTCAAATCACAAAGCGCGCCACCATCGCATTCAAATCCACCGCCAGACGCGACAGTTCATGGGTCGCGGCGCTGGTTTGATTCGCGCCGGCGGCGGACTGCGTGGCCAGATCACGGATGTTGACCAGGTTGCGATCAACTTCACGGGAGACCTGCGCCTGTTCTTCCGAGGCGCTGGCGATCACCAGGTTGCGCTCGTTGATCTGGTGGATCGACTGGGTGATTTGCTCCAGCGCCACACCCGCAGCGCGGGCCATTTCCAGAGTGGTCTGGGTGCGCTGGTTGCTTTGCTGCATCGACGACACCGCTTCGCCGGTACCGTTCTGGATGCCAGCGACCATTTTTTCGATTTCCTGAGTCGATTGCGCAGTGCGATGGGCCAAGGCGCGTACTTCGTCCGCTACCACCGCAAAACCGCGTCCGGCCTCACCGGCACGCGCTGCTTCGATCGCCGCGTTGAGGGCCAGCAGGTTGGTCTGTTCGGCGATGGCGCGGATCACATCCAGCACCTTGCCGATGTCGCGACCCTGCGCGGCGAGGCCTTCGATCATTTGCGCGGTGCTCTGCACGTCATGGGTCATGGTCTGGATCGCGTCGACGGTTTTCACCACTTGATCGCGACCTTCGCGGGCGGCCTGGGTCGACTGGTTCGAGGCTTCGGAGGTCGAGACCGCGTTACGTGCGACTTCTTCCACAGCGGCGGTCATTTCGTTGACGGCGGTGGCGGCTTGTTCGATCTCGTTGTTCTGCTGTTGCAGGCCACGGGAAGCCTCTTCGGTGACCGCGCTCAGCTCTTCGGCAGCCGCGCCCAACTGAGTCGCGGAACCGGCGATCTGTTCGATGGTTTTGCGCAGGTTGATCTGCATCGTGGACAGGGCTTGCAGCAGTTGGGTGGCTTCGTCCTTGCCATCGACTTCGATGGACTGGGTCAAGTTGCCGCCGGCGATGGTTTGCGCAGCCTGTACCGCACGGTTCAATGGGGTGACGATGCTGCGGGTCAGCAACAGGGCCAGCAGTACCGTGGCGAGCGCGGCGACCACGGCAACAACGATGATGCCGGTAATGGCGCTGTCGTAATGCTCACCGGCCTGGGTGGAGGCGACTTTCGCACCCGCCGCGTTGATCGCGATCAGCTTGTTGAGTTGCTCGCCCATCTGGTCGGTGCCGTCCTTGATTCGCGTGTTGATCAAGGTGCGCATCTCGTCGACCTTGTCCTGACGCGACAGCTCCATCATCTGGTTTTGCGCTTGCAGGTAGTTGTCGAGCGTGGTCGCGAACGTCTGATACAACGCACGCTCTTCGCTCTCTGCCGGCAACGCGGAGTAGCTGGCCTGAGCACTGCGCACCTTGTCCACCAGCACGCCGATGCGTGTTTGCGCCTCTTGCAGACCTGCCGGGTCACGGTTGACCAGAATCCGGAACGACAGAATCCGCAGGCGCAGAACGTTTTCCGTCACCACGCCAAGGTAAGTGACGCTGGGCAGTTGGTTGGTATCCATGTCGATGGAAGCCTGGCGGATGGTCGACATGCGGTTGACGGCGAACACGCCAAGGACAATCACCAACAAGGCGATAAAGGCAAAACCGAGGAAGGCGCGGGGTGCGATATTCAGGTTACGCAAGGACATGATTGGACTCTCGGATAGAGGTAGCTGCGAGCGTCCGTGCCGTCATCACTGGCCCTTGGGGGCGGGACCAGTCAGGCGTCACTGTTCGAGGGAATCTGTGTGTGCCTGATCTCTGTATCGGCGGCGCTTTAGGAAGATTTGGTGTAAAGCGAAAATATTTTTCAAGGTGTTTCACCACTGAAACACCCTGACACCAACCCTCTGTGGCGAGGGGATTTATCCCCGATCGGCTGCGCAGCAGTCGCAAAATCTCAAAACTGGTTTTTTGCGAAAAACGCGGGGGGCTGCTTAGCAACCCATCGGGGATGAATCCCCTCGCCACAACATCTTCACGCAGTCAGTTATTGAGTTTGGCCATCTGCCAGACGCGGGCGATGTCCGTCGCCCGTTCGCGCAACAAGCGTGGAGCTTCGGCACAGGCCTGCTCCAGGTTCATCGGGCCGCTGGTGACGGCGAATGCGGCGTCGATGCCGTGCTCGTAGAGTTCCTGATAACCCTCACCCAAGGTGCCGGCGATGACGATCACCGGCACGCCGTGCTGCTTGGCAATTCGCGCCACGCCGAACGGCGTCTTGCCGCGCAAGGTCTGCGCGTCGAAGCGCCCTTCGCCAGTGATCACCAGGTCGGCGCCGTTGACCGCTTCAGCCAGGCCCACCAACTCGGCGACCACCTCCACGCCGGCCTGAAATTGCGCGCCGAGAAACGCCTTGGCCGCAAAACCCAATCCCCCCGCCGCACCACTGCCCGGTTCATCGCGAACGTCCTTGCCCAACGCCTGCGCGCAGAGTTCGGCGAAGTGTCCCAGTGCCTGATCCAGTTGCTGAACCTGCGCCGGTGACGCGCCCTTTTGCGGGCCGAAAATCGCCGAGGCACCGTGCGGGCCGCACAGCGGATTGTTGACGTCGGCGGCGATGTCGAAGCGCACTTGGGCCAGACGCGGATCGAGCTCGCTCAAGTCCAGTCGCGCCAGTTGCGCCAGTGCCAAGCCGCCCGGCACCAATGGCTGACCCTGCGCATCGAGCAATTTCACCCCAAGCGCCTGCATCGCGCCGGCGCCGCCGTCGTTGGTGGCGCTGCCGCCAATCGCCAGAATCACCCGTTGCGCGCCGGCATCCAGCGCGGCGCGAATCAGTTCGCCGGTGCCGAAAGTGCTGGTGATGCAGGCATCGCGCTGCCCCGTAGGCACCAATTGCAAACCACTGGCCTCGGCCATTTCGATGATCGCGGCGTGATTGTGTGGCAACCAGCCCCACGCGGCGTCGACCGGCGCACCCAGCGGCCCGCGTACTCGGGTGCGGCGCAGTTCGCCCTCGCAAGCGGCAAGAATCGATTCCACCGTGCCCTCGCCGCCGTCGGCCATCGGGCATTTGACCAGTGTTGCTTGCGGCCAGACTTGCGCCAGCCCCAGCGCAATGGCTTCGGCAACGCCTTGGGCACTCAGGCTGTCCTTGAACGAATCGGGGGCGATGACGATCTTCATGCGAATTCTCCAGTTCCAATGCACCTCATGCTGCCAGTCGGCCTGCGCATTGACGCCGGTCCGCTGCACAAGCGCGGTGGGCGTTTATTGTTCATTTCTACAAAGACCTTGTATGGAAGGTGTCGGTGAAAACACCCGATCAGTCCGGCTCAGTCTGAGGAAGCAACTGCACCCCGAGGTACAACGCCAGCATCCCGTCGAGTTTCAGCGGATCAACCCCGCTCAACTCGGCAATCCGCTCCATCCGGTAACGCAGGCTGTTGCGGTGAATGCCCAGCGCATCGGCGCAGGCCTGACTCTGCCCGTCGTGTTCACACCAGCTGCGCAGGGTTGCGAGCAACTGGCCGTTGCCGTCCTTGGCGATGACCTTGCGCAACGGTTTGAGCAATTCATCCAGCGCATCATCGTTGCGATGGCGCCAGAGCATCACCGGCAGGCGATAGCGATTGAGCGTCAGCAAGCGCGAATTCGGCAGCACATCCCGGCCATAGGCGAGCAGATCGCCAACCCGCCGATAACAGCGGCGCAAGCCGGCCAGCCCATCCGCCTGACCACCGACGGCGATGCGCAGAATGTTCCAGCCGAGGCCATCGAGCTTTTCCAGCAGGCGATCATGCTCAACCGTTTGACTTGCGGGTCGGCACCACAGCAGCGACGACTTGGCCGAACTGACGCACCAGCTGTCCGGATAGCGCGAGGTCAACCACGCGCTCAGCGCCTCGACGGTCTGCCCCGGCCCATGCTCCAGACCCAGTTCGAACAGATACGGCACCCGGGTCAACTGCGGCTTGAGCCCCAGTTGCTGCGCCTCATCGACCAGCCGCGGCGAGTCGCCGGCTTCGCTCAACAGCAACGCCAACAGGTCATCGCAACGCTGGCGCCGCCATTGCTGCTCGGCCTGCTGGTTGCGCTGGCCGACGAGCATTTCGGCGGTCATGCGCACCAGTTCGGCGTAGGTGCGCAGTTGCTCCGGTTCGCCGGTAATACCGAGCACGCCGATCAGGCGTTGATCGAGCATCAGCGGCAGGTTGATCCCCGGCTGCACACCCTTCAAGTGCACGGCGGTTTGTGCATCGATCTCTACCACCCGCCCGTTGGCCAGCACCAGTTGCGCACCTTCGTGACGGGTGTTGATGCGCTCCGGCTCGCCACTGCCGAGGATCAGCCCCTGGCTGTCCATGACGTTGACGTTGTAGGGCAAAATGGCCATGGCCCGGTCGACGATATCCTGAGCGAGGTCGTGATCGAGTTCGAACATGATCGGCAAAATCCTTAAGCAGCGGCGGCGGACGGTTGTTCACCCGCACAGGGTCTGGCGGCAAACCCTGTGCTCAGGCACAAAGACAATCCGGCCACAGGTGGCCGAGACTCTCGGGGCGATCAACGTTAACCTGTGCATCGCAAAAAATCATAATAAAGAGAGAGCCGCTATGTCGCAGAGCGCCGCAGCTACCCAGACCATCGACGACGGTAAAAACGCCGTCTACAAACGCATCACCCTGCGTTTGATCCCCTTCATCTTCATCTGCTACCTGTTCAACTACCTCGACCGGGTCAACGTTGGCTTCGCCAAACTGCAGATGCTCGACGCATTGAAGTTCAGTGAAACCGTATACGGCCTCGGTGCCGGGATCTTCTTCATCGGCTACGTGCTGTGCGGCGTGCCGAGCAATCTGGCGCTGACCCGATTCGGCCCGCGACGCTGGATCGCGCTGATGATGATCACCTGGGGCACGCTGTCGACCTGTCTGTTGTTCGTCACCACCCCGACCCAGTTCTACACCCTGCGCCTGTTCACCGGTGCGGCCGAAGCGGGGTTCTTCCCGGGTGTGGTGCTGTACCTCTCGCAGTGGTTCCCGACGTTCCGCCGTGGACGGATCATGGCGCTGTTCATGTCGGCAATTCCGGTCTCGGGCCTGCTGGGCAGCCCGTTCTCCGGCTGGATCCTCAATCACTTCGCCGCCGGGCAAGGCGGACTGGCCGGCTGGCAGTGGATGTTCCTGCTGCAAGGCATCCCGACCGTAATCCTCGGCGCCCTCGCCTATTTCCTGCTCAGCGACAGCTTCGCCAATGCCAAGTGGCTGAGCCCGCACGAGCGCGCGGTGCTTGAGGCGGATCAGGCCGAAGACCTGGCGAACAAACCGAAAACCACCTCGGACTCGCTGCTCGCGGTGTTCAAGAACCCAGCGATCTGGGCCTTCGGCCTGATCTACTTTTGCATCCAGAGCGGCGTGTACGCGATCAACTTCTGGCTGCCGTCGATCATCAAGAACCTTGGCTTCAGCGACAACCTGGTGATCGGCTGGCTGAGTGCAATCCCCTATCTGCTGGCGGCGGTGTTCATGCTGCTGGTCGGGCGTTCGGCGGACTTGCGCAAAGAGCGTCGCTGGCACTTGGTCGTACCGATGCTGATGGGCGCGCTCGGTCTGCTGATCGCGGTGAACTTCGCCGCCAACCCGGCCATCGCCATCCTCGGCCTGACCATTGCGACCATGGGCGCGCTGACCGGTCTGCCGATGTTCTGGCCAGTGCCGACTGCCCTGTTGAGCGCGGGCGCCGCGGCCGGTGGTCTGGCGTTGATCAACTCGATGGGGCAAATGGCCGGTTTCCTCAGCCCGTACCTGGTGGGTTGGGTCAAGGACAGCACCGGTTCGACCGATGCGGCGTTGTATTTGCTGGCGGGTGTGATTGTCGGCGGCAGCTTGCTGGCATTGCGCATGACGCGGACGCTGCGCGCGTAATCACGCTTCCAGATCAAAAGATCGCAGCCTGCGGCAGCTCCTGCATGGAAATACGCGTTTCCCTGTAGGAGCTGCCGCAGGCTGCGATCTTTTTTGCTTAATGATTACAACGCCCCGACTTGCCAATCACGGAAAAATCCCGCAAAAACGCACAGATCTTTAAAGGATTTTTACCAATGAGCTCGATTCTCGATCTGGAGATCTTCGTACGCGTGGCCGACTCCGGCAGCATCTCCGCCGCTGCCCGCGCGCTGGAACTGACGCCGGCCGCCGCAAGCATCGCGCTGAAGCGTCTGGAAACCCGCCTCGGCATCCGCCTGCTCGCGCGCTCTACCCGCAGCATGCGCCTGACCGAAGAAGGTCGGCGTTATCTCGACAGCGTACGCATTGCCCTGTCCGCCCTGGCCGAAGGTGAGCAGGCACTGAAGCAACACGGCGAAGGCCTCAGCGGTGTGCTGCAACTGGCGGCGCCCTCGGACTTCGGACGCAACGTGTTGTTGCCGTGGCTGGACGACTTCAAACGTGAACACCCGAATATTCAACTGCAATTGCTGCTCAACGATCGGCACGCCGATCTGTTCCGCGAAACCGTGGACGTCGCACTGCGCTTTGGCGTGCCCAGCGATTCGACATTGGTGGCGATACCGATTCTGCCGGCGCATCGCCGTGTTGCCTGCGCCAGCCCGGACTATCTCGCCCGCCATGGCACACCGCAACATCCCGGCGAACTGTGCGAACACAGCGCCCTGCTCTACCTGCGCAATGGTCGGCCCTACAACACCTGGCGCTTCAGTCGCGAGGACGAAACGCTGGAGGTTGAAGTACACGGCGATTACTTCAGCGATGACGGCGAAGTCGCGCGGCGCTGGGCCCTGGCCGGGCATGGCATTGCCTACAAAGCCTGGCTGGACGTCGCCGAGGATGTGCGCGGCGGACGCCTGCTGACGCTGTTCGATGACTGGCATGGCGAGAGCGTGCCGTTCAATCTGCTGTGCCCGCATCGGGTGCAAGTGTCCGAGCGCGTTCGGGTGTTGCAGGCGTTTTTGCAGACGCGTTGCGCAGCGCTCAGTCGATAATTCACTTTGCCCCGTCGGATGCTTCTGGTATTTGATTGGAGTTTTCCCACCCGATAAAAGGATTTCGGCATGAGCTATCGCACACTGGGGCACTCGGGGTTGCAGGTGTCCACCCTCACCCTCGGCACGATGATGTTTGGCGAGCAAACCAGCGCCGAGGACTCGCTGCGCATCATCGACAAGGCCTGGGATCAGGGCATCAATTTCATCGACACTGCCGACGTCTATACCAACGGCCGCTCGGAAGAAATCGTCGGCGAGGCGATTGCCCGCCATCGGCACGAATGGGTGTTGGCAACCAAGGTCGGTTTCGGCCCGGCGGACGGCGTGCCGAACCGCAGCGGCTTGAGCCGCAAGCACATCTTCAATGGTCTGGAGGCCAGCCTGACCCGTCTTGGCACCGACTATCTCGACATCTATTACCTGCACCGCGAAGACCACAACACGCCGCTGGAAGTCAGCGTATCGGCAATTGGCGACCTGATTCGCCAGGGCAAGATCCGTTACTGGGGCCTGTCGAACTATCGCGGCTGGCGCATCGCCGAGGTGATTCGCATCGCTGACAAACTCGGTATCGACCGCCCGGTGATCAGTCAGCCGCTGTACAACATCGTCAACCGTCAGGCCGAGACCGAGCAGATCAGCGCCGCGCAAACCTATGGCCTCGGCGTGGTGCCTTACAGCCCGCTAGCCCGTGGCGTGCTCAGCGGCAAATACGCACCCGACGTAACCCCGGACGCCAACAGCCGCGCCGGGCGTCAGGACAAACGCATTCTGGAAACCGAATGGCGCGTGGAATCGCTGCGCATCGCCCAGCAGATTCAGCAGTACACCCAGGGCCGTGGCGTCGGGATTGTCGAATTCGCGATTGCCTGGGTGCTGAACAACAGCGCGGTGACCTCGGCGATTGTCGGGCCGCGCACCGAACAGCAGTGGGATGCTTACACCAAGGCGCAGGCGGTGCAGATCACGGCGGAGGATGAAGCGTTTATCGACTCGCTGGTGACGCCGGGGCATGCTTCGACGCCGGGGTTTAACGATGTGAGCCATTTTGTGTCAGGCCGTAAACCGCGTCAGGCCTGAAAGCCTCACAAGCCGGGCATCAGCGGCGTCAGCAGATTACGAGGGCAACACAAATCCATTGTGGGAGCGAGCCTGCTCGCGAAGAGGCCGGCACATTCAACATCTGCGTTGTCTGGCACACCGCTTTCGCGAGCAGGCTCGCTCCCACAGGTTTTGTGCTTATCTTCAGGATGTGAGAAATATTGATCACTCGGCCAATATTCAGCACAAAAACCACGTATCCTGCGCGCCCTGTTTGATCACCCATCCGCGAGGACAGTTTGTCTAAAGGTATCGCTCTATCGGTTTCAGCCTCAGTGCTGTTTGCCGTCATGTACTACTACACCTCGCTGCTCACTCCGTTGAGCGGCGTGGAAATCTTTGGCTGGCGGATGCTGCTCACCGTGCCGTGCATGACCGTGTTCATGCTGGTGTCGGGTGAATGGCGGCGGGTGCTGGAGTTGCTGCGCAAGGTGGCGGGCTATCCAAAGCTGATTGGCGGTCTGATTGTTTCGTCGGGTTTGCTCGGCGTGCAGTTGTGGCTGTTCATGTGGGCGCCGCTCAACGGCTACAGCCTCGATGTGTCGCTGGGTTATTTCCTGTTGCCGCTGGCGATGGTACTGACCGGGCGCATTGTGTACGGCGACAGCCTGTCGTACCTGCAGAAAATCGCGGTGTTCTTTGCCGTTCTCGGCGTGGCGAACGAGCTGTATCGGGTCGGCGGATTTTCCTGGGCGACCCTGGTGGTCGTGGTCGGTTACCCGCTGTATTTCGTCCTGCGCAAACGCCTGAAGACCGACAACCTGGGCGGTCTGTGGGTCGACATGACCTTGATGCTGCCGGTGGCGTACTGGTTCGTGCGCGGTGGTGAGCAAGGTTTCGCCGTGTTCGATCAGTATCCGGGCTTGCTCTGGCTGATTCCGCTGCTCGGTCTGATCAGTGCTTCGGCGCTGGTGGTGTACATCATTGCCAGCCGCTTGCTGCCGTTCAGCCTGTTTGGTTTGCTCAGTTACGTCGAGCCGGTGTTGCTGCTCGGCGTGGCGCTGTTGCTCGGTGAAAGCATCAAGGCCGGCGAGTGGCTGACCTACATTCCGATCTGGCTCGCCGTTGTGGTGCTGATCTTCGAAGGCTTCAAACACCTGATGCGACAACGCAGGTCTTAAAAGCAACACAAAACTACCGTGGGAGGGGGCTTGCTCGCGAAAGCGTCAGTTCAGTCAACAAAGACCTTGAACGAAAGACCGAATTCGCGAGCAAGCCCGCTCCCACAGTTTTGCTGATGCAAAAAAAATCCCGGCTGTGCATGACTGCAAGCCGGGATTTTTTCATTCTGGTGGAGGATTACTCGGTTGCGAGCACACCACGACGCACCTGATCACGCTCGATCGATTCGAACAGGGCCTTGAAGTTGCCCTCGCCGAAACCATCATCGCCCTTACGCTGGATGAATTCGAAGAACACCGGGCCCATCAGGGTTTCCGAGAAGATCTGCAGCAGCAGGCGCTTGTCGTCCGGGTTCGACGAGCCGTCGAGCAGGATGCCGCGCGATTGCAGCTGGTCAACCGGCTCGCCGTGGTTCGGCAGGCGGCCTTCGAGCATTTCGTAGTAGGTGTCCGGCGGCGCGGTCATGAAGCGCATGCCGATCTTCTTCAACTGATCCCAGGTCTTGATCAGGTCGTCGGTGAGGAACGCCACGTGCTGAATGCCCTCGCCATTGAACTGCATCAGGAACTCTTCGATCTGCCCGGCGCCCTTGGACGACTCTTCGTTCAGCGGGATGCGGATCATGCCGTCCGGTGCGGTCATCGCTTTCGAGGTCAGGCCGGTGTATTCGCCCTTGATGTCGAAATAGCGGATCTCGCGGAAGTTGAACAGCTTCTCGTAGAAGTTGGCCCAGTAGGCCATGCGGCCGCGGTACACGTTGTGGGTCAGGTGGTCGATGATCTTCAGACCGGCACCGACCGGGTTGCGATCAACGCCCTCGATGAACACGAAGTCGATGTCATAGATCGAACTGCCTTCACCAAAACGGTCGATCAGGTACAGCGGCGCGCCGCCGATGCCCTTTATCGCTGGCAGGTTCAGCTCCATCGGACCGGTTTCGATGTGGATCGGCTGGGCGCCGAGTTCCAGCGCGCGGTTGTAGGCTTTCTGCGAATCCTTGACGCGGAACGCCATGCCGCACACCGACGGGCCATGCTCGGCCGCGAAGTACGAGGCCACACTGTGCGGTTCGTTGTTAAGGATCAGGTTGATCGCGCCCTGACGGTACAGGTGCACGTTCTTGGAGCGGTGGGTCGCGACTTTGGTGAAGCCCATGATCTCGAAGATCGGCTCCAGGGTGCCAGGAGTCGGCGATGCGAACTCGATGAACTCAAAGCCCATCAGGCCCATTGGGTTTTCGTATAAATCTGCCATGGTGACGCCTCATCATTCTTATCAATTAACCAGAGTTATTTGTCAGTAATGCTGAGACCGGCGGGAGGTGCGCAGGAGATGCCTCGCACACTGCGGGCGAGGAAGTCACCGTAGATCAGTTGAAACCCGAATATCTTCATTGTCGACCCAAGGCTCTTGCGGGCGAGGCTTCTGCTGCCAGAAGACGTTTATTATTGTATGCGTAACCGGATTCTACACAGCGTAAATAGGGTTGTCTGCCCTCTCTATAAAATCCGCCTTTTTCGCATCGGTGCAAGGGGTTTGTTGCACAGGTAAATCCCGACCAGCACCAACCCGCCGCCCAGGCACATGCTCAACGTCAGTTGCTCGCCGAGCAGCAGCGCGCCGAGCACCACCGCGGTCAGCGGATTCAGGGCAATGAACACGCCGGATCGGGTCGCGCCGATTTTGCGGATGCCATCGTAGTAGCCGATGTAAGCCAGCGCCGAGCCGAACACGCCGAGGTAAATCAGGCTCAGCCATTGTGCTGTGCCGAGGTTGATCAAGGCTGCTCCGCTGACCTCGCCACGCAACATTGCCAGCGCCCACAGCATCCCGCTGCCGATCAACACGGAAAAGGTCACGGTCTGCAGCGGGCCGATGGATTGGTTCAACCCCCGGGAAAACAGCGAGTAAACACCCCAGCTCAACACGCAGCCAAAAATCAACAGATCACCGATCCACGCATCGGGTGTCACGGCAAATAGTCGCGGGTCACGGCTGACAATCACCAGGCCGGCGCCCGTGATGCAGATCGCGATACCGGCGACTTTCGCCCGACCCAGGCGCTCTTTGAACAACAACCACGAGGCCAGACCGATCACCGCCGGGTTCAACGCGACAATCAACGAAGCCCGTGAAGCGTTGATGTACCGCAGACCATAAAAGAAGCACAGGTTGTAGAAGAAAATGCCGAAGAACCCGAGCAACGTCAGTTGCAGCCATTGCCCGGGTGTCGGTCGCGCCAACGGGATACGCGCTATCCACAGAAACCCGAGCAACGCCACGCTGGCGAGCAGGAAGCGCAGGCTGGCGGCGAACAACGGGCTGAGGCTGCCCGTCAGAAAACGCCCTGCGACAAAGGTCCCGCCCCAAATCATGGTTACCGCTGCCAGCGTCAGGTAAACCGGCCGGTCGGAGGCCGTTAGGTGGGTTTGCTCAAGGTTGCGCATGATGTTCCAAACGAAAGAAGTTGAAGGATGGCGTATCATTCCCCTCATGACCTCTCATCGTAAAATGAGTAAAAACTCATGACCCTCACGCAACTGGAGATCTTCTCGCTGGTCGCCGAACTGCGCGGATTTACCCTCGCCGCCCATCGTCTGGGCATTTCGCAGTCGGCGATATCCCACGCGATGAAATCGCTGGAACAGGAGTTGGGCGTGGAGTTGTTGCGGCGGCACCAGTCGCAGGTGGAGCTCACCGATATCGGCGAGCAACTGCTGCAGCGCGCACGGGCCATGCTCGGTCTGGCCAACACCCTGCGCCAGGAAGCGGCCGATGCGCGGGGCATGAAAACCGGCACGTTGCGTATTGGCTCATTCGGCCCGACGTCATCGATCAAGTTGCTGCCGAAGATTCTGCAGCGCTATCGCGAAGTGCATCCGGGCATTGAAGTACACATTGATGAGGGACCGGACCGGCAGGTGCTGCAGTGGCTGGAGGAGCGGCGAATCGACGTCGGTTTTGTGGTGCTGCCCGAGGAGCGCTTCGATACTTTTGCTCTGGTCGAAGACCAGATGGTTGCCCTGCTCCCGCTCGATCATCCATTGGCCGCACGTGCGGCGCTGAGCCTCCAGGATTTGAGTGCCGCCCCCTTTGTGCTGACCGAGGCCGGGTCATCGGAACTGGTTTCACGTCTGTTCACTGCTGCGCGCCTGCAACCGAACATTCGCTATCGTTGCTCGCAATTGCTCAGTACGCTGGACGTCGTCAGCCGGGGCGATGCCATCACCGTTGTCGCCGAGGGCTCATTGCCGGACGATCCAGCGCCCCGTTACCTGAAGAAACCGCTGTTGCCGGCGGTACAACGCCTGATCGGCCTCGCAGTCCTCGATCAGCGTCAGGCTTCGCCCGCCACGCGGGCATTTATCAAACTCGCCACGCAGATCAACCAGCCGTGAGCGGCACAAGCGCCAACGGCCATCTATCATCCCTTCTGACTTCGCTGTTTTTCACCGATGCGCCGTTGCCAGGCCTGCATTCGAGAGTTCCACCCCATCGCGACAGGATGCGCCAATGCCCTTGACCGTCAGACCCCGCCGCAAACGCAGCGTACGCATTTTTGTGAGCCTGCTTTGTGGTGTTTTGCCCGTCCTGCTGGGCGGCGGGATTCTGTATCTGCAAGCCGAACGCACCTTGCAACAGAGCACGCAAAATACCGCCGAGGAGGCGTTGCGCCAGTTTGAACTGATGCTCGACAACACCGCCCAGGCCGCCAGCGAACTCCTGCCCCTGGCCGGCCAGCCCTGCGACAGCGTCAAACTGGCCTTGCGTGAGCAGGTGACCCGTCGACCTTTTGTACGCTCGACCAATCTGGTGTGGGACAACAACCTCTATTGCAGCTCGCTGTTCGGGGAGTTCAAGGAGGCCGTGAATCCGGGCGACTATACGCAGGGCAAACTGTGGTTGATGAATGGCAACCCCGTCACGCCCAACACCGCGCTGTTGGTGTATCGCCTCAGCGAAGGTCGCGGTGGCGCGCTGACCACCCTCGATGGTTATCACCTGAGCAACATCCTGCGCCTGATCGGCCGGCAGACGCTGCTGTTGTTGCAGGTCGGCGATAACTGGCTGTCCGTCGATGGCAAGGTGCATCAAGGCGCCCTGCCGCCGTTACCGGTGGCGCAGAGTATGCTCGCGTCTTCGCGCTATGCCTTCAGTGTCAGTGCAGGCTTTCCGCAGGGGCAAACGTGGCGCTACATGGCCGGCGAATACCCGCCGCTGTTCAGTCTGCTGATATTTTTCGGGGTGATCGCGGGCGCTATCGCCCACGTCCTGCAACGGCGCGCCACTTCGCCCAGCCATGAGATGCTGCGCGCGCTGGAGGCTGGCGAATTCATTCCCTACTTCCAGCCGGTGGTGCATGGCGACAGCCGGAAGTGGTCCGGCGCTGAAGTGCTGATGCGCTGGAATCACCCCAAGGAGGGTCTGGTGCGTCCGGATCTGTTCATTCCGTTTGCCGAACATTCAGGCCTGATCGTGCCCATGACTCGTTCGCTGATGCAGCAGACAGCCGCCCTGCTCGGCCCGTTGTCGGCGGAGTTCGACAAACCGTTCCACATCGGCATCAACATCACCGCCAGCCATTGCCAGGATCTGCAACTGGTCGAAGACTGTCGCGGGTTTCTCGCTGCTTTTGCCCCCGGCAGTATCAACCTGGTGCTGGAGCTGACCGAGCGCGAGCTGATTGAGCCAACCGATGTCACGCACCTATTGTTCGAGCAGTTGCACGCGCTGGGGGTGATGATCGCCATCGACGATTTCGGTACCGGCCATTCAAGTCTGGGCTACCTGCGAACATTCAATGTCGATTTTCTCAAGATCGACCAGAGTTTCGTCGCGATGATCGGCATTGATGCGCTGTCGCGGCATATTCTGGACACGATTATCGAACTGTCGGCCAAGCTCGATTTGGGTATTGTTGCCGAAGGTGTAGAAACTCAGGCTCAGGCTGACTATCTGACCGCACACCACGTCAACTTCCTGCAGGGCTATCTGTTCGGAAAACCCATGCCTGGCGCCGACTTCATCGATGCATTAAGTCACCATTAACTAAAAATAAATTAAGCCCGGCGCTGCGACCGGGCGCACCAAATTGATACAAAACACCACTGTTGTTACATGACGACAAGATCAGGATTTACTCTTGGCGCATTAACTACTACAATTTTTTCAGCCTGTGCAAGATTGGCAGGTGAGCCATTATCACCGAGTCGCTTCAAGGCTCTTGGCTTATAGCTTTGTTTGCGGTTGGTATCAGCCAAACACACTATTGGAGTAAAGATATTGTCCAGACTCGCTGAATTTCGTGCAGCTGAAAAGGCCCTTCAGGAACAGCTCAAGCAGTTGGAATCGCTGAAGAACGATGCCGGGCTCAAGAAAGAAATCGAATTCGAAGAAAAGCTCCAGGGGCTGATGAAAACCTACGGCAAAGGCCTGAAAGACATCATCGCCATCCTCGATCCGAACCCGTCCAAGTCCGGCCTGCAAGTGTCTGCCGCACCGAAAACCCGCCGCGCTCGCGTGGTCAAGGTCTATCAGAACCCGCACACCGGTGAACTGATCGAAACCAAGGGCGGCAATCACCGCGGCCTGAAAGCCTGGAAAGAACAGTACGGTGCTGCCACCGTCGATTCCTGGTTGCGCGGTTAATCTTGCGTCAACAAACAAGCCCTGCTCTATGCAGGGCTTTTTTTCGACAATATCTAACAAAAGCAACGATTTCCGCCACGCTAGTTATCAATCTGCTTTAACACCCACAAGCCGTGAGGCTAAACATTTTGCGCCGGGATGTTGCAACCGCAACGACCGCTAAACTTTGTGCTTAATTCCTTCGGGTATCTAAACCCGTAGCGGTGCAAACAGACGCTTAAAGTTTCAAGCTGTTTCTCACTGCGACTATTTCCTCGGCGCTCGCCTTATAAACCTCAGCCTGACCCGCGTAAGAAAGTACATAAGCCTTATCCGTCGCGACCGCAGCAACCAATGTTTGCGACAACACATGACGGCCGTTTTCGGTGATCGTGCAGGTGGTCTCCAGTGCATCCAGAGCGGCGAGTTTTGCCGGATGTATCTTGTTGCAAACGCTTTGATAGCCACCCTGGAAGAAGTCTTTCTGAATAGATTTGCGCATTTCCAGCAGGACACCCTGCACATTGACCTGATGGCCTGCCTCAACCTGGCTCATGGTCAACTCCATCACCATCACCTGATTGCCGTCAGCATCGTTTTTCACCGCGCGCTGGCGCGAAACCTGAGGGGCTTGATCAGGCAGCGCCTCTACTTCCCAGCCTGCAGGCCAGGTGATACTGGGCTGATCCGCCAGCGCCGGAACGGCAAGCAGCGATGAGAAAAGGCAAACGAACAGCGCTTTGAACGGTCGGATCATTACCAGAGGCACTCGCAGATTGAGCAGCAAAGTCTGAGGCCCGGCCGCCCACAGAGCAAGCCGCGCATTCGGTTTGGCGATGCCGCCCCGCATGCGTATCATTGCGCCCATTCACTCGCCCCATTGTTACGGAGGGCCTATGAGCCTGCACGAACTGAACACTTTCCCTGGCGTCACCGCCACTCCAGACAGCGCAACCCGCAACTTCGTCTTCAACCACACCATGCTGCGTGTAAAGGACATCACCAAGTCGCTGGATTTCTACACCCGCATACTGGGCTTCTCGCTGGTTGAAAAGCGTGATTTCCCGGAAGCCGAATTCAGCCTGTACTTCCTCGCGCTGGTCGACAAGGCGCAGATCCCGGCCGACGCCGCCGCCCGCACCGAATGGATGAAGTCGATCCCCGGCATTCTGGAACTGACCCACAACCACGGCACCGAAAACGACGCCGACTTTGCCTATCACAATGGCAACACCGACCCACGCGGTTTCGGCCATATCTGCATCTCGGTGCCGGACATCGTTGCAGCGTGCGCACGTTTTGAAGAGCTGGGCTGTGATTTCCAGAAGCGCCTGACCGATGGCCGTATGAAAAGCCTGGCGTTCATCAAGGACCCGGATGGCTACTGGGTTGAAATCATCCAGCCTGCACCGCTGTAACTGACTGCAAATTTCTCCTGTAGGAGTGAGCCTGCTCGCGATAGCGGTGTGTCAGGCCATGATGTTTTGAATGTGCAGCCGCCATCGCGAGCAGGCTCACTCCTACAATTGGATTGTGTCAGGCATAAAAAAACCCATGATCGCTCATGGGTTTTTTCGTTTCAGCGACTGCCGTTTTACGCCGGCGCCGAAGTACGGATCAAGTGATCGAACGCGCTGAGGGAAGCCTTGGCACCCTCGCCCACCGCAATCACGATCTGCTTGTACGGCACAGTGGTCACGTCGCCGGCCGCGAAGATCCCCGGGATCGACGTCTCGCCACGGTTGTCGACGATGATTTCACCACGCGGCGACAGCTCGATGGTGCCTTTGAGCCAGTCGGTGTTCGGCAGCAGACCGATCTGTACGAAAATCCCTTCCAGCTCGACGCTGCGCAGTTCGTCAGTATTGCGATCCTTGTAACGCAGGCCGTTGACCTTCTCGCCATTACCGGTGACTTCAGTGGTTTGCGCACTGGTGATCACGGTGACGTTTGGCAGGCTGTGCAGTTTGCGTTGCAGTACCGCGTCGGCACGCAGTTGCACGTCGAACTCCAGCAGTGTCACGTGGGCAACGATACCGGCCAGGTCGATGGCCGCTTCAACGCCGGAGTTACCGCCGCCGATCACCGCCACGCGCTTGCCTTTGAACAGCGGGCCGTCGCAGTGCGGGCAGTACGCCACGCCCTTGTTACGGTATTCCTGCTCGCCCGGCACGTTCATTTCACGCCAGCGCGCACCGGTCGCCAGGATCACGCTCTTGGCTTTCAGGGTCGCACCGCTGGCGAAATGGACTTCGTGCAACTCGCCATTCTTGCCGGGAATCAGCTTGTCGGCGCGCTGCAGGTTCATGATATCGACGTCGTACTGCTTGACGTGTTCTTCCAGCGCCGTCGCCAGTTTCGGGCCTTCGGTTTCCTGCACGGAAATGAAGTTCTCGATGGCCATGGTGTCGAGCACCTGACCGCCGAAGCGCTCAGCCGCAACACCGGTGCGGATACCTTTACGGGCGGCATAGATAGCGGCCGACGCACCGGCCGGGCCACCGCCAACTACGAGCACATCAAAGGCTTGTTTGGCGCTGATTTTCTCGGCCTGACGCTCGATGGCGCCGGTATCGAGTTTGGCGAGGATTTCTTCCAGGCCCATACGGCCCTGGCCGAAGTTTTCACCGTTGAGGTAGATGCTCGGCACGGCCATGATCTTGCGATCGTTAACTTCGTCCTGGAACAACGCGCCGTCGATGGCGACGTGACGGATGTTCGGGTTCAGCACGGCCATCAGGTTCAACGCCTGGACCACGTCCGGGCAGTTCTGGCACGACAGCGAGAAGTAGGTTTCGAAACTGAACTCACCTTTGAGCGAGCGGATCTGTTCGATCACTTCGGCACTGGCTTTCGATGGGTGGCCGCCGACTTGCAACAGGGCCAGCACCAGCGATGTGAATTCATGGCCCATCGGGATGCCGGCAAAACGCAGGCTGATGTCGGCACCCGGACGGTTGATCGAGAACGACGGCTTGCGGGCATCGGTGCCGCTGTCGATCAGGGTAATCTGGCTCGAAAGACTGGCAACGTCTTTCAGCAGGTCAAGCATTTCCCGGGATTTCGCACCGTCGTCGAGGGAAGCAACGATCTCGATCGGCTGGGTAACCCGTTCCAGGTACGATTTCAACTGGGCTTTAAGATTGGCGTCCAACATACGGGCGATCTCCTGTGTCTTTATTCGAGGCGAAAAAAAGCCCGAGCGAATCTCGCCCGGGCTTTTTCAATGGGCGGTGCAGCTTACTGAAGTAGGTGCGGAGTCCCGCCCTGTGTTGCGTGCGTCACAGACTTAGATCTTGCCGACCAGGTCCAGGGACGGAGCCAGAGTGGCCTCGCCTTCTTTCCACTTGGCCGGGCAAACTTCGCCTGGGTGAGCAGCAACGTACTGAGCAGCCTTGATCTTGCGCAGCAGCTCGGAAGCGTCACGGCCAACGCCGCCATCGTTCAGTTCAACGATTTTGATCTGGCCTTCAGGGTTGATCACGAAGGTGCCACGGTCAGCCAGGCCAGCTTCTTCGATCAGCACGTCGAAGTTGCGGGAGATGACGTGGGTCGGGTCGCCGATCATGGTGTATTCGATTTTGCCGATGGCTGGCGAGGTGTTGTGCCAGGCAGCGTGAGCAAAGTGGGTGTCGGTCGAAACGCTGTAGATTTCCACGCCCAGTTTCTGGAACGCAGCGTAGTTGTCGGCCAGGTCTTCCAGCTCGGTTGGGCACACGAAGGTGAAGTCGGCTGGGTAGAAGAACACTACGGACCATTTGCCTTTCAGGTCAGCGTCCGACACTTGTACGAAGTCGCCGTTTTTGAATGCGGTAGCTTTGAACGGTTTTACTTGGCTGTTGATGATAGGCATTGATGACTCTCCGTCAGGGTTGTGAATTCGATGGGTGAATCCTACCCACTCACTCGACGGATGGCTCATTGGCAAACCTGATGCTGCTGATTTGTTTTCGCTATTAGCAGACTGTATTAATAGAAGAAAACCATATCTACGACGAAGCCGGTTTATCCGTAATCCGGGCCATCCCGTGAAAGGGGCTGGCTTCAACATAGCGCATGGCTGACTTCATATCCTTCCAGCCGACGTAACTCATCAGCGATTTCAGATCCCAGCCGCTTTGATGCGCCCACGTGGCAAAGCCGCGGCGCAGGGAATGGCTGGTGTAGCGCTCGGCCGGGATGCCGGCGCGCTCGAGCGCCTGACGCAACAGCGGAATGATGCTGTTGGCGTGCAAGCCCTCCTCGCTCAGATGGCCCCAGCGGTCAACGCCGCGAAACACCGGGCCGCGTACCAGCGCTGCCTCGGTGATCCAGTCGATATAAGCCTGCACCGGGCACAGCTTGAGCAGCGCCGGCGCCTGATACGTCTGCCCGAGGTTGTCGCGGTCGCCCTTGCTGCGCGGCAGGTAGAGGGTGATGCCGCTGCCGGCGTGCGCCTGCACGTGCTCGATCTGCAGACGGCACAACTCGTCACTGCGGAAGCCCCGCCAGAAGCCCAGCAGAATCAGCGCCCGATCGCGATAGGCCTTGAGCAACTGCGGACGATCCTGATTCTGCCTGGCGCTACTGGCTTCCTGCTCCAGCCAGTCGACCACTTGCTGCAGATCGTGCAATTGCAACGGTTCGGCCTGTTTTTCCTGCGTCGGATGCAGTGCGCGAATGCCTTTGAACACTTTGCGCACCACCGGCGCCTTGGTCGGATCGGCAAAGCCCTGACTGTTATGCCACTGCGCCAGCGCTGACAGCCGCAGTTTCAGCGTGTTGATCGACAGCACGCCGGCATGCTCGACCAGATACCGCGCCACGCTGTCGGCGGTTGCCGGCAGGAAGCCGCCCCATTTCACTTCGAAATGCTCGATCGCAGAACGATAGCTGCGGCGGGTGTTGTCACGGGTGGCGGCTTGCAGATAGCGATCGATCTCGCTCATGGGCAGTGTTCTCGCAGGCGTACTGATTGCTGGATGAAAAAACCGATTCAGGGGTCTGACATTGGGTAATACCAGTATATCCCGCCTGTGATTAATCAAGCATTTAACTTTATTTTCAGCGTGGTACACTGCGTACTTTGGTGGCATGTACCACAGTACGTAATGGTAGGAGTTAAAATGGCCCGTGGTGGCGTTAACAAAGCAGTGGTGCAGATCGCGCGCTCAGCGATTCTGGCCCGAGGCGAACACCCCAGCATCGATGCAGTACGCATCGAACTGGGCAACACCGGTTCGAAAACCACGATCCATCGCTATCTGAAAGAGCTGGATGACGGCAGCCAACCGGTCGAAGCGTCCGCGGAACCGATCAATGACGAACTGACCGCACTGGTCTCGCGTCTCGCCCAGCGCCTGAAAGAACAGGCGCAAGAGCCGATCGAACTAGCGCGCGAGCAGTTCGAAGAGCAGCGCGAAACCCTGGAAGCGGAACTCAAGCAGGTGCGCCAGGCACTTGAGCAACTGGAACAACAGCACGACATTCAAGGCGCGGCGCTGGCCAAGGAATCCGAAGCGCTAAAAGAAACCCGCTCGATGCTGCAGACCGAGCAAACCCGCAACGCCGGACTCAATCAGGCGCTGGCTGATTTCGAATTGCGCCTGCAGGACAAGGACGAGCAGATCCGCTCGCTGGAAGAGAAACACCTGCACGCCCGCGATGCTCTCGAGCATTACCGCAACGCCACTAAAGAGCAGCGCGAGCAGGAGCAGGCCCGTCACGAAGGACAGCTGCAGCAGTTGCAGATGGAATTGCGCCAGGCGCAACAAAGTGCACTGGTGCGTCAGGACGAGATCACTCAGTTGCATCGCGATAACGAACGCCTGCTCACGGAAAACCGTGGCACCCAGCGCGAACTGAGCCTGATGCAGGATCAGCTCAAGCACAGCAACCAGCGTCAGGATCAGTTGCTGGAGCAAGCCACTCGCGTCGACAACGAACGCACCCTCCTCCAGGAACGCCTGCGCGTGGCCCTGCTGGAAAGTCAGACGCTGAAACAGGATGCCGACGAACAGCGGCAGCTCAATCAGTCACTGGAAAAGGAACTGACCAAAACTCAGGCCAGCCTCGAAGACAGCCTGCGTCTGGCGGCTACCGTTGCGGCAGCGCCAGACACAGCCAAAGCGAAGGACGCTTAAGCGCCGACCGGCGTACGCATGGTGACGAACTCTTCGGCGGCCGTCGGGTGCACCCCGATCGTGTCGTCGAAGTCACGCTTGGTCGCGCCAGCCTTCAGCGCGATCGCCAAGCCTTGGACGATCTCCCCCGCGTCCGGGCCGACCATGTGGCAACCGAGCACCTTGTCGGTCTTGCCGTCGACCACCAGTTTCATCAGGGTTTTCTCCTGACACTCGGTCAGCGTCAGCTTCATCGGGCGGAAGCGGCTCTCGTAAATCACCACTTCATGCCCCGCTTCCCGCGCCTCTTCTTCGGTCAGGCCGACAGTGCCGATGTTCGGCAGACTGAACACGGCGGTCGGGATCATCTTGTAATCCACGGGACGGTATTGCTCAGGCTTGAACAAGCGCCGCGCCACCGCCATGCCTTCGGCCAGTGCCACTGGCGTCAGTTGCACCCGACCGATCACATCACCCAGCGCCAGAATCGACGGCTCGCTGGTCTGGTATTGCTCGTCAACCTTGATGAAACCTTTGTCGGTGAGCTGCACATCGGTGTTTTCCAGCCCAAGGTTGTCCAGCATCGGACGCCGGCCCGTGGCGTAGAACACGCAATCGGCTTCGAGCACGCGGCCATCCTTGAGGGTCGCTTTCAGGCTGCCGTCAGGCTGTTTGTCGATGCGCGCGATGTCGGCGTTGAATTGCAGATCCATGCCGCGTTTGGTCAGCTCTTCCTGCAGATGCCTGCGCACCGAGCCATCGAAACCACGCAGGAACAGATCACCGCGATACAGCAGCGTAGTGTTCGCGCCCAGACCGTGGAAAATCCCGGCGAACTCGACCGCGATGTAACCACCACCGACCACCAGTACCCGCTTCGGCAGCTCTTTGAGGAAAAACGCCTGATTGGAACTGATCGCGTGTTCGTGCCCCGGGATTTCCGGAATCTGCGGCCAGCCACCCGTGGCAATCAGAATGTTTTTCGCGGTGAAGCGCTCACCGTTGACCTCGACCTCGTGCGGGCCGACGATCTTCGCGTGGGCTTCGTGCAGGGTCACGCCGCTGTTGACCAGCAGGTTGCGATAAATGCCGTTGAGGCGATTGATCTCGCGGTCCTTGTTGGCGATCAGGGTCGCCCAGTCGAAATTCGCTTCGCCCAGGCTCCAGCCGAAACCGGACGACTGTTCGAAGTCTTCGGCGAAATGCGCGCCGTACACCAGCAGTTTCTTCGGCACGCAGCCGACGTTGACGCAGGTGCCGCCCAGGTAACGGCTCTCGGCCACCGCCACTTTCGCGCCGAAACCGGCGGCGAAGCGCGCTGCACGTACACCGCCGGAACCGGCACCAATCACATAAAGGTCAAAATCGTAGGCCATTGCTATCTCCTCGGCAGGCCAACAGCATACCCGCCGCCGTCTATTGGGCAAGCGCCGTGAGCAGCTTTTCGCCCGTCTCGGCGAAGTCGGGAAATATCTCCAAATAATAATATTTCTTGTTTGTTACTAAATCGCCGGCCTGCACCTCGTCTTTGAACCAACGGATTTTTTCCCTCGAAGACAAGGAGTCGGCTGCGATGTTCGCGCCCATTACCCGTTCCATGACCCTGACTGTCGGCTTGTTCAGCATGGCGTTGAGTCCCGATCTGCTGGCTGAAACCGATCATGAAACAGCGCCACAATCCGCCGCCCAGGCGCTGGAACTGGACGCCACCAGCGTCAGCGCCGAAGGCCTCGGCGTTAACACTGAAAACACTGATTCCTACACCACTGGCGCGATGAGCACCGCGACGCGGCTGAACCTGTCGATCAAGGAAACCCCGCAATCGGTGTCCGTGGTCACGCGCCAGCAGATGGATGATTTCAAGCTCGGTACCTTGTCCGAAGCCATGCGCCAGACCACCGGCATCGTCGTGCAACACAACGACTCGGATCGGGTCAGCTATTCGGCGCGGGGTTACCCGATCAACAACTTCCAGATCGACGGGATGCTCAACACCTTCGGGCGCATGAAGTCAGACTCGGACACCATCATCTACGACCGCATCGAAGTGGTACGCGGCGCCACCGGCCTGACCACCGGCGCGGGTGACCCTTCAGCCACCATCAACATGGTGCGCAAGCGCCCGACTGCCCAGTGGCAGGCACTGGCCGGAGTCAGTGGCGGCAGCTACGACAACTACTACAGCTATGTCGATGTCGGCGGGCCGCTGGCCTTCGATGGTCGGCTGCGCGGGCGTACGGTGCTGGCCTATCGCGACAGCCAGTCGTTCCGCGACAAATACGCGCTGCAGCGCGAGGTCGGCTACGGCATTCTCGAAGCTGATCTGACCGACTCCACGGTGCTTGCCGTCGGTTACGACTATCAGGACAAGCAGGTTCAGGGCACCTCCTGGGGCACCGTGCCGTACTGGAACGCCGACGGCAGCAAGGCCGGCCTCGGCCGGTCGACCAACATGGCGACATCCTGGAGTTCCTGGCCGCTGAAGGACAAGACCGCGTTCGTCACCCTTGACCAGCAACTGGGTGATGGCTGGAAGTTGAAAGCTGCCTACACCCACCGCGAAAGTGATACCGACGGCAAGGTCTATTACGGCGGCTCCGGTTTTCCCGAGGCCGACCGCAGCGGCATGACGGCCTACATGGGGCACATGCTCGGCACGCAGAAAATGAGCGTGTACGACTTCAACCTGTCAGGGCCGTACCAGCTGTTCGGCCGCGAACACGAGATGATGTTCGGCTACGGCGAGGCGGAAAACCGCTCGACTTCGCCCTACGCCTTCAACAGTCCCCAAGCCGCCGACTACGGCAAGATCCGCGACTGGAAATACATGGGTGACATCGGCAAATTCGCCGACACTGTCACCAGCCTGCCGGGCGCGCGAGGCATCACCCGGCAGAAAGCCGGTTATCTCGCGACACGTCTGAGCCTGACTGATGAGCTGCATGCAGTACTCGGCAGCCGCTATGGCAGCTGGGACGAATCCAGCACCGATTACTACTATGATGCGCAGCAAAAACTGACCAGCACCGATGCCACCCATCAACGCCAGAATGATATCTGGACACCCTACGCCGGCCTGCTTTACGACCTGACGCCGGAGTACACGGTTTACGCCAGCTACACCGACATTTTCAAACCGCAGAGTAAGCGCGACAGCAACCGCAATTACCTCGACCCGGTGATCGGCAGCAACTACGAAGTCGGGCTCAAAGGCAGCCTGCTCGACGAACGCCTGAACCTGGCGACGGCAGTGTTCTGGAGCAAACAGGACAACGTCGCCGAGCGTGACAACTCGGTACCCCCGGACCCGGTGAGCGGCGAGGAGTTTTTCAAGTCCGGCGGCAAGGGTAACAAGGTCAATGGCTTCGAGGCCGAAGTGTCCGGGGAAATTCTCAGCGGCTGGAACATGACCGCCGGCTACACCTACACCCACTCCGTCGACGGCGAAAAACAGCGCAGCAACACCGCTCAACCACTGAACATGCTGCGGCTGTCCACGGCCTATCGCCTGCCGGGCAACTGGCACGCATTGACCGTGGGTGGCGCGGTGAACTGGCAGAGCGACGTCTATGGCGCGGCTAACCGCCCGGTCGGGCGCGGCGCCAACGGCCGGATCATCACCGAACCGGCGCGGATCAACCAGGAGGCCTACACCGTGGTCAAGCTGATGTCGCGCTATGAGTTCGACAGGCATCTGTCGGCGTCGCTGAACGTCGATAACCTGTTCGACAAGAAGTATTACGACAACGTCGGCTTCTACAACGGCGTGTACTGGGGCGATCCGCGCACGGTGACCTTGAGCCTGGACTGGAAGCTCTGACCAATCCACGCAAACAAAACCCCTGTGGTGAGGGGATTCAACCCCGATGGATCGCGAAGCGGCCCCACTCTCTCGGTGACGCGCAATGCGTCACCAAATCCCCTCGCCACCGCTGTTAACCCCGAGTTAATTCCCCGCCGGGACACTGTGCCCCGAGATCTGCTTCATGGACGAACGGCTCCGACGTTTTTCAGTAGGAGGCACCATGAAAACCACTACCGTCATTCTCGCCGGGCTTCTCGCCCTCGGTTCCGCCAGCGCCTTCGCCGAGGGCGGCGCCGAACGCATGCGGCATTACTACGACAACTTCCCGGTCCACCACGCGCCAAGCGAACAGCCGATCAATAGCAAAGCAGCGGAACTGAAGGTTCCGAACGATCAGACCGCGCAAGTCACCGAGTCTTATCGCGACTGATTCACCGAGCAACCGATGGACCTCCGATGGCTCCGCTCTGGCCTCGGAGACGACAGTTGGGCGCCCTGTCCGGGGCGCCTTTTTTTTATGCCTGCAGATCCTTGATCCAGAACAGCATACGGCCATGTTCCGGGTCGAACATGCCGGGGGCGAAGCCGAATTTGCGGTAGGAGTTCTGTGCCACCTCGTTGCCTTCGAGCACTTCCAGGGTGATTTTGCAGCAGCCGCGCTGACGGCAGATTTCCTCGACCTTGCGCAGCATTTTCTGACTCAAGCCGAGGCCGCGAAATTTGCTCACGACCGCCACGTCATGGACATTGACCAGCGGCTTGCAGGCAAACGTCGAGAAACCTTCAAAGCAGTTCACCAGCCCTGCCGGCTCGCCACCGACGAACGCCAGCACACTGAACGCATGAGGCCTGCGCGCAAGTTCTTCCGGCACGCGACGCAACAGTTCCAGGTCAAGCGAATGGCCGCCGCCCATGGGATCTTCTGCGTAATGATTGAGCACGATGCCGATGGCTTCGGCGTGCAGTGGATTGGTGTAACTGGCTTGCAGCACAAGAATTTCTGCGGAATCCATTTCCATCCCCGATCATGGCCCCGGCGTGCAAAGTGCGCACCTGAAAGGCTGTTCGACCTTACCGCGAGGATGTTGCGGGCCACAACCGGATCTTTCGATTTCCAGGATTCAGCGCCCCCAGATCAGCTCTTCCGTCCAGCCCAACTCGGCAAAATCCTGAGCACGCAACCCGCTCTCGCCGGCGCAGAAGAACTCATCCAGTTGCGGCGGTTTCACCGTGGTCGCGCTGAGCATCGCGTGCACCTGCCCACGATGATGAATCTGGTGCTCGAACAGGTGCGACAGCATACGCAAGCGACTGTCATGCTGCGGCGTTTCCCGGGCGATGGTGACGATCCGCCCCAGATCGGCATCGCGCAGTTGTTCGCAATAAGCGATCAGTCGACGATCGACGTGCGCCTGCTCTTCACGCAGCGCTGCGGCCTCGCTGAACGGTTCGTCATGTTTGAAAAACACATAGCAGTCGGGATGCGGCTCGTCACCGCGCAACTCGCGTTCCAGTGCATCGACGTAGAACCAGTCGCACGTCAGGATGTGATTGAGGGTGAGGCGAATGCTCGGAAAAAAGCTCGTTCGCGGCGCCGCCAGCTCAGTGGCGTCGAGCTGATTCCAGGCTTTGCCCAGGCGATGATTGGCCCACGCGTTCTGGTAGGCCATGGTCAGTAAATGATGCGACAGCGGTTGGCTCATACTCGCGCCCTCTTCGCTCAGGATTCGGCAAAACGCTGCAGCTGCATCTCTTGCAAACGACTGAGAGTACGCCGGAACGGAAACTCCAGATAACCCTCGGTGTACAGCGCGTCCATCGGCACCAGGGCCTCAATGTACAGCGGCACTTTACGGTCGTAACACTCGTCGACCAAGGCAATGAAGCGACGCACGCCATCGTCGTGCACCGACAGTTGCGGCAACTCACGGTCGCCGGCCACCACCTGCGCCGAGCCGTCCTCGGTGCCGCGAGCGATGCGCCCTTCGCGTTTCTGCGCGCTGAGGTTCGGCACGTCGCTCAACAGAATAGACCGATAGCTGTCGCACAGTGCGATGAAATCCATCGCGGCAAATGGTTGCTCGCAGAGATCGGCATAGCGGCACCAGAGCACCGTCGCACTGGCTTGCACCACGTTCAGCACACGATGGCCGACGGGCACCGGCTCGGCGCTGGCGGGCTGCCCGGCGTTGAGTGACTGGAAGACCTGCTCCAGAGCACTGCCCTGCCCCGGCGCCGCGACAAAATAACGCTGCAGACCCGCACCCGGGTGCAAGCGATGATCCTCGGCGCCGTTCACCGCCACCACTTGCATGTGCGCCTTGATCGCGGCAATCGCCGGGACAAACCGGTCGCGATTGAAGCCGTCGGCGTACAGCTCATCCGGCGGCAGGTTGGAAGTGCAGACCACCACCACGCCTTCGTCGAACATCACCTGAAACAGCCGACCGAGGATGATCGCGTCGCCGATGTCATTGACGAACAACTCATCGAAACACAGCACCCGTACTTCCGCCGCAAGCTCCTTGGCCAGCGCCCGCAGCGGATCGGCGATCCCGGTCAACTGGAACGAGCGCTGGTGCACCCAGCCCATGAAATGATGAAAGTGCTGCCGTCGGGCCGGTATCCGCAGGCTCTGATAGAACTGATCCATCAACCAGGTCTTGCCGCGCCCGACCGGGCCCCACAAGTACACGCCGGTTACCGAACGGGCACCGGCGTGCAAGGCTTCATGGCATTTTTGCAAGGCCCAGACCGCATGCTCCTGGGCTTCATCCTGGATGAAACCCTTGTGCTCGATCGCGTGTTGCCAGGCGCTTAAAGGAGAGTCGAAAGTCATGCGCGGCAGTATGCCACGATGTCCCTGAAAAACAGGTGCCCTTTTGTGGGAGCGGGCTTGCTCGCGAAGGTGTCGGGGCAGCCAACATCATCGTTGAATACACACCGCTTTCGTGAGCAAGCCCACTCCCACATTGGCTTTGTGGGGGGCAAAGATCGACTGTATATCTCGCGACCTCAAAACAGCGTGCAACAACTGCCTGGAATACAACCTCCTGTGGGAGCGGGCTTGCTCGCGAAGGCGTCAAGTCAGCCAACATCATCGTTGAATGACACACCGCTTTCGTGAGCAAGCCCACTCCCACATGGCTTTGCGGTGTTTTAAAGGTCGACTTTGTGTCGCGCGGCGTACAGGCAGAGCATTTCCATCGCCAAGGTGGCCGCTGCCAGCGACGTCACGTCCGCATGGTCATAGGCCGGCGCCACTTCCACCACGTCCATGCCCACCAGATTGATCCCGCGCAAACCACCGAGGATTTCCAGCGCCTGCAACGTGCTCAGCCCGCCACACACCGGAGTGCCAGTGCCCGGGGCAAAGGCCGGATCCAGGCAATCGATATCAAACGTCAGGTACACCGGGTGATCGCCGACCCGCGCGCGAATCGCCTCGACAATCGCCTCGCAGCCACGCCGATGCACCTGGCGGGCGTCGAGCACGGCAAAGCCCTGATGATCGTCATTGGTGGTGCGCAACCCGATCTGCACCGAGCGCGCCGGATCTACCAGCCCTTCCCTGGCCGCGTGCCAGAACATGGTGCCGTGATCGACGCGTTTGCTGCCCTCGTCCGGCCAGGTGTCGCTGTGCGCATCGAAGTGGATCAGCGACAGCGCGCCGTGTTTACGCGCATGGGCCTTGAGCAACGGATAAGTGATGAAGTGGTCGCCGCCAAACGTCAGCATCGCGCTGCCGGCATCAAGAATGAGCTCGGCGTGGGCCTCGATGCTTTCCGGAATGGTGTGCGGCGAGCCGTAATCGAAATCGCAGTCGCCGTAGTCGATCACCGCCAGATGATCGAACGGATCGAACGCCCACGGCCAGTGCCGTTCCCAGGCGATCCCGGTGGACGCGGCGCGAATCCCCCGTGGGCCGAAGCGTGCGCCCGGGCGGTTGCTGGTGGCGGTGTCGAACGGAACCCCGCTGACCGCCACGTCGACGCCGCGCAAATCACGGCTGTAGCGACGACGCATGAAACTGGTGATCCCGGCGTAGGTGCTTTCGGCACTCGTGCCGTACAGGCTGTCGCGGGTCATGGCTTGGTCATTGAGCATCGGCACGTCCATCGGTGTGCTCCTTTTGTTATTGATGGCTACGGAAAGTGGTCCACAGACGCGTGCGCTGACGCATGTCCTTGAGGCTCATGCTGCGGTCGGCGTACAGGCGTTCGCGCATTTCGGCGGGCGGATAGATGTCCGGATCGTTGCGCACCGCCTCATCCACCAGCGGCGTCGCGGCCTGGTTGGCGGTGGCGAAAAACAGCGTATTGGTCAGCTCGGCCACCGACTCGGGGCGCAGCATGAATTCGATGAACGCCCGCGCCGCTTGCGGGTTTGGCGCGTCCTTGGGAATGGCCAGATTGTCCTGCCAGATCAACGTGCCTTCGCGCGGAATCCGGTAGGCGACTTCGTAGGCTTTGTTGGCCTTGTGCGCCTGATCGGCGGCCATGCTCACGTCGCCGTTGTAGGTCAGCGCCAGACAGACACTGCCATTGGCCAGATCGTTGATCTGCCGGCCGGTGGCGACATACAGCACCGACGGCTGGAGTTTCTGCAACAAGGCTTCGGCAGCGGCCAGATCATGCTTGTCGGTGCTGTAGGGATCTTTGCCGAGGTAATGCAGCGCCAAGCCAATAACTTCCTGCGGCGAATCGAGCACGGCAATCCCGCAGTCCTTGAGCTTGCTGGCGTACTCGGGCTTGAACAGCAGATCGAGGCTGTTCAGCGGCACGTCCGGCAAGCGTTTTTTCACCGCCTCGACGTTCAGCCCCAAACCGAGTGTGCCCCAGGTATAAGGCACGGCGTAGCGATTGTCGGGATCGACGGCGGCGAGTTTTTCCAGCAGATCGGGATCAAGATTGGCGTAACCCTTGAGGCCTTCATGCGGGATTTCCTTCAGCGCGCCTGCTGCCAAGCCACGGGCCAGTACGCTGGACGACGGCACCACCACGTCATAACCGCTGCCGCCGGTCAGCAGTTTGGTTTCCAGCACCTCGGACGTATCGAAGGTGTCGTAGCGCACATGAATACCGGTTTCCTGCTCGAAACGCTGCAGCGTCTGCGCCGGCACGTAATCGGCCCAGCTGTAGAGATTGAGGGTTTTGTCCTCGGCCTGTGCCTGGATGACTACGGACAACAACAGCGCGGGAAAACACAGCTTGGACACGGGAGCCATGACGAACACCTGACCGGAGGAAGTGGTGGCAGGATGCGCCGTCGGATACATTGCAGAAATATCAAGTTTGTTAACCTGACTTTATCCCGGAGTAATGTAATGCTCGGTCAGCTTCACGACATCGATTTGCAGTTGCTGCGCCTGTTTGTGCGAGTCGTGGAATGTGGCGGCTTCAGCGCGGCGCAAGGTGAATTGGGCCTCAGCCAGTCGAGCATCAGTCAGCAAATGGCCAAACTTGAGACCCGCCTCGGTTATCGCCTGTGCAGCCGCGGCAAAGGCGGTTTCAACGTCACGCCCAAGGGTGAGCAACTGCTGATCGCGATTCGTGCACTGTTCCAGTCCATCGAGACTTTCCGGCATCAGTCCAACGGCGTCGCTGGACGGCTGATCGGTGAGGTGCGGCTGGGCCTGTCCGAGGCAGTTGATCAGTCGGTGCTGCTGCGGGTGGCAGATGCGATCCGGCGCTTTCGCGAGCGCGATGAGTCGGTGCGTATCGAGTTGATCAGCGCGATGCCCGGCGAGATGGAGCGCCTGCTGCTGCAACAGCGGCTGGACCTGGCCATTGGTTATTTCTCCCAGGTGCAGAGCGCTTTCGATTACCGCGAGCTGTTCCGGGAAACCCAGCATTTGTATTGCGCGCAGGGGCATCCGCTGTTCAGCGTCGATGCGCCGGATGACGCGGCGTTGCGGGCCTGCGACCGGGTGGATCATCCGTATCGATTCATGCGCAGTGGCGAGCCGTTCCCGGACAAGCGCTTTTCTGCGCGTTCGGAACAGGTCGAGGGCACCCTTGCCTTTATTCTTTCCGGCAAGCATGTCGATTATCTCCCCGATCACTACGCGCGCGTCTGGGAGGACAAGGGCTTACTGCGCGCGCTGCGGCCTGGGGAATTGAGTTTCGAAGTGGCGTTTCATCTGGCCCGGCATCGCGCGCAGGTGCCGGGGGATGCGCAGAAGGCGTTTGAGGAGGATTTGCTCGCAGCCTTCACCTGAAAAATTTCTGCAAGCAAATAACCCTGTAGCGAGGGGATTTATCCCCGATGGGCGCGGAGCGGCCCGGCTCTTTGGTATTCAGGAGCTGGGCCTGCTACGCAGTCCATCGGGGATAAATCCCCTCACCACAGAAACAGCAACCAGTTCAAACCCCGTATTTCTTGACCTTTCAGGCAATTTTTGCTCGTTGCCCTCGCCGTCCTCTTCCGGCATCCTGCGCCTCCATTTTCTGACCCGGCCCCGCCTTACGGCGCGCAAAACACCATGACCGCCTCTGAAAAAGTCCCGCGCAACAACGATCTGATCTACGGCCTCAACGACCGTCCGCACCTGACTGCAACCGTCTTCGCCGCGCTGCAACACGTGCTGGCGAGCTTCGTCGGCATCATCACCCCGACCCTGATCATGGGCGGCGCCCTGGGCCTGCAAAGTGAAATTCCATATCTGATCAGCATGGCGCTGTTCGTTTCGGGCCTCGGCACGTTCGTTCAAGCCAAGCGTTTCGGCCCGGTCGGTTCCGGTCTGCTGTGCCTGCAAGGCACCAGTTTTTCCTTTATCAGCGTGATTCTCAGCGCCGGGTTCATGGTCAAGGCCCGGGGCGGCGGCACCGATGAAATCCTCTCGACGATTTTCGGCGTGTGCTTTTTCGCCGCGTTCATCGAAGTGGTGCTGAGCCAGTTCATCGGCAAACTGCGGATGCTGATCACCCCGGTGGTCACCGGCACCATCATCACCTTGATGGGCCTGTCGCTGATCAAAGTGGCGATGACCGACATTGCCGGCGGCTTCGGCGCACCCGATCTGGGCGCCGCCAGCCATGTGTTTCTGGCCGCGCTGGTGATCGGCACTATCGTTGTGCTGAACCGCGTCGACGTGCCGTTTCTGCGCCTGGGTGCGATCGTCATCGGCCTGACTCTCGGCTACGTGGTCGCTTGGCTGATGGGCACGGTGGACTTCGCCTCGATGCCCGAAGTGCCGCTGGTCAGCGTGCCGGTGCCGTTCAAGTACGGCTTCAACTTTGACTGGGTGGCGTTCGTGCCGGTGGCGGTGATCTTCCTGGTTTCGCCGCTGGAAGCAGCCGGTGACCTGACCGCCAACTCGATGATCTCGCGGCAACCGGTCAAGGGGCCGCTGTACATCCGCCGAATCAAATCCGGTCTGCTCGCCGATGGCCTCAACTCGGCGATGGCGGCCGTGTTCAACAGCATGCCGATGGTCACGTTCGCGCAGAACAACGGCGTGATCCAGTTGACCGGCGTGGCCAGCCGCTACGTGGCGTTCTTCATCGCCGGCCTGCTGGTGCTGCTGGGGCTGTTCCCGATGATCGGCGCGGTGCTGCAACTGATGCCCAAACCGGTGCTCGGCGGCGCTGAACTGGTGATGTTCGGCACCGTGGCCGTGGCCGGGATCAAGATCCTCGCCGAGGCCGGCCTGCATCGGCGCAACATGCTGATCGTGGCAATCTCAGTGGGCATGGGCCTGGGCATCGCCGCCGTGCCGGAAGTGCTGCGCGAGTTGCCGCAAGCGCTGCGTAACATCTTCGAATCGCCGATCACCGTCGGTGCGTTGTGCGCTATCGTGCTGAATATCTTCCTGCCGGAAGAATTCATTGAGCTGGAAGAAGACGATTTCGATCCGGAAGCGTCGATTCTGCAGGTCATGGAAAACCCCGATCTGCCGGCCAAAGCTGAACCTGCAACGGCAGCGGCGGTCGCACAGTTGAACCGCTGACGCTGCGCCATGAAAAAAGGGCTGAGCCGGCAACGGTTCAGCCCTTTTTCGTTGAGAGACTGTTTATGCGCCGCGTCCACGCCATCATCCTGTCCCTGCTGCTGTTGTCCCTGAGCGCCTGCGCGCTGTTTCCCAACCGCGATCCGGTGAACATCAACGTGGTCGGCCTCGAACCGTTGCCGAGCCAGGATCTGGAAGTGCGCTTCGCGATCAAGCTGCGGGTGCAGAACCCCAATGAGACGGCCATCGATTACAACGGCATTGCCCTGGATCTGGAGGTCAATGGCCGTCCCTTGGCCTCGGGCGTCAGTGATCAGACCGGCTCGATCCCGCGCTTCTCGGAAACCGTGGTCAGCGTGCCGGTCAGCGTTTCCGCGTTCTCGGTACTGCGCCAGACTCTGGGTTTGAGCCAGACACAAACCCTCGACAACCTGCCCTACGTGCTGCGCGGCAAACTCGCGGGCGGCGTGTTCGGCACCATGCGATTTGTCGACAGTGGCAAGCTGAGTTTGCCGAAGGCCACTGCTGCGACGTGGTAACCCACTGCACATACTCTCCCCTGTGGGAGCGGGCTTGCTCGCGAAAGCGGAGTGACATTCAACGATGATGTTGGCTGATCCGACGCTTTCGCGAGCAAGCTCGCTCCCACAGGGTATGTGTCAGTCCCGAAGTTATACGGTGAAACGCACGCCGGGTTTGGCCCGCTCATCGACACTCAGCTCAAACACATCCGGCCGCGCATAGTGGCCAACCACGTCATAGTCGTACCGCGCCCGCACCAGCTCATCAGTATCGATCTCAGCCGTCAGCAACCCGGCCTCCCCGCGCAACGGCCCGGCCAGCACATCGCCCATCGGCCCGACAATCACACTGCCGCCGGCAATCAGCGGCCGATCCGCCGGCCAGTTGGCAATCTCCACGCCCAGCTCGTTCGGCGAAGCCTGCACCTGACAGGCGCTGACCACAAAGCAACGGCCCTCGTGGGCGATGTGACGCATGCTGACCTGCCACATCTCGCGCTCGTCCACGGTCGGCGCGCACCAGACTTCAATGCCCTTGGCGTACATCGCCGTGCGCAGCAGCGGCATCATGTTTTCCCAGCACACCACCGCGCCGAGTTTACCGACCTGAGTGTCGAGCACCGGCAGCGTCGAGCCGTCGCCCTTGCCCCAGATCAATCGTTCGGTGCCGGTCGGCATCAGTTTGCGATGCTTGGCCACCAGCCCTGCCTGCGGATCGAAATACAGCGCCGTGCAATACAACGTGCTGCCGGCACGCTCGATCACGCCGATCACCAGATTGGCCCCGGTGCGCGCCGACAAACCGGCCAGTGCCTCGGTTTCTGCCCCCGGCACGTCAATGGCGTTGGCGAAGTAGCGGGCGTAGGCCTCACGCCCCTCGGGCAAGCGATAGCCCAACTGCGTGCCGAAGAGCTCACCTTTCGGATAGCCACCGAGCAACGCTTCAGGCATCACCACCAGTGCCGCGCCGGACTCGCTGATCGCGTCTTCCCAGCTCAGGATCTGTTCCAGGGTTTCACCCTTGCCACCGGGCAAGGCGCCGATCTGCAGGGCGGCGACGATTGATTTGGGCATTACATTCACTCCATCGGGTTCAAGTGTTGCCGATTCTGCGGCGGCGCGGGATCATGAATAAAGACCGACTCACTGCTGAATGATATGAACCAAATGAATATCGCAACCGTCGACCTCAACCTGCTGAAAGTCTTCGAAGCCTTGCATGAGGAGTCCAGCGCCAGCCGTGCGGCGCTGCGTCTGGGCGTGACGCAATCGGCGGTCAGCGCAGCATTGCGTCGATTGCGTGAGGTATATGGCGATCAATTGTTCGTGCGCACTGGTCGCGGATTGGCGCCGACACTCAAGGCCAATCAACTGAAACCGGTGGTCAGCGAGGCGCTGAACAAATGTCGGCAGAGCCTGGCGATGGTCGATCCGGCGGCCCACCACTATGACGGCCGATCAGTCACCGTGGGCCTGTCGGATGATTTCGAAATCGCTTATGGCCGGCGCCTGATCGAAGCCATCGCTCGCAGCGCGCCCAAGCTGCGGCTGATCTTCCGCCAGACCCACAGCCAGATCGTCGCCCGCGCCCTGATGGAGCGCAGCATCGACCTGGCGATCACCGCCGGTGGGTTCGCCGAGCGTCTGCTCAGTCGTCAAGTGCTGGGTGAAGGGGATTATGCGTGTCTGGTCGATCCGGGCAGTCTGGCGCCCGGCCAGCAGAACATCAATTTGCCGGAGTTCGTCGCCCGCGAGCACATTCTGGTGTCCTCGGGCGGCTTTATCGGCATCACCGATGAAGGCCTGGCGGCGCTGGGTCTGAGCCGGCGGGTCTGCGCCTCGACCACGCACTTTGCCGCGCTGCCGCATCTGCTCAAGGGCAGCGGCGCGGTGGCAACCATCCCCCGCCATGCCGCCCGGGCCATTGCCGAGCTCAGCGGACTGATACTGCTGCCCTGCCCGCTGGCGCTGCCGCGTTACCCGATCGAACTGGGCTGGCGCACCAGCACGCAGATCGATCCGGTGGTGATCAAGGTGCGTGAGGCGATTGTCGGGTGTTTCAACACCGACTGAGGCGCTGTTACTTGTTGGCCGCCATCAGTCGATTGACCTCACTGCGCACCATGTTGGCGAATTCCGGCGGGGACATGCCATCCAGCTCGGCGCGCACCCACTCGGCCCATTTGCCCTTGCGCTTGGAGCGTTCGCCGAACAACCGCGCGGCTTCGCCTTTGGCTTTGCCCAGATTGTTCTGCCAGAGTTCGAACAGACGGGATTTCTCGTCTTCCAGCGCTGCGCGCTCGGCGAGGGATTTGTCGGCCAGATTGAAACTCATGGGGAAATACCTGCTGCGTAAAATGGCGACATCTTACACGCTCAGCGGAAATCTCCCGCGCAGGTTTTTCTTTCGCACCTAAAATCAGTGCAACTTTTCAGTCAGCGCCACACTCCATTGATCACTGTTCATCCATCTGCAAGGAGTCACCCAATGGCCCGCAAATCCCGCGTGCAAGCCGTCGAAGACCAAATCAAGGATCAGGCATTCAGCGAACTTCAGGCTTTGATCGAAGAGTCCGACAAACTGCTCAAGAGCAGCGCCTCACTGGTGGGCGAAGAAGCCGAGACCCTGCGCGGACAAATCGCCCTGAAACTGCAACAGGCGCTGGATTCTGTTTCGAGCGTGCGTGAGCGCACCAAACCGGCGGTCGAGGCCACCGAGAGCTACATTGGCGGCCATCCATGGCAGACCGTGGCGATTTCCGCCGGTTTCGGTCTGGTGGTGGGCTTGTTGCTCGGTCGTCGTTGATCGACGTCTGACAAAAAACCTGTGGCGAGGGAGCTTGCTCCCTCGCCACATGGGTTATCTGACAATTATTCCCCGGCCAATTCGCGCAACTGCGCCAGCGTCTGCTCCTCCAGCACAATCCCCTCGGCCAGCGACCTGGCCCGCTGCAAATGCCGACGATCACCCGGCAAGCGCTTCAACCCCACCCCATGCATCTGCCGCACCAGTTCTTCGCTGCGCTCGGCAAAACTTTGCCCGGCGGATTTGCTTGGGTCGATGACGATCAGCAACTGCCCGGTCCACGGGGTCTTGGCCCCGGGATGGTTCGCCCAGTCGAACTCGAAGGAAAAATTGCCCCCCGTCAACGCCGCCGCCAGCAACTCGACCATCATCGACAATGCCGAACCTTTATGCCCGCCGAATGGCAACAGTGCGCCGCCCTCAAGAATGGCCTTCGGATCCTGCGTCGCCTGACCGAGACCATCCACGCCCATTCCGGCGGGCAGACGTTCACCCTTGCGCGCCGCGATCTGCACATCACCGTGAGCAATGGCGCTGGTCGCCAGATCAAAGACAATCGGCGCACCACCGGCCCGCGGCGCGGCAAAGGCGATCGGGTTGGTGCCGAACAGCGGCCGATCGGCGCCATGCGGCACCACGCAGGTCATGCTGTTGACCACGCTGAGCGCCACCAGCCCTTCTTCGGCAAACGGCTCGACGTCCGGCCACAGCGCCGCAAAGTGATGCGAGTTGCGAATCGCCAACACCGCGATCCCGGCATTGCGCGCCTTCTCCACCAGCAACGAACGAGCAGCGGCCAGCGCCGGCTGGGCGAAACCGTTGCCGGCATCGACTCGCACGAAACCCGAGGCTACGTCCTCGACTTGCGGCACAGCCTGTCCATTGACCCAACCGCTATTGAGGGTCGAAACATATCCGGGGATACGGAACACGCCATGACTGTGCGCACCGTCGCGTTCGGCACCGGCGCAGTTGGCAGCCAGAGTGCGGGCGACGGACGCCGACGTACCGTGGCGCAGGAAAACCTTTTCAAGCAATTGCGTCAGCGCTTCGAGCGAGAGTGTGGACGCAACGGGGGAAGACACGGAATCGTGTGGCGCAGACATCTGAAGCTCCAGACTAATTATTGGAGGGAACAACAGCGTACGAACAGCTTGCCCAGCGATTAACCACGCCCGGTACGGGTGCTGTCAACCGTTGTGGTGCCGGCTTGTCGCGGCTAGCACATTGCGCTGCCGCTGGTGCGGTAACTATGTACCACCTCTGTAATCGATCCGGTCTTTAGTCTCGTGTCTCAATTTACCGGTGCACCGGACGGTGCCCTGAACGAGACCCGATGATGCCTGCTCCCATTCCTCCCCTGCTGTTCCAGCCCATCCTCAACTCCCCCGGATCGTGGCGCGAACTCGGCAATCTCCATCACTTGTCGACTGCTGACTTTCAATGGCTGAGTCACGTGCAACTGGCGACCCACGCACTGCGCAGTCAGCAGACCCCGCCCATGCTTGCCCAGCGCATCCTGCTCAATACCGCTGGTGCGCCAGCGGTGCCTCTGGCCGGCAGTTTCATACTCAGTGCCACCCCGGATGATCACGGGATCCTGTTGTACACACCTTTCGCCGGGCTGAAAAAACATGCCAGCCTCACCGCCCTGACCGCGCACCTGGAACAGCGTCTGAACAGCGCCAGCGAGGATGACCGGCTGCTGGCATTCCTCGCCCTTTCCCAACGCAAACGACTGGCAGAACAGCACGGCATCAGCGTGACCTACCAGCTTGTCGAGGGCGATATCTTCGAAGATCAACACGCCGTCATCGAGCATTGCCAGCAGCTCAACACGCAAGCGATGCTTGATGAATTGATGCAACTGCCCGAACTTGGCAGCCTGCTTCAGACCATTACCGACGAACTTCTGACGCCGACGATGCACGACGTCGACCAGACACGCACGCGCGTGAACCTGTACGCGACCACGACTGCCACCGGCCCGGCATCGACCGACCTCGCTTCGCGGCATGGGCTTGAAGCGCTGTCGCTTGGCGATGCGCTGCTGTTGCACTATCGCCACACCGGATGGCCGGTTGGCCAGACCCATGAGTTTTCGCACCCCGACCGGACGTTCCAGGCCAGTGATCAGCAACACTGGGAGACAGCCGTCACCACGGCATCAGGCAAACTGCTGGTGTTGCTGTACCAGCAAATGGAGCGCTACTGGAATGGGCCCAGTGCTGACGGGGCCTCGCGGCGCGACGTATTGGCGCAGATCATTCGGCAGCAGGCGCTGGCGGACTTTTTGCTCAAACGCGAGGCGGGCATCATCGATCAGCGCCAATTCGACAGCCTGCTGACGTCGCTGGGTTTCAGTGAAAGTCTGGCACCTCGCGCGGCCGTGGAAACCGTGCGTTTATGGGAGCACCAGGCAAACTTCGTGGAGCTGGCCGGTGCGCTGATGATCGGCCATTCCGAAAGCTGCCTGTATACCCCGACGCACGGCTTGCAGGTGCTCAAGGACTACGCAGATCTAAAATCCATGCTGCTCGGCAAGTTCGCCAGCCCCGGGCACGAAGACGAACTCTATGGTCTGCTGAGTCTCGACGAGCGCCAGCGCTTCCTCGGTTTCGACCGGCCGCAGGTTTCCGGCAAATCGATCGCCGGAGACGTGTTCAGCGTACTGCTCGAATTGATCATCACCAAGCAACGACAGAACATCGACTATGCCTTGCAGTTGTACCGGCACAGCGACGGCGTCGTGGATATCCGCGCACTGTTCGATAAGGCCCTGGACATCCGCTCGATGCTCCACGAGCGCCTTGTCACCCTGGATGCTCGCGGGCGCTGGAGCACCCGGCCGATGCTCACCGGCAACCCATTGCCTTCAAGAGTGCTGGCGGACACCGCCGCAGCCGAAGTGCGCAAGTTCGCCAGCATCATGCCAACCATCGCCGCAGACTTCGCCGCCCAGCCGTTGACCGTCACAGCGCTGCAGCGTACCTACCTGCAAGGTATCGCAGCGAAGCTGGCGCACGCCCTGTCTGTCGGCATCAATGGCGAAGCACGGTTGAGAGTCCTGGACGGAACGCTAAGCCGTCATGCGCAAACCCTGGTCGACACCGTGTTCAATCCGGATCACCCTGATCGCAGCCGCCGCAAGGCACTCAACGGGATTCGGCCGGATGCCTGGTCATTGACGTTACAGGTCGCCGGTGAGAGCGAAGTGCTGCCGCTGGCCAACTGCGTCCTGCTCACGGAACGCGGTGGCCTCGATACGCAGCACTCCGGACGCGCGATCTTGTGGACACCGGCTCTGGGCCTGGAAGTCTTCCGCTCGATCGAGCACGCCAGACAGGTTTTGAGTCAGCGGCTGCTGGATCCGCAAAAACGCCTGGCGCTGCTGGAAAATCTTTCACCCCTGCACCAGAGGTTCCATCAACACTACACGCTGGGACGGTTACAGCTGATCAGCGGCAATGTCCTGCAGGATCGCACCGAATCAGCGATCGAACACTTTCTCCAGCGCTGTGAACAGGTACGGGGACGCCAATGGCCAAAGCCGCGCGAAACCCAGATTCTCAAAACGTTGAGTGAGCAAGTCGTGGAGACCAATCTGCAACGTGCCACCGCTCTGGCGCAGGCACTCGGCAAGCAGCATTCACTGCCTGCCTGGCTGGGAATGGCCAGGCTTGACGATCAGCAGTTGCACCTGGAACTGCTGGAACAGTGGCGTCACAGCGTCATCGACGATGAGGATTATCTCCACGCGCTGCCAACCTTGCGTGATTACATCCGGCAGACCCTAAAGACGCTGCTGAGCACCCGCTTGCACAGGCAGGATCTCGACCCCGAACAGATCACCGTCACCCCGGCGCTGAGCCTGATCGGGTCTGCAATGAGCCTGACCGATTTCGCCTTGAACCATGCGCATATTGCCCAGGACACTGCATTCACCCTCAGCTCGAGCACCGACCGGGCGCTGCCGACGGGACTCGACCAGCAAGCGGTCAGAAGCCTGCTGTTGTCCTTGAACGTTGCGACAACATTTGCCAATAAAATCACCACGGTGTTGTCCGCGAATGACGTCGACGCCGAACAACGCAAGCTGCGTTTCATCCAGCAACTACCCTGGCAACTGCTGCAACATGCCCATCAGTTACAACTGCAACAACGCTTGTCGACAAAAGCCTTCGACTTGATTTCACAGGTGCTCGACATGCCCGATGCCGTCGCTCGTGCGACCGTGCAAGGGGCCGATGCGATTGTCCGGCCGTTGGCGCTGATCAAGACCGCCGAGGCATCCGCGATCAAGGCGCTGGGGCTGTACTTGATCGGCCCTGCGGAAAAACCCGGCCCTCAGGTGCTTTATGCGCCCTACCATGGAGAACACGCATTCAGTGAGTTCGAGGACGAGGCGGCAGTGATCGCCGCGCTGAATACGCCGGGCTCACTGCAGGACCTGCTGCTGCGCCGCTTGCCGGAAGGTCAGCGTTCGATCTTCAGCGCGTTGTTCAAGGCGAGCAGCGGCCAGACGAGCGAGATGACCCTGGCCACCACCCCGATCAACGGCAACTTGCTGCTGCAGTTGTTCGACGACAATCTGGCCTTGTTGCCGCACTTGCTGAGCAGCCATTCGCTGCCATCGGCGCAGGCGGATTGGGACGCCGCGAAGCACCTGTTCAGTTCCGGCATCCAGCAGATCCGGGGCCTGCTGCCGGGTAAACTCGCCTATGTGCAGTTTCTCTGGCAAAGCTACAAGGACTTCATGGGGTCGGCCGAAGCGTTGCAGGATCACCACTGGAAACGTGCGCTGGAAACCTTTGTCGCCGGCGCAGCGGAGATGATCAGTCTCGGGCGACTGGCGCTGGAGTCACGTCTGGAATCTCAAACCGTGGCAGCGCCGCAACCACCGCAGCCAACCACGCTGAGCACCCCCGTCCTTGCGCAGACAAAGCCGACCGATCCGCTGCGCACCTCGCTGCAGACGTTCGAAGCTCCGACTATCGCCCTGAAGGATCTGACTCACGATGCTGCCGAGGGCACGTATCAGGATCTGACAACCAAAGCGACTTACGCCCCTATCGCCGGCAAAGTCTATCCCGTGGAGCGGCCGGGAGCCGTCTGGCAGATCAAAGGCGCCGAGCAGCCAGGCGCGGTGTTGCAACACACCGCTTCCCGGCAACTGGTGCTGGATCCGGATCGCCATACCGTGCATTTCGGCAAGGCCATGTCGACGATGTTCAACCATTACGCCACCCATCGCCAGGCGCGGTACATGCTGAATATCGAAGCGCAAGGCATGGAAGAAATCCGCGCCCGCCATCCGGAAAAAGCCCGCATGTTGATCGAGGCAATTGATCTGGCCCGGCATTACGCGTTCAACAGCCTGCACAATCTTGCGCAACTGAGAAACTATGTGCCGGGCACCCGCCTCGATACTTTTCTCAAGTCTTTTTTTGACGTGCAACGGATCGATGCCGACATTCTCGACAAGCTGAAGCAGGCCATCGTGCCGATCTGTGATGCCTTGGTCGATCCAACAGAAGACCTGTTGAACACCAGTCGCTTTGTGGTCGGCTCGAACAGACACAGCAGCTCGGGTGTAATAGCCTTTGTACTGGGTGGCGATTTACTCAAGAAAGTCCATTTCACCGAAAAGTTCTTCAATCAAGGGCTGGATTGGTACAACACAGGCCTGACCGAACCGTTCAACGTTGACGGGCATGCACGGGCAGCGACGCTGATCCACGAGTTTTCCCATCAGTTCAGCAAGACCGTCGACATTGCCTCCCTGGAAGCGCGGCGCCCGTTTGCCAACTTGATTGCTACGGTGACCGGTTACGGAGCTGCCCGCAAACAGGTACAGACACGATTTCAGCGCGAAGCACTGTCACTGTCCACGCGCCGTGAAGAGCTGTTTTCGCGCTGGAGCGACAACCTTCAGGAGTGGCTCGATATCGACGAGTTTGAGGGCATGGAACATGTGCGCAGGGAAGTTCTCAAGACCACGGGGACGAGGAATCTCGAGGACGCGCGAACGGCGTTTCTCAGCCCGACCAACCCGCATCCACGCATCGACACGATATTGCGCAATGCCGATTCGATCGCCTTCCTGATTTGCGAAATGGGCCGCCAGCTGGATCCGGTAACCCAACCTCACGGAGGGCTCAACTGAGGTAAAAAAAATGCGCAGGCGGTTGGCCTGCGCATGGTGTATCGCTGGGTGAACTCAGTCTTTCTGGTCACGCAATACATTGCCCGAGGCGCCATCGATGCGGAACTCATATACCGAACCGTCGGCCTTGCGCCCCTCGCCTTTCCAGTAGCCGTCATTGTCGGCCTCGATTTCATAGACTTCGACGTAACCGGCCTTGGTTTTCACGATCTCGATAGCCTTTTCAATGGTGACCCAGCCCGCACCGGGACGATCAGCCATGGCGGCACCGGCGCTGAACAAAGCGGCGGTGGCGATTGCAGCGGCTAAGGTTTTTTTGATCATTTTTTCACTCCATTTGTGGATGATGTTCCTCTGATGTCCTGTTTTTGGGCGTCTGCCGGAAAAATAAGTTCCACTTTGATGGGCAATTGCCATGACGGATGTTCTCGGCACCCGGCTCGCAAGGTTAGAATGCAGCAAATCAGGACGAGTCAATGACCCAAGAATCCCTCTCGGAAGCCGAATACGATGCGATCACCGATGCCGCCGCGCACTGGTGCATGCGTCTGCACGCCGTAGACTGCTCCGCCGAGGAGCGTCTGGCTTTCGAGCAATGGCGCGATGCGCATCCGCTGCATGCATTCGAATACGAAGCGATGCTGGAGATCTGGGACGTTGCCGAACATCTGCCACGTCCGCAGACGCCGCCGAGTGTGCCGCTGAATAAACCGCTGCCCGCCTGGCGGCGCTACGCAATTGCCGCGAGCGTCTGCGCCCTGGCCTTGCCACTGGCGGCGTACGGTGGCTGGAATCTGGGCTGGTTGCCCAACAGCTATCAGCATTTCGCAGCCACCGACAATGTCCGTCAGGTCACCTTGAGGGATGGCAGTCAGGTCGAGCTCAACCTCAATACTGAGTTGACCTTCAGCAATTACAAGGACGAGCGGCGGGTCACCCTGAAAAAGGGTGAAGCGTTTTTCGAAGTCAGCCATGACCTCTCCCACCCGTTCGTGGTCAGGGCCGGCGAAGGCAAGATCCGCGTGACCGGTACCCGCTTCAATGTCTGGCTCTACGAAGATCAGGTGCGGGTCAACCTGATCGAAGGCTCGGTGCTGGTAACCAGCAACGCCGCCCTGCCCGGCGACGGTCTGCGCCTGGGGCCGGCCATGCAGGCGCAGTACCGGCATGGCGACTACACGCCACAGATCAGCCAGACCTACGCCAACGATAACGCCCTCGCCTGGCGCAGTGGCAAGCTGGTGCTCGACAACCTGGCACTCAACGAAGCCTTGCCGCTGATCAATCGCTACCTGAGCAAACCGCTGAAACTGGCCGACGCCAGTACCGGCGCAATCCGTGTCGGCGGTGTCTACAACATCAAAGAGCTCGGCGGCCTCGCCAACACCCTGCCCAAGGTGCTGCCGGTCTACCTGACGCGCAATACCGAGGGTGATCCGGTGATCAACTCGATGCCGCGGCAGCCACCAAAAACCTGAAACCGGGCACCACCTGCCACGGTTAACTCAGGGCAACAAAAAAGCCGCTGTTCCCGTCAAGGAGCAGCGGCTTTTTCGTTCAGGACACCTTACTGCGCAGCTACTCCGGCAGTCTTGTCCGTCACCTCGCGAACCGTCTGCACCTGATACTGCGGATCGGCAGCGATCTGCTGCTCAGTGAACGGCAACACACTCCACTGCTTTTTCGAAAATACCTCGGTCTGATCGCGAGAGTATTTCGACTCCGGGTCACTCGACAGCGAGAACGCCAGCAGCCCTTGAGCGTGCGGGCCTTTGTCGTCGAAGGTCACCACTTGCAGGTAGCTGGTGCCGCTGACCACTTCGAGTTTGCCGTCTTCACGCGGCACGCTCTGGATCGCGTTGTAGATCCCCAGCGTTCCCGGCCCGCCGTGAATTGCGGTTTGTTGAGCGCCGCTGCTCGCCACCTGAATATCGCCCCAGCGGGTTTCAGGCTTGAGACCCATTTTCTGCGCAGTGGCAGCCGACGCCAGCAGCGCTTCACGCAGTGCCTTGCTCACGGCCGGTTGCTCGATCGCCAACCCGCGTGGCGTGTGTTGCGGGTCTTTTGGATCGAACGGCACACGCCAGACATCCGGCGACGCTTGCAGCGCCTGCATGATGTTCTGGAAATGCACCAGACCAATGCCCGAATCCAGATTCGCCCGGCCATCCCAACCCTTGAGACTGGCGCAAACCGGCTTCAACGCGGCCGCGTCCGCACCCAGATCCGCAGCGCAGAACTTCAGCAGATCGGGCAGCACCTGAGTCGCCAGATAGACGTTGTCGTCCATCACCATCTGTTGCAGATCCTTCACCGCCAGCGGCCCTTTTTTGCCCAGAGCACTCAGACGCTCCAGCGCAAATCGTGATCGCAGGCCAAGCGGCTGGCCGTCCTGACTGATCAGCGGCGAGAACCCGGTCAGCGGTTGTGCCGGGTTCGCCAGCCACGCGGAATCGTTGGAATGCTGGACGAAGTCCTTGCGCAACAGTTGCGGCAGCTGGCTGGCGGCATAGATACCCTTCTGCGCAGCTTGCGGATCGATATCCCAGGCGCAAGCGCTGTTGGAACCGTCGAGCACGATCATCTGCAAGCCGATGCGCGGGTCGCTGCACTTGGCCAGTTTGTCGGCGCTGACGTTCGGCACCACCGACAGGTTCATGTACAGCGTCTGCCCCTTATCATCCACGGCCAGGGTGTTGACCCAGGGGATGCCCTGAAGCTTGTGCACCGAATCCTGCAGAGCCTTGAGGCTCGACGCCTGGTTCATCGCGTACCACTGCGTCAGCACGCGATCATTGTCGAGGTTGGCGTCGCGCAGGCTGTAGGCGTACTGATGATCCCAGTCGAGTTTGCCCGGCCATTGCACGATCGGGCCGAACTGCGAGCTGTAGACATCGCGCGAGACCGGCACCACCTGACCGTCCGCCTGTTTGACCTGCACAGTGACCGTCTGCTTGTTCAACGGCAGCGACTTGCCGTCGAGCAGGTAGCGGGTCGGGTCTTTCGGGTCGAGTTGCAGACGATACAGGGTGAAATGTTTGGATGAATCCACCGTGTGGGTCCAGGCCAGATGCTGATTGAAACCGATGTTGATCATCGGCAACCCCGGCAAGGCTGCGCCCATGACGTCGAGTTTGCCCGGAATGGTCAGGTGCATCTGGTAAAAGCGCATGCCGCCAACCCATGGAAAATGCGGGTTGGCCAGCAGCATGCCGCGTCCGTTGAACGAACGTTCGCTGCCGACCGCCACGGCATTGCTGCCGCGATCCAGAGCGAAGCGCTGCAGACGTGCGTCCGCCAACTGATAGGCCCGGGCATCGCTGCCGAGCTGCGCCGTGGCCTGCGGCGGCGTCGCGCCAGCCAGGGCTTCGGCGAACTGCCCGACACCGCCCTCGACCAACAGGCGCCGAGTGAGTTTGACCAGATCTTCGGCGCTGATATCACGCACCCACTCACCCTGGCACTGTTGCGGCAGACCCTGCTGTCGGCGTTCGGCGAGATAACGGTTATAGCCCGCGGCATAACCTTCCACCAGGTCGTGCACCTGCGCCGGTTGCGCGTCCCAGAAGGCTTTCACCGCTGCGGGAGTGTTGAGCCAGGTGAAGAACAGGTCGCTGACGCGATTCTCGCGTTGTTCGACGGTGAACTGCTCCGGCCCGAAATAACGCGAGCGCTGGCCATTGACCGTGACGATCTCGTTGGCCAGCAGGCACAGGTTGTCCTGCGCGTAGGCGTAACCAATGCCGAAACCCAGTCCGCGTTCATTTTCCGCGCGGATGTGCGGCACACCAAAGGAGGTGCGGCGGATATCGGCACTGGCTTGTGCAGCGGGACTGAACGCATGGGCGGACAGACTGAGTCCGAGAAACGCACCGGCGAGGGCCAGTCCGGTTAACTGTCGGGAAATAATCACACTCGCTCCTGAACGACAAGACAAGGATCGGCGCTTGCGCCGGATCCACTCTGAAATTGATTCATGCGCCTGGGCGCAAGACGGCTGTTCAGGAAACGAATGCGAGAAAAAAAATTTAGCCCGATTGAGGAAGGTGAAATTCACTGATTACGGGAAAACAACGAATAACCGACAAAATTTCTACATATTTCCTTTCATGATTTGTCGTGCTGAAACGTCTTGTTTACTGAGAGCAGTCAAAACGTTTCCTGATCGGGCTCTGAAAAGGAGTAACCCCATGTACAACTCGCAACTACCAATGGACGGTAGCCAGGCGTCACAAGGAGCTTCCATGAGTTCCCGCGCGAGCAGCTTCGCCCCCAGCCCCGAGCGTCAGGGCAATGAGCGTATTCGTCTGTTGCTGAAAAGCTTCGGCCTGCGCACCAGTCTGATTCGTCTGAAAGTCATCGACGCCCTGCTGGTCGCCGCACAAAGCGATCGACGCCTGGGCGTGCGCGGCGTGCACAGTCAACTGCTGGACCTGGATATTCCGTTGTCCTTTCTCAGCGTGCGCGAAGTGTTGAAGCGTCTATGCGCCGAAGGGGTGGTCACTTTCAACCCGGACAAGAGTTACAGCCTGCATCCACAGGCTGCTGCCGTGCTCAATCACGATTGAAGCGTCCCGCGATCGCCGTCAGGGCTTGACCTTGCGGCGCATCACCCCGTTGATCACCACCACGACCACCGCCACACCCATGGCGATGTACTGGAACATCTTCTGACTGATCATCCCGGCATTTTGCAGCCAGGACAGGCCGAGCATGATCGCCAGCACCGACAGGGCGATCAGGATCGAGTATTTCAAACGTTGCTTCTGGGTCATTGCGGGTTCCTGAAACTTTCAAATGTATCCGGTTTGTATCCGGTTGCATGCCATGCACATACCGTGTTGCGGGGATGGGCCCGGCCGAACGCGGTCTCATGTTACAGCCGATGAAGAGTTTTGGCTTCATGCCGGCGTAACCATGAGGACCTTTGAAATGTTCCGTCGAATCACCTGGCTGATTCCACTCCTTGCCGTACTGACCTTGAGCGGCTGCATCATTTTCCCCCACGGCGGTTGGCATGATGGCCACCATCGTTATCAGGAAGGCCCCGGTTATTACCATCGATAGAACAGGATCGTTCGCCCGCCGGTGCGCCTGAAATACCGGTCGGGATACCTCACCAGCCTTTTCAATGCCAACCATGCCCGCCCGCCAGCGGGCATTTTTGTTGGCGCGCCAGTGCCTCGCAAATGCCTTTTCGATCAGCCTGCGGGGGTCAGTAAATACGCTGTAAGTATTTGAAATTTCATGTCGCAGCAAAGGATTGGCTGCCGCGACAACTCTGCCTCTAGTCTCTGCGAACTTTTCTCGCTTACTGAAACAGGGATGTTTATGCAGAGAACCTTGATCGTAATGGCGCCCGTGCAGATTATCGGATTCTGCCTGGCCATTACCGCTTTTGAACTGCTCACCTATATGGCCAGCGACATGATCATGCCGGCCATGTTGACGGTGACCGGCGAGTTCAACGCCGATACCCGGCATGTAGCCAACGCCTTCAACCTGTATCTGATTGGCGGCGTTTGCCTGCAATGGCTGATCGGCCCCCTTTCCGACCGTTACGGCCGGCGTCGCTTGCTGTTGCTCGGTTGTGCGCTGTTCGGCCTGGCGTGCAGCGCCGCAGTCATAACGCAGCGCATTGAAGCCTTTAATGCGTTGCGCCTGATCCAGGGCATGGGCCTGGGCTTTGTGGTCGCCGTCAGCTACCCGACCCTGCAGGAAGTGTTCTGCGAGGCCGATGCCGTGCGCCTCATGGCATTACTGGGCAACGTGGCGCTGCTGTCGCCGCTGCTCGGCCCCTTGCTCGGCAGCCTGCTGCTGGAATGGCTGAGCTGGCGACAGGTGTTTCTGGGGCTGGCGGCAACGAGTGTGGTTGTCTGGCTCGGTCTGTTTGCCTGGATGCCGGAAACGATCGGCGTCGTGCGCCGTGACGGCCAGCGACAGGCTCCCGCGGCGTTTTCGCTCAGGCAGATCGGCCTGGGTTACCTCGCGCTGCTGCGCAACCGACGATTCATCGGCGCCAGTCTGACACTGGGCCTGATGAGCCTGCCGCTGATTGCCTGGATCGGACTGGCGCCGGTGCTGCTCATGCAACGCCTTGAGCTGTCTGCGCTGGAATATGGCCTGTGGCAAATCCCGGTGTTTGCGGCGGTGATCCTCGGTAATTTACTACTGGATCGATTGCTCGTCGGGCACACGCTCGCCCAGGTGATCGGTCTGGCCCTGTGGCCGTTTTGCCTCGGACTGCTGGGGCTGATCGCTGCTGCCCTGAGTTCGGCTGCGCTGCCATTGGCCGTTTGCGCACTGGCCGTGTATGCACTGGGGCTTGGTATGAGCAACGCCGCGCTGTACCGCCTCGCGCTGTTCTCCAGCGATGCGGGCAAGGGGCTGGTCTCGGCCATGATCGGCATGCTGTCGATTGCCGTGATGGGCAGCGGCGGCTCGCTCATCGCCATCATCGGCGGTGGCTCGAACCTGCAATCCTTTTCCCTGCTCGCCGGCCTCGGCGGCCTGCTGTGCCTGCCCCTGCTCTACCGCCTTCTGCGGCACCCGCCGCGCCCACCACACATCAATAAGGATATTCGATGACTCTGTTCCCCCACAGCGATGCGCTTTGCGCATTGCCGCAGCCCTATTGCCAGGAGGCCGTCCCCAAAGGGCTGTTCAATCTGGCCATGAGCGAAATCACCCGGTTTCACGCTCGTCATACGCCCGGTTATGGCCACTGGTTGAACGCCCATGCAATCGCTGTCGATGACCTGGACGAGCTCGACGACTGGTCGCAATTGCCACCGATTTTCGCCAGTTTCTTCAAGCAACAGATGCTGCTCAGTCCGACGGGCGAAGACGCCCTGGAACTGACTTCCTCCGGCACCAGCGGGCAGAAGAGCCGCATGCGCTACGACGCGCGCAGCCTCGGCGCCGCGCAGTACATGGTCGAACGGATTTTCGCCCAATATGGCTGGATTGCCCCGCATGCCCCGTGCAACTACCTGTTGCTCGGCTATGAGCCGGAGCAGAAAAACACCTTGGGCACATCCTTCACCGATCAATTCCTGTGCGGTTTTGCTCCCGCCAATCGGGTGGTTTACGCCCTGCGTCGCAATGGTAACGGCCACCAGTTTGATCTGTTCGGCGTGATCAGCGCCTTGCAGGCCTTTGCCGAAGAAGGTCTGCCGGTGCGCATCTTCGGCTTTCCCGCCTTTCTCTGGGAAACCCTGCAACGCATGCGCGCCACCGGCGTGGCGGGCCTGCAACTGCCAGCTGGATCGCTGGCATTTTTCGGCGGCGGCTGGAAAACCCGCGCCGCCGAAGAAGTCCCCAGACAAGCCTTGTATGCACGGATCCAGCAACAACTGGGCATCGCTACCCAAGACTGTCGCGACGGTTACGGCGCCGTCGAACACGCGGTGCCTTACGTCGAATGCGCCCACCATCACTTTCATGTACCGGTCTACGCGAAAGTGTACATACGCTGTCCGGTGGATTTTTCGGTCTTGCCCTATGGCCAGCGCGGCCTGCTGAATCTGGTCTCGCCCTACATTTCCTCAAGCCCGGCCCATGCCGTGGTCATGAGCGATCTGGCCACGCTGCATCCGGGCACCCGTTGTGCCTGCGGTCTGGCCAGCGACTGGTTCCAGTTGCACGGCCGCGCCGGCACCACGGCCGCGAGGAGCTGTGCCATGGCCGCGTCCGAACTGCTGGGGAGGCACTGATATGTACCTGATCAACGGTCAGTTGCACACCGAGTGCAGCCTCGACAGCGCCTTGCACCAACTTCAGCTGGAGTTGCCACGAAGGCTGCAGCTTCCATTGCAAACCAGCACGCTGCTCGCCACTGTCAAGGCCTTCGCCGAACGTCTGCAACAAGAAGAAACGGAACTGCCACTGGCTCCCGGTCAGCGCGAGGCACTGATCGATTTCTGCCAGCCTGCCGCCCTGCAAGCCAAGCTGGATCGTGAACTGGGCTTGCGCCCGGAATCGCTGCGCCGTATCGACTATCGACAGTCACGCTTCGAGCGCTGGAGTCCGCTGGGCCTGGTGGTGCATATCACTCCGGCTAATGCGCCGCTGCTGGCGTTCTGTGCGGTGATCGAGAGTCTGCTGAGCGGCAACGTCAACTGGCTGCGTCCCAGCAGCAGTGACGCTGGCTTCACCGCGCGCCTGCTTCAGGCGTTGGTTGCATGTGATACAAGCGGACAACTCAATGGTTACGTGGCGGTGCTGCCGACCCGCACCGAACAAATCGGCCAGTTGTGCAGGCACGCCAACGGTGTCGCGGCGTGGGGTGGCGAAACCGCGCTGCAAGCCATCCGCCAGCAGATCCCGCCAGGCTGTCGCTGGATCGACTGGGGGCACCGCATCAGCTTCGCCTACCTGACCCCGGACGCCGCATCGCTCGCCGTCCTCGATGCGATTGTCGATGAAGTCTGCCGCCTCGATCAGCAAGCCTGCTCCAGCCCGCAATGGTTGTTGGTGGACAGCGACGACGCGCGCGTACTGAACGCTATCGGGGAGCAACTGGCCGCCGCATTCGAACGCCGTGCCGGACAATGGCCGGCCCTTGCGCCGACGCTTGAAGAGGCTTCACAAATCACCACCTGCACGGCGATGGCCCGGCTGGCCCAGAGTTTTGCCGGGCAGACCGGCCGGGTCTGGAGTGCGCCGGGCTGGCGGGTGATCTGGAGTCATGATCGCCAGCTCGAACCTTCTGCGCTGTTTCGCAGCCTGTTGCTCAAACCCCTGCCCCGCGAGCGGCTCAGCGCTACATTGCTGCCCTGGCGCAACGTGCTGCAGAGCTGCGCCTTGCTGTGTCCCGAGGCGCAGATCGCCGAACTGTCACAAACGCTGATTGCCGCCGGTGTGACGCGCATTACCCCGATCGAGACTATTCACGATGGCTACGACGGCGAACCCCACGACGGTGTTTATGCGCTGCAGCGCCTGAGTCGACGCGTATCGGTCAGTCTGCCGGCGAACTCGCTGACCGGCCACTCCACGCTTGATCAGCTGCCTGCCCCACCACTACTGACCGGTCTGGCGATCATGGACAAAGGACAATTCGTCGGCCAGCCGCCGGACTCAGCGGCGCAGCTGTTCTTTCGCTCCGGCGGCAGCAGTGGCGCACCTGTGCTTTCCGGCTTCAGTTACCACGACTTCCAGCGCCAGATGCAGGCGGCCGCCGATGGTTTGCTGGCGGCCGGTCTGGACCCGGCCCAGGACAGGGTCATGAACCTGTTTTTCAGCGGCGGACTGTACGGCGGCTTCTCCAGTTTTGCCAAAGTGCTGGAACAACTGCAGGCCCGACACTGGCCGATGGGCGCCCCTGCGGACGACGATTACCGTGAGATCGCGCAGATGATCGAGGCTCAACGGATCACCGTGCTGATCGGCATGCCCGGCACCCTGCACCGGTTGTTTATCAACGAACAACAAATACTCCGGCGCTACGGTGGCGTCGCCAAGGTCTTTCTCGGTGGCGAACACCTGAGTGAGCAAACCCGCGAGCTCTTGCAAAGTTGCGGCGTCAGCCTGATCCGCTCGGCGATTTACGGCAGCGTCGATGCCGGCCCCCTGGGGCATGCCTGCCGGGCCACGGCAGATGGCGTTTTCCATCTGATGAGCGGCATCCAGCACCTGGAAATTGTCGATTTCGAGCATGACGTGCCGGTCGGTGACGGCGAATCCGGTCGTCTGCTGGTGACCTCCCGCGAGCGTCAGGGTCAGTCCGTGCAGCGCTATGACATTGGCGACAGCGGACGCTGGTTACCCGGCCTGTGTGCCTGCGGTCTGACTTCGCCGCGCTTCGAACTGTTGCAACGCCACGGCAACCTGCTGCGTATCGGCACCGATTTCATTTCGCTGGCGATTCTGGAGCAGCACCTTCAGATGCCGTTTCAACTGACCCTCGATCACGGCCCTGACGGCCTGGAACGCATGCGCCTGCACTGCCCTCTGGAGCCGGCCGAGGCCCACCGCCGACTGCAGAATTATTCGACGCTGATCACGCTGGTGCAGACCGGTTTGCTCACGCTGGACGTCGAGCAATGTGCCGTCGAGCAGTTCGCCCGAAACCGGCACAGCGGCAAGACGCCCCTACTGATTGATACGCGCCGCTGACAGCAGAAACCTGCACGCGGCCCATCGCCACTTCATACAAGAAGAAATCATGAACACGCTCATTGAATTGAACAACTTGCTCGGTTTTACCCGCCAACATTCGGCCTATTGCCGCGAACACTTCAGAGATGTCGCGGCCCCCATCAGCGCCTTGACCGAACTGCCCCTGATCGACCCTGAACAATACTGGCGTGACAGTCAGCATCCGCACCAATGGCCAGTGTTGTCAGGCCCGCTGGAAGACGCGATGGTCTTCAAGACCGGGGGCACCACCGGCTCAGGAAAACTCTCGCTGTTCACCCGCGCAGAATGGCAAATCCTGGTGCGCGATTTCGGCAGCCACCTCACGGCGCAACTGAACCCCGGCGACCGGGTCGCCAATCTGTTCTTCGTCGGCGACCTGTATGCCAGCTTCATTTTTCTTCACGACGCGCTGGCCCATGTCCAGACTCCCGTCAGCGAATTTCCCTTCACCGGGGCCGTCGACAGCGCCGTACTGGCCGAGTCGATCGTTGCGTACCGGATCAATGTGTTGGCCGGTCTGCCGGCGCAAATGCTCAAATTCGCCGCCTGGCTGGAACGCCAGTCACGGATCCTGGAGGGCGTCGAAACCCTGCTCTACGGCGGCGAAAGCCTGTTCGCCGCCCAGCTGCAAACGCTCCAGCGAGTGTTCCCGAACGCACGCATCGCCTCTATCGGCTACGCCAGCGTCGATGCCGGACTGATCGGCGTCAGCGCTCGCGATTGCAGCCTGGGCGAACACCGGATGCTGGAGCGGCATAGCGTGCTGGAGATCATCGACGAGGTGAGTGGTGACGTCATCGAAGAGTGCAACCGTAACGGCAGGCTGGTCCTGACCAATCTCACCCGGCGCCTGATGCCGGTGATCCGCTATCCGGTCGGCGACCTCGCCTGCTGGCGTGAACCGGCAGAGACGCCGATGCGCAAGTTCGCCCTGATGGGCCGCAGCATGAACAGCCAGCGCGTGCGGGTGAGCGTGTTGAGTCTGGATACCGGTGACATCGGCGAGCTGGTGCGCAAGATCGCCGCCAGCGATGACTGGCAACTGCTCATCGAACAGCGAGCAAGCAAAGATCTGCTGAGCCTCAAGTGGGTACCCTGCACGCGAACGGCTGACATCAGCCAGGCAAGCTCAACCCTGCACCGTGCGCTGATCGACCAATACCCGCTGATCGAGAAGCTGCAGTCCGATCAATTGCTGGAGCTGAACGTGATCGCCTGTGCGAACGATGAACTGACCTGTCATCCACGCTCCGGCAAACATCAGCGGGTCGTGGATCGACGGGTTTATGACCATCCGCAACAGGGGCAAGCGTGATGGACACGACAATCATCCGCCGCTATCGCGTCGCCGATGCGCCGGCAGTCAGCCGCCTGTTCGAAGAAATCTACGGCGTTCATTATCCTCAACCCCACGTGTATCTGCCCTGGATGATCAGCCAGAACCACAGTGACGGTCGCTGGCACTCGCTGGTAGCGGTGGTCAACGAGCATATCTGCGGGCACGCCACGTTGTTTCGTCAATCTGGCCGAAGCGCACTGGCGGAGCTGGCACTGACCGTGGTGCACCCGGACACTCGCGGGCAAAACATCGCCACCCAGTTGGGCCAGCAGCTGCTGATTCATGCCCAGGCGCTGGATTGCCGAGGCGTGACGATCAAGCAGGTCACGCACCACCCGTATACGCAGCGCATGGCCGCCGGCCTGGGGTTTCACAGCTGTGGTCTGTTGCCCGATTACGCGCCTTCGCCGTTCGGTGGAACAGGGCGGGAGACGATTGTTGTGGGTCACTGCAGCATCGACGGTTATCGGCGCCCGCTGCCGGCACTCGCCTGGCCGCAGGATTGCCGCGAGCTGATGTCGCGTCTGGAGGCGGTGTTTGGTACCACCGACCATACCGTGCCATGGAAAGGCCCGAAGATCCGCTTCGATCACGTATCCGGGCGCTACGACCTGCTGCTCAAGGCCCTCGATGACAACCTGCTCGAGCAATTGGGACAACTGCCGGCGCACTGGCTGATTTCGATCAGACTCAGACTCGCCCAAGGGTTTTCCAGCGCGCTGCGCAAACTGGCCGATGCTGGTTTCGCTTTCACCGGGATTGTCCCCGATGACCACAGCGACGGCTGGCTGGCACTGTTTCATCGTGGCTACCAGGCCTCCACGCTGAGCCTGCACTGTCCACACATGCAGCACCTGCAGGATCAGGCGCAGCAGGCCGGCGAAAGGTATCAGGACTAAAAACGAAAACGGCCCACCCAATCAATGGGTGGGCCGTGGGTGACCGGCTCAGGCCTTGGACTTGACGCCTTGATCCACCGGTTTCGCCGCGTTGCCTTCACCGTAGGTTTTCAGGTTCTGCAGCACATAGATCGCCTTTTTGTATTCAGGGATCAGGTTCTTGCCGTAGGCATTGCCATTGAGGCCATTGTTCTGAATGGCGTCGAGCTGGGTGGCGAAATACTCCAGCGCATTGAATTTTGCATCAGGGTCTTTGGTCACGCCGAAACGGTCGAACTTGTCGCCGGCATTGAGCAATGTAAAGGAGGTGATGTCGGAAATCAGCCCGCGCTCACGCAGGAAAACACTCAGATTGCTCAGTTGCTTGACCGAGACATTCGCCGGATCGAACCCCTTGATATTTTTGCGCAGGCCCTGCTTGTCCATTTCGGCAGTGTTCAGCGCGGTCGGATTGGTGCCGACCTTGGCGAGCATCTGCTGCACCTTGAGGCTTTGCTTGACCTCCTTCTTCGCGCCTGTATTGCGAACCAGCACCCCTGCCTTGCTCTCCCAGCCGCCGACAATGCCGATCGTCATGAGAAGACTCCCTGTGAAATAACCATGAAATGTCCTTGCTGGACTACTTGAATGCCGGGAAGTATCTACCGGCGAACTGGTGGCACCAACCCTTTTAGTGCAGCCGCTTACAATTTTTGTACATTCTCGATACAAATTGCCAGAAGCTCACGGTGCCGCGGTTTCATGGCAGTTTGACGATTGCTCGCGAAGCTTTTTTTTGCGCTGGCTGACAAGAGGGTCGATCCATTTGTATCGGAGTCGACACGCCCCTTCCGTCAGCCCGACACTTTCTTGCACCAAAGTACTTAAAGCTTCCCCGTTCGCCGACGATACGCTGGTGTGACCCCGCCGTTTTTCCCTCGACCCCACAATAAGAATCGCAGCTCAAGGACCGGTATCCATGCCCGCATTCCGCACCATTCAGGCTCGCTACACGTTATTTCTGGTTCTGTTCATCCTGCTGCTGTCGGTGCTGACCGTGGTCGGTATCAGCCAATTGGTCGCGCCCAAGCTGCGGCATACCGAAGAACAGGTGGTGCTCAACCGGATTGCCGAAGTCGCCGAACAGATTCAGGGCGAACTGAACAAAGTCCAGGCGCAGCAGCGCAGCATCACCCAGACCATTCCCCTGCTCGACAGCGCGGCCATCGACACAGTGTTGCCGGGCCTGGTGGATCAATACGGCGAGCTGAAAGTCTTCGGTGGCGGGATCTGGCCACTGCCGGGTCAGCGTGAGGCCGGGCGCAACAAGTTCAGCACGTTCTGGCACCGCGATGCCTCGGGCAAACTGGCGGTGAATACCTTCTGGAACAGCGACGCGGCGCCCAACTACTACGACCAGAGCTGGTACAAGGGCGGCATGCAGACTCCGCGCGGCCAGTGCGCCTGGGCCGCTGCCTATAAAGATGACGCGAGTGCCGAGCCGCGCACCAACTGCGCCATGGCGATCCAGAAAAACGGTGCAGCGTGGGGCGTGTCGACCATCGACGTGACGCTGGGCTTCTTCAACGATCTGGTGGCGCGCAAGGAAAAAGACCTCAACGCCGAAATGCTGATCGTCGAGGCCGACGGCAAGATCATCAGCAACAGCTCGCGCATCAGCGGCCCGATCGTGCTGAAGAACATCAGCGAACTCGCAGCCGGCTCGACCTTCGCCAGTCAGGTCAAGGCTGGCCTGCAGAACCGCGATCAGGCGCAACGCGTCGAGTTCGACAACAACGGCGAAGCCAGCACCTTCTTCATGCGCCCGATCGAAGGCACGCCGTGGTTCCTCGCCACCGCCCTGCCAACGAAAATGCTCACCGCCCAGCGTGACGACGTGCTCAGCAGCCTGAGCCTGTTGCAGATTCCGCTGGTGATTCTGCTGGTGTTGTTGCAGGTGTATGCGATCCGCCAACTGGTGTCGCGGATGAAAGCGCTGAAAGCCAACATCGACTTGCTGTCCAGCGGCGATGCCGACCTGACCCGGCGCATCACCATCCGTGCCGAAGACGAACTGGGCGCCATCGGCCACTCGGTCAACACCTTTATTGCCTACCTGCAGAACATGATCGGTGAAGTCACCCAGGCCACCGGCGCCATGGCTTCGAGCCTGGACGACCTGCAGCGTACGTCGGCCAACACCAGCCAGATTCTGCTGCGCCACGCTTCGGAAACCGATCAGACCGTTACCGCCATCACCGAAATGAGCTCGACGGCCGAAAGCGTCGCACAGAATGCCGCTGAAACCGCTGCGTTCACCCAGCGCGCCAACGAAAACGCCGATCGCTCACGGGTGGTGGTCGGTGAAGCGACCAACAGCGTGGTGGCCTTGATCGACGAAGTGGCCAGCGCCACCCAGAAAGTCGAGAGCATGCAGCAGGACGCGCAGCGCATCACCGAGATTCTCGGGGTGATCGGCGCAATCGCCGGGCAGACCAACCTGCTGGCCCTCAACGCCGCCATCGAAGCCGCCCGGGCCGGTGAACAGGGTCGCGGCTTTGCCGTGGTTGCCGATGAAGTCCGCGCCCTCGCCGCTCGCACCCAGGCCAGCACCTCGGAAATCAACGAGATGTTGACCCGCCTGACCCAAGGCGTGAGTTCCTCGGTCAGCGCCATGGAAAACACTCAGGCCAGCTGCCAGTCCGCCGCTGACGCCACGGCGCGGGTCAACTCCGGTCTGGATGAAATGGCCGGCTCGGTCAGCCACATCAACAGCCTCAGCACGCAGATCGCTACCGCTGCCGAACAGCAGAGTGCGGTCACCGAAGAGATCAACCGCAGCATGGTGCAGATCCGGCACATGGTCGAAGAACTGGTGCACAGCGGCCAGGCCAGCGAACTCAACACCCGCCAGTTGCTGGAAGCCAACAACCGGGTGAGCGCGATCATGGGGCGGTTCAAGGTTCGTTGAGCCTGACAGATTTGTAATCTCCCGCTCAGCAGGCTGTCAGGCTTGATCCATGATCATCCTGCCAGCCTGCCTTGTATCAACTTGAAACACTCCGTTGATGCCCGGCAGGATAATCCGGTCAAAATACTTTCCTTTTTGACCGTCATCCTTGTCGAGAGCCCACCATGCGAACCTCCCTGCGACTGGCCGCCCTCAGCGCCCTGCTCCTGTCCTCCCTGGCCCAGGCCGCCGAGCTGATCCCGATCGAAGTGCACCGCGACGCCAATTGCGGCTGCTGCAAGAAATGGATCAGCCACCTCGAAGCCAACGGCTTCAAAGTCGAAGACCATGTCGAACGCGACATGAGCAGCTTCAAGCAGCAACACGGCGTGCCACCCCGCCTGGGCTCGTGCCATACCGCGCTGATCAACGGCAAGTTCGTTGAAGGCCACGTGCCGGCGGAACAAGTGCTGGCCCTGAGCAAGCGTGACGATCTGCTGGGTATCGCCGCGCCGGGCATGCCCATGGGGTCACCGGGCATGGAAATGGACGGCATGAGCGATGCCTATCAAGTGATCGGCCTGAAAAAGGACGGCACAGATGTGGTGGTGGCAGACTACACGGCCCACTGATGGCTGCCGGTTACGTCGGGCTGTTCGCCGCCGCGTTCGGCGCTGCGACGCTGTTGCCGCTGCAATCCGAAGCGCTGCTGGTCGGGCTGATCGCCAGCGACCGTTACTGGCTCTGGGGCCTGCAGGGCGTGGCGACGCTGGGCAATGTCCTCGGTTCGCTGGTCAACTGGTGGCTGGGGCGCGGCCTCGAACACTTTCAGGATCGACGCTGGTTTCCCGTCAGCCCGAACCACATGGCCACTGCGCGCAAACACTACGAGCGCTATGGTCACTGGTCGCTGCTACTGAGTTGGCTGCCGGTGATCGGCGATCCACTGACCCTGATCGCCGGCGTCATGCGCGAGCCGCTCGGGCGCTTTCTGCTGATCGTCACGCTGGCCAAAGCGGCGCGTTACGCCGTGGTGGCGATGCTGACCCTGGGCTGGCTCGGTTGAACATTCCGGCCATGGCGTTGCCTGTGGTTAACGTCGCCCTAATCCGGGCGTTCCAGCATCGGCCGATTTCCATGGAGTTTGCCCTTATGTCCGTCACGCTATCCCGCTGGCTGCCCGGCCTGTTCCTCAGCGCTGCGCTGCCGCTGTTTGCCCACGCTGCAGCGCCCACTGAAACTGCACCCGCCGATGGCCAGACCTATGGCCCGGAGCTGCAAGGTTTCCAATACCCCTACACGCTCAAACACTTTGCCTTTCAGTCCCAGGGTAAATCCCTGCAAATGGGTTACATGGACGTCGCCGCCCACGGCAAGGCCAACGGGCGCACCGTGGTGCTGATGCACGGCAAGAATTTTTGCGCCGCCACCTGGGACAGTTCGATCAAGGCCTTGAGCGAGGCCGGTTATCGGGTCGTCGCGCCTGATCAGATCGGCTTCTGCACCTCCAGCAAACCCGATCACTACCAGTACAGCTTCCAGCAACTGGCGACCAACACCCAACAGCTGCTCAAGGCCCTCGGCATTCAGAAAGCCACCCTGCTCGGCCATTCCACCGGCGGCATGCTCGCCACTCGCTTCGCGCTGCTGTTCCCGGATCAGGTCGAACAACTGGCGCTGGTCAATCCGATCGGCCTGGAAGACTGGAAAGCCCTCGGCGTGCCGTATCGCACCGTTGATCAGTGGTATCAGCGCGAACTCAAAGTCACCGCCCAAGGCATTCGCGACTACGAGCGCAACACCTATTATGACGGCCGCTGGAAACCCGAATTCGACCGCTGGGTCGACATGCTCGCCGGCCTGAGCAATGGCCCGGGCAAAACCCAGGTGGCGTGGAACTCGGCGCTGATCTACGACATGATCTTCACCCAACCGGTGTACTACGAGTTCAAGGACCTGAAGATGCCGACCCTGCTGTTGATCGGCACGTCCGACACCACGGCCATCGGCAAGGACCTCGCGTCCCCCGAGGTCAAGGCGAAAATCGGCCACTATGAGGTGCTCGGCAAGCAGGTCGCCAAGCTGATTCCACAATCGACACTGGTGGAATTCCCCGGCCTCGGCCACGCGCCGCAGATGGAAGAACCGGCGAAGTTTCACCAGGCCTTGCTCGGCTGGCTGAACAACACCAATCCCGTTCGTTGATGAGGTAAGGCTGATGGCGGTGCAGATTGCAGTGATCGATGACTGGCAGGACGTGGCGCGGGACGTGGTTGACTGGTCGGTGCTCGACAGCATCGGCGAAGTGACGTTTGTGCATGACTACCCGGCGGACAACGCCACAATGGCCGCACGTCTGGGCCAGTACCAGGTGATCTGCGTGATGCGCGAGCGCACGCGTTTCGATCAGGACCTGCTGCAGCGCCTGCCCAATCTCAAGCTGCTGGTCACCGGTGGCATGCGCAACGCGGCGCTGGACATGCAGGCGGCCGCCGGCCTCGGGATCAAGGTCTGCGGCACCGACAGCTACAAACACGCGGCGCCGGAACTGACCTGGGCCTTGATCATGGCGGCCACGCGCAATCTGCTGAACGAAGCCAATTCCCTGCGCGCCGGTGGCTGGCAGCAAGGGCTGGGCGGTGACCTGCACGGCAAGACGTTGGGCATCCTCGGTCTGGGCAGCATCGGCCAGAAGGTCGCGCAATTCGGCCAGGTGTTCGGCATGCGCGTGATTGCCTGGAGCGAAAACCTCACCGCCGAACGCGCACAGCAGGCCGGCGTGACCTACGTCAGCAAGCAGGAATTGTTCGAACAGGCCGACGTGCTCTCGGTGCATCTGGTACTCAGCGAGCGCAGCCGCGGGCTGGTCGACGCACAGGCGCTGGACTGGATGAAACCCACCGCGCTGCTGGTCAACACCGCCCGTGGGCCGATCGTCGATGAAGCGGCGCTGATCAAGGCGTTGCAGAAACAGAAGATCGCCGGCGCGGCGCTGGATGTATTCGATCAGGAGCCGCTGCCTGAACTGCACCCGTTTCGCACCTTGGACAACGTGCTGGCCACGCCACATGTGGGGTATGTCAGCCGGCAGAACTATGCGCAGTTCTTTGCGCAGATGATCGAGGATATTCAGGGGTGGGCCGACGGGAGCCCGCTGCGCCTGTTGAATTGATCGCAACTTTTCGACTGCGGTGAATTGACTGACGCCTTCGCGAGCAAGCCCGCTCCCACATTGGAAAAGTGTCGTACACAAATCAACTGTGGGAGCGGGCTTGCTCGCGAAGGGGCCTTAATAGACAACACATCAACAAACTGCCCGCACCACAACAGTGCGCCCTGCCTTTCCGCTAGCACAAAATCGTGACCGCTCAGTCACCGTTTTAGCCCTCTCCCTCAAAAAAACCTGCCCTTCGTCGGTGCGTTCCTGCTTGAACACCACGGATTTCGCTGCCTGCCAACCGATTGTCGAACAATTTATCCGTTTGCTCTCGCCCGCTCTAGGATCTGGCCTAGACTGACTTTCGCGGATTAAAACCGGCCAGTCACAAACCCGAAAAATTGTCGAAACTTTTGCAGATGGCGGCGGGTCATCTGAAAGGCAGGGTCAACGCGACTGGTGCAATCCTTGCAACGGCCCCTTCACCCATTCTGCTTGCACGTGTTGGGTAGCGTTTGCTCACCGATGCGTGGCGCGTTTGCGCCCGGCCACAGGATTTGGCCATAGCTTGTTCGATACAAGAATCAGATCAACGACACGGGAGATTCATATGATCAGTGCGGCATTGGATATTCAGGGAGAGCGTGCTCAGCAGGCGGTTGGTGAATCGAGCACGGTGAGTCTTCCCGGCAGCCGGTCGATCAACGTCCCGGGCACCAAAACGCTGACGCCGGTCGCCAGCCAGAATCCCAACAAGAAGAAAGTGTTGTTCGTGACCTCGGAAATCGCCGATCTGGTGAAGACCGGTGGTCTGGGGGACGTCTCCGCCGCCCTGCCCCGCGCCATGGCGCACCTGCACGATGTGCGCGTGTTGATCCCCGGTTACCCGCAGGTGATGCACAGCGAGAACCCGATCCACATCATCGGTGAGCTCGGCGGGCATGCCGCATTGCCTCCGTGCAAGATCGGGCGTATGGACATGCCGGACGGGCTGGTGATCTACGTGCTGATCTGCCCCGAGTTGTATGAGCGTGAAGGCTCGCCGTACGGTGCCAACAACGGCCGCGACTGGCCGGACAACCATATTCGTTTCGCCCGCCTGGGCCTGGCCGCTGCCGACATCGCCGCCAACCTCGCACAAATTCACTGGTGCCCGGATCTGGTGCACGCCCATGACTGGCCCGCTGGCCTGGCCCCTGCCTATATGCACTGGCGCGGGCAGCGCACGCCCACTCTGTTCACCATTCACAACCTCGCCTATCAAGGCGTGACCAGTCTCGGCTCGTGCCCGGAGCTGGGTATTCCGACCCACGCCCTGCAACAGGAAGGCATGGAGTTCTACGGCAAGATGTCGTTCCTCAAGGCCGGCATGGCCTATTCGAGCCACATCACCACCGTCAGCGCCACCTACGCGCAGGAAATCACCACCCCGGATTTCGGCTGCGGTCTCGACGGTTTTCTCGCCGCCAAGACCCAGCAAGGCTTGCTCAGCGGCATCCCCAACGGCATCGACGAGAGCTGGGACGCGGCCACTGATCCGCACCTGTTCGCGCCGTTCGCCATCGGCGACTGGGAAGGCAAAGCGATCAACGCCGCCCATGTGCGTGAACTGTTTGGCTTGAACGATTCCAGCGGCCCGCTGTTCGCCGTGGTCTCGCGTCTGGTTTATCAGAAAGGTCTGGACCTGACTGAAGCCGTCTCCGAATACATCGTGCAGAACGGCGGCCAGATCGCAATCATCGGCCGTGGCGAGCCGGAAGAAGAACAGGCCATGCGTGAACTGGCGCTGCGCTTCCCCGGGCAGATCGGCGTACGCATCGGCTTCAATGAAACCGACGCCCGGCGCATGTTCGCCGGCAGCGATTTCCTGCTGATGCCGTCGCGTTATGAACCTTGCGGCCTGAGCCAGATGTACGCCCAGCGCTTCGGCTCTTTGCCCGTGGCGCGCAATACCGGCGGCCTGGCCGACACCATCGAAAACGGTGTCACCGGTTTCCTCTTCGACGAGTCCACTGTCGAGAGCTACCGCGAAGCGCTGAGCCGCGCGTTCAAGGTATTCGCCTTCCCCGACCTGCTCAACGCCATGCGCTGCAGAGCGATGGCCGCGCCGTTCAACTGGTGCAAAGCGGTCGAACCCTACGCCGAACTCTACGAACAACTGGTCGCCAAGGCGCTGGGTAAAGCCGGCCACAAATAACTCAGGGAGCTTTTCACCATGCCGTTACGGACCCAAGAAAACTGGCCCCACGGCGCGATCATGCAGGACGCCGAACACACTCAGTTTGCGCTGTGGGCACCGGATGCGTTTTACGTCAGTGTCGAACTTGAAAACGGCCAGTCCCTGCCGATGTTACCGCAGGCCGATGGCTGGTTCGTGATCAAGACCCGGTGCCCGGCGGGCACCCGCTACCGCTTCAACATCGATGGTGAACTGGAGGTGCCCGACCCGGCCTCCCGCGCCCAGGACGGCGACCTTGACCGCCACAGTGTGGTGGTCGATCCGCTGGCCTATGACTGGCGCCACACCACCTGGCACGGCCGGCCGTGGAGCGAAGCGGTTATCTACGAGCTGCACGTCGGCGCGCTCGGCGGCTTTGCCGAAGTGGAGCAGCATCTGGCGCGCTTGGTCGAGCTGGGCATTACCGCCATCGAACTGATGCCTTTGGCGCAGTTTCCCGGCACACGCAACTGGGGCTACGACGGCGTGCTGCCATTCGCACCGCAAGCCTCCTATGGCACCCCGGAACAACTCAAACACCTGATCGACAGCGCCCACGGCCATGGTCTGGCGGTGATTCTCGACGTGGTCTACAACCACTTCGGCCCCGACGGCAATTACCTTGGGCGCTACGCCAAAGGCTTCTTTCGCGAAGACAAGCACACGCCCTGGGGCGCGGCGATTGACTTCCGCCGCCGTGAAGTGCGGGACTTTTTCATTGAAAACGCGCTGATGTGGGTGCTCGAATACCGCTTCGACGGGCTGCGTCTGGACGCGGTGCACGCCATCGAAAGCCCGGATTTCCTGCCCGAACTGGCGCAGCGTATTCATCAGCAGATCGATCCAAGCCGCCACGTCTGGCTGACCGTGGAAAACGAGCTCAACCAGTCGAGCCTGCTCGAAGAGGATTACGACGCGCAGTGGAACGACGACGGCCACAACGCCCTGCACGTGCTGCTGACCGGCGAAACCGATGCCTATTACGCTGACTATGCGCTGCAACCCACTGAGCAACTGGTGCGCTGCCTAAGCCAGGGCTTCGTGTTTCAGGGCCACATCACCCGCCACGGCGAACCGCGCGGCGAGCCGAGCGAACACCTGCCCTCCACCGCTTTCATCCTGTTCCTGCAGAACCACGACCAGATCGGCAACCGGGCTTTCGGCGAACGTCTGCATCACCTGGCCGATCCACGCGCGGTGCAGGCCGCCACCGTGCTGTTGCTGCTGTCACCGATGATTCCGCTGATGTTCATGGGCGATGAGTACGCGGCCGAGCAACCGTTCCTGTTCTTCACCAGCCACCACGGTGAACTGGCGGATCTGGTGCGCGAAGGTCGGCGCAACGAATTCGCCGGGTTCAGCGCCTTCGCCGATCCGCACAAACGCGAAAAAATTCCCGATCCGAATGCCGAGCAGACCTTCCACGCCTCGCAGCCTCGCCTGGTCGGCAACGGCAGCGCAAAACAGCAGGAAACCCTCGCGCTGTACCGGCAACTGCTGCAATTGCGCCACCGCTACATCATTCCCAATCTGTCCGGCACCCAGGCGCTCGGGGCGCACATGCTCGGCTTCGGTGCGGTCAGTGCACGCTGGCGGTTGGGCGATGGCAGTGAGCTACGAATTGACCTGAACCTCAGCGATACGCCAGTGGTCAACCCTGCACAGACCGACGCCGTGTGGCTGTTTCAACAGCCGCCCGCCGTTGCCCTGTCGGAACCGGGCGTACTGCCCGCGTATTGCGCGCTTGTCAGCCTCACGGCCGCAACCCCCTTGCAACCTCTGGATGGAGAGCGCCTATGAGCGATGCGCAACTGGAAATACTCGCAAGCCGCGCCGGCCTCGCCGTCGACTGGATCGACGCCAACGGCCGCCCGCAGAAAGTCGCCCCGGCGGTGCTGCGCAATGTCCTCACCGGCCTGGGTCATCCGGCCAATACCGCGCAGGAAATCGACGCCAGCCTGCTGCAACTGCAACAGGTGCAACAGGATCGCCACCTGCCGCCGCTGTTGACCGCAGATGTCGGGGTCAGCGTTGATCTGGCCCGCTATTTCGAGCCTGAAACGCCTTGCGAAATCCACCTGGAAGACGGCTCACGGCTTAACCTCAAACTCGACGCCGAAGCGAAACTGCCCGGTTTGATCACGGTCGGTTATCAGCAGGTGCACATCGCCGACCAATATTTCACCCTGGCCGTGGCCCCCGAGCGCTGCTTCAGCGTCGGCGATGCGGTAGACAACCCGATCCCTCGCGTCTGGGGATTAAGCGCGCAACTGTATAGTCTGCGCCGCCCCGGCGATGGCGGTTTTGGTGACACTCAGGCGCTGGAAGAACTGGTGCGGGTGGCTGGCGAGCGTGGCGCCGATGCGCTGGCAATCAGTCCGTTGCATGCGATGTTCAGCGCCGACACCGGACGGTACAGCCCCTACTCGCCGTCCAGCCGCCTGTTTCTCAACGCCTTGTATGCCGCACCGGGCGCCATCCTTGGCGAACGCGCCCTGCGTGATGCGATCGACGCCAGCGGTCTGGCCGAGCAATTCCGGCAACTGGAAGACTTGAAGCTGATCGACTGGCCCGCGGCCGCCGACGCCAAACAGAAATTGCTGCAAGCCTTGTACGATGGTTTCGTCGCGGGCGAGCACCCGTTGCATCCGGACTTCGCCAGTTTCCGCCATGCCGGTGGCGAAGCCCTGGAAAACCACTGCCGCTTCGAAGCTATTCAGGAAATGCGCGCCGCCCGTGGCGAAAGCCTCGACTGGCGCGAATGGCCGGCACACTGGCATGAGCCGCGCGGCGCCGCCCTCGAAGCCTTTGCCGAGGAATACGCCGAACGCATCAGTTACTTCGCCTTTTGCCAGTGGTTGATCCACCGCTGCCTGGAGCGCGCGCAAACGGCTGCGCGCAGCGCCGGCATGGGCATCGGCCTGATCGCTGACCTTGCGGTCGGTGCCGACGGCGCCGGCAGCCAGGCCTGGAGCTTTCAGGACGAACTGCTCGCCTCGCTCACCGTGGGTGCGCCGCCAGACATTCTCAATCGCTCCGGTCAGGGCTGGGGGATTTCCGCGTTTTCCCCGGAAGGCCTGATACGCAACGGCTTTCGCGCGTTCATCGACATGCTGCGCGCCAACTTCGCCCACGCTGGCGGGCTGCGCATCGACCATGTCATGGGCCTGCAACGCCTGTGGGTGATCCCCAACGGCGCGGCCCCGGCCGATGGCGCTTATCTGTATTACCCGTTTGACGATCTGCTGCGCCTGCTGACCCTTGAGTCCCATCGGCATCAGGCGATCGTCCTCGGCGAAGACCTCGGCACCGTGCCCGACGGTCTGCGCGAAAAACTGAGTGCGCGGGCGATCCTCGGCATGCGCGTGCTGCTGTTCGAACAGGACAACACGTATTTCAAACCGATCCTCGACTGGCCGGACAACGCGCTGGCGACCACCAGCACCCACGATCTGCCGACGCTCAACGGTTGGTGGCATGGTCGCGATATCGACTGGAACGCGCGTCTGGAATTTGTCGACCCCAACGGTGAAATCGAATGGCGTCGCCATCGCCAGCGCGAGCGCGAAGGCCTGCGCGGGGCCTTGAGCCAAGACCCGCAAAACTTCCGCGAAGAATCCCACGAAGCCGATCAAGTGGTCGATGCCAGCGTGCGTTTCCTCGGTCATACCCGCGCACCGCTGGTGTTGCTGCCGCTGGAAGATGCGCTGGGCATCGACGAGCAGGCCAACCTGCCGGGCACCATCGACAGCCACCCGAACTGGTCGCGACGCCTGCCCGGCAACAGCGAAGCCTTGCTTGATGGCGCCGATGCCGCGCGCCGTCTGGAACTGCTGGCCTGTGCCCGCCTGCAAGCTGCCGAGCGTGACCAATGAACCAGACCCTCATCCAACCCCTGCGCGCCACCCTGCGCCTGCAATTTCACAAGGGTTTCACTCTGGAACAGGCGGTGCCGCTGGTGCCGTACTTTGCCCGCCTCGGCATCAGCCACATTTATGCCTCACCGCTGCTCGCGGCCCGCGCCGGCTCGATGCACGGCTACGACGTGGTCGACCCGACCCAGGTCAATCCGGAACTCGGCGGCGAACCGGCGCTGCGTCGTCTGGTCAGCACCCTGCGCGAACACGGCATGGGCCTGATCCTCGACATCGTCTCCAACCACATGGCCGTCGGTGGCGGTGACAACCCGTGGTGGCTCGATCTGCTGGAATGGGGCCGCCTGAGTCCGTACGGCGAGTTCTTCGACATCCAGTGGCACTCACCGGACCCGTTGATGGAAGGCCAGTTGCTGTTGCCGTTTCTCGGCAGCGACTACGGTGTCGCGCTGCAGGAAGGCACGCTGAAACTGCATTTCGATGCGCAGCAAGGTCGCTTCCACGTCGAGCATTACGAGCATCACTTTCCGATCTGCCCGAATGACTACGGCGAGTTGCTTAAACCGGTCGAAGCGCTGAAATCCCTGGCCGATCGTTTCAGCGCCCTGAGCTATCAGACCGACGCACATGCGCTGGCGATGCCGCTCAAAGCTGAACTGAAAGAAATGGCAAGCGATCCGCAGATTCTCGCCGTGATCGAGGAAAGTCTCGCGCATTACGACTCCACGACTGCAGAAGGCTTCGACAAGCTGCATCAATTGCTCGAACGCCAGAGCTACCGTCTGGCCAGTTGGCGTACCGCTGCGGACGACATCAACTGGCGGCGCTTTTTCGACATCAACGAGCTCGGGGGCCTGCGCGTCGAACGCCCCGCCGTTTTCGAAGCGACTCACGGCAAGATCTTTCAGTTGATCGCCGAAGGCCTGGTCGACGGTTTGCGCATCGACCATATCGATGGTCTCGCCGACCCCCGTGGCTATTGCCGCAAGCTGCGGCGGCGCCTCGACTTGCTTGCGCCGGATCGGCACTTGCCGATCTACGTCGAGAAGATTCTCGGTGCCGGCGAAACCCTGCGCACCGATTGGGCGGTGGATGGCAGCACCGGTTACGAGTTCATGAATCAGCTGTCGTTGCTGCAACACGACCCCGATGGCGAACATGTACTCGGCGACCTCTGGCAGCGGCGCACCGAGCGTCCGGCGGCGTTCATTGAAGAAGCGCAACTGGCGAGGCAACAGATCCTCAACGGCTCGCTGGCCAGCGATTTTGAAAGCGTCGCCCAGGCGCTGCTGCAAGTGGCCCGGGATGACCTGATGACCCGCGACCTGACTCTCGGCGCAATTCGCCGGGTGTTGCAGGCGCTGATCGTGCATTTCCCGGTGTATCGCACTTACATCAATGCGCTGGGTCGCGCGGCGCAGGATGAACAGTTCTTCGAGCAGGCCATGGACGGCGCGCGGCAGACGCTGGGCGAAGGCGACTGGCCGGTGCTTGACTGTGTGGCGGCCTGGCTCGGTGGCACGCCCTGGCGGCAAAAGCCGCGCGGGCGCTCGCGCAAGATCCTCAAGCACGCTTGCGTACGCTTCCAGCAACTGACGTCGCCGGCAGCGGCCAAAGCCGTGGAAGACACCGCGTTGTATCGCTCGGCGGTGCTGCTGTCGCGCAACGACGTCGGCTACAACACCGAGCAGTTCAGCGCACCGGTCAGCGACTTCCATGCGGTCAATCAGCAACGCCTGGATGCGTTTCCCGACAATTTGCTGGCGACTGCGACCCACGACCACAAACGTGGCGAAGACACCCGTGCACGACTGGCGGTGCTCAGCGAACGCAGCCACTGGTATGCCGAACAGGTCGAGTTGTGGCGCGCCCTCGCCCGGCCGCTGCGCGACGATGATCAAGTGCCGTCGTCCGGCGATGAGCTGATCCTGTATCAGGCGTTGCTCGGCAGTTGGCCGCTGCAATTGCGTGATGACGATCAGGCGGGTTTCAGCAACTACGCCGAGCGCATCTGGCAGTGGCAACAGAAAGCCCTGCGCGAAGCCAAGCTGCAAAGCAGCTGGAGCGCGCCGAATGAAACCTACGAAAACGCTGCACAGACGTTTACCCAGCGCCTGCTCACCGGTGACGAGGGCGAGCTGCTGCGCGCCGCGCTGAGCAAGACCGTCAACAGCATCGCGGCGGCCGGCTCCCTCAACAGTCTGGCGCAAACCTTGCTGCGCATGACCGTGCCGGGGGTACCGGATCTGTATCAAGGCAACGAGTTCTGGGACTTTAGCCTGGTCGATCCGGACAACCGCCGGCCGGTGGATTACGCCGCGCGCGCGCAAGCTCTGGACGGACACGCGCCGCTCCCGGAGCTGCTGGCGAACTGGCGTGACGGGCGCATCAAGCAAGCGTTGATCGCCGAGGTGTTGAACCTGCGCGCCGAACACACCGAGCTGTTTCGCCGGGGCACGTATCAGGCCTTGGAGGTGCTGGGCGAGCAGGCGCACAACGTGCTCGCATTCGCCCGTGAGCACGAGGGCCGCTACGCCATCGTGATCGTGCCGATCCGCTGCGCGACGTTGCTGGAAAACAGTGCCGTGCCACAGGTGGATGCGCTGCGCTGGGGCGATACACGGGTGGTTTTACCGTTCGCCGCCTCTGACACAAACCTGAAGGGACTTTTTCACAGCAGCGCAGTCACAAAAAACAGGGAGCTGAACGTCAGCGCCGCGCTGGGGGATTTCCCGGTCAATCTGTTTATCCAACTCTTTACGTAACGACGAGTTCAGTTCAGGAGCATTGCGATGAGTACCGACGATAAACGCATCCGCGAGTTTGCCTATCAGATCTGGGAATCGGAGGGCAAACCTGAAGGTCATGAAGCGCGTCATTGGGAAATGGCGCGCAAACTGGCCGAAGCCGAGGCCCTCGCGCCGAAGAAGTCGCCAAAGGCTGCGGGCAGTAAAACCGCCGGCAAGACTGCGACCGGCAAAGCCAGCGAAAGCAAGACCCCGGCGGCCAAGCCTAAGGCGCCTGCCGACGCCAAAGCCAAGCCTTCCAGCGCCGCCAAAGTGATTCCACCGGGCGAAAAAGCCGCCGAGAAAAAGCCGCGCGCCCCACGCAAGCCCCCGGCCAACTGACACACCTGGATTATTGAACTGAATGACCGTGTGGCGGGTTCGCTCGCCACACAGGGACAATTCGTCCTTAAAAAACCCAATAACCCCTGTCAGGGAGAGATGTCTGTGGTGAGGGGATTTATCCCCGATCGGCTGCGAAGCAGTCGCAGGGCCGCTGCGCGACCCATCGGGGATAAATCCCCTCACCACAGATTCTTTTCCCACCGTTGATTATTCGAACCAACCCGTTTTGCAGGAGCAATCATGACCCGTCCAAAGAATGCCGAGCCCGCAGCGCACGCTGAACCTTCGAGAATCCGTGAAGGCCTGCCCTTCCCGCTCGGTGCGACCTGGGATGGTCTGGGGGTTAACTTTGCACTGTTTTCCGCCAATGCCACAAAGGTTGAGCTGTGCATCTTCGACGATGCCGGCGAAGTCGAACTCGAGCGCATCGAACTGCCGGAATACACCGACGAGATCTACCACGGCTATCTGCCCGATGCCCATCCCGGGCTGATCTACGGCTACCGCGTGTATGGCCCGTATGACCCGGCGAACGGCCATCGCTTCAACCACAACAAACTGTTGATCGACCCGTACGCCAAACAACTGGTCGGCGAGTTGAAATGGTCCGAGGCGCTGTTCGGCTACACCATCGGCCACCCCGACGCCGACCTCAGTTTCGATGAACGCGACAGCGCGCCGTTTGTGCCCAAGTGCAAGGTCATCGACCCGGCGCACACCTGGGGCAACGACCATCGGGTCAGCGTGCCGTGGGACAAAACCATCATTTATGAAACCCACGTACGCGGCATCAGCATGCGTCACCCTTCGGTGCCGGAGAACGTGCGCGGTACCTTTGCCGGGTTGATGGTCGACGACGTGCTCGAACACATCCGCAAACTCGGCGTGTCGAGTGTGGAATTGCTGCCGATCCATGCCTTCGTCAACGACCAGCATTTGCTGCACAAGGGCATGACCAACTACTGGGGCTACAACAGCATCGCCTTCTTCGCCCCGGATCCGCGTTACTTGGCCAGCGGCAAGATCGCCGAGTTCAAGGAGATGGTCGCGCACCTGCACGAGGCCAATCTGGAAGTGATCCTCGACGTGGTCTACAACCACACCGCCGAGGGCAACGAACAAGGCCCGACCCTGTCGATGCGCGGCATCGATAACGCCTCCTACTACCGCCTGATGCCAGACGACAAGCGCTACTACATCAACGATTCCGGCACCGGCAACACCCTCGACCTCAGTCACCCGTGCGTGCTGCAGATGGTCACCGACTCGCTGCGCTACTGGGCCAGCGAGATGCACGTCGACGGTTTCCGCTTCGATCTGGCGACCATTCTCGGGCGCTATCACGACGGTTTCGACGAGCGTCACAGCTTCCTCGTCGCCTGCCGTCAGGACCCGGTGCTGCGTCAGGTGAAAATGATCGCCGAGCCTTGGGACTGTGGCCCCGGTGGCTATCAGGTCGGCAATTTCCCGCCGGGCTGGGTCGAGTGGAACGACAAATTCCGCGACACCGTGCGCGCGTTCTGGAAAGGCGACGACGGCCAGGTTGCCGACTTCGCCAGCCGCATGACCGCGTCCGGCGAGATGTTCAATCAGCGTGGACGGCGGCCGTACTCGTCGGTGAACTTCATCACCGCCCACGACGGTTTCACCCTCAACGATCTGGTGTCGTACAACGACAAGCACAACGAAGCCAACGACGAGAACAACCAGGACGGCAGCAACAACAACCTGTCGTGGAACCACGGCGTCGAAGGCCCGACCGATGATCCGGAGATCAATGCGCTGCGCCACCGGCAGATGCGCAACTTCTTCGCCACGCTGCTGCTGTCGCAGGGCACGCCGATGATCGTTGCCGGCGACGAATTCGCCCGCACCCAGGACGGCAACAACAACGCCTATTGTCAGGACAGCGAGATTGGCTGGGTCAACTGGGACCTGAGCGAGGACGGCAAGGCGCTGCTCAAATTCGTCAAACGCCTGATCAAGTTGCGTATGGCTTATCCGATCCTGCGTCGCGGGCGCTTCTTGGTCGGCGAGTACAACGAGGACATCGGCGTCAAGGACGTCACCTGGCTGGCGCCGGACGGCACCGAGATGACCACCGAGCACTGGCATGACGCGCACAACCGTTGCCTGGGCATGCTGCTCGACGGTCGCGCGCAGGAAACCGGGATCCGCCGCAAAGGTGCCGATGCGACGTTGCTGCTGGTGGTCAACGCCCATCACGACATCGTCAACTTCAGCCTGCCGGAGGTGCCGGAAGGCAGTTTCTGGACCTGCATGATAGATACCAATCAGCCGTCGATTCGCGGTCAGGAACGCTTCGAGTTCGGCCATGAGTATTCGGTCACCGGGCGTTCGTTGCTGCTATTCGAACTGCAACGCGAAGAAGAAGACTGATATGGACCTGCACAGTTATCTGGCGCGCCGCCCGCCGGACTATCACGACACCGCCGCACTCGGCCATTGCCTGCGGGCGCTGGTCGAGGCCGGTCTGGATCAGTTGCCGTTACCGGGCAGCGGCTGCACGCTGGAGCGCTTTCAACGTCTGGCGGAAGTCGGCGGGCATGATCTGGGCTTGTGCAAACTCTACGAAGGCCACACCGACGCATTGGCGATCATCGAACAGCTCGGTGGTTCGCCTACACCGGGCAGCACTTGGGGCATGTGGGCGGCTGAACCACCGCAGGCTCGGGTGCAGGTGCGACCGGCCGGGCACATGGTGCGCCTCGACGGGCGCAAGGCCTGGTGTTCCGGGGCGGCGGTGCTCAGCCATGCGCTGCTCACCGCGTGGGACGCCGAAGACCGTCAGCAACTGGTCGCAGTGGCGCTTGATCAACCGGGCGTGACCATCACCGATCAGGGCTGGCAAGCGGTCGGCATGGGCGCCACCGGCAGCGTCGAAGTGTTGTTCGACGGCGCTGAAGCCCAGGCCATCGGCGAACCCGGCGACTACCTGAATCGTCCGGGTTTCTGGCAAGGCGGGATCGGCATTGCCGCGTGCTGGTACGGCGCGGCAAGGGAAATCGCCGAGGCGCTGCGTAAACACTGCGCGCAACGTCAGGAGCCGCACGCCCTCGCCCACCTCGGCACGGTCGATGCGGCGCTGTACGCAGCCGCCAATGTGCTGCGTTTCAGTGCGTTGCACATCGATACGCATCCCGAAGCCAATGCCGAACTGTTAGCCCGACGTGCCCGCGCCGTGGTCGAGCAATCGGCTGAGCAAGTGATGCGCGAGACCGGTCGGGCGCTGGGTGCCGCTCCGTTCTGCAAGGATCGGCACTTCGCCCGGTTGAGCGCCGATCTGCCGGTGTTCCTGCGCCAGAGTCATGCCGAGCGTGATCTGGCGGCCCTTGGCCAAACGCTGGCTGAACACCCCGAGGAGGCCTGGACGCTATGAACGCCGCTAATAAGCCCGATCCGATCATCGGCCACCAAGGGACTTCGTTGCTGCAATGGCAACATTCCCGGCACCTGGCGGCGCTGGACAGCGTCGATGTCCTCAGTCTGGTGCCACCGGGCGCGCGGGCGGTGATCGTCGCCCCGCACCCGGACGACGAAGTGCTCGGCTGCGGCGGAATGTTGCAGTTGCTGGCCGCCGCCGGGCGTCAGTTGCAACTGATTTCGGTCACCGATGGCAGCGCCAGTCATCCCGGTTCCGAGCGCTGGCCAGTCGAACGCCTGAGCGTGGTGCGGCCGCAGGAATCGGCTGAAGCCCTGCGCCGCCTCGGCGTGCCATTGCACCGGATGAAATGGCTGCGCGGCGGTTTCAGCGATAGCCAGGTCGCCGCAGATGAGCCGTCGCTGGTCGCGTTCATCGAACGCCACCTGCGCCCGGGCGACGTGGTGTTCAGCACCTGGTGCGAGGACGGCCACTGCGATCACGAAGCCGCCGGCCGCGCCAGTATCGAAGCTGCACGCCGGGTTGGCGCCACCTGCCACGAATTGCCGGTATGGACCTGGCACTGGGCCTCACCCGAAGACGCTTCGGTGCCGTGGCAGCGCGCACGAAAGATTCTGTTGTCCGCCGAGCAAGTGGCGCGCAAACGCCACGCGGTGCATGCGTTCGCCAGCCAACTGGAAGGCGACCCGCAAGCCGGGCTGCAACCGGTATTGGCGCCGTACGTGCTGGATCGTCTGCTGCAACCGTTCGAAGTGGTGTTCCTATGAGTGTCGATGATCGCTACTTCGACGGATTGTTCAGCGCTAACGATGATCCATGGGCGTTTCGCGAGCGCTGGTATGAACAGCGCAAACGCGCGATCACCCTCGCCGCCCTGCCCCGCGCGCATTATCGGGCGATCTTCGAACCCGGTTGCGCCAATGGCGAACTCAGTGCGGAACTCGCCGAGCGCTGCGACCGCTTGCTGTGTTGCGACACCGCCAGTGCCGCGGTGAATCTGGCGCGTACCCGATTGAGCCTGTTTGACCATGCCGAGGTGCGCCAAAGTCGCCTGCCCGGCGACTGGCCGGAGGAAAAATTCGACCTGATTGTATTTAGCGAAATCGGCTACTACCTCGATGCCCAGGATCTGACAGAAGTGATCCGCCGCATCAGTGAATCCCTGACGGCTGACGGCCAGTTGCTGGCCTGCCACTGGCGCCCGCCCATCGATGGCTGCCCGCTCAACGCGCGGCAGGTACATGACCTGATTCACGAGCAATTACCGCTACCGCGTCTGGCGCTGCATCAGGAAGCCGACTTCATTCTTGAAGTCTGGAGCCGTGAGCCGCGCTCGGTGGCCGCACTGGAGGGCCTGCGATGATCGGCATTCTGATTCCCGCGCACAACGAGCAAGACCTGCTGGAGCAGTGCCTGGCGGCCGCCGTGCGCGCCAGTAAACACGGGCTGCTGGCCGGCGAGCCGGTCGAAGTGCTGGTGGTGCTAGACAGCTGCACCGATCGCTCGGCGCAGATCGTCAGCGGATTTCCGGTACTGAGCCTGCACATCGACGCCCGCAACGTCGGCCAGGCCCGTGCCGCCGGCGCGCAGGTGTTGCTGGAGCGTGGCGCGCGCTGGATCTCCTGCACCGACGCCGACAGCCGTGTGGCCGAGGACTGGCTGGTGGCACAGTTGGGGCTGGGTGCGGATGCGGTGTGCGGCACGGTGACCGTCGAACATTGGGATCCGACATTCGACGAAAGCGCGCAAATCCGCTATCACAGCCACTATCAGGCGCGGGACGGGCATCGCCATATCCACGGCGCCAATCTTGGGGTCAGTGCCGATGCTTATCGTTGGGCCGGGGGGTTCGCCCCCTTGACCTGTGATGAGGACGTGCAACTGGTGCGGCAACTGGAATTGCTCGGTGCCGACATCGCCTGGAGCCATCGCCCGCAAGTGCATACCAGCGCCCGTCTGGACAGCCGTGCCCGGGGCGGATTCGGGGACTACCTGCGAAAATTGGTACAGTTAGACATAAAAAAAGCGGATCAGATTGATCTGTGACGCGACGAACCGGTTTTCATGAGCAATACTCTGCTGCGCGGCAATCCAGGGTTCGGAGCGTCGCACAGCAATCCATTCGCCTTCACGGGTCGAACGCACCTGCCTTTCTACGGTGCAGATTCGATTGAGGGCCTGACTCGACAAGGACGTAGCACCCATGAAACCGTTATTCCTCAACGAAAACCCGCCGCCGGTACAGATCTGGAACAGTTCCCCGCAGCTGGACAACATTCCCGTCATCAACACCCATAGCCTCGTTCCCCCCGGTGCTCGCGCCGTCGTCGTCGCCCCGCATCCGGGTGATGAAGTGGTGACCTGTGGCGGGCTCCTGCAATTGCTCTCCAGCCTCGGTCATCCGCTGCAACTGCTGTCGATCACTGATGGCAGCGCCAGCCATCCCGGCTCGCGACAGTGGTCGGAAAAACGCCTGAGCGTGTTCCGTCCGCAAGAGAGCGTCGAAGCCCTGCGTCGGCTCGGCCTGCCGATGCACAGTCTGAAATGGGTGCGCGGCGGGTTCACCGACAACGCGCTGCTCGAGCGCGAGACGGAAATCAGCAGTTTCATCTCACGTTATCTGCGCCCCGGCGACGTGGTGTTCAGCACCTGGCGCAACGACGGCAACGACGACCACGAAGCGGTCGGACGTGCCAGTGCCAACGCGGCAGCCCAAGCCGGAGCCACCTATCACGACGTGGCAGTCTGGGCCTGGCACTGGCCGGAGCGCGAGCAGAGCCTGATCCCTTGGGATCGTGCACGCAAACTGCGCCTCGACACCTGGACCGTGGCGCGCAAAAGCCACGCCACCCACGCCTATGCCAGCCAGCTCAAGGGCGAACCGGCGATCGGCATCGCGCCGATGCTGCCGCCGGTGATCCTGGAACGGATGCGCCTGCCCTACGAAATTGTCTTCATCTGAAACACCCACCCCCTGTGGGAGCGGGCTTGCTCGCGAAAGCGCCGGTTCAGTCACCTGTGATGTTGAATGTGCCGGCCTGTTCGCGAGCAAGCCCGCTCCCACATTGATAGGCGGCGAGCCAGTGGCCAGGGCTCACGACCGTTCATCGCAAATACCTCCCTACCTGTAATTTCTGACAGTAGCCAGAGCCGTCATCTTCAGCGCTGAATAACTCCACGCCCTTTGTCTCCCGACAGTTCGCTTGGAGTTCCGACCATGCTCGTTCAGCCCAAGATGAAAATCTCTGCCCCCCATTCACTGCTGGACCCGATAGTGCTCGGGCGCCTCCTGCCTTCCGGCCAGTGGGGAATCAACCGGGCGGCGGTGTTCACTTTTCCCGACCTCGGCCTGCTGGTCGTCATCCCCGTCTGGGCCAGCAAGGCTGTCGGAGATTCCGTCAAGCTGCTGCTCAATGGCCGTGAGGTCGACGGGCGTCCCATCATTGACGCGGCCGAGCTCAAGCAACCGACCCTCTTGTGGGTGGCTCCCCGTCATCTGCAGACCGGTTCTTACGAACTCACCTACGAAATCAAACAGCCCAATCAAAAAGAAGAGCGTCC
>NZ_AZVL01000006.1:0-314205 GCF_000514195.1 Pseudomonas sp. URIL14HWK12:I6
GGGAGCGGGCTTGCTCGCGAAAGCGTCGGGTCAGTCAACAGCAATGCTGAATGTGCCGGCCCCTTCGTGAGCAAGCCCACTCCCATCCTTGATCGCAACCAGCCACAAATCTCCATCTTTCGCCGATCCCACAGGGGAATGGTGTGATCCCTGGAACACGCGCAATAAAAAAGGCCTCGCATCTGCGAGGCCTTTCATTTTGGCTTCAATCGGTTCAACTCTGTGGCCTCATCCCTTGAGAAAGTCCGAACATGAACAACAACAGATCATGGTCAGGTTTAGTCGCCACGGAGGCTTTCGCCACCCGTGGTACTGCGCAGTGAGCATCGCCTGTGGTAGCACCGATCACCTGCATGCGGGGCTGCTCCCAGGCCGCCACCGCCAATGAAGCAACTGCCAAGGCTCCAACCAAAAACAAACCTCGTGCAATTTCGAGTTTCATCGCTATAAACCTTTGATAGCGCTGCCAAACGCCGTCTCATAAAAGTAGACGAGTTTTTTCCAGTCCGTGTCGCTGAACGACGAATGGCGACGCAATTGCTTCATGTCATGGGAGGCCGCGCGATAAGCGGTCAGACGCTGACGGCATTTCTCCAGATCGATCAATGCCACTTCGACCTGAGCCGAATCACCTTCGCCGGTCACCCGTACAAAAACGTGTTTGATGTAGATGCAGCTGTGCTGCCAACGGCCCTTGTGCATGCGCGCGAGGTTTTCGGCCAGGTCTTTGAGGACGCGCTCGTAAACGGCTTCGCCATATTGGGCACGGCCGCCGGCGGCTTCCCACTTCTCCAGTTCGTCGAAACCGTCCAGCGACTTGGTCACCAGCAACGCACGCCACTTGTATTGCGGATCCGGCTGCGCACCGCAGAAGACGATTTGCGGGACGCGTACGCCGAGGCGGCTGACACCGGTCAGGGCATCCAGCTCTCGCAAGACTGTCGGCCGGCCGAAAGGATGCAGCCAACTGCGATAGATATGTCCGGTCTGGCGCTTGGCATACAGCAACTGGCCGTCACGGCCCACGACTCGTTGCACACCACTTTCCCCACCACGGCGCACGTTGGGTTCTTCCACCCATTCACCGCGCTGGTTCCAGTAGTAGTCGAAGCGATCCTGGGGAGCGACTTCCGTTTCTGCTGCTATTTGCACCGCCATCCTGTTACCTCTTGCGTAATACGTAAACCCGCCACATGGCATACAGCGGAATGAAGTCCAGTTGTTCCTGAATGCGAAAACCTGCGTCTTCGAACTCTTTTTCTACTGTCACAGCCGGTAACACAAACCGGTTTTGGTAACCTTCCTGCCCACGGCGCTGTTCAGCGCGTTTGCGTTTCCAGGCCTTGAAATTACCGTCCACCCACAACGAAATGATTACGCTGTCACGGGTGACACGCTCGAATTCGCGCAAAATCGTCCGCCGATGTTCGGCTTCACCGATGTGATGCAGCAAACGCATGCAGAAAATGCTGTCGACGGCGTTATCAGGTAAGGCAATGTCGAACGCAGACGTGTGCAAAGGTTGTACCCGTTTCACCACATCAGCCGGTTGCGCCTGCATCGCGGTCTTGATCATAGACTCGGAATTGTCCGCGCCAATGATCACCCGATTGGGTTTTTCCGCCAGCAACGGCCAGAAACGCCCTGCACCACACGGCAGATCCAGAACCAGCCCCGGCTCGCCCGCCAGCGTCAGTGCCTTGCGGGCCAGCTGCTCGTCCCGCCAATGTGACAACCGACGACCTAAACCGTCCTGGTGCTTGCGCAAATATTTTTGTGCATGCTGGTCATCATACTTTTCGGAAAAATCGAGCTTGATCGGACTGCTCATTTCAGGACTCCTGAATAACTGATGCCCCTACCATAGGTAGTGGCATGTCAGCGTCAGGTCGTCCCTTTGTGAAAATTACGTCAGGTAAACCGGCAAACTATTACAGGGTTTTACAGGGAGAAAGCAATAGCGCGGGGCCATCAGCGACCGTCAGCACGGCCCAGCGTCACCTCAAAGCGGCAGCCATTGGGCTGCATGGTGCTCAACGTCACCTCCCAGCCCTGGTTCTCGCAGATCCGCTGCACCAGCGACAAGCCCAGGCCCAAGCCTTCGCCGCGCTTCTCATTGCCACGCACGAAGGGCTGGAACATGGCCTCGCGTTTTTCCTCGGGAATGCCGACGCCCGAGTCTTCGACGACGAAGCCGTTGTCGTTGAGCGTCAGGCGGATGAAGCCCTGCTCGGTGTAGTGACAGGCATTGCGCAGCAAGTTACCCATGACGGCGCTGAGCAAAGTCGCGTTGAAGCGAGTGTCCGGCGGATTGCCCGGCTCGAACATCAGCTGCAGCCCTTTCGATTCGATCGGTTCACGCCAGATACTCAACAAGCCATCGGCCACCTGACTGATGTTCTGCTGCGGCGCCGAACCGGCGTCTTCACGCTGGGCGCGGGCGAGCATCAGGAAGGTCTGCACCAGTTCACGCATTTCTTCGCTGGCGCGGGCGATGCGCTCGACCTGGGCACGACCGCGTTGATCCAGCCCCGGATTTTCCAGCAGCAGTTCACAGGAACTCGCCAGCACCATTAACGGTGTGCGCAGCTCGTGGCTGACGTCACTGGTGAACAGCCGCTCCCGAGTCAGTGCCTGACGCAGGCGCCCCAGCGTGGCATCGAACGCCACCGCCAGTTCGCCGACTTCGTCAGCCGCATAGTCCGGCGCCAGTGGCGGCGCCAGACCGAGCAACTGATCGCGATGCCGTACTTGCCGTGCCAGGCGCACCACCGGCGCCATGACCTTGCGCGCCAGCACCCATCCGAGGAATACCGCCAGCGCCAGACTGAGCACAAAGCCCACCAGCACCACGGCGAACAGCACGCGCTCGCGTTCTTCGAAATCGCTTTGATCCTGCAGCAGCACGTAGCGCCGACCGTCGACGATCTCGACCATCGCGTGATACGACAGCTGCTCGCGGAACACTTCGTGGAACCCCGCATCGAGGTGACGCAGATCCTTGGGCAGCTCGAAATCACCCGGTCCGCCGCTGAAATAGAACAACTGGTCCGGTTCCGGGCGATGGCTCCAGTCCGATACGTTGTCCATCAGCAGCAGACGCTGCAGGTCGCCGCCCAGCCCCGCCGAAATCAGTTTCTCCTCCACCAGGTGCACGGTCGCCACGATGCCCATGGCGAAGGCCCCGGCCACCAGCGCACTCATCAGCGCAAAGGCGATGATGATCCGCTGGGAAAGGCTTTGCTTAAACTCCATCACGCCCCTCGGCCAGGCGGTAACCCACGCCGTGCACGGTTTGCAGCAACGGCTTGGCAAATGGCTTGTCGATCACCTGACGCAATTGGTGGACGTGGCTGCGCAGGCTGTCGCTGTCCGGGCAGTCATCGCCCCACAGCGCTTCTTCGAGAATTTCCCGGCGCAGGACATGCGGACTCTTCTGCATCAAGACTGCCAGCAGCTTGAGGCCGACCGGGTTGAGCTTGAGCAGCTTGCCCTCGCGGGTCACTTCCAGCGTGTCGAGATCGTAGGTCAGGTCACCCACCTGCAGCGCACGGCGTCCGCCACCCTGAGTCCGGCGCATCACCGCCTCGACCCGCGCCGCCAGCTCGGACAGGGCAAACGGTTTGACCAGATAATCGTCGGCCCCGGACTTGAAGCCCTGCAGCCGGTCGTCCAGTTGATCGCGGGCGGTGAGCATGATCACCGGCGTATCGCGCCGGGCATCTTCACGCAGGCGCTTGCACAGGGTGTAGCCGTCGATCCCCGGCAGCATGATATCGAGCACGATCAGGTCGTAATGCTCGGTGGCAGCCAGATGCAGGCCCGACAAGCCGTCCTGGGCGCAATCGACGGTATAGCCTTTGAGCCCCAGGTAATCGGCCAGGTTGGCCAGGATATCGCGGTTGTCTTCGACCAATAGAATTCGCATTGGCATCTCCTCCGTACACAGTGACGGCCGTCATGGCCCGCGCAGCTTAAGGCCAACGCCGTTTCAGGGCTAGGGCCGACAGGTGTGCAAATCAATTTGCCCAGGCAAATTAAATGTTTAACAAAGTTTTCACTATCGATTCACAACCTGACTACAGTGACGCCGCGAAACTCGCGCGCCATTGATATAAGGAAAACTAGACAATGGACCTTCTCAAGACCGCGCCCGTGCGCTTTCTGCTGCTCATCACCGGCGCCTGGCTGGTCATCTTTCTTCTGACTCGAGCGGTACTGCTGCTGACTCACCTGGATGAGGCCGGCGGCTTCGCCCTGTCGGTGTTCGGCATCGGCGCGCTGTACGACCTGGGTTTCCTGGCCTATGCGGCATTGCCGATGGGCTTGTACCTGCTGCTCTGCCCGCCGGGCCTGTGGCGGCGTCGTGGACATCGCGGGTTTCTGCGCGCCCTGCTGACAGTCAGCCTGTTCGCCATGCTGTTCGTGGCAGTGGCCGAATGGCTGTTCTGGGACGAGTTCGGCGTGCGCTTCAACTTCATCGCCGTCGATTACCTGGTGTACTCGGACGAAGTGCTGAACAACGTCCTCGAGTCGTACCCGATCGGCAAACTGCTGAGCCTCCTCGGCGTGCTGGCCGTGGTGATCAGCTTTGCCTTGGGCAAGCCGTTCAATGCTGCCATGAATGCCCCGCTGCCGTCGTTGCGCGGGCGTCTGCTCAGTGCCCTGGGCCTGTTGATCGTTGCGGGCCTCAGCCTGCAACTGCTCAGCCAGGACGCCCCGCGTGCCCAGGGCGGCAACGCCTACCAGAACGAACTGGCCAGCAACGGCCCGTATCAGTTCTTCGCCGCGTTCCGTAACAATGAACTGGACTACACCCAGTTCTACAAGAGCCTGCCGGCGGAAAAAGTCGCCAGCCAGATCCGCGCCGAGCTGAGCGAAAGCGACGCGCGCTTCATTGGCAAGGATCCACAGGACATTCGCCGGGTGATCGACAACCCGGGCACCCCGCGCAAGCCAAACATTGTGCTGGTGACCATCGAAAGCCTCAGCGCCAAGTACCTGGGCAGCAATGGCGACGGTCGCAACCTGACGCCAAACCTCGACGCGTTGCGCAAGCAGAGCCTGTATTTCAATAACTTCTACGCCACCGGCACCCGCACCGATCGCGGTCTGGAAGCGATCACCCTGGCCATCCCGCCGACGCCGGGCCGCTCGATCGTCAAACGCATCGGCCGTGAAAGCGGTTTCGCCAGCCTTGGCCAGCAACTGAGCGCGGTGGGTTACGACAGCGTGTTCGTCTACGGCGGCCGCGGCTACTTCGACAACATGAACGCGTTCTTCAGCGGCAACGGCTATCGTGTCGTCGACCAAAGCAGCGTCGATGAAGCCGAGATCCACTTCAAGAACGCCTGGGGCATGGCCGACGAAGATCTGTATCGTCAGACCCTGAAACTGGCGGATGCCGACTACGCCAAACAGCAGCCGTTTCTGCTGCAACTGATGACCACCTCCAACCATCGTCCATACACCTACCCGGACAATCGAATCGACATCAAGTCCGGCAACGGCCGTGACGGCGCGGTGAAGTACACCGACTATGCGATTGGTCAGTTCCTGGAGCAGGCGCGGCAGAAGCCGTGGTTCGACAATACGATCTTCATCTTCGTCGCCGACCACACCGCGGGCAGCGCCGGCAAGGAAGACTTGCCGATCAGCAACTATCAGATTCCGCTGTTCATCTACGCGCCGAAAATGATCGAAGCTCGCGAGAGCGCGCAACTGGCCAGCCAGATCGATCTGGCCCCAACGCTGCTGGGCTTGCTCAACCTGGATTACACCTCGACGTTCTTTGGTCGCAACCTGTTGCAGGACAACCCGTTGCCACCGCGCGTGGTGGTCGGCAACTACCAGCACCTGGGTCTGTTTGATGGCAAGGATCTGGCGATCCTCAGCCCGCGCCAGGGCTTGCGCCGGCATGACGATGCGTTGACCGAAAGCCGCGAGTCGCGGGTCAGCAGCGACGATCCGCTGGTCAGCCGGGCCATTGCGTATTACCAGGCGGCCAGTTATGGCTTCAAACAGCAGTTGTTGAGCTGGAAGCCGGCGAAGGACAGCACTGTCCAGGTCAGCGAACAGTAACCGTCAATAGAAACGCCCCGGGCTGATGCACCGGGGCTTTTTTTTGCGCAACCGGTTATCACAGGAAATCCAGATCCCAATGTGGGAGCGAGCCTGCTCGCGAATGCTGTGCATGCGTCACAGCTGTAGTGACGGGGTGATTGCTTTCGCGAGCAGGCTCGCTCCCACAGGGGATGGTGTGAAGCCTGGAGTCCGCGCAATAAAAAACCCCGCCTGCTCATCGCAGGCGGGGTTTTTCGTTACAGGGGTAAGGCTGGCTTACATCATGCCGCCCATGCCACCCATGCCGCCCATGTCTGGCATACCGCCGCCAGCCGAGCCTTCTTTCTTCGGTGCATCAGCAACAGCTGCTTCGGTGGTCAGGATCAGACCGCCGATCGAGGCTGCAGCTTGCAGAGCGGAACGGGTTACCTTGGTTGGGTCCAGGATGCCCATTTCGATCATGTCGCCGTATTCGCCCGAAGCAGCGTTGTAACCGAAGTTACCTTTGCCGTTCTTCACTTCGTTGACGACTACGCTTGGCTCGTCGCCGGAGTTGGCAGCGATCTGGCGCAGCGGCGCTTCAACAGCGCGACGCAGTACAGCGATACCGACGTTCTGGTCAGCGTTGTCGCCAGTCAGTTCGGTCAGGGCTTCCAGAGCACGGATCAGCGCAACGCCACCGCCAGGTACCACGCCTTCTTCAACGGCTGCACGGGTTGCGTGCAGGGCGTCTTCAACGCGGGCCTTCTTCTCTTTCATTTCAACTTCGGAACCAGCGCCAACCTTGATCACTGCAACGCCGCCGGACAGCTTGGCCAGACGCTCTTGCAGTTTTTCACGGTCGTAGTCCGAGGAAGTTTCGGCAACCTGGGCACGGATCTGAGCGATACGGGCTTCGATGTCGCCTTGTACGCCAGCACCGTCAACGATGATGGTGTTTTCCTTGGACAGGGTCACGCGCTTGGCGTTACCCAGGTGCTCCAGGGTGGTGCTTTCCAGGCTCAGGCCGATCTCTTCGGAGATCACGGTACCGCCGGTCAGAACGGCGATGTCCTGCAGCATGGCCTTGCGACGGTCGCCGAAGCCTGGAGCCTTGACGGCTGCAACCTTGACGATGCCACGCATGTTGTTCACGACCAGAGTCGCCAGGGCTTCGCCTTCAACGTCTTCGGCAACGATCAGCAGTGGACGGCCGGCTTTGGCAACGGCTTCCAGCACTGGCAGCATTTCGCGGATGTTCGAGATCTTTTTGTCGACCAGCAGGATCAGCGGGCCGTCGAGCTCGGCAACCATGGTGTCCGGCTTGTTGACGAAGTACGGGGACAGGTAGCCACGGTCGAACTGCATGCCTTCTACAACCGACAGTTCGTTTTCCAGGCCCGAGCCTTCTTCAACGGTGATCACGCCTTCTTTACCGACTTTTTCCATGGCTTCGGCAATGATGTCGCCGATGGAGTTGTCGGAGTTGGCGGAGATGGTACCTACCTGAGCGATAGCCTTGGTGTCAGCGCATGGCTTGGACAGGGCTTTCAGCTCTTTGACGATCGCGATGGTCGCTTTGTCGATACCGCGCTTCAGGTCCATCGGGTTCATGCCGGCAGCGACGGCTTTCAGGCCTTCGTTGACGATCGACTGAGCCAGAACGGTCGCAGTGGTAGTACCGTCACCTGCGTCATCGTTGGCACGGGAGGCAACGTCTTTGACCAGCTGCGCGCCCATGTTTTCGAAGCGATCTTCGAGTTCGATTTCCTTGGCGACGGAAACGCCGTCCTTGGTGATGGTCGGAGCGCCGAAGCTCTTCTCGAGAATCACGTTACGGCCTTTCGGGCCCAGGGTCGCTTTTACCGCGTCAGCCAGAACGTTGACGCCTTTGAGCATCTTGGAGCGAGCGGCATCGCCGAACTTAACTTCTTTAGCAGCCATGATCGATATTCCTTAAATACTTTGTAGTAACGGGAAAATGAACGGGGGGTATCAGCCTTCGATAACAGCGAGGATTTCGTTCTCGCTCATTACCAGCAGGTCTTCGCCGTCGACTTTCACAGTGTTGCTGCCGGAGTAAGGACCGAACACAACCTTGTCGCCTTCCTTCACGGACAGTGCACGCACTTCACCGTTTTCCAGAGCCTTGCCCGGGCCTACAGCGAGAATCACACCGTGGTTGGCTTTTTCAGCAGCCGAACCTGGCAGGACGATACCGCCAGCGGTTTTCTTTTCTTCTTCGCTGCGACGGATGACGACGCGGTCATGCAGAGGACGAAGCTTCATTGTCGATCTCTCCTAATTGTGGTTTTCATCGGCCGGTGTAGTCCCGGCGGGTTTAACAAATCCGGCCTGCGCCGGTTGCGGTTCGTCGAGCAAACCGCGGAAGTCTGTCCGGCTTGAATGCCGGAAACCTTTCGGTGACCGATACATAAGGGCGCATAAGCTTATTACAAGGGCGGGGGCAGAAAATTTTTCATCAATTGCCCCTTGAATGCCGCGCATAAACAAACGGCACCCGAAGGTGCCGTGTCGAAGCAGGGGTTACTTGCTGTCGCGATGTTCGAACTCGCCTTCGATCACATCACCCTCGCGGCCCAGAGGCTGGCGCGGTGCAGGACCGCCACGCGGTTGCAGGTCGTCGGCGAAGGCACGCTGACGAATTGCCTGTTCTTCGGCGCGCTGGCGCATCTTGTTCGCCAGCAGGCGACGGGTGAACGGCAGCAGCATCACCAGACCGACCACGTCGCTGATGAAGCCCGGCAGGATCAACAGGCCACCGGCCAAGGCGAGCATCAAGCCTTCAAGCATGGTCTGTGCGGGCAACTCACCGCGATTCAGGCTTTCACGGGCACGCAGTGCCGTGGCCAGACCGGCGATGCGCAGCACGAACACGCCGAACATCGAGCCGAGAATGATCAGCAGCAGGGCCGGGAAAAACCCGATCGCCCCTGCCACTTTGACGAATACGAACAGCTCCAGCACCGGAAACAGCAGAAAGAGCAACAAAAAAGGGCGCATCAAAGATTCCTCAACGCAAGAAATGCCTTGCAGTAAGCCTTAGATGACGTCGCCCTTTCGTGAATTCAAGCGTCAGCCACCGCATTTTTTGGCCAGACCTCGGCGTGAGCCAGAGAAACCAAGGCTTCGCGCACTTGTATCGGCGTATGACAAGGCGCTGGAAACGCCAGCCAGTACAGCGCCTGACCGATGCGCAGGTGCATGCCTTCGCTGTCGATCCCGGCCAGTTGCGCCGGTACGGTTTTCGGCAACCCGCTGAGTTCGACGTAGTGGGCAATGGCTTTGGCGTGATCGCTGTTCATGTGCTCGACCATGCTGATTTCCGCCTTGCCGGCAAATGGGTTGGCAAGGGTTACTTGATCGACCCAGTGAATCGCACCGAAACCACCGATGTAGCGGTGACGCACCGGGTTGAGCACCCAGAAATCAAAGTCGTGGGCCTTGTGGTAGTTCTGCGAGTCGGGGAAATACCGGTAATAACGCTCGGCGGCGGCTTCGATGGCAGCCGGGTCTTCGAGCTTCTGCGCTTCGGCCAGGTAGGTCAGGCGACCAACGGCCTGCACGTCGTCGGCCTCACGCTCACCTACCAGCAGCGAACATTTCGGATCTTTCTGCAGGTTGTGGGTGTGCTGGGCGATGCGGCTGATCAGGATCAGCGGGCGGCCCTGCTCATCCAGGCAATACGGCACCACCGAGCCAAACGGGAAACCGGGCATTGATTTGGAGTGGGTGGACAATACGCCACGGTATTCCTTGAGAAGCAATTCTCGGGCATTCTTGGCCGCTTCAACGCTCAATTTATGACTCCTTAATTAGAATCCGTCGAAAAAACGGACAGGCGCCTGGGGATAAGTCCCGGTCACGCCATCGGGCAATGCTCATGTGCAATCCGGCCATAACCGGTACGGATCGAGCGTCGCCAATAACAAAAACCACTCAGACCGGCTATCGGGGCATGCGAATGCAACTCAACGACAAAGTAATCATTATCACCGGCGGTTGCCAGGGTTTGGGCCGTTCCATGGCCGAGTATTTCGCCGGCAAAGGCGCGAAGCTCGCGTTGGTCGACCTCAATCAGGAAAAACTCGACGACGCGGTGGCCGCCTGCAAGGCCAAGGGCGTCGAGGCGCGCAGCTATCTGTGCAACGTGGCCAATGAAGAACAGGTTGAGCACATGGTCGCGCAGGTTGCCGAAGATTTCGGCGCGATCCATGGCCTGATCAACAACGCCGGGATCCTGCGTGACGGCCTGCTGCTCAAGGTCAAGGACGGCGAAATGACCAAGATGAGTCTGGCCCAGTGGCAGGCGGTGATCGACGTCAACCTGACCGGCGTGTTCCTCTGCACCCGTGAAGTGGCGGCGAAAATGGTCGAGCTGAAGAACAGCGGCGCGATCATCAATATTTCTTCGATCTCCCGTGCCGGTAACGTCGGCCAGACCAACTACTCTGCCGTCAAGGCTGGCGTAGCCGCAGCCACTGTGACCTGGGCCAAGGAACTGGCGCGTTATGGCATTCGCGTGGCAGGCATTGCGCCGGGCTTCATCGAAACCGAGATGACCCTGGGCATGAAGCCGGAAGCGTTGGAGAAGATGACTTCGGGGATTCCGCTCAAGCGCATGGGCAAGCCGGAAGAGATCGCCCATTCGGCGGCGTACATCTTCGAGAACGACTACTACACCGGGCGGATTCTGGAGATGGATGGCGGCTTGCGGATCTGACTGCCAACACAGAAACCTATGTGGGAGCGAGCCTGCTCGCGAAAGCGGTGGGTCAGACAACATTTTCGTCGACTGACACACCGCCTTCGCGAGCAAGCCCGCTCCCACAGTTGATTGTGTTTCAGGCTATCAATCGTCACTGATGCTGATATTCGGCATCGCCGGCGTTGCCGCTTCCTGCAACACAATGCGTGCGCCGACGTGGCGGGCCAGTTCCTGATAGACCATCGCAATCTGGCTGTCCGGTTCGGCGATCACCGTTGGCTTGCCGCCATCGGCCTGCTCGCGGATCAGCATCGACAGCGGCAGCGAGGCCAGCAGTTCGACGCCGTATTGGGTCGCCAGCTTTTCGCCACCGCCCTCACCGAACAGATGTTCGGCATGTCCGCAGTTCGAGCAGATGTGCACCGCCATGTTTTCCACCACGCCCAGCACCGGAATGTTGACCTTGCGGAACATTTCCACGCCTTTGCGCGCGTCCAGCAATGCCAGATCCTGCGGGGTAGTGACGATCACCGCACCGGCCACCGGGACTTTCTGCGCCAGGGTCAACTGGATGTCGCCGGTACCTGGGGGCATGTCGATCACCAGATAATCCAGGTCACCCCACGCGGTTTGCGTGACCAGTTGCAGCAGTGCGCCGGAGACCATCGGCCCGCGCCAGACCATCGGCGTGTTGTCGTCGGTCAGGAACGCCATCGACATGACTTCGACACCGTGGGCCTTGAGCGGCACAAACCACTTCTGATCCTTGACCTCGGGGCGGGTGCGCTCGGGGATGCCGAACATGATGCCCTGGCTCGGGCCATAGATGTCGGCGTCGAGAATCCCCACTTTGGCGCCTTCGCGGGCCAGCGCCAGCGCGAGGTTGGCCGCCGTGGTCGACTTGCCCACACCGCCCTTGCCCGAAGCCACGGCGACCACATTCTTGACGTTGGCCAGCCCCGGGATCTGCGCCTGGGCCTTGTGCGCGGCGATCACGCTGTTGACCTCGACCTTGGCGATCGTCACGCCATCGAGGTTTTCGATGGCCAGCTGCAGCAACTGTGCCCAGCCGCTCTTGAACAGACCGGCGGCGTAACCGATTTCCAGCTGCACGTTGACGCGATCACCGACGATCTCGATGTGCTTCACGCAACCGGCGCTGACCGGGTCCTGGTTCAGGTAGGGGTCGGTGTATTGGCTGAGGACGGCTTCCACCGCTGCGCGAGTGACGGCACTCATGGGCAACTCCGATAACAAGACTGGGAAAAGATGGCGGGTATCGTACGCTGGACGCAGATTTGTGGCGAACTGATTACTTGAGCAAGTCAGCACCTGTGGCGAGGGGATTTATCCCCGATCGGCTGCGCAGCAGTCGCAGAACCATCACCCGCGGTGTACCTGATAGGCCCTGATATCGGGTTTGGGGGCGGCTTCGCCACCCATCGGGGATAAATCCCCTCGCCACAAATGCTCTCAAAGTACCCAGCGGCACAGGGTGAAAAATATGCGCCAGCGCTTTATAGTGGCCGACCTCCGTTTCATCAAGTAGCGAAGCCCCACATGTCCGAACCACGCAAGATCCTCGTCACCAGCGCCCTGCCCTACGCCAACGGTTCGATTCACCTTGGCCATATGCTGGAATACATCCAGACCGATATGTGGGTGCGCTTCCAGAAGCATCGCGGCAATCAATGCATCTATGTCTGTGCCGACGACGCCCACGGTTCGGCGATCATGCTGCGCGCGGAAAAGGAAGGCATCACCCCGGAACAACTGATCGCCAACGTGCAGGCTGAACACAGCGCCGACTTTGCCGAGTTCCTGGTCGACTTCGACAACTTCCACTCCACTCACGCCGAAGAAAACCGTGAGCTGTCGAGCCAGATCTATCTGAAGCTGCGTGACGCCGGGCACATTGCCCAGCGCTCGATCACCCAGTATTTCGATCCGGAAAAGAAAATGTTCCTGGCCGACCGCTTCATCAAGGGCACCTGCCCGAAATGCGGCACCGAAGACCAGTACGGCGACAACTGCGAAAAATGCGGTGCGACCTACGCGCCAACCGATCTGAAGGATCCGAAGTCGGCGATCTCCGGCGCCACTCCGGTGCTCAAGGATTCCCAGCATTTCTTCTTCAAACTGCCAGACTTCCAGCAGATGCTGCAGACCTGGACCCGCAGCGGCACCCTGCAGGACGCCGTGGCCAACAAGATCGCCGAGTGGCTGGACGCCGGCCTGCAGCAGTGGGACATTTCCCGCGATGCGCCGTACTTCGGTTTCGAGATTCCGGACGAGCCGGGCAAATATTTCTATGTGTGGCTGGATGCGCCGATCGGCTACATGGCCAGTTTCAAGAACCTCTGCAACCGCACGCCGGAGCTGGACTTCGACGCGTTCTGGGGCAAGGACTCCACCGCCGAGCTGTACCACTTCATTGGCAAGGACATCGTCAACTTCCACGCCCTGTTCTGGCCTGCCATGCTCGAAGGCGCCGGTTTCCGCAAGCCGACCGGGATCAACGTGCACGGCTACCTGACCGTCAACGGCCAGAAGATGTCCAAGTCCCGTGGCACGTTCATCAAAGCGCGTACCTACCTGGATCACCTGTCGCCGGAATACCTGCGTTACTACTACGCGGCCAAATTGGGCCGTGGCGTCGATGACCTCGATCTGAACCTCGAAGACTTCGTGCAGAAGGTCAACTCCGACCTGGTCGGCAAAGTGGTCAACATCGCCAGCCGTTGCGCCGGTTTCATCCACAAGGGCAACGGCGGCCTGCTGGTCGACAACAATGCCGCGCCAGAGCTGACCGAAGCCTTCCTCGCCGCGGCGCCAAGCATTGCCGACGCCTATGAAGCGCGCGACTTCGCCCGCGCCATGCGTGAAACCATGGCCCTGGCCGACCGCGCCAACGCCTGGATCGCCGACAAGGCCCCATGGTCGCTGAACAAGCAGGAAGGCAAGCAGGATGAAGTCCAGGCGATCTGCGCCACTGGCATCAACCTGTTCCGCCAGCTGGTGATCTTCCTCAAACCGGTGCTGCCGCTGCTGGCTGCCGACGCCGAGGCATTCCTCAACGTCGCCCCGTTGACCTGGAACGACCACACTACGCTGCTGGCCAACCATCAGCTGAACGAATTCAAGCCGTTGATGACTCGCATCGATCCGGTAAAAGTGCAAGCCATGACCGACGCCTCGAAAGAAGACCTGACCGCCAGCCAGACCGACACCGGTGCCGCCGCGCCTGCGGGCAACGGCGAACTGGCCAAGGATCCGCTGTCGCCGGAAATCGACTTCGACACCTTTGCTGCTGTCGACCTGCGCGTGGCTTTGATCGTCAAGGCTGAACACGTGGAAGGTGCGGACAAGCTGCTGCGCCTGACGCTGGACATCGGTGACGAGCAGCGCAACGTGTTCTCCGGGATCAAGAGCGCTTACCCGGACCCGTCGAAACTCGACGGTCGCCTGACCATGATGATCGCCAACCTCAAGCCGCGGAAAATGAAGTTCGGTATTTCCGAAGGCATGGTGATGGCCGCCGGCCCTGGCGGTGAAGAAATCTACCTGCTGAGCCCGGACAACGGCGCCAAGCCGGGTCAACGCATCAAGTAAGACCCAGCGCTGAAACGATCCCACAGGCATGTTCTGCAGGCCTGTGGGATTTTTCATATCTGGCCCACCCATCGCGGGTGCCGGATAATGCCTAACCTTAAGTGACACCCGACCGTTGCTGCCGGCAGAACCATGACCGAACTTGCGCTTACGCTGATCAGTGCCGCCCTGCTCAACAACTTCGTGTTGCACTGGCCGCTGGGTGTCGATCCGCTGCTGGCCGGCAGTCGGCGTCAGGTGCATGCGCTGGGGTTGGCGACGGCGTGCCTGATGCTGAGCGTCGGCTTCATCGGGTACGTGCTCTGGCACTGGCTGCTGGTGCCGCTGCAATTGCAGGCACTGCAGCTGTTTGTGTTCTTGCCGCTCAGCGTGCTGCTGATCGCGCCGCTGCTGAAGCTGTTGGCTCGTGCGCTGCCAGACTGGCCGTTCGACGGACTGTGGCCGCTATTGCTGGGTAATTCCGGCGTACTGGGGCTGGCCTTGATCAACGCGCAAAATGATCGCGGCCTGCTGCAAGCAGCAGCGCTGAGCATCGGCGCCGGGCTGGGTTTCTGGCTGGTGCTGAGCCTGTTCAGCGACTTGCGTGAACGCACGGCGGACAACGACATTCCCCTGCCCTTTCGCGGCTTGCCGATCGACCTGATCGGCGCCGGACTGATCGCAGTGATTTTTCTCGGATTCAGTGGACTGATCAAAACATGAGTCTGATTCAACTCATCGATGCCCTCCTGCCGCAGACCCAATGCGGCAAATGCGGCCACCCCGGGTGCAAGCCGTATGCGCAAGGCATCGTCGATGGCGAACCGATCAACAAGTGCCCGCCCGGCGGTGACGAAACCGTCGCCGCCTTGGCTGAACTGTTGAACGTGCCGGTGCTGGAACTGGACGTCAGCCGTGGCTCGGCACCGCCACAAGTGGCGTACATCCGCGAGGCCGAGTGCATCGGCTGCACCAAGTGCATCCAGGCCTGCCCGATCGACGCCATCGTCGGCGCGGCGAAACTGATGCACACCGTACTGATCGACGAATGCACCGGTTGCGACCTGTGCGTGGCGCCGTGCCCGGTGGACTGCATCGAGATGCATCCACTGCCGCTCGGCACCTTGCCTGTGGTCGGTGGTCTGGCGTTGAGCCTTGAAGAGCAGCGCGCGCGCGCAGCCAAACGCGATCATGCGCGCCAGCGGTTTGAACGCCGCAACACCCGCCTGCAACGCGAGGAACAGCAGAAACAGGCTGAGCGCGAAGCCCGGGCGCAGCGTGCAGCGCAACCGGCGGTGGTTACTCTCGATCCGGTGCAGGCCGCTCTGGAACGGGTGCGCGCGCAGAAAGCCGCAACCGCCGACGCGGCATTGAAAAAAGCCAAGATCGATGTCGCCATGAGCCGCGCGCAATTGCACAAATCGCTGAAAGCCTTCGGCCATCCGCCGACCTTCGAACAGCAATCGCAACTGATCGTGTTGCAACAGCAGTTTGAAGCCGCCGAACAGGCGTTGGCGAAACTCGAAAGCAGCGCCGCCACCGCTCCAGCCGCTGCGGCCCCGGTTCCGGCGAAAGACGCCGACCTGAAACGGGCGAAAATCCAGCTGGCCATGCGGCGCGCCGAATTGAAAAAGGCCCAGACCGCCGAAGCGCCAGCCGAGCAAATTGCCACGCTGGAACAGGCACTGCGTGATGCCGAGCAAGCCCTTCACGCCGCCGAGACGGCGAGCGAGCAGCCTGCGCCTGACCTGGTGCGGGTGGAAAAGCGCCCGCTCGACAACCAGCTTCGCCAGTTGAAAACCGAACTGGCCTACGCCCGCGCCGACCTGAGCAAACTCGAACGCCGCGCCGACACGCCGAACAACATCCTCGACAAGGCCCGCGCCCGCCTGCAGGCCGCCGAGCGTCAGGTGCAAGATCATGTCGCCCCGTGAAGCACCGGATGATCGCCTGCAACAGGCGATGATGCGGGTGCTACTGGCCACGCTGCCGGGGCTGTTGGCGTTGTTCTGGTTTTACGGCTGGGGCGTGTTGATCAACCTGATCCTGGCGGCGAGCACCGCGCTGCTGATCGAGGCTGGCGTCGCCCGCCTGCGCCGACAACCACTGCAACCAACGTTCAGCGATGGCAGCGCACTGGTCAGCGCGACACTGCTGGCCGCCGCCATGCCACCTTATTGCCCATGGTGGCTGACAGTTACGGCGGTGGCTTCGGGCCTGCTGTTCGGCAAACATTTATACGGTGGCATCGGCAAGAATCCGTTCAATCCGGCCATGCTCGGTTTCGCCCTGGCGATGCTGCTGTTCCCGCAGCCAATGACCCACTGGCCGGCGCATGGCATGAGTCTGCAGGCCGCTTTTGCACAGGTCCTGAATCTGGGCCAGGCTCCGGATGCCTGGGTTCAGGCCACCGCGCTGGACAGCCTGCGCATCAACAAAAGTCTGACCATGGATGAATTGTTCGCGGCCAATCCGGCATTCGGCCGTTTCGGTGGACGCGGCGTGGAGTGGATCAATCTGGCGTTTCTCGCCGGTGGACTGTTTTTATTGCAGCGCCGGGTGATTGCCTGGCAAGCGCCAGTTGGCATGCTGGCCAGCCTGTTTTTCGTCAGCCTGCTCTGCTGGAACGGTTCGGGTTCGGATTCCCACGGCTCGCCGCTGTTTCATCTGCTGAGCGGCGCGACCATGCTCGGTGCGTTTTTCATCATTACCGAACCAGTATCCGGCGCCAAAAGTTCGCTGGCCCGACTGCTGTTCGGCGTGGGTGTCGGCTTGCTGACCTACCTGATCCGCACCTGGGGCGGCTACCCGGACGGTGTCGCGTTTGCCGTGTTGCTGATGAATCTGTGTGTACCGGCTCTGGAACGTTTTGCCGCTGCCCGCCAGACGCAGGTGCAATCATGAGCCGCGCAGCTGCTTTCGTGGCGCTTGTGCTGCTGGCCGGTGCCGGTCTCGGCCTGACTTATGTGGTGCAGCGCGCCAGTGCGCCGCAGATTGCCAGCGAGCAACGCCTGCTCGACAGCCGCAAATTGCTGGATCTGATCGCGCCCGATGCCTACGACAATCAGCCGCTGGAGCAGCCGCTGGCGCTGACTGATACAACGTTGAGCCACAGCACGCTGCTGGCTGGTTACCACGCAAGCAAATCCGGTCAGCCGGTGGCAGTGTTGTTGCGCACCCAGACCGAGGGCTATGCCGGCGCTATCGAACTGCTGATCGCCATCGATGCCAACGGCAGACTGCTGGGGGTAAAAACCCTGCGGCACAACGAAACCCCGGCGCTCGGCGGACTTATCGGCGACTGGCCGAACCACTGGCTGGCGACATTTACCGGCAAGTCGCGCAACGCACCTGACGACGCAGGCTGGGCGCTGAAAAAAGATCAGGGACAGTTCGATCAACTGGCCGGGGCAACCGTCACTTCCCGGGCCACCGTCAATGCCATTCATGACGCCCTGCGTTACTTTGATGAGCACCGCGCAACCTTGCTGGGGAGCGGATCATGATCCGGCCAACGAATCTGACAAACACGTTGATGCTGATGCTGCTGCTTGGCACCAGCGCGACCTTGGCTGGCGCGCTGGGCATGCTGTTGATGTCGGGCGTTGTGGTGGTGGTTTACGGCGCATGCATCGGCCCGCTGCGCTCGCGGTTGTCTGGCAACAACCTGATGCTGGCCAGTCTGCTGCTGGCCGCCACCCTGACCAGTTGCGCCAATATCCTCGCGCAGCGCTGGGCGTTGCAGTGGCAACAGTCACTCGGGATCTATGCCGGGCTGATCGCCTTGCAATGCGTAGTGCTGGAATACAATGGATTCTTTCGTCAGGCATTTGGCCTGCGCCTGACGTTTTTTGGCCTGTCGAGCGGGCTGCTACTGGCGCTGGCGGTACTGCGTGAACTGTTCGGTCAGGGCCACATCGGCCGTGGCCTGTCGGAACACTGGCAAGGCCTGGTTCTGTTCAGCGACGGGCTGCACTTGCTCACCCTGGTTCCCGGCGCCTTCATCGTGCTCGGACTACTGCTTGCCGCCCGCCAGGCCTGGACCCGCTCGACCGCTCTCTCCAAGGAAACACATCACCCATGAATGCCGCCAAACGTCTGGAAATTTTCCGCAGACTTCATGAAGACAATCCCGAGCCGAAGACCGAGCTGGCCTATTCCTCACCGTTCGAGTTGTTGATCGCGGTCATTCTTTCGGCGCAGTCAACCGACGTCGGCGTCAACAAGGCTACGGCCAAACTGTTCCCGGTGGCCAATACCCCGGCGGCGATCCACGCGCTGGGCGTCGAAGGGCTGTCCGAATACATCAAGACCATCGGCCTCTATAACAGCAAAGCGAAAAACGTGATCGAGACCTGTCGCATGCTGGTCGAGTTGCACAATGGCGAAGTCCCGCAGACGCGTGAAGAACTGGAAGCGCTGCCCGGCGTCGGTCGCAAGACGGCCAACGTGGTCCTCAATACCGCTTTTCGCCAGTTGACCATGGCGGTCGACACGCACATTTTTCGCGTGAGCAACCGCACCGGCATTGCCCCGGGTAAAAATGTGGTTGAAGTGGAAAAGAAGCTGATGAAGTTTGTGCCAAAAGACTACCTGCTAGACTCCCACCACTGGCTGATTCTGCACGGTCGCTATGTGTGCCTGGCGCGCAAGCCACGCTGTGGCAGCTGCCGCATCGAAGATTTGTGTGAGTACAAACACAAAACCTCGGACGATTGATTGGCTATTGGAATAATTGATTCTTCGATTGAAAAAATCTTTTTTACCCGCAGCAGGAATATCGATATAAGGGGCGCCAAAGGCAGTCTTAGCCTGGAGTTCACCTTATGACTGACAGCAAAGAACAACTGGACGTAGATGAAGATTTTACCGTTGTGGATACCGACGACGCCGAACCGGTGGTCGAGGTCGCCAAGACCAATCTGAGTAAACGTCGCACCATCGATAACCTGCTTGAGGAGCGCCGACTGCAAAAGCAGTTGGCCGATTACGATTTTGATCTCTGACACTTGAAAGCCTCCCGAACCGGAGGCTTTTTACTTTCTGCTGAATCCGACACTGAGCGGCCCATGCCCCGTCGGTATTCCTGATCATCAGACCAGTCCGTTGCGTTGTGCCAATTCAATCAGATCCACCAGCGAGCGGGCATTGAGCTTCAATAACAGACGGGTCTTGTAAGTGCTGACCGTCTTGTTGCTGAGAAACATGCCGTCGGCGATTTCCTTGTTGGTCTTGCCACGCGCCAATTGCTGCAACACCATCATTTCCCGCCCGGAGAGGCGATCCACCATATCGGCCTCACTGGCATTACCAAGACTGGTACGCACGGTGTGCAGGGCCTGGTTTGGAAAATAGCTGTAGCCGGACAGTACCGCTTTGATCGCACTCAGCAACTCAGTCAAATCCTGTTGCTTACATACATAACCCGCAGCACCTGACTGCATGCAGCGCATTGAAAAATGACCCGGTGCCTGGGAGGTCAACACCAGTACTTTCAACGGCATGGGTGTCGAGTTCAGACGCGCAATAACTTCAAGACCATCGAGTTTCGGTATTCCAATATCCAGAATAACGATATCCGGCATCTGTTCACGCGCAAGTTGCAAAGCATCCACACCATTATCCGTTTCTGCAATGACTTCGTAGCCATGACGCTCCATCAGCATACGCACAGCAAGACGAATGACGGGATGATCATCCACGATCAGCACTTTATTCATGGGCAAGTCCAGTTTCGCTGTTCGAATTTTTAGAGCACGCACAATAGCCCAGTCACTTCTGACATGGCACAAGAGAGTTTCATTGCAATCCCAGCAAAAGACATTCCCTACAGCAAATAAAGATTATTCCTACAAAAAAACCCATACAGGCGATTTTCAAATGGGACGACGCATCTCCTGGCCTTCACATCGACGCGAAAAACATGACGTCCTGAACACCACGCGAACTGTTCTTTCGAGGCAGACGGCTCAGCGAGCGGCTGAAAAAACGCGATAATCCATTGACTGCACATCGCTACGCAGCGCCAGCCCCGGCAGCTTATAAGTTTAAATAAACAACGTGAAAACAATCAAAAACCCTTTGATAGATCAACATCTGAAACAAGATACTTCTATCCAAACGTTATCATTTAATATAAAAATTATCTCGACCAGCAAGTTGCAACACCCCATACAAAACAACTCAACATACGTATTGGAAACACACAATTAATGAGCACCTTCCATGATAAAAATCAGAAGAAAAATTACCAATCCCATGACTGTAATTGCGATATTTGCATTTATTTCCGAATCGTCGGCTGCCATTTCCTTACCCTTTCTTGATAACGCCGAAAGAGAAGTCTACATCTGGTTCCTGATCAGCTTTCCGTTTTACTTGCTATTGCTATTCTTTTTAACGCTGAACTTCAACTACCGTTCGCTCTATGCGCCCTCGGACTTCGATAAGGACGACAGTTTTCTAAAAAGTTTCGAGGAGTTGAAACAGCCCGAGCTCCACTCCTGTTCGCCTCCAGTGGTAGGCGAAGTATCAGCTGCCAACGGATTGGAGTGGACGTTGTCTGTTCATAGCGTTGACCTCAGGCAACTCCCTCCTTGCAGCGCTGACGAATCCTGCCCGGAGCGACCGTGGATTGAGCACAACATTCAGCTGCCTAAATCCATCGGCACATTGTGCGCTATAGACGTACGTCGGTTGAGTAGCGCACAGGCGTTCCATGCGCTGGCAGAACACTTTCCGCATCTTGGCAAACACTCAGCCAAGGCAGTGGTATTTTTGACCGACTCTGCGTGCGACGTTTTGCTCAAGCAAATTATCCCGAGCCTTATCAAACAGTCGAAAAAAAGCGGAGGCGCCAAACTTCTCGTTGCTTACAACGTAAGCACACAAACCACCACGGTTTTGAGAGGAGCATGAGCGTAGAGTAGATGCCTGAAGTGGACATTCAAGTAAATGCTGGAGTTGGCGGCAATGACCAAAGCTCTGGATTAACGTCAGACAAACACAGAAAAGAAATGGCGGCATTGTCATTGAGACAAGCCGCCATTTTTACAGCCCTGCAAGGCTTAGAACAGCTTGCGGCCTTTGTTGGCAGCAATGCGCATGCGCAGCGCGTTGAGCTTGATGAAGCCCGCCGCGTCGGCCTGATTGTAGGCGCCGCCGTCTTCTTCGAAGGTCGCGATATTGGCGTCGAACAGCGAATCGTCGGACTTGCGGCCGGTAACGATCACGTTGCCCTTGTACAGTTTCAGGCGAACCACACCGTTCACGTTGACCTGCGAAGCATCGATCATCTGTTGCAGCATCAGACGCTCCGGGCTCCACCAGTAACCGGTGTAGATCAGGCTGGCGTATTTCGGCATCAGCTCGTCTTTGAGGTGAGCGACTTCGCGGTCCAGGGTGATCGATTCAATGGCGCGGTGCGCGCGCAGCATGATCGTGCCGCCCGGGGTTTCGTAGCAGCCACGGGACTTCATGCCCACGTAACGGTTTTCAACGATGTCCAGACGACCGATACCGTGAGCGCCACCGATCTTGTTCAGCGTTGCCAGTACGGTGGCCGGAGTCATTTCGACGCCGTCCAGCGCGACGATATCGCCGTTGCGGTAGGTCAGTTCCAGGTATTGCGGGGTGTCGGGAGCCTTCTCCGGGGAGACGGTCCAGCGCCACATGTCTTCTTCGTGCTCGGTCCAGGTGTCTTCCAGCACGCCGCCTTCATAGGAGATGTGCAGCAGGTTGGCGTCCATCGAGTAAGGGGACTTCTTCTTGCCATGACGCTCGATCGGGATCGCGTGCTTCTCGGCGTAGTCCATCAGCTTCTCGCGGGACAGCAGGTCCCACTCACGCCATGGCGCAATCACTTTAACGCCAGGCTTGAGTGCGTAGGCACCCAGTTCGAAACGCACCTGGTCGTTGCCCTTGCCGGTGGCGCCATGGGAAATGGCGTCGGCGCCGGTTTCGTTGGCGATTTCGATCAGGCGTTTGGCGATCAGCGGACGTGCGATGGAAGTACCCAGCAGGTACTCGCCTTCGTAAACGGTGTTGGCGCGGAACATCGGGAACACGAAGTCACGCACGAATTCTTCGCGCAGGTCGTCGATGTAGATTTCTTTGACGCCCATGGCCTGAGCCTTGGCGCGAGCCGGCTCGACCTCTTCGCCCTGACCCAGGTCAGCGGTGAAGGTCACCACTTCACAGTTATAAGTATCCTGCAGCCACTTGAGGATCACCGAAGTGTCCAGGCCGCCGGAATACGCCAGAACGACCTTGTTTACGTCCGCCATGCCATCACTCCACGGGGTTCTACGGAAAGCCGAGGAGTCTACCGCTCAAATCCGATAATTTACAGAGGCGCGACAGCTTAAGACGACAAAGCGACAGAATCTGTCGACAGCGCGACGATGACCGGCGGGTCAGGAAGTCGCCGCGGCGTTGGCAGGTGTGCTGGCTTGCGGTGCTGGCGCGGTAGTCGGCGCGACTCGCGCGAGCTTCACACTGACCCGACGATTCTTCGCCCGATTGGCCGCATTGTTGTTCGGCACCAGCGGGTATTGCTCGCCGTGGAAACGCACGGTGATCTGCGATTCGGCGATGCCGTTGGCCTTGAAAAAGTCGACCACCGCCAGCGCGCGACGACGCGACAGCTCACGGTTGGTCAGACGGTTGCCGCTGTTGTCGGAGTAGCCATCCAGTTCGATGTGATTGACCGTCGGATCGGCCTTCATGAACTCGAGCATCACCTGCAGCTTGGCTTTGGCGGGGGCATCCAGATCGGTGCCTTCGCCGGGGAAGCCGATCTGCGATTGCTTCACCTGATCGAAATTCTGCGGCAGCAACTTCGCCACACACGTCTGGTAATCATTGAACGCTTTGCTGAACTTCACCGGCAGCAGACGCACTTCCGAAACCCGGCCATCGCCGGAGGCACGCCGCACCACCGGGCTGCGACCGTCGAGTAAACCACTGATCAGCCCGCCGGCCTGGGATTGCGAACTGTTGAACAGCACGTTGCCGGTACCGATCCTGACGCTGCCCAGATTGATGTCGTTGCGCCCCGGCTGCCATGGTGCCGCCGCGGCAAGCAACGTCGCCGAACCGCCGCCGAGCATGGCGTTGTAGGCATTCAGGCGGAATATCGCTTGTTCGCCGGCTTTGCGCACGAACTGGCCCGAGCCGAAATCGGTGATCGGCTGGGTCAGGCGGCACTCGAACTTGTCGCCCTCGACCGTCCACTCAATGTTCTCCAGACGCGTCTGGTAGGTCAGCGCCATCGCGGGGAGGCTGGCAAACACACTGAGCAAGGCTAAATATCGCTGGCGCACGGGAGGCTCCATTGGCTTCTGTAACACAAAGACCGATTCACACTATGTTTACGGCATACCTACGGGATATCGGAAGGTTCCTGCAAAACTTGATAGCGGGTGCCTGCAAGAGTCTTTTCCGGTAGCATTCCCCTCAGTTTGACCCGCCTGGAATCCCCTCATGTCCGACCGCCTGACCCTGCTGCGTCCCGACGACTGGCACATTCATCTTCGCGATGGTGCCGTGTTGACCAATACCGTTGCCGATGTTGCGCGCACCTTTGGCCGCGCCATCATCATGCCCAACCTGGTACCACCGGTGCGCAACGCCGCTGAAGCCGACGGCTATCGCCAGCGGATTCTCGCTGCCCGCCCGGCCGGCAGTCGTTTCGAACCGCTGATGGTGCTGTACCTCACCGACCGCACCCAGCCCGAAGAAATTCGTGAGGCCAAGGCCAGCGGTTTCGTGCACGCCGCCAAACTGTACCCGGCCGGCGCCACCACCAACTCCGATTCCGGCGTGACCAGCATCGACAAGATCTTCCCGGCGCTGGAAGCCATGGCCGAAGTCGGCATGCCGCTGCTGATCCACGGCGAGGTCACCCGTGGCGATGTCGACGTCTTCGACCGCGAAAAGATTTTCATCGATGAACACATGCGCCGTGTCGTCGAGCGTTTCCCGACGCTCAAAGTGGTGTTCGAACACATCACCACCGACGACGCGGTGCAGTTCGTCAACGAGGCTTCGGCCAACGTCGGCGCCACCATCACCGCGCATCACCTGCTGTACAACCGCAACCACATGCTGGTGGGCGGGATTCGGCCGCACTTCTATTGCCTGCCGATCCTCAAGCGTAATACCCATCAGGAAGCCCTGCTCGACGCCGCCACCAGCGGCAGCGCGAAGTTCTTCCTCGGTACCGACTCGGCGCCGCACGCCCAGCACGCCAAGGAAGCCGCCTGCGGTTGCGCCGGCTGCTACACCGCGTACGCCGCCATCGAGCTGTATGCCGAAGCCTTCGAACAGCGCAACGCGCTGGACAAGCTCGAAGCGTTCGCCAGCCTCAACGGCCCGCGTTTCTACGGTCTGCCGACCAACACCGATCGCATCACCCTGGTTCGCGAAGAATGGACCGCCCCGACCAGCCTGCCATTTGGCGAGCTGAACGTTATCCCGCTGCGCGCCGGTGAAAAACTGCGCTGGCGCCTGCTGGAGGAACACGCGTGAGTGAAGACCATTTCGACGACGAACTGGACGGTCAAGGTGGCGGCGGCGGTTCCCGTCACCCGATGGCAGCACGTTTTCGCGGTTACCTGCCGGTTGTCGTCGACGTAGAGACCGGTGGCTTCAACTCGGCCACCGACGCTCTGCTGGAGATTGCCGCGACCACCATCGCCATGGACGAAAAGGGTTTCGTTTACCCGGACCACACCTACTTCTTCCGTGTCGAGCCGTTCGAAGGCGCGAACATCGAAGCGGCAGCGCTGGAATTCACCGGGATCAAGCTCGATCACCCGCTGCGCATGGCGGTCAGCGAAGAAACCGCGCTGACCGACATCTTCCGTGGCATCCGCAAAGCGCTGAAGGCCAATGGCTGCAAGCGCGCGATTCTGGTCGGGCATAACAGCAGCTTCGACCTTGGCTTCCTGAATGCTGCGGTTGCGCGTCTGGACATGAAGCGCAATCCGTTCCACCCGTTCTCCAGCTTCGACACCGCGACGCTGGCCGGTCTGGCTTACGGTCAAACCGTGCTGGCCAAGGCCTGTCAGGCAGCGGACATCGACTTCGACGGCCGTGAAGCGCATTCGGCGCGTTACGACACCGAGAAGACCGCCGAGCTGTTCTGCGGCATCGTCAACCGCTGGAAACAGATGGGCGGCTGGGAAGACTTCGACGACTGATCCTCGTTCGGGCGAATCCCGCGCATAAAAAAACCGGCCACATGGGCCGGTTTTTTTGTACCGCGACGTTGCGCCTTACAGGGCAGCAGCGTTCTCGGTCAGGTAAGCCGCAACGCCTTCTGGCGAAGCGTTCATGCCTTTGTCGCCTTTTTTCCAGTTGGCAGGGCAGACTTCGCCGTGCTCTTCGTGGAATTGCAGCGCGTCGACCAGACGGATCAGCTCTTCCATGTTACGGCCCAGCGGCAGGTCGTTGATGATCTGCGAGCGGACAACGCCCTTGTCGTCGATCAGGAACGCGCCACGGAAAGCCACGCCGCCTTCGGACTCAACGTCGTAGGCCTTGGCGATTTCGTGCTTCATGTCGGCAGCCATGGTGTATTTCACCTGGCCGATGCCGCCGTTGTTGACCGGGGTGTTGCGCCAGGCGTTGTGGGTGAAGTGCGAATCGATCGACACGGCAACCACTTCCACGTTACGCGCTTTGAAGTCAGCCATGCGGTTGTCCAGAGCGATCAGCTCGGACGGGCAGACGAAGGTGAAGTCCAGTGGGTAGAAGAACACCAGGCCGTATTTGCCTTTGATGGCCGAGGACAGGGTGAAGCTGTCAACGATCTCACCATTGCCGAGTACGGCCGGGACGGTGAAGTCAGGGGCTTGTTTGCCTACGAGTACGCTCATGGATATCTCCTGGTGAATAACTTGAAGTTCAGGGTCCGGGCCAGCCTGCCACCCTGAGGCGACAGCCCTGTGACACGAATCCTCTTCGCAAGGGCCGACCATCATACACTGCGTTTTTCGCCTGTCCTTAACGGTTTTTTGCCCAAGACGGATAACGGACCAGCATTTTTGGGGCCAGGCAATTCGCCATTAATCACCGTTCGTCAGTGACCCGCCTTTCGATCGAAAACCATTCAGAAAGCACTTTGACAATCATTCTCGTTAACATTAAGATCCATCGCAATTGAGTCACAACCAGCGACGGTTCTCACTTATGTATGTTTGTCTCTGCACTGGCGTCACCGACGGACAAATCCGCGAAGCGATCTATGAAGGTTGCTGCAGCTACAAAGAAGTCCGCCAGGCCACCGGCGTCGCCAGCCAATGCGGCAAATGTGCGTGCCTTGCCAAGGAAGTGGTTCGCGAAACCCTGACCAAGTTGCAAACCGCTCAGGCCGCAATCCCCTATCCGGTAGAATTTACTGCCGCGTAATTGCCCCCATTTCGAAGAACCGGACTTATGTCCGGTTTTTTTATGCCCGCAAATCAATCGGTTAGACGCTAGACGCGGAACACAAACATTCTTATTCAGATTTAATTTCATTTATTATTCAATAACTTAGGTTTGACACTTATAAATACCAAGCTCAAACTCCGCCTTATATACAGCTATTACAGGGCAGGACTCCCATCATGAAAGGCGACATTACAGTCATCCAGCATCTCAACAAGATCCTTGCCAATGAACTGGTCGCGATCAATCAGTACTTCCTGCATGCGCGCATGTATGAAGATTGGGGCCTGAACAAGCTGGGCAAGCACGAGTACCACGAATCCATCGACGAGATGAAACACGCGGACAAGCTGATCAAGCGCATCCTGTTCCTCGAAGGCCTGCCGAACGTCCAGGACCTGGGCAAGCTGCACATCGGCGAGCATACCCGGGAAATGCTGGAATGCGACCTGCGCATCGAGAAGACCGGCCACGCCGATCTGAAAGCCGCCATCGCCCATTGCGAATCGGTTGGCGACTTTGGCAGCCGTGAACTGCTCGAAGACATTCTCGAATCCGAAGAAGAGCATATCGACTGGCTGGAAACCCAACTGGGCCTGATCGATAAAGTCGGTCTTGAGAACTATCTGCAATCGCAGATGGGCGAAGAGTAAATAAGCGCCCGCTGAATTCGCGACACTAAAAAGCCCCGCCCTCTTTCGAGGTGCGGGGCTTTTTATTGGCAAATCCCGGATCAGATGCAGATCCCTGTGGGAGCGAGCTTGCTCGCTCCCACAAAAACCGGATCAGGCTTCGGACTTGGCCGCAGCAGCCTTGGCCGATGCTTCCTTGACCAGAGTCTGCAGCTCACCGTTGGCGAACATTTCAGCCATGATGTCGCTACCGCCGACCAGCTCACCGCCGACCCACAGTTGCGGGAAAGTCGGCCAGTTGGCGTACTTTGGCAGGTTGGCGCGGATTTCCGGGTTCTGCAGGATGTCGACGTAGGCGAACTTCTCGCCACAGCCCATTACAGCCTGCGCAGCTTTCGCGGAGAAGCCACACTGCGGGGCATTCGGCGAGCCTTTCATGTAAAGCAGAATGGTGTTGTTGGCAATCTGCTCTTTAATCGTTTCGATGATATCCATGGAGCACCTCGGCTGAACTTTCCGACTCATGGGTCGGCACGGTGACGCATTGTAACGGAATCCCGAGCGCCATGCTCGGTCTCCCCGACGGTCTCGTTCAGGCCGCTGCCACCGTCACCGGCACGCCATTGAGCGCGGCGTTACCCGACAACTCGTCGAGCTGGCATTCATCGGTCAGGTCGTTGGCACTCGATCCCGGCTGCCCACTGGCGATTGCCATTTGCACGCCCGGCCGAGCATGTCCCCAACCGTGCGGCAGGCTGACCACGCCCTTCATCATGTCCAGACTGCCGAGCACCTCGACCTCGATCTGCCCTACCCGCGAGCTGACGCGAACTAACTGACCATCGTTGAGCCCCCGGCTGGCGAGGTCATCCGGGTGCATCAGCAATTGATGTCGTGGCTTGCCCTTCACCAGACGATGGTAGTTATGCATCCACGAATTGTTGCTGCGCACATGGCGCCGGCCGATCATCAACAGCTCATCAGCGGCCGGCGCCTGCAAGGCCGCAAAGCGTGCGAGATCAGCGAGAATTTCCGGCGGCGCAGCCTGCACCCGTTGATTCGGCGTCTTGAGGCGTGCAGCCAGATTAGGCTTCAACGCCCCAAGATCAATCCCGTGCGGATGATCGAACAACGTCGCCAATGACAGCTTTTGCTCGGACGCATCGCCATACAGGCCCATGCGCAGGCCCATGTCGATCATCTTCGCCGGCGGCATCGTCGGTTTCAGCTCCTTGCCGGTCTTCTCGGCAAACGCCTTGGCCAGGCCGACAAAGATCTCCCAGTCGTGTAATGCGCCCTCGGGCTTGGCGAGAATCGCGCGGTTGAAGCGGGTGACGTTGCGTACCGCGAACAGATTGAAAGTAGTGTCGTAATGATCGTTCTCCAGCGCCGAGGTCGACGGCAGAATCAGATCGGCGTAGCGCGTGGTTTCGTTAATGTACAGGTCGATGCTGAGCATGAACTCCAGACCATCGAGCGCCTGCTCCAGTTGCCGGCCGTTCGGTGTCGACAACACCGGATTGCCGGCCACGGTGATCAGCGCACGAATCTGCCCTTCGCCTTCGGTGAGCATCTCTTCAGCCAGCGCCGCCACCGGCAGCTCGCCGCCGTACTCGGGGCGCCCGGAGACCCGGCTTTGCCATTTGTTGAAATGCCCGCCCGAGGTCGATGCCACCAGATCCACCGCTGGCTCTGTGCACAAGGCACCGCCGACGCGATCGAGATTGCCAGTCACCAGATTGATCAACTGCACGACCCAATGGCATAGCGTGCCGAAGGCCTGAGTGGAAACGCCCATCCGGCCGTAGCAAACAGCGCTTGGTGCAGCGGCGAAGTCCCGGGCCAGTTGGCGGATCTGTTCAGCGGGAACGGCGCACAGCGGGCTCATGGCTTCGGCAGTGAACGTGGCGACGGCTGCGCGCACTTCATCAAGGCCATCAACCGGCAAGTGACAGTCACGGGTCAGCCCTTCGCTGAAAAGCGTATTGAGTAAGCCAAACAACAGCGCCGCGTCGCCACCCGGCCGCACAAACAAGTGCTGATCGGCGATAGCTGCCGTTTCGCTGCGCCGGGGATCGACCACCACCACTTTGCCGCCACGCGCCTGAATCGCCTTCAGGCGTTTCTCGACATCCGGCACGGTCATGATGCTGCCGTTCGATGCCAGCGGGTTGCCGCCGAGGATCAGCATGAAATCGGTGTGATCGATGTCCGGGATCGGCAGCAGCAAGCCATGGCCGTACATCAGGTAACTGCTCAGGTGATGCGGCAACTGATCGACCGAAGTCGCCGAGAAGCGATTGCGCGTCTTCAGCAGGCCGAGAAAGTAGTTGCTGTGGGTCATCAGCCCATAGTTGTGCACGCTCGGGTTGCCTTGGTAGACCGCCACCGCATTCTGCCCGTGACGCTCTTGAATCGCCGCCAGACGCTCGGCCACCAGCGCAAAGGCCTCGTCCCACTCGATCGGCAGCCATTCGCTGCCGACCCGGCGCATCGGCTGGCGCAGGCGATCGGGATCATTCTGGATGTCTTGCAGGGCCACGGCCTTGGGGCAGATGTGCCCACGACTGAACGTGTCAAGCGCGTCACCCTTGATCGAGGTGATCGCGACGTTGCCATCGGTTTCGGTGGTCTCGATGGTCAGACCGCAGATGGCTTCGCACAGGTGGCAGGCACGGTGATGGAGAGTCTTGGTCATGGCCAGTCTCTGTCTTGTTCTGGGCAGGCAATCAGGCCCGCGGGAACAAAACTATGGCCCCGGCGCAGATCCTGCGCCAGCGACGTTCGTCTTGTGAATCGACGGTTATCAGGCGAGCCGATACACCGCCATGCTCAGTTCGACGGCAGCTGCGGCGGCGCGGCCAACTGAATTTCCTGAATGGTTTCGATCTGCTCGTGGGCGACGTGCACGCCGGTGAGTTCGCCGATCAACCGCCAGTGCTCGTCGAGCCCGGCACTGATGGTCGCCATGCGATCGATCATGTGGCGGCCGGCGGTCTTGACCACTTCGTCCTCGCTGCGCAGCAGCTCGAAAGACATCGAAGTGACCGACGCGGTGAGATGGGTCAGTGAGCGAGCTGTGTGGCCCAGCAGTTCCATTAACAGTTTTTCTTTCGATTCCATGCGGAGGCTTCCTGCGTCGCTCGAAACTTATTTATAACCCAGCACTTTGCTTTAGCAAATGTTTCAGTCTGAGCATCCGACCAAGTGATGGCATGGCGCCACGGTCGTAAACCGACCTGGTCGACGTGATCCCCGCCACGCCGCATTGCCAAGCCCCGCGAGGCCGGTGTACAAAGAGGCTCGCTGCTGTCCTGAACCCGGCTTCAAATGCGTACTGCAACATCCCGTGCGCCCTCCGAATCCCGCAAAAACCGTAGCCTATTGGCGTAACGCGACATTTAGTGTCAATATCGCGCCTTCCCCAATTTCGTCGCCCCGTGCGGCTTACGCCGCAGGTCTCGCCCGTTGTTCCGTTAAACAAGGCTTTGAGCATCTGCGGTCTGTAGCAAAAAGGTAGTCAATGATGAGCGCAAGGCACTTTCTCTCCCTGATGGATTGCACGCCCGAAGAGCTGGTCAGCGTGATCCGTCGAGGCGTTGAGCTCAAGGACCTGCGTAACCGCGGCGTACTGTTCGAGCCGCTGAAAAACCGCGTCCTGGGGATGATCTTCGAGAAATCCTCGACCCGTACCCGGATCTCCTTCGAGGCCGGCATGATCCAGCTCGGTGGCCAGGCGATCTTCCTGTCGCCGCGTGACACCCAACTGGGCCGTGGCGAGCCGATCGGCGACTGCGCCATCGTCATGTCAAGCATGCTCGACGCGGTGATGATCCGTACCTTTGCCCACAGCACCCTGACCGAATTCGCCGCCAACTCGCGCGTGCCAGTGATCAACGGCCTGTCCGATGACCTGCACCCGTGCCAGTTGCTGGCCGACATGCAGACCTTCCTCGAGCACCGTGGCTCGATCCAGGGCAAGACCGTGGCCTGGATCGGCGATGGCAACAACATGTGCAACAGCTATATAGAAGCGGCGATCCAGTTCGACTTCCAGTTGCGCGTTGCCTGTCCGCAAGGCTACGAGCCCAATCCTGAGTTCGTCGCCCGCGCCGGCGATCGCGTGACCATCCTCCGCGATCCGCAAGACGCCGTGCGCGGTGCGCATCTGGTGAGCACCGATGTCTGGACTTCGATGGGTCAGGAAGAGGAAACTGCCAAGCGCCTGAAACTGTTCGCACCGTTCCAGGTGAACCGCGCCCTGCTCGATCTGGCGGCTGAAGATGTGCTGTTCATGCACTGCCTGCCAGCGCACCGCGGTGAAGAAATCAGCCTCGACCTGCTTGATGACCCGCGCTCTGTCGCTTGGGATCAGGCAGAAAACCGTCTCCACGCACAGAAGGCCCTGCTCGAGTTCCTCGTCGAACCGGCATATCACCACGCATGAGCCATGAATTACTGCTGAATCTGCGCAACCTCGCTTGCGGCTATCAAGATCAACGCGTGGTGCAGAACCTCAATCTGCACCTCAACGCCGGTGACATCGGCTGCCTGCTCGGCTCGTCCGGCTGCGGCAAGACCACCACCCTGCGCGCGATTGCCGGTTTTGAACCGGTGCACGAAGGTGAAATCACCCTGGGAGGCGAAACCATTTCCAGCGCCGGTTTCACCCTGGCGCCGGAGAAACGCCGGATCGGCATGGTGTTTCAGGATTACGCGCTGTTCCCGCACCTGAGTGTTGCAGACAACATCGCCTTCGGTATCCGCAAGCACCCGAACAAGGAGCGCGTCACCGAGGAGCTGCTGGAACTGGTCAACCTGAAGAACCTCGGCAAACGCTTCCCGCACGAGCTCTCCGGCGGCCAGCAACAGCGCGTTGCCCTCGCCCGCGCCCTGGCGCCGGAGCCGCAATTGCTGCTGCTCGACGAGCCCTTCTCCAACCTCGATGGCGAACTGCGGCGCAAGCTCAGCCACGAAGTGCGTGACATCCTCAAGGCCCGTGGCACCAGCGCGATTCTGGTGACTCACGATCAGGAAGAAGCCTTCGCCGTCAGCGATCATGTTGGTGTATTCAAGGAAGGTCGCCTGGAGCAATGGGATACGCCCTACAACCTTTACCATGAGCCGGCGACGCCGTTTGTCGCCAGCTTCATCGGTCAGGGTTATTTCATCCGCGGCCAGCTCGGCAGCCCGGAATCGGTTCAGACCGAACTCGGCGAACTGCGCGGCAACCGCGCCTACACCTGGCCGGTGGGCGGTGCGGTGGATGTATTGCTGCGTCCGGATGACATCGTTTATGCGCCGGACAGCGGGTTGAAAGCGCGGATCGTCGGCAAGACGTTCCTGGGTGCCTCGACCCTGTATCGCCTGCAACTGCCGACCGGTGCGCAGCTGGAATCGATCTTCCCGAGCCATGCCGACCATCAGGTCGGCGCGGATGTGGGGATTCGGGTCGCCGCCGAACACCTCGTCCTGTTCCAGGCCAGCGGCAGTACCGCGGCACAAATCCCGGCGGTGGAAAACGGCGTCCGCCGCTACAGCGCCGCCCTCTGATCCGCCCCGGATCAATACTGTGGGAGCGGGCTTGCTCGCGAATGCGCTGTGTCAGTCAACGAAGAGGTCGTCTGACACCCCGCATTCGCGAGCAAGCCCGCTCCCACATTTGGTTTTGGGTTCAACCCAGGATCAGCGTGCCGCTGGCCACCAGCGTCGCATTCCCGCCGATCTTCACCCGCTCCCCCTCCAGCCGACAGAACAACTCCCCGCCCCGCGCCGAACGCTGGCACGCGGTCAAACTGGATTTGCCCAAACGTTTCGACCAATACGGAATCAGGCTGCAATGCGTCGAGCCGGTCACCGGATCTTCGTTGATGCCGATTGCCGGGGCGAAGTAGCGCGAAACGAAATCGTGCTGATTGCCGCGCGCGGTCACGATGGCGCCGAGCCACGGCAGTTTTGCCAGTGCAATCATGTCCGGCGTGCAGTCGAGCACTGCCTGCTCCGACTCCAGCACCACAAACAATTCATTGGAACCGAGCACATCCACCGCCTCGACGCCCAGCGCGCGCTCGACATCCAGCGTCACGCCAATTTCTGACGGCACAATCGACGGGAAGTCCAGCCACAGGCGATCGCCCTCGCGGCTGACGCTAAGCGGCCCGGACTTGCAGATGAAGTCCAGCCGCTCGGCATTTTCCTTGTAGACCTCGAACAACACATAGGCGCTGGCCAGTGTGGCATGCCCGCACAGCGGCACCTCGGTGGTCGGGGTGAACCAGCGGATGTGCCACGCCGCGCCTTCGCGCACCACGAACGCGGTTTCTGCCAGATTGTGTTCGGCGGCGATCTTCTGCATCAAATCGTCCGCGAGCCATGCATCGAGCCGATACACCATCGCCGGGTTGCCACTGAACGGCCGATCACTGAACGCATCAACCTGATGAAATTCGAGCTGCATAACCTTCTCCCTGAGTGAATCGGCAGAGCATGCAGCCACGCTGCGCTCAGCGCCAGTGACAGAACCGGGCAATTTTCTTCATACAGAACGCAAGTTCATGCACGACCGATGTCGGCAAATTTGGCCTGGGTGTGTTCAGCCAGAACCGCCGGCGCCAATTCGACTTCCAGACCACGTCGGCCAGCACTGACATAAATAGTCGCAAAGCCTTGGGCCGAGTTATCGATGAAGGTGCGCAGACGCTTCTTCTGCCCCAGCGGACTGATGCCGCCCAACAGGTAACCGGTGGAACGCTGCGCCGCAGCCGGGTCAGCCATTTCGACTTTCTTGACGCCCGCCGCGTGTGCCAGACCTTTGAGATCAAGACTTCCGACGACCGGCACCACCGCGACCAGCAATTCACCTTTTTCGCTGGCAGCGAGCAGCGTCTTGAACACCTGCGCCGGCTCCAGCGCCAGTTTCTCGGCGGCCTCCAGCCCATAGGACGCGGCCTTGGGGTCATGTTCGTAACTGTGCACGCGATGTTCGGCACGAACTTTTTTCAACAAGTCCAACGCAGGGGTCATGGCAGCTCCAGGCTCGGCATCAACAGAAAAATCCTGCGCCGGATTCTAGGCCATCACCTCGCAAAAGGCTCTAGCGCAGGCCCCGTTTTCCGGGCGTTGCAGGTGAATCACCGGGCTATCGCCCCCGTCCTCCGCAGGATCATTCAGCAGGCTGATAGTTTAATTGTGACCGATGGTTCACTTTCGACCTTTGACAGGTTTGTTTCTTGTCTATATTTTTTCGAATCTGAATAATGTAAGAATTATCATCACCGCAGCACCCAGCAGTAAACCGGGAACAGGATGGGGATCCTGCCCCGGGGAAAATCGCGCCTTGCCCTGACGGCAAACGCGCCAGACAACAACAAAAATCGAGGTTTTCAATGACAACTGCTTTACAGCAACCATCGCTTTCCGGCCAATGCCTGGCCGAGTTTCTGGGGACTGCACTTCTGATCTTTTTCGGCACTGGCTGCGTCGCCGCGCTCAAAGTCGCGGGCGCCAGCTTCGGTCTGTGGGAAATCAGCATCATCTGGGGCGTCGGCGTGAGCATGGCGATCTACTTGACCGCCGGGGTTTCCGGCGCGCACCTGAACCCCGCCGTGAGCATTGCCCTGAGCATTTTCGCCGACTTCGAAAAGCGCAAACTGCCGTTCTATATCCTGTCGCAGATCGCCGGCGCGTTTTGCGGTGCGCTGTTGGTGTACACGCTGTACAGCAATCTATTCTTCGATTACGAACAAACTCACCACATGGTGCGTGGCACCGCCGCCAGCCTTGAGTTGGCCTCGGTGTTCTCGACCTTCCCCAATCCGGTACTGTCCACCGCTCAGGCATTCCTGGTCGAGATGATCATCACCGCGATCCTGATGGGCGTGATCATGGCCCTGACCGATGACAACAACGGTCTGCCGAAAGGCCCGATGGCTCCGCTGCTGATCGGTTTGCTGATTGCCGTAATCGGCAGCTCGATGGGCCCGCTGACCGGTTTTGCGATGAACCCGGCGCGTGACTTCGGTCCGAAACTGATGACTTTCTTCGCCGGCTGGGGTGAAATTTCCTTCACTGGCGGCCGCGATATTCCGTACTTCCTGATTCCGATTTTTGCACCGATTGTCGGTGCCTGCCTCGGCGCTGCCGGGTATCGCGGGCTCATCGCCCGCCACCTGACCGGCGCTACACCTGCTACAAAGGATGCAGAACCGGCCATTGACGGCAAACCAAGAACTTCTTGAAACAGTCGGCGCGGGCTCCTGCCCTTTTAGAGCCCGCGCCACGGCCCACTCTCCCTTATTTCGTCCAAGGCAATCGACATGACCGACATTCAGAATAAGAACTACATCATTGCCCTCGATCAGGGTACGACCAGCTCCCGCGCGATCATTTTCGACCGCGATGCGAACGTGGTCTGCACCGCCCAGCGCGAATTCGCCCAGCACTACCCGCAAGCCGGTTGGGTCGAACACGATCCAATGGAAATCTTCGCCACCCAGAGCGCGGTGATGGTCGAAGCACTGGCCCAGGCCGGTCTGCATCACGATCAGGTCGCCGCCATCGGTATCACCAACCAGCGTGAAACCACCGTGGTCTGGGACAAAACCACCGGTCGTCCGGTGTACAACGCCATCGTCTGGCAGTGCCGCCGCAGCACCGAGATCTGCCAGCAGCTCAAGCGCGATGGCCACGAAGAGTACATCCGCGACAACACCGGTCTGGTTACCGACCCGTACTTCTCCGGCACCAAGCTGAAGTGGATCCTCGACAACGTCGAAGGCAGCCGCGAGCGTGCGCGCAATGGCGAACTGCTGTTCGGCACCGTCGATAGCTGGCTGATCTGGAAATTCACCGGCGGCAAGGTACACGTCACCGACTACACCAACGCCTCGCGCACCATGCTCTTCAACATCCATTCGCTGGAGTGGGATTCGAAGATGCTGGAAATCCTCGACATCCCGCGCGAAATGCTCCCGGAAGTCAAAGCCTCTTCGGAAATCTATGGTCGCACCAAGAGCGGCATCGCCATCGGCGGTATCGCCGGTGACCAGCAAGCGGCACTGTTCGGCCAGATGTGCGTCGAGCCGGGCCAGGCGAAAAACACCTACGGCACCGGCTGCTTCCTGCTGATGAACACCGGCGACAAAGCGGTGAAATCGCAACACGGCATGCTCACCACCATCGCTTGCGGCCCGCGTGGCGAAGTGGCTTACGCCCTGGAAGGCGCGGTGTTCAACGGCGGTTCGACCGTGCAGTGGCTGCGCGATGAACTGAAGATCGTCAACGACGCTCACGACACCGAATACTTCGCCAATAAAGTGAAGGACAGCAACGGTGTGTACCTGGTACCGGCCTTCACCGGTCTGGGCGCTCCGTACTGGGACCCGTATGCCCGCGGTGCACTGTTCGGTCTGACGCGCGGCGTGCGCGTGGATCACATCATCCGCGCCGCGCTGGAATCGATCGCCTACCAGACCCGCGACGTGCTCGACGCTATGCAACAGGACTCCGGCGAACGCCTCAAGGCCCTGCGTGTGGACGGCGGCGCAGTGGCCAACAACTTCCTCATGCAGTTCCAGGCCGACATCCTCGGCACTCAGGTAGAGCGTCCGCAAATGCGCGAAACCACTGCACTCGGGGCGGCGTATCTGGCCGGTCTGGCGTGTGGTTTCTGGGGCAGCCTCGACGAACTGCGCGGCAAGGCCGTGATCGAGCGTGAGTTCGAACCGAGCCTGGACGAAGCCGAGAAAGAGAAACTGTACAAAGGCTGGAAAAAAGCCGTCAGCCGCACCCGTGACTGGGCGCGTGAAGACGCTGAATAAGCCAACCTTCAGAGACTGATAGGCAACTAACTGGTCGGGAGCGGATTCCTGCGGCATCATGGGCAAATTTTGCACGGCAGCCCAAAGGAAGCCCCATGAATCTGCCTCCCCGTCAGCAGCAAATCCTCGAACTGGTCCGCGAACGCGGCTATGTGAGCATCGAGGAAATGGCCACGCTGTTCGTTGTTACCCCGCAAACCATCCGCCGCGACATCAATCAGCTCGCGGAAGCCAATCTGTTGCGTCGCTACCATGGCGGCGCGGCCTATGATTCCAGCGTCGAAAACACCGCCTATGCGATGCGCGCCGACCAGATGCGCGACGAAAAACAACGCATTGGCGAAGCCATCGCCGCGCAGATCCCCGATCACGCCTCGCTGTTCATCAACATCGGCACCACCACCGAATCGATTGCCCGCGCCCTGCTCAATCACAACCATCTGAAGATCATCACCAACAACCTGCACGTCGCCTCGATGCTCAGTGCCAAGGATGATTTCGATGTGCTGCTGACCGGCGGCAACGTGCGCCGTGACGGCGGTGTGGTGGGTCAGGCGAGCGTGGACTTCATCAACCAGTTCAAGGTCGATTTCGCACTGGTGGGTATCAGCGGCATCGACGAAGACGGCAGCCTGCTCGACTTCGATTATCAGGAAGTGCGCGTGTCGCAGGCGATCATTGCCAATGCGCGGCAGGTGATTCTGGCGGCGGACTCGAGCAAGTTCGGGCGCAATGCGATGATTCGATTGGGTCCGATCAGCCTGATCGATTGCCTGGTGACCGATCAGCAGCCAGTGCCGGCACTGGCGCAACTGCTGAGCCAGCACAAGATTCGTCTGGAAGTCGTTTAAACCCTCAACATTCCCATGTGGCGAGGGGATTTATCCCCGATGGGCTGCGAAGCAGTCCCAAAACCATCCAATGCGGTGTGCCTGATACCCCACGGTAGTTGATTGAGGGGCCGCTATGCGGCCCATCGGGGATGAATCCCCTCGCCACAAAAAGCATCCCTCGACTCAATAATGTTCGAAAATTTTCTTTTAGCCGCCCTTCGATGAGTTTTTTCAATCGAACGCGACTGGCTGCGCGCGTCTTTATGGGCTACCATTTTCGCAAATGAACATTTATGTTCGATTTCCAAGACAGAAAATCAAAAGAGCCCGAGGCCAGCCGATGTCCACATCTACCTTGCGTACGCCCCCTATCTCCGAGATCTACGACGTTGCCGTGATTGGCGGCGGGATCAATGGCGTGGGGATCGCAGCGGATGCCGCCGGTCGCGGTCTCTCGGTGTTCCTTTGCGAAAAGGATGACCTGGCCAGCCACACCTCGTCGGCCAGCAGCAAGCTGATCCACGGTGGCCTGCGCTATCTCGAACATTACGAATTCCGTCTGGTGCGTGAAGCGCTGGCCGAGCGCGAAGTGCTGCTGGCCAAGGCGCCGCACATCGTCAAGCCGATGCGTTTTGTGCTGCCGCACCGCCCGCACCTGCGTCCGGCGTGGATGATCCGCGCCGGCCTGTTCCTTTATGACAACCTCGGCAAGCGCGAAAAACTGCCAGGTTCGAAAAGCCTGAAGTTCGGTGCCGACAGCGCGCTGAAAAGCGAAATCACCAAGGGCTTCGAATATTCCGATTGCTGGGTTGATGACGCCCGCCTCGTCGTTCTGAACGCCATGGCCGCCCGGGAAAAAGGTGCCCACGTACACACCCAGACCCGTTGCGTCAGCGCCCGCCGTGCCAAAGGCCTGTGGCACCTGAATCTGGAACGCGCTGACGGCAGCCTGTTTTCGATCACCGCCAAAGCACTGGTGAACGCCGCCGGCCCGTGGGTCGCCAAGTTCATCCGTGACGACCTGAAAATGGAATCGCCGTACGGCATCCGCCTGATTCAGGGCAGCCATATCATCGTGCCGAAGCTGTATGAAGGCGATCACGCGCACATTCTGCAAAACGAAGATCAGCGCATCGTCTTCACCATTCCGTATTTGAATCACTTCACCCTGATCGGCACCACCGACCGCGAATACACCGGCGATCCGGCGAAAGTGGCGATCACCGACGGCGAAACCGATTACCTGCTGAAAGTGGTCAACGCCCATTTCAAGCAGCAGATCAGCCGCGACGACATCCAGCACAGCTACTCGGGCGTGCGTCCACTGTGCAACGACGAATCCGACAACCCATCCGCCGTGACCCGCGATTACACCCTGGCATTGTCTGGCGGTGGCGAAGAAGCACCGCTGCTGTCGGTGTTCGGCGGCAAACTGACCACCTACCGCAAACTCGCCGAGTCAGCGATGGCCCAGTTGATGCCGTACTTCACCCAGATGCGCCCGAGCTGGACCGCCACCGCGACCCTGCCCGGCGGCGAAGACATGACCACCCCGCAAGCCTTGAGCGCGCAGATCCGCGACAAGTTCGACTTCGTCCCGACCGAGATCGCCCGCCGCTGGGCCACCACCTACGGCAGCCGCACCTGGCGCATGCTCGAAGGCGTGGAAACCCTCGCCGACATGGGCGAACACATTGGTGGCGGGCTCTACACTCGCGAGGTCGATTACCTGTGCAGCGAAGAATGGGCCACCACGGCGCACGACATCCTGTGGCGTCGCAGCAAACTGGGCCTGTTCACTACCCCGGCCGAGCAAGAGAAACTGGCGGCCTACCTGGGCAAGGTCGAGCAGAACCGCAAGACTGAAGCGGCGTGATTTGAACATCGCTTAAACGAAAGCCCCTGAATTGAGAGATTCAGGGGCTTTTTGCTGCGTGACTTACTTTGCCTGCCACTAACCCTGTGGCGAGGGAATGTGGGCTCGAACGATCATCAATATGAGGGCAGCGATTAAAAGAGCGTTCGGATTTCCGAACGCGACCTCCCGGTCGATTCGGATAACCGGATCAGTTTCATCGAAAAACACCGACACAAAACTTTAATCACCTTATAAATCAAGCCATTAGCCACTATCGACTGCTCTGGCACGACTCATGCTCTACACTCTCTCGGCGAATGCCTGCCGTGCCAACACTTCAGGAGCCGTCAGGCATTCGAAGCACAAAAGGGCCGACGAACTGGCTCCATAAAAAAAACAATTCGAGGAAAATTTGATGCGCATCGTTCCCCATATCCTGGGCGCAGCCATTGCGGCCGCTCTGATCAGCACTCCAGTTTTCGCCGCCGAACTCACCGGCACCCTGAAGAAAATCAACGATTCCGGCACCATCACCCTCGCTCACCGCGACAGCTCCATCCCGTTTTCCTACATTGCGGATGCTTCCGGCAAGCCAGTGGGCTACTCCCACGACATTCAAGTGGCCATCGTTGAAGCCCTGAAAAAAGACCTGAACAAGCCAGACCTGCAGGTCAAATACAACCTGGTGACCTCGCAAACCCGTATCCCGCTGATCCAGAACGGCACCGCGGATATCGAGTGCGGTTCCACCACCAATAACGCCGAACGCGCCCAGCAAGTCGACTTCACCGTCAACATCTTCGAAATCGGCACCCGCCTGCTGGTCAAGAAAGACAAGGATGGCAACCCGTCCTACAAAGACTTTGCCGACCTCAAAGGCAAAAACGTCGTGACCACCGCTGGCACCACGTCCGAGCGCATCATCAAAGCGATGAACGCCGACAAGCAGATGGGCATGAACATCATCTCCGCCAAGGACCACGGCGAATCCTTCAACATGCTGGAAAGCGGCCGTGCCGTTGCCTTCATGATGGACGACGCCCTGCTGGCCGGCGAAGAAGCCAAGGCCAAGAAGCCGGACGACTGGGTCATCACCGGTACTCCGCAATCGTTCGAAGCCTACGCGTGCATGGTTCGCAAAGACGACCCGGCCTTCAAGAAGGCTGTGGATGACGCCATCGTCGGCCTGTACAAATCCGGCAAGATCAACGAGATCTACAAGAAGTGGTTCGAAACCGCGATTCCGCCAAAGGGCCTGAACCTCAACTTCCCGATGAGCGACAAGGTCAAGGAACTGATCGCCAACCCGAGCGACAAGCCGGCGCCTGACGTAAAAATCTGATTCCTGACTAACCTTATCCCCTGAGGGAGCCACCCTCCCTCAGGCGTCTGTTACCTGCTGGTTTTACAGTGGAACACTCGACCTGGCGGTTTTCGAGCCGATCGCGTGTGCCCGGCGTTCAACGTCGGACGGGAAAGGATCTTCCCCAAGCGGGTGCTTGTACATCGATCGATTTCGAGGGGAGACCCTAATGAATTACAACTGGGACTGGGGCGTGTTCTTCAAGTCCACCGGCGTAGGCAGCGAGACTTATCTCGACTGGTACATCGCCGGCCTGGGCTGGACCATTGCCATCGCCATCGTGGCATGGATCATCGCCTTGCTGCTGGGCTCCATTCTGGGGGTCATGCGCACGGTGCCGAACCGCCTCGTATCGGGCATCGCGACCTGCTACGTCGAACTGTTTCGCAACGTGCCGCTGCTGGTGCAGCTGTTCATCTGGTACTTCCTGGTGCCCGATCTGCTGCCGCAAAACCTGCAGGACTGGTACAAGCAGGATCTGAACCCGACCACCTCGGCCTACCTGAGCGTGGTCGTGTGCCTGGGCCTGTTCACCGCCGCCCGGGTCTGCGAGCAAGTGCGCACCGGCATCCAGGCGCTGCCACGCGGCCAGGAATCCGCCGCCCGCGCCATGGGTTTCAAGCTGCCGCAGATCTATTGGAACGTGCTGCTGCCCCAGGCCTACCGCATCATCATTCCGCCGCTGACCTCGGAATTCCTCAACGTGTTCAAGAACTCCTCCGTGGCGTCCTTGATCGGCCTGATGGAACTGCTGGCGCAAACCAAACAGACCGCCGAGTTCTCGGCCAACCTGTTTGAAGCCTTCACCCTGGCCACGCTGATCTACTTCACCCTGAACATGAGCCTGATGTTGCTGATGCGCATGGTCGAGAAGAAAGTCGCAGTGCCCGGCCTGATCTCCGTGGGGGGTAAATAATGGACTTCGATTTCAGCGGCATCATCCCCGCGATCCCGGGCCTGTGGAACGGCATGGTCATGACCTTGCAACTGATGGTCATGGGCGTGATCGGCGGCATCGTGCTGGGGACGATCCTCGCACTGATGCGCCTGTCGTCCAGCAAACTGCTGTCGCGCGTTGCCGGCGCCTACGTGAACTACTTCCGCTCGATCCCGCTGCTGCTGGTGATCACCTGGTTCTACCTGGCGGTGCCGTTCGTGCTGCGCTGGATCACCGGCGAAGACACCCCGATCGGCGCGTTCACCTCCTGCGTCGTGGCTTTCATGATGTTCGAAGCCGCGTACTTCTGTGAGATCGTCCGGGCTGGCGTGCAGTCGATCCCCAAAGGCCAGATGGCCGCAGCGCAGGCGATGGGCATGACTTATGGCCAGACCATGCGTCTGATCATCTTGCCCCAGGCGTTCCGCAAGATGACCCCGTTGCTGCTGCAACAGTCGATCATCCTGTTCCAGGACACCTCGCTGGTCTACACCGTGGGCCTGGTGGACTTCCTCAACTCCGCCCGCTCCAGCGGCGACATCATCGGTCGTTCCAACGAGTTCCTGATCTTTGCCGGTGTCGTCTACTTCATCATCAGCTTTTCCGCCTCGCTGCTGGTCAAGCGTCTGCAAAAAAGGTTTGCCGTATGATCTCCATCAAGAACATCAACAAGTGGTATGGCGACTTCCAGGTGCTGACTGATTGCAGCACCGAGGTCAAGAAAGGCGAAGTGATCGTGGTCTGCGGTCCGTCGGGTTCGGGCAAGTCGACCCTGATCAAGTGCGTCAACGCGCTGGAGCCGTTCCAGAAAGGCGACATCGTCGTCGACGGCACTTCGATTGCCGACTCCAAGACCAACCTGCCGAAACTGCGTTCGCGCGTCGGTATGGTGTTCCAGCACTTCGAGCTGTTCCCGCACCTGACCATCACCGAAAACCTGACCATCGCGCAGATCAAGGTGCTGGGCCGCAGCAAGGAAGAGGCGACCAAGAAAGGTCTGCAACTGCTCGAGCGCGTTGGCTTGTCGGCACATGCGCACAAGCATCCGGGGCAACTGTCCGGCGGTCAGCAGCAGCGTGTGGCGATTGCCCGTGCACTGGCCATGGACCCGATCGTCATGCTGTTCGACGAACCGACCTCGGCGCTCGACCCGGAAATGGTCAACGAAGTGCTCGACGTGATGGTGCAACTGGCCCACGAAGGCATGACCATGATGTGCGTGACCCACGAAATGGGCTTCGCGCGCAAAGTGGCTGACCGCGTGATCTTCATGGACGCCGGCAAGATCATCGAAGACTGTCCGAAAGAGGAGTTCTTCGGCGACATCAGCGCCCGCTCCGAACGCGCGCAGCACTTCCTCGAGAAAATCCTGCAGCACTAAAAGCAACACACCGAACTCTGTGGCGAGGGAGCTTTGTGGCGAGGGGATTTATCCCAGATGGGCTGCGAAGCGGCCCCAGCATTCCAAAGTCAGACCGCATGCAATGGTTTGACGACTGCTGCGCAGCCGATCGGGGATAAATCCCCTCGCCACAGGTTCCGCGCTCGAACAAACCAGGATGCTGTTAGCCATGCTGGTTGACCCAAGGCAACTGTGATGAAATGCGACCCCAATCTCTATCGCGCAGCGCCGCCATCACTTGCCGTGAAGCCCCGTCTGATTCGCCATCTGTTCCTGCCGCCGCTGATCATCATCCTGATGATCGGACTGGGTTACATCGGCTACTGGACCAGTGAACATTTCGGCATCCGCAGCCTCAGCGAAAACGGCCAGCGTCAGCTCGAACTGCACGCGCGCACCGTTGAAAGCGAGATCAGCAAATACACCTACCTGCCCAGCCTGCTGGAACTGGAAACCAGTGTCCCGCAATTGCTGGCCGACCCGACCCCGGAACACCGGCAAACGGTCAATGCTTACCTTGAAGGCCTGAACCGGCGCAGCCGCAGTCGGGCCATCTACGTGATGGACACCACCGGCCGCGTCATGGCCACCAGCAACTGGCGCGACGTCGACAGTTACCTCGGCGAAGACCTGTCCTTTCGCGCCTATTTCCAGAACGCCGTGCGCGGCGAGCCCGGACGTTTCTACGGCATCGGCAGCACCAGCGGCGAACCCGGTTATTACCTCGCCCACGGTCTGGAAGAACACGGCAAGATCATCGGCGTCGCCGTGGTCAAGGTGCGCCTCGAAGCGCTGGAAGAGCGCTGGCAACGCGCCCGCCTGGAAGCCTTCGTCAGCGACGAGAACGGCATCATCATTCTTTCCAGCGATCCGGCGCGGCGCCTGAAATCGGTGGTCCCGCTGAGCGATGAAACCAAAGAGAAGCTCGCCCGCAGCCTGCAGTACTACTGGTTCCCGCTCAACGAACTGCAACCGCTGGCCCGCGAAACCCTGGCCGACGGTGTGGAGAAACTGACCTTCCCGGCCAACAGCGAACTGAGCGCCGATGACGACAGCATCAGCTATCTGGCGCAGACCCGACCGCTGAGCGACACGCCATGGAATTTCACCCTGCTCACGCCGTTGCAGGACTTGCGTCGTGAAGCGATCAATCAGGGAATCCTGGTGGCGGTGGCCTTCGCCCTGGTGGCGTTCCTGCTGATCGCCTGGAACGAGCGGCGCAAGGTCATCGCCACGCGCCTCGCCGCCCGCGAAGCCTTGCAGGAAGCCAACAATCAACTGGAGCGTCGGATTACCGAACGCACCGGCGACCTGCGCGCCAGCAACGAACGGCTCAAGAGCCAGATCCGCGAGCGACGCCAGGCAGAAGAGACCCTGCGTCGCGCTCAGGACGAACTGGTGCAGGCCGGCAAACTCGCGGCCATCGGCCAGATGTCGACCAGCATCGCCCACGAACTGAACCAGCCGCTGGCGGCGATGCGCACCCTGTCCGGCAACACCATTCGCTTTCTGGAACGCGGCCAGCTCGACGTCGCCAGCACCAACCTCAAGACCATCAACGACCTGATCGACCGCATGGGCCGGATCACCGCCAGCCTGCGTTCGTTCGCCCGGCGCGGCGACAACGAAGGCCAGGCCAGTCTCGGCAAAGCCGTGGACGCGGCCCTGCAACTGCTCGGCGCGCGGGTCGAGAGCATGGCGCTGCAACTGCACCGGCAGTTCAGCGACGTGCAGGTGCAGATCGACCAGACCCGCCTCGAACAGATTCTGGTCAACCTGATCGGCAACGCCCTCGACGCCATGCAGGCACAACCCGCGCCGCAGCTGTGGCTCGATGGCGAAGAGTTCAACGGCAAATATCGCCTGCGGGTGCGGGACAACGGCCACGGGGTCGACGCCGAAGCACGCAAGCATCTGTTCGAGCCGTTCTTCACCACCAAACCCGGCGAACAGGGTCTGGGCCTCGGCCTGACCCTCTCCGCCAGCCTAGCTGCCGCCACCGGCGGACACCTGGGTGTCGAACACCCGGCCAGCGGTGGTACCACCTTCGTTCTCAGTTTACCGTTGGTAAGCCCTACTCCTGCCGAGCCAATATGAACCACGACCTTAGTGTGCTGATCGTCGAAGACGACCCCCATGTGCTGCTCGGCTGCCAGCAGGCGCTGACCCTGGAAGACATTCCCTGCATCGGCGTCGGCAGTGCCGAAGAAGCGCTGGAGCGGGTCGGCGACAACTTTGCCGGCATCGTCATCAGCGACATTCGCCTGCCCGGTATCGATGGCCTGGAACTGCTGACCCGCCTCAAGGCGCGCGACCGCAGTCTGCCGGTGGTGCTGATCACCGGCCATGGCGATATCTCCATGGCGGTCGGCGCGATGCAGAAAGGCGCCTACGATTTCATGGAGAAACCGTTCTCGCCGGAGCGTCTGGTGGATGTCGCTCGTCGCGCACTGGAGCAACGCAGCCTGGCCCGGGAAGTGTCTTCGCTACGTCGGCAACTGGCTGAGCGCGATTCCCTCGAAGGTCGGATCATCGGTCGCTCGCCAGCCATGCAGAACCTGCGTGAACTGATCGCCAACGTCGCCGACACCTCGGCCAACGTGCTGATCGAGGGCGAGACCGGCACCGGTAAGGAACTGGTCGCCCGCTGCCTGCACGACTTCAGTCGCCGGCATGCCAAGCAGTTTGTCGCGCTGAACTGCGGCGGCCTGCCGGAAAACCTCTTCGAAAGCGAGATCTTCGGCCACGAGGCCAACGCCTTCACCGGCGCCGGCAAACGGCGCATCGGCAAGATCGAACACGCCGACGGCGGCACGCTGTTCCTCGACGAAGTGGAAAGCATGCCCCTGCCCCTGCAGATCAAACTGCTGCGGGTGTTGCAGGAACGCACCCTCGAACGCCTCGGCTCGAACCAGAGCGTGGCGGTGGATTGCCGGGTGATTGCCGCAACCAAATCCGACCTCGACGAAGCGAGCAAGGCCGGCGAGTTTCGCAGCGACTTGTACTACCGCCTCAACGTGGTGACGCTGGAGCTGCCGCCGCTGCGCGAGCGCCGTGAAGATATCCTGCAACTGTTCGAACACTTCACCCAGCAGTCGGCGCTGCGTTTCGACCGGGTGTTGCCCGAGCTGGACAACCAGACCCTGTCGAACCTGATGAGCCACGACTGGCCGGGCAACGTGCGTGAGTTGCGTAATGTCGCCGAGCGCTTTGCCCTCGGCCTGCCGGCGTTCAAGAAGTCCGGCGCCAGCAGCGGCGGTCAGGGGCTGGCGTTCGCCGAAGCGGTGGAAGCCTTCGAGCGCAACCTGCTCAATGACGCCTTGCAACGCAGTGGCGGCAACCTGACCCAGGCCAGTCAAGAACTGGGCATGGCCAAGACCACGCTGTTCGACAAAGTGAAAAAGTACGGGCTGAGCCACTGATGGATCTGATACTCAAAGCGGCACTCGGCGCGGCGGTGGTGCTGATCCTCGCCGCGCTGTCGAAGACCAAAAACTATTACATCGCCGGACTGGTGCCGCTGTTTCCGACCTTCGCCCTGATCGCCCACTACATCGTCGGCAAAGGTCGTTCGATCGACGATCTGAAGGCGACGATTGTGTTCGGCATGTGGTCGATCATTCCGTACTTTATCTATCTGACGACGCTGTACGTGCTGGTGGACCGCATGCGCCTGGAGGCTTCACTGGCGGTGGCGGTGGTCGCGTGGCTGATCGCGGCGACCGTGCTGGTCACGGTCTGGGTGCGCCTGCACAGCTGATCACAGTCCGCTCCCTCAAGCGAACCGCATTGCAAATGTGGGAGCGGGCTTGCTCGCGAAGAGGCCCGAGTCAACACCGCCAAAACCTCAGCTACAGCAGGTTGCCGCTTGCCACCGGTTCGATCTGCGCCCAGTGCGACGTGTCTTCACGGTGCTCTTGCAAATACGGCAACACCGCCGCCAGCAAGGGCGCCTTGAACGCCTCCTGAAAGCGATGAGCCAGCCCCGGAATCAGCTTCAACTGACTGCCACGAATGTGCGCCGCCAGATGCACGCCGTGCATCACCGGCAACAGCGGATCGGCCGTGCCGTGCACCACCAGGGTCGGCACCCGCAGTTGATTGAGCAAGGCCACCCGGCTCGGCTCGGCAAGTATCGCCATGATCTGCCGTTTCACACCTTCAGGGTTGAACGCCCGGTCGTAGGCTACCGCCGCCTGATGCAGCAACGCTTGCCGGTCATCGGTGACCGCCGGGCTACCGAGCGCCGCCAGCAGATCGGCCTGCTGTTCCAGCGCCACCTCGCGATTCGGCGCGCCGCGCCGCGCCAGCAGTTGCACCAGCGCCGCACTCGGTGCCGGCAAACCTTCGGCGCCGGAACTGGTCATGATCAGCGTCAGGCTTTCCACCCGTTGTGGTGCCATCGCCGCCAGATGCTGGGCGATCATCCCGCCCATGCTCGCGCCCAATACGTGAAACTGGTCGATGTGCAGCGCGTCCATCAAGCCCAGCGCATCGTCGGCCATGTCCGTCAGCGAATAGGGCGCCGACACCGGCAAACCGAGCTTGTAGCGCAGCACTTCAAAGGTCAGGTTGGCCTCGACCGGGGCCTGCCGCCAGGTCGACAGGCCGACATCGCGGTTGTCGTAGCGGATCACCCGAAAGCCCTGCTGACACAGCGCAACCACCACTTCGTCCGGCCAGTGGATCAACTGACCACCCAGGCCCATGACCAGCAACAGCGCCGGATCCGAGGCACGGCCGATGCTCTGGTACGCCAGGCTCACCTGTGCCAGATCGACCCGTTCAGTCGGTACATTGACGTCGCAACGCGAAGCCGCCATCGACGGCAGGCCGAACAACAGCGCGGCCAACAGAAAAAATAAACGCATGAAGAAACACCGAAACGCAGAACCCCAGTAGAGCGCGAGTCTGATGAAGTTTGTTCAAGCGCGCTGCCACAGTTGCGTGACAGTTTGATGAAGATTGCCGAGCGGTCATCCTGCACAGCGTTCCGACGTCCGACACGATCTTCTACGCCAACGCGATGAAGGCAACGAATCAGGCCGGAGCGGTCTGTACATCCTCTGAAACAAAACCACTACCCAGCGATAACCATGTACCGCATGGGGCTGTGAGAGCGCGCCTCTAATAGGCACGAAGGCCGGGATTACCCGGTCTGCATGCCCTCTGGAGCCTTGTCGCATGTCCCACGCACTGCCCTCTGCAACGGCCGACTTCGGCCTTGATCAACGATTACAGCCATACGTCGATCAAACGCTTTACCTGTTGGCGACGGCTCGTTTGAACGACTGTCACCAGCAATGGCTGGATCTCCTGGCCCACCATCCCCAACAACCCGAAAGCGCCTGGTGGGATGTCCGCGCGCCCGGCACTGCGCTGTCGCGGCGCGAGCATGCCCTGAGCCTCTATCACCGGCATTTCGAGGCCGCGCTTCATTGGGCGGGGGCCGAAGGCAGGCTCGACGCCACACAACGACAGAGGCTGTCGCAGCTCCTCCCCCCTTCGAACAAGGTCGCGGCGGACCTGCGGGTCGCGCAACCGGTACTCAACCGCGTCGATAACAGCCGCCTGCGTGTGTACGGCACGTTGCTGATCAAGCTGGAGGAAACGCTGCTGCTTTATCTGCCCACGCACTCGCAACCGTTGATCCGTTTCGAACAGCAGACCGCGCTGGAACGCTGGCTGATTGACCAGCAGCCGGATCCGTTACGCATCACCTCGCTGGACTTCATCGAGTTCGGTAGCGATCCACTCACACGCGCAATTGAACCACTGCTGTCCACATCGGCAAGCAGCGGTGCCAGTTGGGCCGCGCTCGACAAATTTTTCCCGGTCGCGCCCACCCTGCCGGAGAGTGCCGGGCAAACCGTCGATGAAGTTGCGCCCTTCGGTTTGCTGGTTGCCGATATTCCCCTGGACGCGCGCCGGCAGACGCTGGCGCTTGAACAACGTGCGCTCGACCGCTTGTTTGGCGACGCCGAGCTGAACAGCCCGCAACGTCAGCAACTGGCGCAACGATTCGACGCTTTGAGCGAGGCGCAGCAAGCCAGTCATGACGCGGCATCCGCCCTGCTCGACAGCCACCATCCGCTGACGATGCTCGAACTGCGCCAGGCCAGCAACCAGAACTACCACGCCCTGCTTCAGGCCCGTATCGCAGGGCTGCGCGCCGAGGTCGAACTGCAAAGGGCGCTGGATCAGCTGACCGTCGAGGAGCATCGGCGCGTCATCGCAATGCTGGACGCACCGGGGCGCAACCTGCCGACAGCGGACGGGGTTATCGCCCGCGTATCGTTGGCGACGACAAATGAGGGCGTTACCGCCGTCGAGGAGCTGCATGGCGTGCTGATCATCGCGACGACTGCGGCGCTGGCGCCCGACTCGAGCGACAGCCTGTTGCTTTACTGGCCCGGCCACTTCGGCGGACTGCAACGTTTTACTTCGCGTGCGGCGCTGGAGCAGAACCTGTTCAAACGCTCGCCCAACGACGGCGGGCTGACCTTGCACCTGACGCCACTGGCTGGCGATTCGCTCGTTTGGTCGCTTGATCAGCAACTCTATGACTGCGAACAGCAAGCCGCGCAGATCCTGCGTGACAACCCGCTGCCCGGCCGTGCCGACCAACGCCGGGCCGAGATGGAAAAGCTGCGCGAACAATATCTGCCACGCCTGACCGTAGCGGTCGCGCAGGCCCGTGAACGGGCATTTGCCGAACGTCAGGCGCAAGACCGCAGCGCAGCGCTGGCCGGCAACCTGCCGGCATGGTTTGAAAAGCTGGACGAAGCGCCACGTGCACGGATCAAAACGCTGATCAGCCAGTACCTCGGCGCCATGCAACGCGCTCATGCGTTGCTCGAACGGGAATTACCGCCGCGTCAGGCCTTCGCCGAACAACGCATCGACGCCCGCTTGCGCGCAGACTTCGCGCTCAAACAAAGCGTGAGCGTGAGCCTCGACCTGCCCGACTCGACCTTCTGGCAAAAGACCGTGATGGAAGGCGCCGCGCCTGGCACACCGCAACGCAATATCCTGACCGCGAGCGACCAGCGCGGCGAGCTCACCCTTGAACAACTGGCACAGGAAAACATCGATCAGGACATGGAGTGGCGCCTGTCCTTCATGCGGGCCAGGATCCGCGCCGAGAACCCCACTGATCGACAGCGCCTCGAAGCCGGGATCACCCCGGCCTATTTGCGCAATCTGGTAACAGAGCTGGATCTGCCCGGACTTTACGAAGAACTGATTCGCCAGGCATTTTTCGGCGCGCCGGGAGAACCGGCTTTTCAGCAGGCCTGGCGCCGTGAATGCCTGAGCGAACCGTGGCGGCTGATGCTCAGGTTGCAAGGTGAGTTCGCGCTGCTGCAACGGCACATCGACAATGCAGGCCATGCCGTGCTGAAAGTCGCCATCGAGGCGAATACACCTCAGGCGTATGCCGTGAATGGACAACGCATCGCACTGCTGCCGGTGCACCTGACCGTCGGTGGAGAGGACACCGCGCATCAGGGACCGAGCACGCTCGCGGGTGTCACATTGATTGTCGAGCAAACCAGTGGCCTGACCCTGCTGTACCTGCCCGATAGCCCCGACGCGATCTTCCTGCGTCAATACGAAACGCTGGAACAGGCGCGGGTGGATCTGTTCAGGCGTTGTGTGGACAGCAAAATGGTCAGCTACCTGGCCGGACGCGCCGTGAGCGGCGATTTTGCCAGCCATGTCAGCCGGATCAACCAGGCCCAACTGCGCAATTTCGATGCGCTGATCGGCGTCGGGATGGCCTGGCCGGCGACCACATCGTTGGCCATTCATTTATTGAACGTGCACATGGGCCGGTTGCTGGAGGCCCATCGCAGCAGTTCACGCTCCAACGATGCGTTGTATCTCGAACGCTGTGCACTGAAGTCCGGGGCGTTGTTCAACTATCTGAAAATGGCTATCGGCATGTTGCCGTTCGTGGGCGCGGCCGTGGCCCTGTATGACGCCTGGAACAGTGCCAATCTGGCGGTCGCGGCGTTCTTGCGCGGCGAGCTCGGACATGGTCTGGCGGAGGTGGAAGCGGTGCTGCTGTCGCTGATCGACGCGGCAATGGATGTGCTTCCCGGAACAGTTTCGGCACCCGCAGCCGCACGTCTGGCCAGCCGCCAGCGGCAACGCGCGGCACTGGGCAGATCCGCCGCGATGTCGACGTCCTGGCAATGGACCAGGCAGACGCTCGAGCGTTTCAAGGGTTACGAGTACGAATACGAAATTTCCCTCGCCGGCCTGCACCCGGCCACCCACGGGGTCTATCGCAACGTCTACCGCCACGCCGATGGCGACTTCATTGTTCGTCAGGGCCGCATCTATCAGGTTCAGCTCAGCGATGCGCCGCGTGGCTGGAGGCTTTATGGCTCACGGATGCGCAGCTACAAACAACCGATCGCCCTCGACGAAAATGGCCAGTGGAACACCCATTACGCAGTGTACGGCACCGTTATGGACGGTGGCGGTGCAGGCGGTGGCGCCGTGCTCGGACATCTGGCCGACGGCATGGACCCACTTTGGCCCGCGCCAATTCGCCAGTGGTTGCCGCGCTGGTGGACCGATCGGCAACTGCGCAGGCAATTGACCCTGACCAACACCGCCGACGCCTATACCCGGCGCCTTGATACCCAGACACGCTCTTCCAACCAGCTGCTGGAGAACTACCAGAAACTCGACGTTGCCCAGCGCAAGCCACTACACACAGCAGTCGACGCAGCATGCCTGAATGACATCGACCTCGCGATCGCCCAATACGACAACCTTGCCGAACTGTTGCCCTTGAGCCATGGCCGCAAGCGTCTGCAGATCGAAGACATCCGCAGCCGCTGTGCCTGGATCGTGGCCGACCGCGCCGTGCAGCGCGTCACTGTTGCCCGCGACCGCTTGCTGGAACACCTGAACCGCATCGACGCACTGGTCGCCGAATCCGATGCCACCCCTTTCGGCAATACAGCGGCCCATATAGAACTCATGGCCCGGCGCAAGCTGGTACGCAAGGATTTCCTCAAGGAGTTCGATCAACTGCACACAATCACCGAGCAGGCCAACCTGTGGAACAACCGCATCAGCAATCGCGCGCAGAAAGCCCAGATGGCGAAAGACATGACCGCGCTCAACCGCAACCTGGGCGACAACACGCACCACTACCTGAGAACTGCACATCTGCTGGAAATCATTACTCGCTACGATGCGGTCAGCGACCTGTCCTGGGTGTATTTTCATACCCAGCTCAAAGACGCCCGGGTCAAGGTCGGGCGCGCACTGCTGACCCAGCATCACCTGCCAGAAGTCAGCGCCAGCCTGGTCGAGCGCAAACAGGTGATCGAGGATTGCCTGCAGATCTATGCCGGTTTCCGTCGTCAGCTCAACGCCTGGACGCTGGGTTATGCGCAGCATCTGGATCTGGAACAGGTCGGGCCATTCCTCGATGGCCTGAGCAAGGTTGAAGAACACGCGCGGCACTCGATCAAACAGCGCCCGCCGATCAAACCGAAGGAGCCCGGCGGCAGGCAACTGTTCGAAACCGAGGACAACCAGTTGCTGATCGGTACCGAAAGCATTGACCCCGGCACCCGGGAAAAACGCTTTACCGTCGAAGGCATCGACGGTTTCCGCGAAACCTGGCTGCCGCGCTCCAGCGGCAAATATCATCTGCAAGCCCGCCCCGCACCTGCCACAACACCGCTGCCAACCGATGTTCAACCATTGCTCGCGGAAGCGCGAAAACGTCTGGAGGCGGTTGCGGCCTACAGCGCCAAGGTGCAGGGCTACACCCGTCAGGACATGTTGCCGGTGGATCTGGAACACATGTTCAGCAGCGAAGCGACTGAGCTGAGCATCCGCGCCCAGGCCATCGAACGGTTATCGCCGACCGAACCACTGGTGCTGCAATTGCACGCCAAGGCCGGTGAGCTGCGACGTACCGGTCGTACCCTGCGCATTGATCAGTCACTGCGCAGCAAGACACCCACCGAAGGCTATCTGGACTATTTGCTGCAACAGCAAGTGGTGGATATCCGCCGCGAAGGTTCATTGCGGGCACTGGGCAAACGCGCTGACGGGCGCAAGGATTTCCTTCAGGAATACCAAGTGCGCGACCTCACCAGCACGCCGCCGCGCACGCTGTGGTATGCGCACTTTCACTACACCTCGGACAAGGTGCCGTTCGCCGACTTCGTCAAAGCCCATCTGAAATTACCGGAACAACGCAATCTTGGCCTGCAATGGCAGCAGGCCCAGGCCGCAGGCGGTGCGCAGGTCGAAGCGATCTGGCGTGGCGATATCGGCAAACCGCTGGGCATTCGGCATTTCGCAGATCTCTAAGGCAAAAAGCAGCGGGGTACTGGCTGTGCCCCGCTGCTTGAGCGGTCGACAGGGTCGTCAACATGAGACAAACTCACCGCTTTCGTCCTGATCACAAATTTTCCTCATGGGGCCAGCAGTGCTTGAAATCCGTCATCTGAAAACCCTGCACGCCCTGCGCGAGGCCGACAGCCTGGTCGATGCCGCCGACCGTCTGCACCTGACCCAATCGGCGCTGTCGCACCAGTTCAAGGAACTGGAGGAGCGCCTGGGCATGCCGTTGTTCGTGCGCAAGACCAAACCGGTGCGTTTCACCAGCGCCGGCCTGCGCCTACTGCAACTGGCCGACGCGACCCTGCCGCTGCTGCGCGCTGCCGAACGCGACATCAGTCGTCTGGCCGGGGGTACCGCCGGGCGTTTGCACATGGCGATCGAATGCCACAGCTGTTTCCAGTGGCTGATGCCGACCATCGACCAGTTCCGCGACGCCTGGCCGGAAGTCGAACTCGACCTCGCCTCGGGCTTCGCCTTCGCCCCGCTGCCGGCGCTGGCCCGCGGCGATCTGGATCTGGTGGTGACCTCCGATCCGCTGGACATCGCCGGCATCACTTACGTGCCGCTGTTCACTTACGAAGCGATGCTCGCGGTGGCCAACCAGCACCCGCTGGCGAGCAAACCGTACATCGTCCCCGAAGACCTGCTGACTGAAACCCTGATCACCTACCCGGTAGAACGCGATCGGCTGGACATCTTCACCCGCTTCCTCGAACCGGCCGACATCGAACCGGCGCAAGTGCGCACCTCGGAGCTGTCGGTGATGATGATGCAACTGGTCGCCAGCGGCCGTGGCGTCTGCGGCATGCCGCACTGGGCGCTGCACGAATACAGCTCGCGCGGTTACGTGAAGGCCAAGCGTCTGGGCGAGAAGGGTCTGTTTGCCACGCTGTACGCGGCGATCCGCGCCGACATGCTCGATGCGCCGTACATGCGCGATTTCCTGCTGACCGCCAAGGACACATCATTCTCGACGCTGGATGGGGTCAGCGCGGTTCGCTGACACCAAGGTGCCTCATGACTGACGGTAAACCGAGAACATTTGCGAGACAAAAAGATTCATTGTGGTGAGGGGATTTATCCCCGATGGGCTGCGCAGCAGCCCTGAGACCTGTGCACTCGGTGTTTCAGATAGCCCGCGTTTGTAGGATTTGGGGCTGCTTCGCCGCCCATCGGGGATAAATCCCCTCGCCACAAAAACCTCTCACTTAGGGGGACGATCAGAGTTGTCGCCACATGTGAATCTTGTCGAAGTAGTCTTCGCCGACCCGCACCGCCAGCGGCTCAAGGCCGAACTGGATGAAGCCGCAGCGTTGGTACAGGGAGAACGCGGCGGCGTTGCCGGCGGTGACGGTCAGTTGGATGAGTTTCAGTGCAGGATGGGTGTGTGCTTCGGCGATGGCGGCCTGCACCAATGCATGGCCCAGGCCGTGCTGGCGAAAATCGGCTGAGACGTACATGCCGAACAGGGTCGACTTATGGCGGGCCTTTTCTCGCGGCTCGAATGCCAGGCCGACGATGCCGGCCAGTGTGCCTTCCTCGAACGCACCGAGCACTACGTCGAGCTTGCTGGTCAGCCGCGCTTCCCACCAGCTCAACGGCATCACCGCGCGCTCGCGCACGCTGGAGGTGAAGGCCTGCGGATGTCGGTCGTAGGCTTCGAGCATCATCTCGCGGTAAGCCAGGGCATGACTGGCGTCGAGGCGTTCGATCCACATGTTCAGGCCGTCCTGCGTTGTTCAAGCATCAGACGCACCGCCAGACCGGCGAGTACAAATCCCATGAAGTAACGCTGCAGCGCCAGCCATGTCGGATTGCGCACGAACCACGACGCAATGCCCGCCGCGAACAGCGCGATCAGCAGATTGACGCTGAAACTGACGCTGATCTGGGTCAGGCCAAGAATGATGCTCTGGGTGAACACAGAACCGTGTTCGGGGCTGATGAATTGCGGAAACACCGAGAGGTAAAACACGGCGATTTTCGGGTTCAGTGCGCTGGTAAGAAAGCCCATGGTGATCAGTTTGCGCGACGAATCCGCCGGCAGTTGCTGCGCTTCGAACGGCGAGCGCGCACCGGGTCTGACCGCTTGCCAGGCCAGCCACAGCAGATACAGCGCACCGGCCCACTTCAGCACTTCATAAGCCAGCGGCACCGCCAAAAACACCGCGGTCAAGCCGGCGGCCGCGGCAAACATGTGCACGAAAAATCCGGCGACCACACCGAACAACGAGGTGACTCCGGCCTTGCGCCCCTGACAGATCGAACGCGAGATCAGGTAGATCATGTTCGGCCCCGGCGTCAGTACCATCAACAGCGCGGCGGCGGCGAAGATCAGCAGGTCTTGAAGCGGGATCATGGCAATGTCCTTTGCGTGAATGATCAGGCGAGCGCCATCAGTGAGCTGCGATAAAACGGCAGGATCAGGTCGCGTGTCAATGGCGCCAGAACCACAGCAGGATCAGTGGCGGGATCGATCCAGAGCACTTCCTCGATTTCGGCAGCGGGCGTCACATCGGCGACGATGGTCAACTGAAAAATCTCCGCTTGCACGACGAATCCCGGCTCGTTGGCTGCCGGCGCCGAGAACTGGCCAAGGAAGCAGGCCTGCGCCGGGTCGATTTGCAGGCCCAGCTCTTCTTCCAGCTCGCGGGCCAGTGCGTGCACCGGCAACTCATGGGCTTCGATCTTGCCGCCCGGTTGCATGAACGCCGTGGTGCCGCGCTTGCGCACCAGCAGAGTCTGGCCTTCGGCGTTGAGCAACAGCGCCGCGGCGATACGGATGAGGTTTGGAGCGACAACGGATGCAGAGGTCATGGGTCAGCCACCGGCCTGGAAAAACCGCAAGGATCCCATGCCCGGCCTGATTCAGTCACCTCACAGGTCACTCCCCCTGAGCCTTGAGCGCGGTTTCATCCTCCTCGGGCAGCTTGACGAATATCTTGTATTTGCCGCCCTCCATGGCTTCGAAGGCAATCAGCTTTTCCACCAGCAGTGCGCTGAGCACCTTGCCGGCGTTGAGCAGCAGCATGCCGTTATCGGCATTGAGATTACGCGCCAGAATCATCCCTGCCGCCAGGTCCCGGGTGGTCAGCACCTTGACCGGCGGGTCGGCGAGGGTGACGTCGCCCAGAAATGCCGCGCACACCTGAATGAAATCTTCGACCAGCTCGGGATCATACAAACGCCCGGCGTACTGGCGCAGGTAGAGCAGGGCTTCGTCGCTGTTCAAATGCCGTTCGAGGATCAGGCCGCGTTGCAACTCGACGAAATCCACTGCCAGTTTCAGCAGGCGCGAACCCAACGGAATCGCCTCGCCCTTGAGCCGATCAGGAAAACCGCTGCCGTCCCAGCGTTCCTGATGATGCAGAATCAGGCGGGCCGCGTCCTTCATCGGGTCAAGCGTCATCAACAGCGATTCGCTCTGCTTCGGATAGCTGCGATAACGCTCGCGATCGGTGTGACGCAGCAGATCCGAAGGCGTGGTCATCATGCCATCGGTCCAGCTCAGTTTGCCGATGTTGTACAGCGCGGCGGCCATGGTCAGGTCGCGGCTGGTGGCCTCGTCCAGACCGTGTTGTTTGCAGTAGCTGCGCACCAGTTCGATGATCTGCCGATTGGTCTGCTTGGCAGGCGGCAGACGCAAATTGGCCAGCAGCGAGAACACTTCGGTGCCGGTGACATAGCTGTGTTTGAGTTCTTCGTAGGCCAGGTCAAGCATGTCGGCGGTCTGCTGCAGTTCGGCAGTGCGCGCCGCGACGTGCTTTTCCAGGGTGCTGTTGAGCAGCTTGAGCTGGTCGTTCTGCACCTGGGTCAAGCGCTCCAGACGTAGGCGCTCCTGCTCGGAATGCTGATGTTCGAGGGCTTGGCGCAGGATCAGCAGCAACTCCTCGTCATTCCACGGTTTGCTGATGTAGCGGTGAATCTGCCCGTCGTTGATCGCCTTGATGATTGCCGACGGGTCGGCATAACCGGTGAGCATGATGCGCACGGTCGCCGGATAGCGTTGACGGACATGCGCCAGTAACGAGGCGCCATCCATGTTCGGCATGCGCGCATCGCTCATCACCAGGTCCACTGGCTGTTGCTCCAGCATCTCCAGCGCCTGGGCACCGCTGGTCGCCAACAGGACGTCATAGGGTTGTCCCCGCAGCAGACGGCGCAGGCTGTTGAGGATCGATTCCTCGTCATCGACCAGCAACACCTTGGGTCGATGTACCGGCAACGGGGTGGATTGCTCTTCCATGGCTTGGCCTCAAGAAACAGGGTTAACGACACATCGACCGACCGCCTCACTGGCCCGCGCCTGAGTCCAAGGCTAGATGATTTTTGACTGCATTCACGCAAATCTTCGCTCACAGGCCACGGCGTCGCGCCGGGACGACTATGCTGAACACGGTGCAATACTCCATCGGTTGAACCGACAAGTTGCGAGGGAAAAGGATGCCCCGGATGACACCCGCCAGCGGCCTCATGGGCGGCGCGGCATGAACCAGCCAGCAGCGCATATCAATCGTCGGGTGCTTATCGTCGACGACAGCCCGTCGATTCATGGCGATTTCGCCAAGATTCTCTGCCCGCTCGTCCCCGCTGACGACGGCCTGGGCGAAACCGAGAATCTGTTGTTTGGCACCCCGTCCGCGACACCGTCCCAGCATTTCGAGCTGGACTCGGCCTTTCAGGGCCGCGAAGCGCTGGAAAAACTCGAAGCCGCGCTGGCTGAAAACCGCCCCTACGCCATGGCGTTCATCGACATGCGCATGCCGCCAGGCTGGGATGGCCTGGAGACCATCGAACGGCTGTGGCAAGTCGACCCCAAGCTGCAAGTCGCGCTGTGCACGGCGTATTCCGACTATTCCTGGGAAGACATCGACCAGCGTCTGGCACTGAATGACCGCTTGCTGATTCTGAAAAAGCCGTTCGACGCGATCGAGATCCGGCAGATGGCCAGCGCGCTCACGGTCAAATGGCAGATGACCGAAGACGCCGAGCTGAAAATGAACCAGCTGGAACAGGCGGTTCAGGAGCGCACCCGCGAGCTGTCCGACGCCAACATGATTGTGCAGAACAGCCCGACCATCCTGTACCGGCTGCGCGGCGATCCGTCGTTTGCCCTGATGTACATCTCCCACAACATCACCCGCTACGGCCATGTCGCCGCCGACCTGCTGCGCTCGCCCAACTGGGCGCAGGAACTGATTCATCCGGACGATCAGGCCAGCGTCGATGCCGCCATGGCCCGGGTGCTGGATCGGCATGCGTCAGGCGCTTCGATCGAGTTCCGGATGCGCACCGGCCAGGGCACCTGGCGCTGGGTGGAAAACCGCTACATCCCGGTGCGCGATGATGACGGCCGTCTGCTGGAAGTCGAAGGCATCATCCTCGACATCACCGAGCGCCGCGTGGCCGAGGAAAAACTGGCGTTACTGGCGCGCTCCGACGGCCTGACAGGCCTGGCCAATCGCGCCACGCTGATCGAACGCCTGCATCAGGCCTTCGCCGCCGCGCGTCGGGGGGCCGCGCCGTTTGCGGTGTTTTACCTGGATCTGGACCACTTCAAACGGATCAACGACACCTTGGGCCACCCGGTGGGCGATCTGCTGCTGCAGGAAGTCGCCCGCCGCATCAAATCAGGCGTGCGCGAAAGCGACGTGGTGGCGCGCCTGGGCGGCGATGAATTCGCGATCCTGCAACTGGACGTCAGCGATCCGACCCAATCAGCCGCCATGGCGGCCAATATCCGCGACACGCTGCTGGCGCCCTACAACCTGGCCGGCAATGCGTTGCACATTTCGGTGAGCATCGGCATCAGCAGTTACAGCGAGCTCAGTCTCGACGCCGACAGCCTGCTCGGGCAGGCCGACATGGCGCTGTACCGCGCCAAGGAAATGGGGCGCAATCAGTATCACTTCCACTCCGAGGACATCTCGCGGGAAGTGGCCGAACGCATGACCCTGGTCGACGAATTGACCAGCGCCCTTCAGGGCAATCAACTGTTGCTGCATTACGCACCGGAGATTGACCTGCACAGCGGCAGGATTCTGGGCATGGAGGCGCAAATCCTCTGGCAACATCCGCGCCTCGGTCTGCTACCCGCCTCCGCTTTCGTACCGATAGCGGAGAAAACCGGCGCGATCATTCCGCTCGGACGCTGGGTACTGAATCACGCCTGCCACCAGATGCACCTGTGGCGAAATGACGGGGTCGCCCCGCCAGTGATGGCGATCAAGATTTCCCTGGCACAGCTCAAAAGTGGCCCCGAACTGATCTACGACGTTCTGCGCACCACCGCACGCTGGGAACTCGCCCCCTGGGACCTGCGATTCGATGTCACCGAAGCCACGCTGGCCCAGACCAAGTGGACCCACAACGATGCATTGCCGCGCCTGCGTGAGCTGGGCGTGGCGATTGCCATCGATGATTTCGGCACCGAATATTCCTCGTTCGATTACCTGAAAACCTACCGGGTCAATCACCTCAAACTGGCCCAGGGCTTTATCGCCAGCGCGTCCCAGGATGTGGCCGGAGCCAACGCCCTGCGAGCGATCCTCAATTTCGCCCGGGACCTGGACATCGGCATCATCGCCGAAGGCCAGACACCCCTTAATCGACCTGATGTTCCCCGTGCCGAAGCACCGCTGCCCAGCGCACAGGGGTTGTATTTCAGCGAAGCGGTCAGCGCCGAACAGGCGGGCCGGTTGCTCCGGGACGTGCCCCGCGCGGCGCCCTCCCCCAAGGAGGATGAGGCATGAAAACGGCCTTCCCCCAGACCAACCGGCGCATCCTGATCATCGATGACACGCCAGCGATTCATGAGGACTTTCGCAAGATTCTGGCCCCGCAGGCGCAGGACGACGTCGACTTGCATCAGTTGGAACAGACACTGTTCGGCACCCGTCAATCGCCGCACCTGACCTTCCAGCTCGATTCCGCCTATCAGGGCCAGGAAGCCCTGGCCCTGGTCAAACACGCGCTGGCCAGCGGCAACCCGTATGCTCTGGCGTTCATCGACATGCGCATGCCACCGGGCTGGGATGGCCTGGAAACCATCGAACAGCTATGGCGTGTCGATCCAAATCTGCAGGTTGCCCTGTGCACCGCGTACAGCGACTACAGCTGGGAGGCGATGGCCGAACGGCTGGAATTCGGCGACCAGTTGCTGATACTGAAAAAGCCGTTCGACAGTCTGGAAATCCGTCAGATGGCCAACGCCCTGACCTGGAAATGGCAACTGGCGCAGGACGCGGCGCTGAAGATGCTCAGCCTTGAGCAGACCATCGAGGCGCGGGTTCACGAATTGCTCAAGGTCTCGCATCTGTTGCAATACGACAGCCTCACGGAGCTGCCCAACAGCACCCTGCTGGGTGATCGCCTGAGTCAGGCCATGGCTGTCTGCCGGCGCCATGACAAGCAACTGGTGGTGATGTTTCTCGGTCTGGATCGCTTCAAGCGCATCAACAATGCGTTGGGCCATCCGGCGGGCGATGAAATGCTCAAACGCACCGCCCGCCAACTGCTGTCATGCGTGCGTGATTCCGACTCGGTGTTTCGCTATGGCTCGGACGAGTTCGTGGTGATCCTCGGCGACATCAACCATCCACAGCAAACCCACGGCGTCGCGGAAAAACTGCTGGCCGCCATTCGTCTGCCGCAGACGATAGCCGGGCATGACGTCAGCGTCACCGCCAGCGTCGGCATCAGCGTGTACCCCGATGACGGCCTCGAAGCCATCGAGCTGATCAAAAAAGCCGAGACGGCGATGCGCAACGTCAAGGAGCACGGCCCTGACAGCGTTGGCTTCTTCATCGAAGCCATGAACCAGCACGCCCGCGAGCAGCACAGCATCGAGTCGGGCATTCGCCGCGCTCTGCACGAGCACGAGTTTGTCCTGCACTATCAGCCGAAAATCGACCTGCGCAGCGGCACCGTGGTCGGCGCCGAAGCGCTGATACGCTGGCAGAAACCGGGACACGGCTGGATCTACCCGGCGGAGTTCATTCCGGTGGCAGAGGACAGTGGACTGATCGTGCCCTTGAGCAAATGGGTACTGGGCGAAGCCTGTCGCCAGACCCGCGCCTGGCAAACAGCCGGTCTGCCGCCGATCCGCATGTCGGTGAACATGTCACCCATCGATTTTCGCCAGCGTGACTTCGTTGCGGGCGTCGAACGCGTGCTTGAGCAGACAGGCCTGGCCCCTGACTGGCTGGAGATCGAGATCACCGAAGGTGTGCTGATGCAGAACGTCGAAACAACGATGGTAGCGCTCAATCGTTTGAAGGCGCTGGGCACCCGCCTGGCCATCGATGACTTCGGCACCGGCTATTCCAGCCTGAGTTACCTGCGCCGGTTTCCGATTGATGTGCTGAAGATCGACCAGTCGTTCATTCGCGGTCTGTGCAACGACAGCAACGATGCGGCACTGGTCAGCGCCATCATCAGCCTGGGCAAGAGTCTGGGGCTCAACGTCATCGCCGAAGGCATCGAAACCGCCGAGCAACTGGCGTTTCTCAAGGCCCACGACTGCGAAGAAGGTCAGGGCTACTTTTTCAGCAAGGCATTACCGGCTGACGACTTTGCGCACTGGCTGGCCAACGCAGCCCCGCCACCGTGGACGGCGCGATGAACGCCTCGATACCGGCCTTGAGTCAAGGAGACGATTGCCGATGAACCTGTTCCGTCCCGCCATGACGCTGCTGCTGTGCGGACTCTGCGCCGGGGCCAGTGCCGACCCGCTGGACGAGCCGCTCAAACCGTTGCCCGCCGTGCCACAGCAGGACGCCCGACGCGTGGAACTGGGTCGTCGGTTATTCCACGAGCCACGCTTGTCGATCAACAACACACTGTCCTGTGCCAGTTGCCACCAACTGGACAAGAACGGTGCCGACAGCCGGGCGCTCTCGCTGGGGTTCGACGGCAAACCGGTGGCGGTCAACACACCGACCGTGTTCAACGCCAGCCTCAATTTCCGCCAGTTCTGGGACGGCCGCGTCGAGACGCAGGAAGAACAGAGCAATGTCGTCATCACCAGCCCCCATGAAATGGGCAGCGACTGGAGCACGGTCGTCGAGCGGATCGCCAACGACGCCGATTACCGCCGCGATTTCGCCGCCACCTACCCGGACGGCGTGACCAAGACCAACATCCAGCAGGCGCTGGCCAGTTTCGAACGTACCTTGCTGACCCCCAACTCACGCTTCGATCAGTACCTGCTGGGCAATACCGACATCCTCACGCTGGACGAAAAATACGGTTATCAGCGCTTCAAGGAGTACGGCTGTATCGCCTGCCATCAGGGGGTGAACATCGGCGGCAACATGTTCCAGAAATTCGGCGTGTTCGGTGATTACATTGCCGATCGCGGCAACCCGACCGTGGCCGATCAGGGTCGTTTCAACGTGACCGGCGACGAAGTCGACCGGGCGGTGTTCAAGGTGCCGAGCCTGCGCAATGTCGCGATCACCGCACCGTATTTCCACGACGGCTCGGCGCCCACCCTCGAACGGGCCGTGGATGTGATGTTCCAGTATCAGTTGGGGCGCATGCCCAGCGAAGAGGACAAACGGCTGATCATGCTGTTTCTGACAACCCTGACCGGCCAACGGGAAGACAAACCATGATCAACATCTCGCGGCGACGCAGCCTGCTGTTGCTGACCCTGGTCGCCCTGGCACTGGCCTCGATCCTGCTGTTTCTGTACTTCAAGTCCAGCTCCGACCAGACCATGACGTACACCGAGTCGCGGGATCTGATCCGGCAGATCAAACAGCAGAACTCACTGTGGGAAAACGAGATCCTCAAGGCCAGGGTGGCACTGACCCACAACTACGATCCGCTGGTGTCACCGATGAACGAGATGAACCGGCTGTGGGCGCGCTTCGACGCAATCGAATCCGGTCATGGTCGCAGCGACTCGGCGCAATGGAACGAAGCTCACGAGGGTTTTCTGCAGGCGATGCAGGAGAAAACCCGTCTGGTCGAACAGTTCAAATCGCACAACGCGCTGCTGCGCAATTCCCTGGCGTTTTTGCCCACCGCCGAAGACGACATCCAAGAGCAGCTCGCCAACCTGGCGGACCTGGATAAATTACAGCTGCAGAACATCACCACCGACACCTATGACCTGCTGCTCAGCGCCTTGGAATTCGCCCAGGTCACCTCCGACGACAGGGCCGCCGACATCGAGGTCGGCCTGAACAAACTGAAGATCAACGCCCAACGCCTTCCGCCGGCGTTTGAAGCCCCGATCAAGATCATGAGCAATCACATCAGCCTGATCGCTCGCGAGCAGCCACTGGTCAATCAGTTGCTCGAAAGCATCGAAAACATTCCCGTGGCCGAGCGCCTGGACACCCTCACCACCATGCTCGATCGCGATCAACAGCGCGTCGATCAGGTCGACCGCCAATACCACTTCTATCTGCTGCTGTTCTCGGTGCTGCTGATGTTGTCGCTGGTGTGGCTGGCCATCCGCCTGATCGGCAGTTTCGCCGAGATCAATCGGGTCAATACGGCCCTGCAAACCGCCAACGATGCGCTGGAGCAACGCGTCGAGGAGCGCACCCGGGAACTCAAGAACGCCCAGAGCGAGCTGCTCGACGCTGCACGTCAGGCCGGCATGGCGGAAATCGCCACCAATGTGCTGCACAACGTCGGCAACGTGCTCAACAGCGTGAACATTTCCAGCGACCTGATCGCGCGCAAGCTGCGCAGCAGCAAGACCCAGGGCCTGGGCAAGGCGATGCAGCTGATCAACGAGCACCCGCACGACCTCGGCGCCTTTCTCAGCGAAGACGCCAAGGGCAAATTGCTCCCCGGTTATCTCAACCAGTTGGTCGGAGCCATCGCCCAGGAACAGCAGGAAATGATCGACGAATTGAACCAGATGAACAAAAGCGTCGATCACATCAAGGACATCGTCGCCACCCAGCAATCCTACGCCGGCGCCAACAGCATGACCGAGCCGCTCTTTATCAACGAGCTGCTCGAAGATGCGCTGCGCATGAACGCCGGGGCCCTGACCCGGCATCACGTCACGGTGGTCAAGGAGTACGCCGAGGTGCCGCAGGTGATGGGCGACAAACACCGTTTGCTGCTGATCCTGATCAACCTCATCAGCAATGCCAAATACGCCATGTCTGACCTCAGCAACCGCCCCCGCACCATGACCCTGGCGGTAAGAATCGTCGATGACAACTTCCTCGAAATCAGCGTCAGGGACGACGGCGAAGGCATCGCGCCGGAAAACATGACGCGGATCTTTGCCCACGGTTTCACCACCCGCAAGGAAGGTCACGGCTTCGGTCTGCACAGCTGCGCGCTGGCGGCCATCGAGATGAACGGGCACCTCACCGCGCACAGCGACGGACCGGGCAAAGGCGCGCTGTTCACCTTGCAGATCCCCCTGATCAGCGTCACGGAGAACGCATGAGCGAGCTGTCGAACCGCCGCATTCTGCTGATCGACGACATGCCGTCGATTCATGAAGACTTCCGCAAGATTCTCGCGCCACCGGCAGCACAGTCAGTGGAACTGGACGAGATGGAAGCAGCACTGTTTGGCGCTCAGATTCGCGCCGAACGTCCGCCGTTCGAGCTGGACTCGGCCTACGGCGGCGAGGAAGGTCTGGGCAAACTGATGCAGGCCCTGCAGGAACAACGCCCTTACGCGCTGGCCTTCGTCGACATGCGCATGCCCGACGGCTGGGACGGCGCGAAGACCATCGAGCATCTATGGCAGCAAGACCCGCTGTTGCAGGTGGTGGTGTGCACCGCCTACTCGGATTATTCCTGGGATGAACTGCTCGAACGTCTGCAGGCGCATGACCGGTTACTGATCCTGAAAAAGCCGTTCGACAACATCGAAGTGCAGCAGATGGCCAACACCCTGCTGACCAAATGGCAGATGACCGAACGCGCCTCGTTGCAGATGCATCATCTGGAACATCTGGTCGATCAGCGTACCGCGCAGTTCAAGCAGGCCAGCGAAGAACTGCAGCGCGAAATAGATGAACGCAAGCAACTGGAAAGTCAGTTGGTGCAGTCGGAAAAGCTTGCGTCACTGGGGCAAATGGCGGCCGGCGTGGCCCATGAAATCAATAACCCGATCGGCTTCATCTCCTCCAACCTCGGCACCCTCGACGGCTACTTCAACCAATTGTTGAGCGTACTCGATGCCTGGCAGACGCTGGGCCCCACGCCGGACAGCAAATCCGTGGCCCGGCTTGAGCAACTGCGCAAAGACGCCGATCTGGATTTTCTGCTCGAAGACATCCCGGTGTTGATCCGCGAATCCAAGGAAGGCATTGGCCGGGTCGGACAGATCGTCAAGGATCTGAAGGATTTCTCCCGGGTCGATACCCATCAGCAATGGCAGTGGGCCAATCTGCAACAAGGCATCGACTCGACGCTGAATATTGTCGCGAGCGAACTCAAGTACAAGGCCGACGTGATCAAGGAATATCAACCGTTACCGGACATCGAGTGCCTGCCCTCGCAAATCAATCAGGTGATCATGAACCTGGTGGTCAACGCGGCGCAGGCCATGGGGCCCGAGCGCGGCACCATTACTTTGCGTACCGGGCAGCAGCAGGACACGGCCTGGGTGGAAGTCGCGGATACCGGCGCGGGGATCGCGCCGGACATCCTGCAGAAAATCTTCGATCCGTTTTTCACCACCAAACCGGTCGGTCAGGGCACCGGGCTGGGCCTTTCCCTGTCCTACGGCATCGTGAAAAAACACGGTGGCGACATTTCAGTCCGCAGCGAACCGGGCGTGGGCACAACCTTTCGCGTCGAGTTACCGATGCGCCAGAGCCGACCCGCAGCCTGAGGTGTCTCAGGTCGCTTCCTGAAAATCCATCTCCGGCGGCTGACGACGAAAGCCGCCCGTGAGCACCGCCAGATACACCACGCCAATCGCCAGCCAGCTCAGGCCCAGATACACCGCCAGGTGATCCAGGCTGACCATCAGCCACAAGTCCGCCACCAACCCGATGAACGGGAAGAGCAGAAACAGCACCAGCTCACGCGGGCCCTTTTTCTCGCCGCCGATCCAGTAATGAAAGATCACCGACAGGTTGACCAGACTGAACGCCAGGAACGCGCCGAAGTTGATGAACGAAGTGGACGTGGTCACGTCGAGTTTCAGCGCCAGCAACGCCACCACTGCACACAACAGGATGCTGTTGACCGGTGTGCCGAAGCGCGCATGCAAGGTGCCGAAAAACGACTTGGGCAACACGCCGTCGCGGCCCATCGCAAACAGCAGGCGCGAACCGCTGGCCTGGGCCGACAATCCCGAGGCGAACTGGCCGACGATCAGGCCGATGAGGAAGATCGAGACGAACAGATCGCCGCCGATGTTGCGCGCAATTTCATAGGCCGCCGAGTCGACGCTGTCGAACTGGAATGACGGGTGGGCGATCTGCACAAAGTACGACACCCCGACGAAGATCAGCCCGCCGATCAGCGTGATCAACATGATCGCCCGTGGAATGGTGCGGCGTGGGTCGCGGGTCTCTTCGGTCAGCGTGCTGACCGCGTCGAAACCGAGGAACGAATAACAGGCGATGGCCGCGCCACTCATGATCAGCGGCATCTGCATGTCGCCATTGAAGAACGGTTTGATCGACCACAACGGCGTGCGCGCATCGCCGCCAACGTAGTGCACGCACAGCGCGACGAAAGCGATCAGCACCAGAAATTGCACCAGCATCAGCAAGGCGTTGATGCCGTTGGCCAGTTTCAGGCCGATGATGTTGATCGCGCTGGTGATGCCGATGAACGCCAGTACCCAGATCCACTGCGGGATCGACGGGAAGGCCGAAGCGAGGTACGCCGCGCCGATCAGCCAGATCGCCATCGGCAAAAACAGGTAATCGAGCAGCACCGCCCAACCGGCGATGAAGCCGAGCTTGGGGCTGATCGCCTTGCGCACGTAGCTGTAAGCGGAACCGGCGACCGGGAACGCGGCGGCCATGCGCCCGTAGCTCATGGCGGTGAAGAACATCGCCACCAGTGCCGCCAGATACGAGGCCGGGACCATGCCGGCGGTGGATTGCGCGAGGATGCCGAAAGTGCCGAGGACAATGATCGGCGTCATGTAGGCGATGCCGAACAGCACCACCGACCCTAATGAAAGGGTGCGTTGCAAACGAGCCATGGGCGACTTACTCCGAATGTTATTGGATTTATGGCAGAGCCGAGTTCGGCGAATATTTCGGGTGTGGCTTTGTTGTTTTTTGGATCAAGCAGGTGTGTTGTCTGGACTGGCCTCTTCGCGAGCAAGCCCGCTCCCACAGTGACCGCGTTCCCCTGTGAGAGCGGGCTTGCTCGCGAAGGCGTCAGCCCGACCGACACAGAACCCGGATCAGCGCGCAGGAATCAGCAACTCACGCAATCCAGAAGCGTGCTCCACCACCTCCCCCGGCAGTTTCAAACGCTGATCATCCAGGTAGCGGTAATCCTTGCGCGCAACCTCCAACCGGTCGAAATCCAGCTCGACGCTGAACTGCCCCTCTTCCCGCCCCGCTTCGAACAGCAATTCCCCCAGCGGATCCACCAGCGCACTGCCGCCGGCAAACATCAAACCGTCATCCCCGGCCTCGACGCGGTTGACCATCAGCGCAAACGCCTGGTTTTCCTGGGCGCGGGCCATGATCGCGGTGCGGTGGGTCGGGGCGTACGGGTCCATGTTGCCGTTGGTCACGATCAGCAATTCGGCACCCAGTTGCGCCAGTGCGCGGGCGGATTCGGGGAACTCGATGTCGTAGCAGATCAGCAGGCCGACGCGCACGCCGTTCCACTCGCAAGTGGCATAGCGGTCGCCCGCCTCGAACACGCCGCGATCCGAAGCCCAGAGGTGGGTCTTGCGGTACTTGAGGGCGATGCCTTCGGGGGTGATCAGCAGCGTGGTGTTGTAGAAGCGCCCGTTGTCGCTTTCGGCCATGCCGATCACCACGGCGATATTGCGCTCGCGGGCGGCGGCCAGCACGGCGCGGACGGTCGGGCCATCCAGCGGCTCGGCGATCTGCGCCACGGTGTCGGCGCTCGGGAAGCCCATCAGGTGGGTTTCCGGGAACACGATCAATTGCGTGTCGGCGGCGCATGCGGCAATCGCCGCGAGGGCACGTTCGAGGTTGTACGCCGTGTCTTTGTCACGGCCTGCCAGTTGGGCGAGTTCGACTTTCATCGCGAGTCCTTGTGGTCATGGCCGGGCGCTGAAAGATTGCCCGGTGGCTGTCTGTGGGCCAGTATGCGCAGCAAGCAACCGGCCAGGGAATCACGCGGCCGGGGTAACCCGATAGGGGTAGATCCATGACCGTTTCGTTTGATGACATCACCTGGCACCGCGCCGTCGGGCAACTGATCGACGCGCTGGACAAGCCGAATTTCTGGGCGCAACTGGTGCGTCTGCTCGACCAGTACGTGGCGTTCGATAGTTGGGTGGTGCTGCTGTTCAGTGCCGATCAGCACCCGCAGGTGTTCGCCGAATGCCCCGGCGAGGACGGCAGTCCCGACCCGCTGTTTCAGGATTATCTGCGCGGGTTGTACCTGCTCGACCCGTTCTACATCGCCTGCCGCGAGCAGTCGCGCACCGGGCTGTACCGCCTGTCCGAGGTGGCACCGGAGCATTTCGAGCTGACCGAGTATTACCAGCGATACTTTCGTCTGAATGTGGTCGCCGACGAAATCCAGTTCAATTGCCAACTCGAAGGCGAGCGCACGTTGTGCCTTTCGCTAGGCAGTGAAAAACGTTTCACTGGCGAACAGATCGCTTTGCTGTCTTTGATCCAGCCGTGGGTGCTGGGCCTGTTGCGTCAGCGTCTGCCGTACGAGATCAACCAGACCGTGGCCCTCGCTGCCGCACCTGCACCCGCTGACTGGCGGGTGCAACTGGAAGCGTCGGTGCAACAACTCAAGGGCGCGCAACTGACCGCCCGGGAGCTGGATGTCGGGCGTTTGATGCTCAGCGGTTGCTCCAGTAAAGAAATCGCCCGTAAGCTGGAAATCTCCGTAGAAACCGTGAAAGTCCATAAGAAACATATGTACAGCAAGCTGGGGATCAAATCCCAGTCGGAGCTGTTTTCGATTTTTCTCCAGGCGCAGAACGCCTGATAACGCGTGGAAATGCTTTCCTGTGTCGACAGATTCTCTGTGGTGAGGGGATTCATCCCCGATGGGCTGCGCAGCAGCCCCAAGTCTATGCATGCGGTCTTTCAGTTAAACCGCAGTGAATGGTTTTGGGGCGGCTTCGCCACCCATCGGGGATAAATCCCCTCACCACAATAAATCTCATCAACAGGCCCGCCTGCTGCCACAGGTTTGCAAACCATTGAGTCCGAACCAAGGAAACCGTATGAGCCTGTCACTCCTGAGCCGCTACGCCTTCTTTGCCGTCTGCGTGATTTTCACCCTCGCCAGCCTGCCCTTTCTCGAACACGACTGGCTGTGGCCGATCACCGCCGTCACCGGCGTACTGAGCCTGCTTGGTCTGTTCGACCTGCTGCAGAGCCCGCACGCGGTGCGCCGCAACTACCCGATCCTGGGCAACATCCGCTATCTGGTCGAAGGCATCCGCCCGGAGATCCGCCAGTACCTGCTGGAATCCGACAGCGACGCCCTGCCCTTCTCCCGCGCCCAGCGTTCGCTGGTGTACTCGCGGGCGAAAAATGAAAGCGCCGACAAACCCTTCGGCACGCTGATCGACGTGTATCAATCGGGCTTCGAATTCATCGGCCACTCGATGCGCCCGGCGCCGTTGAGCGACCCGAGCGGTTTCCGCGTCACCGTCGGCGGCCCGCAGTGCACCCAGCCGTATTCGGCCTCGGTGTTCAACATCTCGGCGATGAGCTTCGGCTCGCTCAGCGCCAACGCCATCCGCGCGCTGAATCAGGGCGCCAAGCTCGGCAACTTCGCCCACGATACCGGCGAAGGCAGCATCAGCCCGTATCACCGCGAACACGGCGGCGACCTGACCTGGGAACTGGGCAGCGGCTACTTCGGCTGCCGCACCAGCGACGGCCGTTTCGACCCGGAGCGCTTCGCCACTCAGGCACAGAATCCGCAGGTGCGGATGATCGAAATCAAGATGAGCCAGGGCGCCAAACCCGGCCACGGCGGGATCCTGCCCAAGCACAAGGTCACCCAGGAAATCGCCGACACCCGCGGCATCATGATGGGCGAAGACTGCATCTCGCCGTCACGCCACAGCGCGTTCTCCACGCCGATTGAAATGATGCATTTCATCCAGCAACTGCGTGAACTGTCCGGCGGCAAACCGGTGGGTTTCAAGTTCTGCCTCGGGCACCCGTGGGAGTTCATGGGCATCGCCAAGGCCATGCTGGAAACCGGCATCCTGCCGGACTTCATCGTGGTCGACGGCAAGGAAGGCGGCACCGGCGCAGCGCCCGTGGAGTTCACCGACCACATCGGCGTGCCGATGCGCGAAGGCCTGCTGTTCGTGCACAACACCCTGGTCGGCCTGAACCTGCGCGACAAGATCAAACTCGGCGCCAGCGGCAAGATCGTCAGCGCGTTCGACATCGCCAGCGTGCTGGCCATCGGCGCCGACTGGGCCAACTCCGCGCGCGGTTTCATGTTCGCCATCGGCTGCATCCAGTCGCAAAGCTGCCACACCAACAAATGCCCGACCGGCGTCGCCACCCAGGACGCTCTGCGCCAACGCGCCCTCGTCGTCCCGGACAAGGCTCAGCGCGTCTACAACTTCCACCGCAACACGCTCAAGGCGCTGGCAGAAATGCTCGCCGCCGCAGGCCTTGAGCATCCGTCGCAACTGTCGGCCAAGCACCTGGTGCGCCGCATGTCGGCGACCGAGATCAAACTGTTCTCGCAGTTGCATGTGTTTCTGAAACCGGGGGAATTGCTCACGGGTGAGGTGAATGGCGAGTTCTATTCGCGGATGTGGCAGATGGCGCGAGCAGACAGCTTTGAGCCGCAGGAAGTGGCGGCAGCCTGAGCATCGTCACCAACTGAGCAGGCGGTGAGGCGGCGGCTCTTTCATGACGATGAAACCGTAATCGCCAATCAGGTAAATCCGGTAATACAGGCTGTCCACCAGCGCTGGAAACCCCTGATAACCGACGCGGGTGGCGTTGCGCCGCTCGCGTTCGGCGACCACGTTGGTAATGCCTGCTGACGGCAGATTTTCCGCGAGGATGAAGTAGTCGACGTTGAGCAGATAGTGCAGCACCGGCAGCCGCTTGAATGAACCGGTCGCACTGGCCAGCCAGCGCTCTGAGTAGCTCACCGAGAGATAGATCCGCTTGGCTTCACGCAGCTCGCGATGGGCAGCGATGTCATGGCTCAGGCTGTACAGCGCGCTGTTGGCGAAGGTTTTCTGCAGATTCAGTACCCGGCCGTAGGCGAAGGACAGCGAGAGAGTCGCCAGCAGCGCAATGATCAGCAGCAAGGGCAAGCGACGATGCGCGGATGCCAACGCAACGTGCGCCAGATAGAACAACCCCAGCAACAACACGCCGAAGCCCATCAGGGTGCGCGCGCCTTCATTGAAATCACGGAACAGCAGCGTGATCCCCGGCACCAGCAAGACCAGCACTGGCAGCGTCAGCAAGCACAGCAACAGGGTTGACCAACGGTTCTGGCGGTACTGAATCAGGCGCACACAGCCAGCGATCGCACACAACACCAGCGCAGCGAAAACCCACGGGTAGCCACCGTGAAACAGCAGCGCGACTTTCTCCAGGACCCGAGCGAAATTGATGCCGATCTGCAACAGCGGATCGGCGTCCAGGTTCAACAGATCCGTTTTTCGCAACGTTTCCATGAACGGGTACGCCGTGGCGCTGTAGATCAGGATGCCCAGGCCCGCTTGTGCGAGTTTCCAGCCCAGCATCCGCAGGATCTCCAGCCACTGCGTTCGCCGCTGAACAGCCCTGATCAACTCGACACAACACAGCCCGAGAAACACATTGAAGCTGATCTGATAAAGACCGATCGCCAGCGCCAGCAACGCCCCCGGCACCAGCCAGCGCTGCACCCGCGATGAACCTTCGAACGTGATGGCGTAGATCGCCGCGACCATGCTCAGGGCCATGATCGGGCCGTCGTATTGATAGGACAAGTTCTGCAGCAGGAACGGGTTATACCAGAGCGGCAACGGCACCAGACAGCAGGCCAGCGTCGGTTCTGCAAAGTAGTGAAAGGTCAGGCGCGTCAGGGCCAGACTCATCGCTACGACGGCGAGCAACAGCGGCAACGGAAAGATGTTCGGCGCGGCGCCGGTGAACGTCAGCGCTTGATAAAACCAGTCGGCAAACAATCGCCCCTGCCCGGCCCAGGCATTGCCGGCGGCCAGCGTGCGCCAGTTGTCGTCGATGTACGGGAAGTCGGCGAGGATCAGGGGCAGGACGTACAACGCGGTAGCCAGCAGGAAGAACAGCGCGACCTGACGCTGACTGAGTTCTCGTTGGAGAAATGCGCTCGTTCTCATGTGCGCGCCCCGTTTCAATGCCGCGCGAAATTGCGAAGTGATACAGGTTTTGAGCCTTGCTTCGAGGTTTTTATCGCGCTTTCAGACCGGCGGTTACAGCTTCTGAAGCGCCCATGAAAAAAGCCCCGACCAATGGGCCGGGGCTTGTGTATCACCGTACTGTCGACTTACGAAACCGAACGCACCGCACCCTGCGTTTCACCGGTCGGTTGCAGCTTGAACACGTAGAACAACACGGTCAGCAGCACCAGGAACACCGGCCCCACATATAGCGCCACGCGGGTGTCCGGGAAGTACGCCATCAGGCCGACCACCAACACCAGAAACGCCAGCGCGAAGTACGAGCTGACCGGGTACAACCACATCTTGTATTTCAGGCCGGCACGTTCGCTGGCGCTCAGGCCTTTGCGGAATTTCAGTTGCGCCAGCAGGATCATCACCCAGGTCCAGATCGCGCCGAAGGTCGCAATCGACGTCACCCAGACGAAGACTTTCTCCGGCACCAGGTAGTTGAGCAGCACGCCGATCAGCAGCGCGAAAATCGACAACAGCAGCGCGCGGCGTGGCACGCCATTGGAGGTCTTGGCGAACCCGGCCGGAGCCTGGCCGTTCTGCGCCAGACTGTAGAGCATGCGCCCGGTGCTGAAGATGCCACCGTTGCACGACGACAGCGCCGCAGTAATCACCACGAAGTTGATAATGCCGGCGGCGGTCTTGATGCCCAGACGCTCGAAGGTCATCACGAACGGGCTGCCCTGGGTGCCGATTTCGTTCCACGGGTAGATCGACAGGATCACGAACAGCGCGCCGACGTAGAACAGCAGAATGCGCCAGAACACCGAGCCGATTGCATCGGGAATGGTCTTCTGCGGGTTCTTCGCTTCACCGGCGGTCAGGCCGATCATCTCAACACCGAGGTAGGCGAACATGACCATTTGCAGGGACATCAGCACACCGGTCACGCCGTTGGGCATGAAGCCGCCGTGGGCCCACAGGTTGGAAATCCCCAGCGCCACGCCGTCGTTGCCGAAACCGAAAGCAATGATGCCGACGCCGCCGATGACCATGGCGATGATGGTGACGATCTTGATCAGGGCGAACCAGAACTCGAATTCACCGAAGGCTTTTACCGCGATGAGGTTGATCGAGCCCATGCTGATCAGCGCTGCGAGGGCCCAGATCCAGCGCGGTACATCGGGGAACCAGATGCCCATGTACACGGCGACGGCGGTGATTTCCGCGACGCAGGTCACCAGCCACAGGAACCAGTAGTTCCAGCCAGTGAGAAAGCCCGCCAGCGGGCCGAGGTAGTCCTGGGCGTAGCGGCTGAACGAGCCGGCCACCGGGTTGTGTACGGCCATTTCACCGAGGGCGCGCATGATCACCAGGATCGCCAGACCGCCGAGAATGTACGACAGCATGATCGCCGGGCCGGCCATTTCAATGGCCTTGGCCGAGCCGAGAAACAGGCCGACGCCGATACAGGCACCGAGTGCCATCAGGCGAATATGCCGTTCGCCGAGTTCGCGTTTAAGCGGGCCGCCGTGAGCGGTCTCGCCATGGGGCAGGTGATTGCCGACTGGCATAGGGATACAACCTCGTCTTGTTATTGGATATGACCACCGTGTGTCGAAGCCTCGACCGATAGGCCTCAGCTTCCCGACACCGCGCCTGCTTCGTGGGCAGACACGTCATGCAGGACCCTGCCTGCAAGATCAGCGGGGCGTGCAGTATAGAAAGCTTGTCACAGGGCTTTTCACTCTATAAGTGACAGCATTCAGCTAGAAGTCTCGGCAAAAAGCCGCTTTGCGGAGAGATATTACCTGATATGCGTAGGAATATTCACCACAAAAATCCCGGCGAGTATTGCACGATGATGGTGCACCGTCATGGCCCTGCTTTGGTGGTCTTGAAGATTAAACAGCTCTAAACCGGTACTCCTCAGTTCATATGGCCTATTGCGTTGAAAGCTTTCTGTGGTGAGGGGATTTATCCCCGATGGACTGCGCAGCAGGCCCAAGCTCTTAAAATGTGATCACCCTTGGTCAGGGCCGCTTCGCGCCCCATCGGGGATAAATCCCCTCGCCACACGTGACGTCAATATTCCCCGCCCCGCCTGAAAAACGAAAATTCCTACGGCATTTACAGACCCGGCTCAAGTAATCCGCCACTAGCCTTCAGGCCTTGATGACTGAACGCAGGGAGCGAACATGCCAGTCAAACCAAATTCCTACCGTCTTCGTTTAGGACGACATTCCGAAACAGACCGAGCCTATTTCGTCACTTCAGTGGTGTATGACCGCCACCCCGTATTTTCCGACTGGCGCACAGGCCGTTTATTGGTTGCAGAGTTTCGCCACGCCCATGAACAAGGCTTAGTAGAGTCCATCGCCTGGGTGGTCATGCCTGATCACTTTCATTGGTTGATGCAGTTGAAAAGCGACAATCTTGGCAAAATCGTTGGCGCGGTAAAGGCGCGCTGCACCCAAGCCGTTAACAGGAAAACCGGTCGTCGCGGTCGATTGTGGCAAACCGGCTATCACGACCGCGCCATCCGTGATGGCGAAGACTTGAAACCGTTCGCCCGTTACATCATCGCCAATCCGCTACGGGCGGGATTGGTGGAGCGGATTGGCGACTACCCGCTTTGGGACGCCTGCTGGCTCTAGGCCCATTACTGAAACTAAATCATGTCAATTCATCTGTGGTCAGGAGATTTGAATGTGGTGAGGGGATTTATCTGTGGCGAGGGGATTTATCCCCGATGGACTGCGCAGCAGGCCCAGCTATTAAAATGCGTAGCCCCTTGTTCAAGGGCCGCTTCGCGCCCCATCGGGGATAAATCCCCTCGCCACAGATAACCTCCACAGCCAGCGACTTCAGTTTTGTTCAGATGGCTTCCCCGCACTTTTTTTTCCCCATCACCAACCACCGTCTAAGCTTCAGTCAAGTCCGATCAATCTGCGTGAATGGATCAATCGACTATGGGCGCTTTGTGGCAAACCGATTCGAGTAAAGCCGTGGTTCCGACTGAACGTGTGGATGAAGCGCCTGTCCCCCCCAAAAAACGCCGCAGCCGGCATGGCTGGAAGGCGTTCTGGTTATTGCTGCTGATTATCGCCATCGTGGTGGGTCTGGCCGCGAGCAAGGAGATGCGTACCTCGCGTTTCCAGTCCCGGGAGCTGAGCCAGTACGCCGCCTCGCTCAAATATCAGCTGGAGCCCGGCCCCAGCGAAGCGATCCGCTATCCGGGCAACGGGCCGTTCGATCTGCGTCTGGGCTACAGCTCTCTCGATGAATTCCTGCCACGCCTGCTCAAGCGCAATTACGTGATCACCGAGCAGACGCGATTTTCACCCGCGCTGTTGAGCTACACCGACAAGGGCCTGTTCGTGCCCTATTCGGAAAAGATCCAGGCCGGGCTGTCGATCACCGATTGCCGCGCTGCGCCGTTGTATCAGTACAAGTATCCGCAGCAGCTGTATTCGAGTTTTGCGGCGATTCCGCCGGTGGTGGTCAGCAGTCTGCTGTTCATCGAAAACCGCTTTCTGCTCGACCCCAAGCAACCGTTGGCCAACCCGGCGGTGGACTGGCCGCGCTTCGGCATGGCCGCGTGGTCGCAGGTGGCGAAACTGCTGCACCTGCCGGGGCAATCGGCGGGCGGCAGCACCCTGGCGACGCAACTGGAGAAGTACCGGCACTCGCCCGATGGCCTGACGGTGTCCGGCGCCGAGAAGATCCGTCAGATGATTTCCGCCAGCGTGCGTGCCTATCAGCCCGGCCCGGAAACCCTCGGCGCGCGGCAGAACATTATCCGCGACTACCTCAACAGCGTGCCGCTTTCCGCTGTGCCGGGGCACGGTGAAGTACACGGCATGGCCGAAGGTTTGCGGGTCTGGTACGGCAGCGATTTCAACCAGGCCAATGCACAGCTGAACAGCCCGGCCACCGATGCGAAAACCATGGCCGACAAAGGCCTGGCCCTGCGCGAAATGCTCTCGCTGATGATCGCCCAGCGCCGCCCTTCGCATTACCTGACCAAAGGCCGCGAAGAACTCGCCGACCTCACCGACAGCCACTTGCGCCTGCTCAAACAGGGCGGCGTGATCGACAGCGCGCTGGCCGATGCCGCGCTGGCGAGCAAGGTCACATACCGCGACTGGCAGACCCAGCCGACCCTTCAGCCGATCGAAACCAACAAGGGCATCAGCGTCGCCCGCAGCCGTCTGGCGAGTATGCTCAACCGTCCGCTGTACGACCTTGATCGCCTCGACCTCTCAGCCACCAGCACCTTGCAGGGCGAGTTGCAGACCCAGGCCACCGATTACCTGAAAAAACTCGCCGACCCCACGTTTGCCGGGCAGGCCGGCCTGATTGGCGAACGCCTGCTCACCCCCACCAGCACCACCCAGGTGCGCTACAGCTTCACCCTGTTCGAACTGACCCCGGACGGCTCGCGGGTGCGCGTGCAGACCGACAGCACCGACCAGCCGTTCGACATCAACGAGGGCAGCAAGCTGGAGCTCGGCTCAACGGCGAAGATGCGCGTGCTGACGACCTACCTGCAGATCATCTCCGAACTGCACGACAAGTACGGCGCCATGAGCGTGCCGGAACTGAAGAAAGTCGAAGTGCCGGATCAGGACCGCCTCAGCCAGTGGGTGATCGATTACCTGATCCAGAACAAGGATCACGATCTGTCGAAAATGCTCGGCGCCGCGCTCGACCGCAAATATTCGGCCAGCCCCGGCGAGGCGTTTTTCACCGGTGGCGGCCTGCATGTGTTCCACAACTTTCGCAAGGAAGACAACGGCCGCCTGCCGACCCTGCGCGATGCGCTGCGCGAGTCGATCAACCTGCCATTCATTCGCCTGATGCGCGACGTGGTGCGCTACGTCACCTACTCCGGCCCCAACAGCAGCGCCGAACTGCTCAAAGACGACCGCGATCCGCGACGTCAGGAATACCTGGCCAATTTCGCTGACCGCGAAGGCACCTCGTTCCTGCTCAAGTTCTGGAAGAAGTACAAGAACAAGGACACCCAGGCGCGCCTCGACACCTTCCTCGACAGCATGCGCCCGACCCCGATCCGCATGGCCGCGGTGCATCGTTATCTGCTGCCCAATGCCAGTCAGGAAGACTTCAACAGCTTCGTGCGCGCCCACCTCAAAGGCGCCAAGCTCACCGAGAAACTCACCGACGATCGCCTGATCCGGTTGTACGACGCCTACGGCCCGGGCACCTACGATCTGCCGGATCAGGGCTTCATCGCCAAGGTCCACCCGCTGGACCTGTGGTTGATGGGCTATCTGCTGCACAACCCGGACGCCACCTTCAGCCAGGTGGTCAAGGCCAGCCAGTTCGAGCGTCAGGAAGTCTATAGCTGGCTGTTCAAGAGCAAGCACAAGGGCGCCCGCGACAGCCGCATCCGCACCATGCTCGAGATCGAAGCGTTCCTGGAGATTCACCAGCGCTGGCAGAAAGTCGGCTATCCGTTCGACCATCTGGTGCCGTCGCTGGCCACCGCCATCGGCAGCTCCGGCGACCGCCCTGCCGCACTGGCGGAGCTGATCGGCACCATCCTCAACGACGGCGTGCGCATGCCGACCCTACGCATCGACAGCCTGCACTTTGCTGCAGACACCCCGTATGAAACGCGTCTGACCAACGACCCGCATGTGGGCAAACGGGTGATGCCATCGGAGGTCGCCACAGCGATGCGCGAAGCGTTGTCGCAAGTGGTGGACTCGGGTACGGCGAAACGGGTGTCCGGCAGTTTCAAAACCGCCGACGGCACCCCGCTGGTGATGGGCGGCAAGACCGGCACCGGCGACAACCGCATCGAAGCCATCGGCTCCGGCGGGCGGATCCTCAGTTCGAAGTCGATCAATCGTACCGCGACCTTCGTGTTCTATATCGGCAACAACCACTTCGGCACGCTCACCGCGTTCGTCCCTGGGCGCTCGGCGGAGAACTTCAAGTTCACCTCGGCGCTGCCGGTGCAAGTGCTCAAGGGCATGGCGCCGATCCTTTCGCCGTACCTGCAACCGGGCACACACACGATGTGCCAGGCGCCGGAGGTCACCGCCGCCCGCTAAGCCACGAAAGCAGCGTGGCGTGGTGGTAACTGTGTATTTTTCACTCCGTGTTTTTCGAAGCCTCCGCGCGTAACCCCGGCGCTTTCAACCGGGTATTTGCGCTTTTTTCACCCACTGTCCTTGCCTAGGCTGATCGTTCCATTTTTGATCAAGGACGATCCAGCAATGCCCACCCTTTCCCCGCAGGGGCAACCGCCACGCACGGCGCACTTCGTCTCACCGGATGTCAGTGTTCATTATCAGACGATCGAAAAAGCCATCCCGGCCTGGCTGCGCGCAAGCTCAGCAAAGCGGGTCAATGAATTGCAGCTGCACCGACTGAAACTGCCGGCCTGGTATCAAGAGGTATCGGACGCCGAACATCGGCGTCTGCAACAGCAGATGCAAAATGCCTGGAAAGCACAAAACGACGTGGACAAGGCCTTGAGCAGTCTGCAAGACGTCTACGCCTTCGCCAGGCCGTTATTACAGCAGGCGCTGCAACAGCGCTTCGGTGTCGAAGACGACGTCGAGAACACCTGGCTGCGCCTGTACGCCCCCGTCAACAGCGCGTGGTGGGCCCATGACTTTGCCGGTGCAACCACCAGCCGGACCGTCTCGCTGTTAGACGCTGCATTGCATAATTTCTCCCGCGATGAAGCGTTCAGCCCGGCCTCGGAGTTCATTACCCGCCCCGATGCCAACGGCCACTTCACGGTCAGGCCGCTCAAGCACAAAGTGAGTATCGAGCAGTTCAAGTCACTGTGCCGCGAGCTGAATATCGGCGCCCGATACGAGCAGCATCTCAATGATTTTCTGCGCTCGGGCAACCGTGTGGCCCGCCAGGTTTTGCAGTACCGGGTCATCTTCAGTCAAAAAAGTACATTGAGCGTCTGTGCCCAGTTGGCTCTGGCAAAAAAGGACATTGACCGCGACGCCTACGAGGTCATTCAGGGCATGCTCGATGACCGGCGCAACCTGCGCTGGCGCGGGCGTGCCATCAACTACTACAACCTCGCCATGATGGATACGGCGCTGACCGGTATCACCCTCATCGCCCCTGACGTGGACACCGCCAATGCCCCGGTTCCGGTGATTGCCTATGTGCCCCATGACCCGGAACACCCGCTCAAACAATACCCCTCGGCGCTGGACTTCATGGCGGAACTGACGCGGCAACTGCGCGACCGCGACTCCGCCGGCAGCTATCAGCGGTTTTTCAGCCAGTTCGTCAACCATCAGCAGCGCGGGCATTTTTTTGCAGGGTTGAACGCCCGCCTGAGCACCGTGAAATGGCACGCCGTACCGCCGGGAACCAACCTGCCCAGTTGGCGCGAAACACCTGTGGATCATCCCGACCTGCGCTTTCGCCTGACGAAAATCCAGGACGACCGCGATACCCGTTACACCGGCAGTCTCTGGGCTTACTTCCATCAGCAGAAGCTCAACAAGATTTTCAATGACGCCCGGGAGATCGCCATTTCCACCGAGTATGCCGACCGCATGGCCCGTTGGGCCTGGTGGGACAACCTAGGGAAAATCCTCTCGGATATTTTCAACGTGGCGCTGCTGGTGGTGACCCCGCTGGTGCCGGGGCTCGGCGAATTGATGCTGGCCTACACCACGTATCAACTGCTCGACGGCGTCTTTGAAGGCATCGTCGACATGGCCGAAGGGCATTTGGCCGAAGCGGGTGAGCAAGCCATTGGCGTGCTGCAAAGCATCGTCCAGCTCGGCGCCTTCGCCGCTGGCGCCAGCCTGGGACGTGTCGCACGGGTCAAGCTGTCGTCGTTTGTCGAAGGCCTGAAACCGGTGCAGTTGGCCGATGGCCAGACCCGCCTGTGGAATCCGGATCTGGCGCCCTATCGCCTGCCGGAACAGACCCTGCCGAGCCCGGCCCGCCCCGATGCGCACGGCGTTCATACGCTGGGGGACAAACACCTGTTGCGCCTGGATCAACACCTGTTCGAGGTGACCAAGGATCCGGCTTCCGGGAAACACCGCCTGCGCCATCCGCGACGTCCCCGGGCCTACGCACCGACGCTTGCGCACAACGCCGACGGGGCCTGGGTCTGTGAAACGGAAAACCCGCGTCTGTGGAACGGACCAAAACTGATGCGACGCATCGGCCATCGCACCGATGGTTTCAGCGACGCGCAACTGGAGCACATGCGCCTGCTGACCGGCACCGACGAGGACATGCTGCGCCGCATGCACGTCGACAACACCCCGCCGCCGCCATTGCTCAGCGATACGCTGGATCGACTCGGCCCGGCGCGTCCGGTGCAGCCCGACGCGCCACTGTCGCCGGCGGCCAGCCAGGTGCTGGTGGATTGTCCACAGTTGACGCCGGTTCTCGCCGAACGGGTGGTGTCTCATGCCCGGCCGCTGGAACAGCAGCAAGCCACGGCGCAACGTCGTTTGCCCTTGCGTTTGCGCACGACCGCCCGCGAGGTGCAGTTTGAATTGCAGTCCGTGCGCGCCGCCCAGGGTCTGCAGCAGGAAGCCCTGAGCAATATCGACAGCGAACGGCTGATCCTCGGCGCGCTGCGGCATTACAGCGATACCTTCGGGGCGCTGCGGATTGAAATCCGTGAAGGCACGTTCGATGGCGAGTTGCGTTGCGAAGCCGGTGCCGCGGTCGCCGAGCGCGTCCGGGTGCTGGTGCGGGTCGCTGCCGATCGCTATCAAGTGCGCGATGGCGCGGACCTGCCGATCCACCCTGCCAGTGGCCTGTACGAGGCAATCCTGCAGGCGATCAATCACGATGGCCGCAGTGCCCTGGGGTATCGAACCGACGACATCGAACCGTTCAAGCAGTGGATCATCGCCAGAACCCAGGCCCCCAGCGAGCGGCGCACGCTACTCGCCAGTCCGCCGATCCGCCCGATCGCTGAATACAACACCCTGTTTCTGGTGCGCGGCCCGGGCCTGAGCCGCAATGCCGCCACGCTGGAGCAACGCATCCAGGATCTGCATCCGCATTTCAGCCCGAGCGAGGTCGAAGCGTTTGCCAATGCCCTGACCGAACGCGGCGAGCCGCTCAAGGCCATCGAGGCACATGAAGATGAACTCGATGAACTGCGGGTCATCGTCCATCGCTGGCGCTATCAGCAACCGCAGACCTGGGGGCCGGGCAGTCAGGGGTTCCGTGACGGTGGCGGGCTGCATATCTACGAAAGTCTGCTGGACTGCTTCGAACGCAAGAACGCGCACCTGGGCAACCGCGCCGATCCGTCCGCCTATGCGCTGGATCTGTCGCGGGAACTGCTCTCCACGAATCTGGAAACCTGGTGGGCGAAACGTCCGCCGCTGAAGAAGTTTCTCGACAAGGTCACGCTGCTCAATCTCGACAACGCGCGTTTTTCCCCCGACGCCAACGGCCTGCTCAAAGACTTTCCGAACGTGGTCGAGCTGAGCGCCAAATACTGCGAGCTGACGCGCTTGCCGGACCGCATCGGAACCACGATGCGCCGCCTCGAACGTCTGCGCCTGAACAACAACCACATTGTGCTGGACCGCGCCGCCGTCGAACGGCTGGGCAGCCTGACCTACCTCGAAGTGCTGAGAATGGACGACAACCCGCTGGGGCTGTCGCCTGATCTGTCACGCATGCCGCGCCTCAAAGTGGTGGCGCTGAAGAACACCGGCCTGACCACCTGGCCGGACGGCATTCTGGCCAAGCCACGGCCACGCGGTCTGCTGCTCGATCTGCGCGGCAACCCGCTGACGGTAATCCCCGACGTGCCGAGCGGTTCCGATGGGCAATGGCTGGTGGCGCGCACGCGTCTGGACGTCGCGGCCCTGTCTGATCTCAACCAGTTGCGCTACCAGGACAGTCGCCGTTCGATGGCACTGCCACCGGAGCCGATCATGCCGGTCGCCATCCCGGGCACCTCGATCATCTCCAACTATGGCGCCGACTACTGGTCCGACGTGCCGGGCTGGGGCATTGATCGCGAAACACCGTGGACAGAGCTGGTGGAAGATCCCATGGCCGCACCGTTCATGGCGACGTTGCTCAGCGTGCGTGAGTTTGCCGATTTCCGTGCTGGCGGAACGGCGCGCGAGCAGTTGATGCAACGCGTCTGGCGCATGCTCGACGCCGTGCACGTCGACAGTCGCTTGCGCGAAAAACTGTTCACCATGGTGGTGGCGCCGGTGGACTGCGCCGATGCCGGTACGCAGCTGTTCAACCACATGGGGGTGAACGTACTGGCCTACGAGGCGCATGCCTATTCGGTCGAGCCGAAGGAACTGGAACTGAAGCTGGTGACGCTGGCCAAAGGCGCGGCGCGCCTGGAGCAGGTCAACGAAATCGCCCGGGCCGATGTCGCCAGCCGTGGTGGCAATCCCGACGACGTGGAGGTTTATCTGGCCTACCAGACCGGCCTGGCCAAACGTCTCGGCTTGCCCTGGCAGTCCGAGGGCATGCTGTACCGGGCGGTGTCCGGCGTCACTGACGCGATGATCGATCAGGCCTGCGACACGGTACTGGCGCTGGGTGAAGGCGATGGCCTGGTCAACAAGATGCTTGAGCTCGACTTCTGGAAAGAGTACCTGAGCGAGCGCTATCCCGTGCGCCTGGAAAGCAACAAGCGTCTGTTCCAGCACCGCTACGGAGCCCTTGAATCGCTGCGCGAGATCCAGCGCCGGTGGGTGCAATCGACCGTGGCCGAGGAACGCGCAGCCTTGCGCGAACAGCTCAAGACGTTGATGAACGATCTGCCGGCGCCGGCAACCGTGGTGTTCAATGAAGAACCGATCAGCGACGCGCTGTTCGAGCGGCTGCTGGTCGATCTGGCGGATGACGAAAAAGAGCTCGCGCGTCGCCTGACCCGTGAAGCCCTGACCCGCGCCGGGCTTTGATGACGGCGCGCCGGTCTGCCCGTTGCACATCGGGCAGGCCGGGCAACCTCAGGGCGCCGCCGCATTAAAGATCAGGTGCACGTTGCCATAGTAATTCCCCGGCTTGTAGCCGCCGGCGGGCGTGATCGGCTGGATCTCCAGCGCATAACGCCCGCCGGCCCTGGCCTGCTCCGCAGAAACCACCTGACGCGGCGTCTCGTGAGTCAGCACGGTATCGGCGAAGCTGACGCGCAGATAAATGTTCTGCTCCTCGCGACCATTGGACAGAAACGCTACGTTCTCCAGGCGGGCCTCGATGGCACTGGTGTCGTGCCTGAGGTCGAAGTGTTTGCGCACTCCGCCGAGGCTCTTGGTGCTGATATTCCACGGCAGAATCTGCGCACGATGAATCCAGTCCGTTTCGGCCGGTATCACATAAAAACCCAGCGTCGGAATATCCACCGACACCTCGAACCGGTGCTCTTCGCGTGCCGCAAACGATTCTGCACTGAACAGGGTCAGAACGCCCGCGCACAGGATCACCAACGATGGCTTGATCATTTCAGGCCCCCCCTGAGGATTGGCCGGCTACGCGCAGGGACTTCTTGCTCTCGCCTTCCACCAGATTGAAGCGGTATTCACGTCCGGCCTGCTTGTCGAACTCGAAACTGTTGCCTGCGCGGATGTGGTGTTTGGTGGTTGGCTGGCAGGCGGTTTCGTCTTTCAGCGCACAATTGCGAAACTCGTCGATCAGCACCACGGTGTTGCCGTTATTGCGCACTCGATACGTCGCCGGGGTCTCTTCGATCACGCTGTCGAAACGGCTGTCTTTCGGGCGCACAAAGAACACCGTACCGAAACCGGTCATGACGTTGACCCCGGCCGACAAGGTGGTTTTGTATTGCTCACGCTCCTCGGCGGACACGGCGAATTCGTCTTCCTTTTCCGGGACAACGGGGATGAACCGCACGCGAAAATAGCGCTCCCGGTCACGCTCGCCCATCATCAACAGACGCGTGCCCTGCATGCCGTTGGCCGGCACGATCAGTCGCGCGGGGCTGGCCATCAGGCCGTCACGACTGCTCATGTCGGCCTGGCTCCTGACCTCGATTTCCCGCGAGGTGCCGTCGGCGTCGTAGAGGATTTCGAGGATGTTGACCTTGACGAATGCAGTGCTGTCGCCGCTGTTGAACACCCGCTTGAGGTACGTGCTCTTGTCGCCGTCGAGATAGTCGTAGACCGTCCCGACATTGATTTGCGGGCCGGCCTGCAGGGCAAAGGGCAGCCCGCTCAAAACCATTGCTAACACCAGACGCTTCATCACCTTGATTCCTTGGTCGTTGAACACAATGCCGACTCGACTCATCGATACGCAGCCCATCAGATATCCGAGTCCCAGATCACAATGACGATGCCGGAATACGAGCCTCCCGCACCGGGTTGCAGCATCCCGGCCATCGAATATGGCGGAACTTCGAAGTGCAGGGTTCCCGGCGTTCGATCCACGTAGAAACCCGGTTTGAAATACTGCTCATTCCCTGGTCCTGGCCTCAGTCGCAAGCGCCTCACAGGCTGGCCGGCAAGGTCAGTTATCCCGTTGGGCAGGCTGACGCTGACGAACAGCTCCACTCGACGGTTAGCTTCACGGTCCTCCAACGCGCATTCACCATTCAATCCTGGGCCGCAGCCTATCGACATCTTGAAACGCGATGACGCCGAGATGTTGAAGGTCTGGTCGCGGAACAGCCCGACCGGCCGCCGTCCGGCCTGCAGCCAGCTCTGCCAGCCACCGACGGGGACCATGCGGATCTTTTCACCACCGGGAGGAATTTCAACCTTGAGGGTGTGCTGCACATTCAGATTGAAATTCAAGGTCAGAGACGAACTCGACGGCAACATCACATCGCCAAAATCGAAATCCGCATTCGGCCCGACGCGGTAGGTCAGCGAACCGCTGTAGTCACCCGACGACATGCCCAGCGGGTCGGGGGTGACCAGTTCATAGGCAAAATCGAGGTGCTCAAGACGCAACCACGGCACATCAAACTTCGCCTGTTTGGTGCAGGCAGCGGCCGCTGGCGTTTTCCAGAAAAACGAGTATGAATCGGGGGAGTACCAACCCACACCGCTGTACTGACAGGGTTCGGGTGCATAGACCCAACTCAAGCCCCACAACAGGTTGTGGGCGCTGCGATCGTCTTCGGCGCCCTCCACCAGTTTCATCACATTCTCGGTCACATAGCGCGAACCGATACCGACGATCCGCACCTTGACGATTTTTGGCTCGCGGGTGGTCTCGTGATAGACCGTCAGTTCACGCCACTGCACGGGTACCTGAAACGTTGCCCCTTGCCGCGGCGAAGGGTGATTCGCCGCAATCGGCGCACGAGCGTTGAACTGAATCGGCACCTGCAAGCTGAATATTTCGTGCTGCTCGCACTGCGCCGGATCGTAGGTGCAGTAACCACTGGAAGGCGTGGTGTTCTGGAACTTGTTGCGGTGCGGATAAGACGAGTCCGGCTTGAACTCGGCGGTGATCGACACCTGTTCGGCGTGAGCCGCAGATACCGTGCCGGCAACCAGCACAACAGCGGCCAGCCCGCGACGCAGGTATGTAGCCAAGGGTGAGACGTTCATGTCTGCAAATCTCCTGAAGCAGGCCGCATCAACCCGCGGTGTGGGCCTTTTGGGTGACGTCGGCCAACGTGTCCGGCGAGCAGCGCAAATCGCCGATCATCAGCACGTTGTTTTCGCTACGGTGTTGGTCGGGGTCGAGCCGGAACTGGCACAGCAGTTGATCGGCGTAGCGCACTTCGAGGGTCGGTGAGCCGGCGTGCATTTCCATCGAGAAAAACCCGTCGACTTCGCTGACCCCGCGGCTGGCGTGATTGATCACGTGATGGCCTTTGAGCGGCTGGCCCTGGGGGTCGAGCAGGCGTCCGAGTACGGTGACGGTTTTCATCACCCGCACCTTGCGGTACTCCACGCCGCCCTTGTTCAGGTGATAGCGGGCGCGAGACGGTTCGATGTTGGCGGCCGGAACGTGATTGCCTTCGAAATCAAAGCCCACCGAGCTGTTGCGGTACGCCGTGAGCGGGATGAAATTGCGCCCCGGCCGTAGCGCTGAACTGCCGCCGCTGAGGTCGTCGGCGCGCAGGGTGATGTCGGCGATATCCGACTCGACATCGACGATCATTCCGGCGCCACGGCCCTGATGCTGGCTGGTCATGACCAGTTGCTGACCGCCGACGATCACACTGCTGTCGAGGTTCACGCCACCGGTGAAGTTGCCGTTGTAGGACGAGCGCTGCACGAAGCCGTCGCCATTGACCCAGTCGGTACGGAAGTTGGCCAGGCTCGAAAGACCGACGCCGTAGGTGTCGGTTAGCGCCGTGACCGAAACGCTTTGCAGAATGTGATTCTGCAGATCTTTGCGATAGCCGATCGAGCCATTGTTGTCGCGCCCGCCATCGCGGGCGGTGCGGCTGCCGATGCTGCCGGAAATCTGCTGCCCCGGCCCGCCCAGCGCCATGTTGATGCTCAGGTCGATCCCGCGATTACGCGCCTCGCCACTGCTGTAGCTGCCCGGCCGGTCGAACAGCGACAGCCGCCAGTTGGCATCGCTGCCAAACAGCTCGGTGCGCTGCGTCCAGCCCAGGTCCATGCCCACGCCTTCGACGTTGCCTGTGCTGTGCGAGACCCGCGCACTCAGCGAATCCTTGCGGCTGATACGGTGGTTGAGCGCCAGCGACGAGTTACTGGTTTCGCCGGTGAACACATTGCGCTGCCGCACCCGGGTGCCGTCGGGCAGCGTGTCGTAACTGTTGCGGGTGTCGAGCCAACTGCGGTTGTGGCTGACCACCAGGCTGCCGGCGCCGTAGTTGTACAGGCCTTGCACATCGGCGCCGGTGCCGTGGTCTTCGGTCTGATAGAGATTGGCGAAGAGGCTGATGCTGTCGGCCAGGCTCCAGTCGATCGAAGTGCCGTACTGCAAGGTGTCGCGTACCTGACGTGCCGACAGGCCGAGGATCACCCGCGGGTGCAGCAGGTAGTTGAGGGCGGCGCCGGCGGTGAGATCACCGCTTTGCTGTTCCTCCCAATTGCTCAGCAGTTTGCTTTCCTGCCCGGCGAACACGTTATAGCGCCAGCGCTGGTCGAGGTTTTGCCAGTTCACCGGTTTGTAGACCAGCTCCTGTGTGGTCGCGGTGGTCTGGCCATCCTCGATCAGGCGCACTTCGACTTCGTAGATGCCACCGGGCAAGGGCCGGGTATCCAGCGTCTGTAAACCGGCCGGCACGGCTTGCGTGTTGATCAGCAGGCCATCGCGATAGATCTCCACCGACGCCTGGCGATTGGCCGTGACGAAAATCGGGTAGACGCTGGGCCGCGGGCTGTCGACCGCCAGGCTGTCGGAGCTGCCATACATCATGCCCACCGCCGTGTCCGGGCTGGTGCCGAACGACCGGGGTTGGCGGGTCAGGCCTTCGGAATTGGGGGTGAAATAGCCCAGGCGGAAAAAACTGCCCTGCAGTTCGCGCTGGGTGTAGAGCTCGTGTACCGCATGATAGGTCTTGGTGTCCGGCCCGCCGAGGCGCGCCAGTTGCATATTGAAGGCCTGGCTCCAGTTGCCGAGACTGGCACTGGCTTCCAGACCGAAACGTCCGCCCAGATCCTGATTCTGGCCGCCATTGAGGTTCAACTGATTACGCAGCATCAGACCGCTGCTGCCACCCTCGGGCTGCTCGTGGAAGCGTTGCGTCTGCAGATCGCGCTCGGCGTTTTCGGTGGCGATCGAGAGCAGTGAATTTTCCAGGTTGTAATGCACCGCCAGCAGTTGCTCGGGGCATTGCCCGCTGCAGTTGCCAAGCGCTACGCCGGATTTGAGGAGACTGGCCCAGGTTTCACGCTCGGCGGCACTGATACGACTGTCACTGGTGTCGGTGAAGTCGAGCAAGGTAATGCGATCATCGCGCGACAATATAATCATTGCCTCGCCCAGCGGTTGTTGATCAAGTTCGACACGAACCGCCAAAGGCACATCAAAGAAATGCTCTTCAAAGTCTGCCGGAAGACCTTTCGCCTGAGCCAGCAAACTTCGCGGGGTATTATCGACTGGAGGCGGCGCCGCCAGTACGCTGCTGCTCAAAAGCAACGCAAGCGCAGCCGCGATGGGCGTCATCAGATACATGGATTAATACTCTGATTACCGGAAGTAAAAGCCCGGCCGGGCAACTTCAAAGTTGCCGGCCGGTTACGTTACTGGACAAGTAACGTCAGGTATTGCCGTTATGAATCAAACCGAAGGTTCGACGACCAGCATGACCACACCGGTGTAGTCGCCAGCGGCCGGTTTGGCACCGGTAGCGCTGATCTTGAAGGGCGCGCGATAACGCGTATTGGACTCGGTATCACCCACTACTTCCTGCGAGGTGGTGGTCAGCGTCTTGCCGTTGAGTTCGACTTTCAGATCGATGGTGTTGCTGCCGCCAATCAGCTTCGGCACCCCTTCCAGACGTGCATGAACCTTGCCGGCCGTGTGCAGCACGTCGAAGTGCCCGTTGACTTCGCGCATCGAATTGGTGGCCGGGTTGTAGCTCATGTCCTGATCCTTGTTGACCAGATCGGCATCCACCGGCACCGCATAGAAGTCGTCAGCCGGCACGTGCGCCACGAGACTGATGGAGTGCTTGGCTTCAGTGGCGGCAAACGCCATCGAGGCGCTCATGGCCAGGACAGTCAGAGGGGCGGCAAAGGCGAGTTTCTTGAGCATCATTGAATACCTGTCTTATATAAATTAGTTGAGTCGTCGAGCAGTCAAGGCGAACTGAACAGTCACGAGCAGTCAGTGCTCACCGTTAACTTTCAACGCCAAAGAATGTTCAACCAATTTATCTTCAAAGTAAGCAGGCAACGTCCTGCGACCTTGTAGCCTGGACGCCATTAGATGAGAAAGAAAAAACCGCGAAATTCAGGAAAGTTCCTGTCCAACTGTAAGAAACAGGCTACAGCGCGCCAGCCGAATGACTGCATGCGCCACAACTTGTTAGCAACTTCCGTAAGACATGTACCACACTTTCCCGGAAACAAAGGGCGAAACGGAATATTAGAGAATCTGCACTAATTTGCGCCTTTGCCGGGGGATTTAATACTGCGTTTTCTTGATCATTTTCCGGTTTTTTCGACCGCAGATTCGATCGGTCAGGTGAGCGCCGTTGGTCAGGAACCCTTGTCAGCGCGTAAAGATATATCTTAAGTTGTATCTAAACACGACGAGAGAGCAGGAAAATGAGAGACCATCATTCCCCCCATCATCACCGCGAACACGGCGACGGCCGTGACGGCTTCGAAAAACGCCCCGGCCGCGAACGCGGTGGACGCGGCCCACGGGTCTTCGCCCCCGGTGATCTGAAATTGTTGCTGCTGGCGCTGATCGCCGAGCAGCCGTGCCACGGCTATGACCTGATCCGCCAGATCGAAGGCATGTTCGACGGCGCCTATAGCCCAAGCCCCGGCGTGATCTACCCGACCCTGACCTTCCTTGAAGAAAGCGACTTGATCAGCGGCGACGCCGAGGCCGGCAAAAAACGCTACAGCGTGACCGACGCCGGTCGTTTGTCCCTAAGCGAACAAGCGGTAGCGCTGGACGGCGTGCGCATGCGCATCGACGTCAGCAAACGCTCGTTGCGCGGCCATGACCGGCCGCCGGAAATCCACGAGGCGGTGCACAACCTGCGCCACGCCTTGCAATTGCACCACGGACGCTGGAGCGCGGAAGAAATCCAGCGGGTTGCCGCTCTGCTCAACGACACCGCCAAAGCCATCGTCGACGGCCCTGCCGTTCAATCTGCCCCGGAGAAAGCCGAATGACTGCAGTCGATACCCAAACCATTCACCGCGTGATGCACGAAATCAAACGCCGCAAACTTGAAGTCCTGCGCGTGGTCGACCTGACCCCGCGCATGCGCCGCATCACCCTCGGCGGGCCGGAACTGGCGGGGTTCATCAGCCTGGGCACCGACGATCACGTCAAGCTGCTGTTTCCGCAGAATCCCGAACAGGCTGCGGCGCTGGAAACCATGGTGCTCGGCGCCGGCAAGGACAACGGCCCACTGCCCGAAATGCGCGACTACACCCCGCGCCGCTACGACCTGGAAAAACTCGAGCTGGACATCGACTTCGTCCTGCACGGCGACGGCCCTGCCTCGACCTGGGCTGAACAGGCCAGACCTGGGCAATTCCTGCACATCGGCGGGCCACGCGGTTCGATGATCGTGCCGGACATCTTCGACAGCTATCTGCTGATCGGCGACGAAACCGCCCTACCCGCCATCGCCCGCCGCCTCGAATGTCTGGCGGCCAATCGCAAGGCGCTGGTGGTGATCGAAGTGGAGAACGGTGCCGAGCAACAAGTGCTGGAAAGTAAGGCGCAGGTCAATGTGATCTGGGTCCTGCGCGACGGGGGCAAGGACAACCTGCTGACCACGGTCAAAGAGCTGCAGGTGCCCAAGGGCAATCTGTATGCGTGGGTAGCGACCGAGACCAAGGTCTCGCGGCAGATCCGTCGGGTGCTGCTGGATGAGCATGGACTCAATGAGCAGTTCGTCAAAGCCGTCGGCTACTGGCGCGCCGAAGGTTCCGCAGAAGAGTGATTTACCCTTGTGGGAGCGGGCTTGCTCGCGAATGCGGTCGATCATTCAACCATGATGTTGACTGACCTGACGCCTTCGCGAGCAAGCCCGCTCCCACATTGACCTTTTAACTTCGTCCTGACTGCCAGCGGTCGATCCCGATCACCAGCAAACCAATCAGCACAAACCCCACCAATATCCCCCCGGCATTGATGAACACCTGTGTATAACCGAGCATTGCCACATCAATGAACGGATACGCGTAGGCGCCAAGCAGATGCCCGCGCAGCAAGGCGTAAACGAAGTACACGAGCGGATAGATCAGCCACAGCGGCAGGTGCCAAAGGCGCAACGTGCCTTTGGGTACGCAAAACCACCAATAGCCGAGAAACAGCAGCGGCATCACGTCGTGCAGCAGTTCGTCAGCGACAAACTGCCAGCCCTGCGGGTGCCACAAATGCCGCAGCAAAATGCTGTAGGCCAGCCCCACCACAGCAATGCTAACTGCCACCCCGCTACTGACCCACGGTTGCAGAAACCAGCGCTGCGCAGCGGATTCACGCCGGGTGACCGCGCAGGTCAGCACCGTTGCCACCAGCGTGTTGGTCAACACCGTGAAGTAACTGAAGAAACTCACCAGCCCGCCCAGCAGGCTGGCGTCGACACTCAGCCGCGCAAGGAAAATCAGGTACAGCTGGATACTCAGCCCGGCCCAACCGAGCGTGGCGATGAGCGTGATCAGGCGTCGCCGCGCAACGGCGTCCATCTCAGACCGGTCGCTTGGTGCGCATCAGTTTCACGTACAAGCGCTCGACCTTCTCCCGCGCCCACGGCGTTTTGCGCAGGAAGGTCAGGCTCGACTTGATGCTCGGATCGCTCTTGAAGCAGCGGATATCGATGCGCTCGGCCAACCCCGACCACTCGTAATGCGCCACCAGCGCATTGAGGATCTGTTCGAGGGTTACGCCATGCAGCGGATCGGGAGTGTGGTCGTTCATGCCAGGCCTTTGGACGGAGGGAAAATGCACAAGCCGCGCACCTTAGCCGAGGGGCCGGTCAGGTGGAAGGCCTTGCATCAAATGTAGGCCAACCCGAGAAGATCGCAGCCTGCAGCCATCGCCACAATGCGCCCGTTTGCCGCACTGTTACCGAATCAGAAATGCTGCATGTCTGCAAAAGCCCTTTGTCTTTTTGTTACAGATCATTATCCTGCCGCCCTTCAGCTGAATCGCTTCACTGCCTGCGTCAAATTGAAGCGCTCGGTTTACCCCCGTAAAACACCAAAAAAAGACTGACCCATGCCTGATTTTTCCTTCTCCAGAGACAGCGCTATCTCAGCCCTGCGCCTGCTCGGCGGCTGCACCGCGCTCGGCTTCGCCACCTACGCCCAGGCAGCCCCCGCCTTCGATAGCGACTCACCGTGGATGCTCGGTGACTGGAACGGCACGCGTACCGAACTCGCGGAAAAAGGCTACGACTTCAAACTCGATTACACCGGCGAAATGGGCAGCAACCTGCACGGCGGCTACGACCACGATCGCACCGCGCGTTACAGCGACCAGTTCGGTCTGGGCACGCACCTGGACCTGCAAAAAATCCTTGGCTGGGACGACGCCGAGTTTCAGCTGACCATCACCAAGCGCAGCGGCAACAACATCAGCAACGACCGGATCAACGATCCACGCGTGGGCGGCTTCACCTCGGCCCAGGAAGTCTGGGGCCGTGGCCAGACCACGCGCCTGACGCAAATGTGGTACCAGCAGAAATTCTTCGACCAGAAGCTCGACATCAAGGTCGGCCGCTTCGGTGAAGGCGAAGACTTCAACAGCTTCCCGTGCGACTTCCAGAACCTGGCGTTCTGCGGCTCGCAGGTCGGCAACTGGGTCGGCGGCATCTGGTACAACTGGCCGGTCAGCCAATGGGCGCTGCGGGTCAAATATCACCTGACCCCAGAGTTGTACGCACAGGTCGGCGCCTACGAGCAGAACCCGTCAAACCTCGATCGCGGCAACGGCTTCAAACTCAGCGGCAGCGGTACCCAGGGCGCCGTGCTGCCAGTGGAGCTGGTGTGGACGCCGAAGCTCAATGGCCTGCCGGGCGAATACCGTGCCGGTTACTACTACAGCAGCGCCAAGGCCTCTGACGTCTATAAAGACCAGAACGGCCAGCCTGCCGCGCTGAGCGGTGAAGCCTACCGCAGCGCGTCGAGCAAACACGGCGTGTGGTTCGGTGCCCAGCAGCAAGTCACCAGCATCGCCAGCGACCACTCGCGCGGCTTGAGCGTGTTCGCCAACGCGACGATGCACGACAAGAAAACCAACGCGATCGACAACTACGTACAGGCCGGCGTCGTCTACAAAGGCCCGTTCGATGCCCGCGCCAAAGACGACATCGGTTTCGCCCTGGCCCGCGTGCACGTCAACCCGGCCTTTCGCAAAAACGCCGAAGCGAGCAATCAGGCGCAGGCGGTTTACGACTACGACGACCCGTCCTTCCTGCCACCGCAGGACACCGAATACAGCGCCGAACTGTATTACGGCGTGCACGTCGCCAACTGGCTGACCGTGCGCCCGAACCTGCAATACATCCGCCATCCGGGCGGTGTGGACCAGGTCGATGACGCACTGATCGCGGGGATCAAGATCCAGTCGTCGTTCTAAAGCACACCGAAATACTCAATGTGGGAGCGAGCCTGCTCGCGAAGGCGGCGTGTCAGTCGATGCATCAGCCTTCTGATACACCGCTTTCGCGAGCAAGCCCGCTCCCACAGGGGGATTTATGAAATTCGTTAGCTACACAAGTTTTATCTGAACCATACCTGCGCCCAATCGTCATCTAGAGTGACTACAGCGCGGGACTACATAAACGTCACGGAGAATCACACTATGAGCACCGAAAGTGCTTCGAGTCGGGGCCGTCTGTTACCGAGCCTGCTCGGCATTCTGCTTCTACTGATGGGCCTGGCCATGCTGGCCGGGGGAGTCAAGCTGAGCATGCTCGGCGGCTCGCTGTACTACCTGCTGGCCGGTATCGGCATTGCGCTGAGCGGCATTCTGTTGCTGCTGCGTCGTCGCGCAGCGCTGGGCCTGTACGCCATCGTGCTGTTCGCCAGCACGGTCTGGGCGTTGTGGGAAGTCGGTCTGGACTGGTGGCAACTGGTGCCGCGTCTGGCGCTGTGGTTCGTTCTCGGCATCGTGATGTTGCTGCCGTGGTTCCGTCGTCCGCTGCTGCTCAATGGCCCGGCGCCGATGGGCACAGGTGGCCTGACCGTGGCCGTGGTGCTTGCCGGTGTCACTGCCCTGGCCAGCCTGTTCACCCACCCGGGCGAAACCTTTGGCGAATTGGGCCGCGACACCGCGGACATGACCAGCACCGCACCGCAAATGCCTGATGGCGACTGGCAGGCCTATGGCCGCACCGAGTTCGGTGACCGCTACTCGCCACTCAAGCAGATCACTCCGGCCAACGTCGGCAAGCTGCAAGAAGCCTGGCGCATCCAGACCGGCGACCTGCCAACCGCAGATGACCCGGTCGAGTTGACCAACGAAAACACCCCGCTCAAAGCCAACGGCATGCTCTATGCCTGCACCGCGCACAGCAAAGTGCTGGCGCTGGATCCGGACACCGGCAAGGAACTGTGGCGCTTCGACCCGCAGATCAAGAGCCCGGTGGGCTTCAAGGGCTTTGCCCACATGACCTGCCGTGGCGTGTCGTACTACGACGAAGCCGCTTACGCGAAAGCTGATAACGCCGCCTCGGCCGTTATCTCCGAAGCCGGCAAAGCCGTTGCCCAGGCCTGCCCGCGTCGTCTGTACCTGCCAACCGCCGATGCACGCCTGATCGCACTGAACGCCGACACCGGCAAGATCTGCGAAGGCTTCGGCAAAAACGGCGTGGTCGACCTGACCCAAGGCATCGGCCCGTTCACCGCCGGTGGCTACTACTCCACCTCGCCAGCGGCGATTACCCGTGATCTGGTGATCATGGGCGGTCACGTCACCGACAACGAGTCGACCAACGAGCCATCGGGCGTAATCCGCGCCTTCGACGTGCGCGACGGTCACCTGGTGTGGAACTGGGACAGCGACAAGCCGGACGCCACCGAGCCATTGGCCCCAGGCGAAACCTACAGCCGCAACTCGGCCAACATGTGGTCGCTGGCCAGCGTCGACGAAAAACTCGGCATGGTTTACCTGCCACTGGGCAACCAGACTCCAGACCAGTGGGGCGCCGACCGCACTCCAGGCGCCGAGAAATTCAGCGCCGGCATCGTCGCCCTCGACCTGGCCACCGGTAAAGTGCGCTGGAACTACCAGTTCACCCACCACGACCTGTGGGACATGGACGTTGGCAGCCAGCCAACCCTGCTCGACATGAAAACCGCCGACGGCGTGAAACCGGCGCTGATCGCCCCGACCAAGCAGGGCAGTCTGTACGTCCTTGACCGTCGTGACGGCACGCCGATCATCCCGATCAAGGAAATCCCGGTACCGCAAGGCGCCGTGAAAGGCGACCACACCGCACCGACTCAGGCCCGTTCGGACCTCAACCTGCTGGCCCCGGAACTGACCGAAAAAGCCATGTGGGGCGCCAGCCCGTTCGACCAGATGCTGTGCCGCATCCAGTTCAAGGAACTGCGCTACGAAGGCCAATACACGCCTCCGTCGGAACAGGGCAGCCTGATCTATCCGGGTAACGTCGGCGTGTTCAACTGGGGCGGCGTCTCGGTCGACCCGGTTCGCCAGATGCTGTTCACCAGCCCGAACTACATGGCCTTCGTCTCGAAAATGGTGCCACGCGAGAAAGTCGCCGCCGGCAGCAAACGCGAGAGCGAAACCGCTGGCGTGCAGCCAAACACCGGCGCGCCTTACGCGGTGATCATGCACCCGTTCATGTCGCCACTGGGCGTACCGTGCCAGGCCCCGGCCTGGGGCTACGTTGCCGGTATCGACCTGACCACTGGCAAAGTCGTGTGGAAACGCAAAAACGGCACCAGCCGCGACAGCTCGCCAATCCCGATCGGCTTCACCCTGGGCGTGCCAAGCATGGGCGGTTCGATGGTCACTGCAGGCGGCGTCGGCTTCCTCAGCGGCACCCTCGACCAGTACCTGCGCGCTTACGACGTGAACTCCGGTAAAGAACTGTGGAAATCGCGTCTGCCTGCCGGCGGCCAAGCGACCCCGATGACCTACACCGGCAAGGACGGCAAGCAATACGTGCTGCTCGTTGTTGGCGGTCACGGCTCGCTGGGCACCAAGATGGGTGACTATGTGATTGCGTACAAACTGCCGGAATAAGTTTCAGCGGCGGTAAAGGAAAGGCGATGTTCCGTGAGGGACATCGCCTTTTTTGTGCCCATCGATGTTGAATTCACCCCAAACACTGTAGGAGTGAGCCTGCTCGCGATAGCGGTATTTCAGTCAATACTTTCGGTGACTGATTTACCGCTATCGCGAGCAGGCTCACTCCTACAAAGGAAGGTGTTCCTCCTACAGAAGCGCGTTGTGAGCGGGAGATTTCCGACAGGATGCGTCGGTTGTGCCTCGGAAGTTGGCTGGATAGGCTCTGGTGGTCGCTGGAAATTCAGCGGCCGGGCGTCGCGGCCTGATAACTGATGCATAATCGCCAACCTGACAGCACCTCGGATGCCTGTTAGTTGTGTCATGGCGGCTGTGCGCGGGATACCTTCTTTGGGGGTATGCCGATTCCTCAGTTATCGGTCCGCGAACCCGCGTACAGCTGCCACCTCAGATTGCGTCGCGGCAATTGAAGGTAGCTCCACTTCACCAACTGAGAATTCACCATGATCAAACCCACACCCAATCCCCCAGAAACCTCGCCCTACGAATCCCTCGATTCCAGAAAACTCCACGACGCCGCCGAACGCGCCCTCGACCACTACCTGAAACCCTCCGCCGCCGCGGTGAGATTCCACAAACCCAGCAGCATGTTCCAGGTCGCCCCGGACATGGACAACGAAAGCCTGCTGGTTCACGCCTGCGAATCACTGGCCCAAGCCAGCCTCATGACCAGCGACATCGCTGCGTACATCGACATCCCGCAGCGCCGGACGATACTGGCCATTCAGCAAATCATCATGCTCGCCGAACTGGCGGTGAATCGGGTGCTGGATAATGTGGAAATCACCCAATCTGCGGCACACAGCTGAGCCATAGTGGGAGCGAGCTTGCTCGCGAAAGCGTCAGCACATCCAACACTTGCGGTGACTGACACACCGCTTTCGCGAGCAAGCCCGCTCCCACAGTGGAATTGGTTGAGTCAGGTGGAGATTGGTCGGCTCGTAGGCCGCCATCGCTGGCAAGCCAGCTCCCACAGCTTTGATTTGTGCATGCCCCATGCGGCGCAGCCGCCCCACTCAAAACAATGAGCGCAAGCTCGAGTACCGCTCTTGATCTTGATCCACGGGCGACGTCGGAAGGCTGAGTGGAGGGATTGATCCGGGGGTGGGAGCGCAGCGACCGTTTGGCGCAGCCAAACACAGCGAGAGGAGGTGCAGCGAAGCAAACCGGAGGCGCTGCCCCACGGATCAGTCCCGCAGCGAAGGAACCCCGAGCCCCAGCGAGCGGGCCGAACGCAGGAGCAAGCCTTTTCGGTTACCTTTTCGGCGTCTGGAAAAGGTGACTCGCCGTAAGGGCGAAACCGCCAGCCGCCACACCCAAAAAAACGGATAAACACCCAAAACCCCATGAACATGGTCGGCCCAAAGGCCGCCAAGTCCAAAGCGTGACGCCTGTCAAAACCCTGAACGCACAAGCAGAAACACCGCCCCCCATTGAAACCACCCAAAGCCTGCCCCATCTAAGACCCATACCCCATTGCGCAGGTGCCCCATGAGCGACCAGCAAGAATTCCCGGACAACCCAGACGACTACACCGAAGCAGAACACATCGAACACACCTCATCCGGCAAAGGCCTGGCCCTGCCCGGCCAGAACCTGCCGGACAAGGTCTACGTCATCCCGATCCACAACCGCCCGTTCTTCCCGGCCCAAGTGCTGCCGGTCATCGTCAACGAAGAACCCTGGGCCGAAACCCTCGATCTGGTGAGCAAATCCGACCACCACTCCCTGGCCCTGTTCTTCATGGACACGCCCCAGGAAGACCCGCGCCACTTCAACACCGGCGCCCTCCCCGAATACGGCACCCTGGTCAAAGTCCACCACGCCAGCCGCGAAAACGGCAAACTGCAGTTCGTCGCCCAGGGCCTGAGCCGCGTGCGCATCAAGACCTGGCTCAAACACCACCGCCCGCCGTACCTGGTGGAAGTCGAATACCCGCACCAGCCGACCGAGCCGACCGACGAGGTCAAGGCCTACGGCATGGCGCTGATCAACGCGATCAAGGAACTGCTGCCGCTCAATCCGCTGTACAGCGAAGAGCTGAAGAACTACCTAAACCGCTTCAGCCCCAACGATCCGTCGCCGCTGACCGACTTCGCCGCCGCCCTCACTTCGGCGACAGGTAATGAACTGCAAGAAGTGCTCGACTGCGTACCGATGCTCAAGCGCATGGAAAAAGTCCTGCCGATGCTGCGCAAGGAAGTCGAAGTTGCGCGCCTGCAGAAAGAGATCTCCGCCGAAGTGAACCGCAAGATCGGCGAGCACCAACGCGAGTTCTTCCTCAAAGAACAGCTCAAGGTGATCCAGCAGGAACTCGGCCTGACCAAGGACGACCGCAGCGCCGACCTTGAACAGTTCGAACAACGCTTGGAAGGCAAAGTGCTGCCGGCACAGGTGCAGAAACGCCTCGAAGAGGAAATGAACAAACTGTCGATCCTCGAAACCGGCTCGCCAGAGTACGCGGTCACCCGCAACTACCTTGACTGGGCGACCTCGGTGCCGTGGGGCGTGTACGGCGAGGACAAACTCGATCTCAAGTACGCGCGCAAGGTACTCGACAAACACCACGCCGGCCTCGACGACATCAAGGATCGCATCCTCGAATTCCTCGCGGTCGGTGCCTACAAAGGCGAGATCAGCGGCTCGATCGTGCTGCTGGTCGGCCCGCCGGGCGTGGGTAAAACCAGCGTCGGCAAATCCATCGCCGAATCCCTCGGCCGACCGTTCTACCGCTTCAGCCTCGGCGGCATGCGTGACGAAGCCGAGATCAAGGGCCACCGCCGCACCTACATCGGCGCGCAGCCGGGCAAACTGGTGCAGGCGCTGAAAGACGTCGAAGTGATGAACCCGGTGATCATGCTCGACGAGATCGACAAGATGGGCCAGAGCTACCAGGGCGACCCGGCCTCGGCGCTGTTGGAAACCCTCGATCCGGAACAGAACGTCGAATTCCTCGACCACTACCTCGACCTGCGCATGGACCTGTCGAAAGTCCTGTTCGTGTGCACCGCCAACACCCTGGATTCGATTCCCGGGCCGTTGCTGGACCGCATGGAAGTGATTCGCCTGTCGGGCTACATCACCGAAGAAAAAGTCGCCATCGCCAAGCGCCACCTGTGGCCGAAACTGCTGGAAAAGGCTGGCGTGTCCAAGGGCAGCCTGAGCATCAGCGACAGCGCGCTCAAAGCCTTGATCGACGGTTACGCCCGTGAGGCCGGGGTGCGCCAGCTGGAAAAACAGATGGGCAAACTGGTGCGCAAGGCGGTGATGAAGCTGATCGACGACCCGAAAGCGGTGATCAAGCTTGGCCCGAAAGACCTCGAAGCCTCGCTGGGCCATCCGGTGTTCCGCAATGAACAAGTGCTGTCGGGCACCGGTGTGATCACCGGTCTGGCCTGGACCAGCATGGGCGGCGCGACCCTGCCGATCGAAGCCACGCGGATTCACACGCTTAACCGGGGGTTCAAACTCACCGGACAACTGGGCGATGTAATGAAAGAGTCGGCGGAGATCGCCTACAGCTACGTCAGCTCGCACCTGAAACAGTTTGGCGGCGATGCGAAATTCTTCGATGAAGCCTTCGTCCACCTGCACGTACCCGAAGGTGCCACACCGAAAGACGGCCCGAGCGCCGGCGTGACCATGGCCAGCGCCCTGCTCTCGCTCGCCCGCAATCAGCCGCCGAAAAAAGGCGTGGCGATGACCGGCGAACTGACGCTGACCGGGCATGTGCTGCCGATTGGCGGAGTGCGTGAGAAGGTGATCGCGGCGCGGCGGCAGAAGATCTTCGAACTGATCCTGCCGGAGCCGAACCGGGGCAACTTCGAGGAGTTGCCGGATTATCTGAAGGAAGGCATTACCGTGCACTTTGCCAAGCGCTTTGCGGATGTAGCGAAAGTTCTGTTCTGATTCAGACATTGGTCGTTATCAATCAAACAACGATAACGACCAATACTTCTTCGCATAGCCGAGCACTTCTTAATTGCCAAGCGATATAAAAAACTGACATTTCTGACAGTCCCGAAGTTTTCTATCTTGAATAAGCTCTACCTTGTTTCTCCCCCCAGGTTAGACACAGGAGCTTCAAGATGAATAATTCAAAAGATGCAAGGGCGTTTGCTCGCGGTATTTTGACAGCCTACATTCCAGAGGACGTCAACTTCTCGACCGATAAACTAATCATAAGTACTCATAAAGAAACCCTAGCCCTGGAAGGAATCTACCACCGTACTGACCAACCGAACTTTTCAAGAAACGTCAGGGTTTTCCTGACAAAAAAAGACCAGAAGTATCCGGACAATGGCTGGCATAACTTTCCTGCAGAAAATATCAGAGTCGGATATGACGGAAATTTTAACGCCGATTTTTTTAGGACCATTCCGGGAGAAGGCGTTATTTTTCTCAACCTTGACCCTGCCACCCATTGCTACTCCTATGCTATGGATATAAGTTTCACAAAAGAGGGCAGTAACGAAAGTTTTCATGTTATCTGCTCATCTACAATGATCCATCAATAATCTGCTGCTGATCAAAATCAGCATTTTTGCATCGGCCGACGCTACGTTGCCGGATTATCTGAAGGAAGGCATTACCGTGCACTTCGCCAAGCGCTTTGCGGATGTGGCGAAAGTGTTGTTCTGACAGTTATCCAGAGCCTGACACGCCGCCTTCGCGAGCAAGCCCGCTCCCACAGGGTTCTGTAGTGAACACAGCATTTGTGGTCACCACACAACTACTATGGGAGCGGGCTTGCTCGCGAAGGTGTCTGTGGCAACACCACAGAACCGCCTGACCGTCACACTTTGTCTCATCTTCAGTTATGCTCGCCGTTCGTCGTCAACGCCGGAGCCACTGAGCCTATGTCCGCCACTCGTCTGTTTGTCCCTCTCGCCCTCTCTTTGCTGGCCGCCTGCGCCACGCAGCCAAAACAGAACGTGACCGTGGAAAACCAGAGCGAATGCCCCGTGCAGTTGACCAGCGGACAAAACCTGATCGTGATGCTGCCGAGCAACCCGACCACGGGCTATCGCTGGGCAATTCAGGATTCCGCCGGCGGCGTGCTACATGCACTCAGCCCTGAGGTTTACAGCAGTCCGAAAGATTCCGGCATGGTCGGCGCGGGCGGTTTTTCCACCTGGCGCTTCCAGGCCTTTGCCACCGGCAACGGCCGCCTGCGCCTGACCTCGCAGCAGCCCTGGGAACCGGAAGTTGAACCGGCAGAAACCTTCGACTGCGCCATTTCGGTGAACTGATCGTGGGCTGGCTGATTCTGGCGCTGATGGGCGCGGTGACGTTTCTCTACGGTGTGAGCACGCATGCGGCATTGCTCTGCCTGCTGGTCAAACCGTTACCGGTGCTGGCGCTGCTCGGCTGGCTGCACGATGCGCCACCCAGCGACTATCGACGCTGGATCAGTCTGGGGCTGATTTTCTCTGTGCTCGGTGACGTGTTGCTGGCGTGGCCGGGGGATTTGTTTGTGTTTGGCCTGGGGGCGTTTCTGGTGGCGCATCTGGCGTATCTCAAGGCTTACCTCAGCGATTGCAAGCGTTTGGCGCTCTTGCCGCTGGTGCTCGCGCTCGGCGTCGGCGCGGTGCTGCTGGGGATTTTGATTTCCAGTGGCCTCGGGCCGTTGCTAGTGCCAGTGCTCGTCTATGGCACCGCGATCAGCGCCATGCTCTGGCGCGCCCTCGCCCGCCTCGGCACCGATGTGCCCAAGCGTTCGGCGCTGCTGGCGGCGGCGGGTGCGCTGGCGTTCGTGTTCTCCGACAGTGTGATCGGCATTGATCGCTTCGTATCGCCATTTCATGCTGCGCCCTACGTGATCATCCTTAGCTACTGGCTGGGCCAGTGGGGGATTGCCGCTTCGGCGTTTTCCGTGAAACACCGCTAATTTTGTAGTGAGGGGATTTATCCCCGATGGGCTGCGCAGCGGCCCTGAAACCGGTCAATCAGGTATGTCAGACAGACCGCAGGCACAGATCTTGGGGCTGCTTCGCAGCCCATCGGGGATAAATCCCCTCGCCACGTCGGACAACCCAAGCATCCCGACGCCACTTTGGCTAAAATGCCGGCCTTTTCATCAACACCGCCGGAACCGCCGTGAGCAAAGAACCCGATCGCATTTTCGCCCAGCCGATGGCCCAGGTGCCTGACTTCGCCTTCAACGAGGACGTGGTGCGGGTGTTCCCGGACATGATCAAGCGCTCGGTGCCGGGTTACCCGACCATCGTCGAAAACCTCGGCGTACTCGCGGCGCAATTCGCTCAACCGAACAGCGTGCTTTACGACCTCGGCGCTTCGCTCGGCGCCGTGACTCAGGCCCTGCGCCGTCACGTGCGCACCGACGGTTGCCGGGTGATCGCGGTGGATAACTCGGCGGCGATGGTCGAACGCTGCCGTGAATACCTCAACGGTCAGGATTCGATGTTCCAGGAGCTGCTCCCGGTCGAGGTGATCGAAGGCGACATTCTCGCGCTCGAATTCAAACCGGCCTCGGTGGTGGCGCTGAACTTCACCCTGCAATTCATCGCCCCGGAGCAGCGCACCGCGTTGCTCTCGCGTATTCGTCAGTCGCTGCTGCCCGGCGGCGCGCTGATTCTGTCGGAGAAACTGCGCTTCAACGATGCGCAAGAGCACGCGCTGCTCACCGACCTGCACGTCGCGTTCAAACGCGCCAACGGCTACAGCGAACTGGAAATTGCCCAGAAGCGCAGCGCCATCGAAAACGTCATGAAGCCCGACAGCCTCGAAGAACACCGCGAACGCCTGTTGGCCGCCGGGTTCTCGAAAGTCGTGCCGTGGTTCCAGTGTCTTAACTTTGCCTCGTTGATTGCCTTGCCATGATTGATCTGTCCCCCCTCGCCCGCCGTCTGGCCGGCACCCCGCTGGCCGACTGGGCCAACACCCTGCAAGGGCAACTCGACAAGAAAATGGAGAAAGGTCACGGCGATCTGGAGCGCTGGCAGAGCGCGCTGGACGCATTGCCGAAACTCCAGCCGACTGAAGTCGATCTGCTCAACGGCCTAAAACTCGACACCGACTGCGACGACGAAACCCGCGCACAAATGCGCACCGCGCTGATGGGCCTTTCGCCGTGGCGCAAGGGGCCGTTCGACCTGTTCGGCGTGCACGTCGACACCGAATGGCGCTCGGACTGGAAGTGGTCGCGGGTCGCCCCGCACCTGGACCTGAAGGGCAAACGCATCCTCGACGTCGGTTGCGGCAACGGCTACTACATGTGGCGCATGCTCGGCGCCGGTGCCGACAGCGTGATCGGCGTCGATCCGAACTGGCTGTTCTTCTGCCAGTTCCAGGCCGTGCAGCGTTATCTGTCCGAGCCGAATGCCTGGCACCTGCCGTTCCCGTTCGAAGACCTGCCGCCGAACCTCGAAGGCTTCGATACGGTGTTCTCGATGGGCGTGTTCTACCACCGTCGTTCGCCGATCGAGCATTTGCTGGCGCTGAAGGATTGCCTGGTCAAGGGCGGTGAGCTGGTGCTGGAAACGCTGGTGGTTGAAGGCGACAAGCATCAAGTGCTGGTGCCGGAAGATCGCTACGCACAGATGCGCAACGTGTGGTTCCTGCCATCGGTACCGGCGCTGGAGTTGTGGCTGCGTCGGGCAGGTTTCACCGATGTGAAATGCGTGGACGTCAGCACCACCACCGTTGAAGAACAACGCGGTACCGAGTGGATGAAGTATCAATCGTTGAGCGACTTCCTTGATCCCGAGGATCACAGCAAGACCATCGAAGGGCTGCCGGCGCCGATGCGCGCGGTGATTGTCGCGAAGAAATAACCCGATCTCCCCTACACGGGAGATCCCCCCTGTGGGAGCGGGCTTGCTCGCGAAAGCGGTGTGTCAGGCGATTAAAATGTTGCCTGATACACCGCTTTCGCGAGCAAGCCCGCTCCCACATTGGGGGGTTGTGTTTATTCAGATGGTTTTGCGCGACGGGCTCTGAAGAATTCGGTCAGCACTGCTCCACATTCTTCGGCCAGCACCCCACCTTCATACAACACCCGGTGATTCAAAAAGCCCTGGGTAAAGAACTGGCCCTGACTCTGCACAATCCCGGCCTTCGGCTCCAGCGCGCCATACACCACCCGCGCAATGCGTGAATGCACGATCAGCCCGGCGCACATGCTGCACGGTTCCAGCGTCACGTACAGCGTGCTGCCGGGCAGGCGATAGTTGTTGATGGCCTGGGCAGCAGCGCGGATCGCGACCATTTCCGCGTGGGCACTCGGGTCGCTGGTGGTGATCGGGCAATTGTAGCCACGCCCGATGATTTCGCCGTTCTGCACCAGCACCGCGCCCACCGGCACTTCGCCGAGGGCTGCGCCTTGGGCGGCGAGGTCCAGGGCTTCGCGCATGAAATCGCGGTCACGGCTGCGGTCGATGATCGCGGCGGGGCGAATCTGGCGCATCACTTCACCTCGATGGCGGCCATCAGGCCGGTTTCCATGTGGTCGATCACGTGGCAATGGAACATCCATACCCCCGGGTTATCCGCCACCAGCGCCACTTGCGCACGCTCGTTCTTGCCCAGCAGATACGTGTCGGTGAAGTACGGAGTGATCTTGTGCCGGTTCGACGCAATCACCTTGAAGCTCATGCCGTGCAGGTGGATCGGGTGCTGGTACTGGGTCATGTTCTTCAGTTCGAAGATGTAGCTCTGGCCCAGCTTCAGGCTGGCAATCGGCCGGTCGGCGCAGGTCTTGTCCGTGATGTCCCAGGCCTTGCCGTTGATCTGCCACAGGCTCGGTGGCTTGCCGTTGTCGACATTCACCGACACCGAACCGACCCATTCGAAATTGAAGTTGAGTTTCTCGGCATTCGCCAGATCCGGCTCGGCCACCGGGTTGGCAGGCAAGGCTTTCGGCCACTCGGTCGGCGCATCGTTATTGGCCACCGAGCGCAAGGTTCCCAGTCGCACCGGGCCGTTGCGCAGCGACAACTCTTCTCCGGCCGGCGGCGCCTTGATCGCCAGGCAAATGCGCATGCCGGGGCCCAGCCAGTATTCCTTGCCCAAGGGGCGCGGCTCGACCGGGTTGCCGTCCAGCGCATAGATCTGCGCTTCGACGCCGGGGATGTTGATGCGATACGTCAGGGTGTTGTCGAGATTGAGCAAACGCACGCGGGTGATCTGCCCGGCCGGCAACTCGATCACCGGCGTTGGCACGCCGTTGATGGTCGACAAGCGCCCCGCCGTACCGCCACGCGCCGCTTCACGGGGAATGCTGAACTCGACGAAATTGCCTTGCTCGTCGATGTGCCAGTTCTTCAGGCTCAGGGTCTTTTCGTACTTGAAACCGGTGGGCTCGCGCTCTTCGACAATCAACGGCCCGACCAGCCCGCGCCCCAGCTCCTCGCTGCTGCTGACGTGCGGGTGATACCAGTAGCTGCCGGCGTCCGGCACGCGGAATTTGTAATCGAAATATTCACCGGGCAGCACCGGCAATTGCGAGACGTACGGCACGCCGTCCATCTCCAGCGGCAGACGGATGCCGTGCCAGTGAATGGTGGTCGCCACCGGCAGGTGGTTGATGAAGCGCACCCGCAGCCACTCGCCCTGACGCACACGCAATTCAGTGCCCGGCGCCGATGGGCCGAACGCCCATGCCTCGGTCTTGTGCCCCGGCACCAGCTCAACGTCCAGTGGCGCCGCGATCAGCTCGTAGTCGTGGCCCGCGTCAGCATCGGCCATCTTGCCCAGCCAGTAGCGCGACGCGCCTCCCGCTCCGACACCAACGACAACAAGACCGGCCAGGCCACCGAGGATTTGGCGACGGGTAAAGGACATGAACTCAACTACCTCACGTATCTGCGTCGGGCACCGGGCCCGCAAAAGGCAAATACGATACACCTGCAATTGCGAAACAGTAAGGGCAGCGCGGCGGATGGACGCAGTTGCGCCTCGCGCGTACACGATTTCGATCGATCAAGTGACATAACTATGTAGTGCACATGCATCGAACAGCCGGGCCATCCTGTGCCACCCGTTTCTCAAGGAAAGAGAGCCCAAACACATGCCCAACCCGATGCCCAACGCCGCCGACAAGGCCGCGCTCAAGGCGATTGCCGCCACCGTCATCCAGACCTGCCCGAGCCTGCAGGACGCTGCTCGACAGGTCGCCAGCGACTTGTTGATCAAATACCAGATCCACGGTCTGGATCCGGATCAAGTGTATTTCCACCGCTTCGACGCCTCGCAAAGCAGTTCGAAAGCCTTCACCGGCTGGGAGCATGTGCACGCCACGCCCACTTCAAGCATGACCCTGACCCAGTTGGTGATTCACCGCTTCCGCGTCACCGATCAGGACAACGCCGACCTGCTCGACGTCTATGGCGGTTTCTATACTGCCGGTCCCGATGCCCGCACCTTCGATGAACGTAATGAAGTGCGCCTGCACGGCAACGATGTGCTCAAGGACTTCTGGAGCATCGACTTCAGCGCACTGTACGACGCTCAACTGAACGCTTTCTGGAATACCAGCGGCAGCGACTTTCGTACCCTGGCCAAGTGCAATTTCCTGATCAAAGCGCTACAGGCGCGGGACAAACGTCAGCTGAGTGGCGAGGATTTCCAGTTCGTCACGCAAGCGGCGATCGGCCCGCTGACGTGGCCAGTCAGCCTGCCATTGCTGCAGACCAGCCACCCTTGCCCGGACAGTGTGCGCACGCTGGACATTGCCGGTTACGCCGCTACCAACGTCCTACGTTTCGTCATGCCCCAGGGTCGGCAGATCCTCTACCTGCCCGGCGACAGCGATGCATTCCATGTACTGGAAAGCGCCACCGACCTGCACTTCTGGATCCTGCAGCGGATGAACACACCTGCGGCGCGCGAGACATTCCTTGCGCATTTCTCGCTGGCCGACCGGCAGCAGATCAACGCCAACCTCGGTGACCTGATGAATCGCCTGGTGGCGACGTGGGGCCGCTACGACCATTCGCTGATCAATCAGGACAACCGCGCGGTCAGTGGCGACGCCTTCACCTGGCTGAGTGACTCGACCCGCGCGGCGATGTTTGCAGAAGCCAGCCTGTCCCTGACCTCCAACGGTGACCTGCGCAAGAAGCTGTGGATCGGCTACCTCAGCGCCGGGGTCAAGGTGTTCGGGCCAATGGCCGTGGTCGGCTGGCCAATCGCATTGCCAGTGATCGGCGCCAGCATTGCCAACATGGGGCTGAACATCGATCAGGCAGTCAATGGCAAAACCGCCGCCGAGCGCAAGGCCGGGATTGTCGGTGCGGTGCTCAGCGGCATCGACATGCTGTTCAACCTGCTGGTACTCAAAGGCCCGGGTTCGCTGACCGAGGTCGGCCCCGAAGTGGATGCCGCCGAGGCAGCGGAGATGGCCGACCTGACTGATAAAGTCGGGACGCCGATGGGTGGGCCTCAGCCGTCGATTGCCACGCCCCTGATTGAAGACACCCCGCGACCGGTCATTCCGCCGAGCTGGCAAGCCAATGAGTTGCTCGACGGCGTTACGCCGGTGAGCGAACCCGGAAAATTCCAGGGCATTTATCTGCTCGATTCGAACCCGTCGACCGCCATCATGATGGACGACACCGCCTATTACGTCCGCTACGAAGCCGATATCAACGGCAGCGGACACTGGGCGGTCATCGATCCTGAGCACCCCCACGGCTTTACTCGCTCGATCCCGGTACGCCTGAACCCTGAGGGTGAATGGGAAGCCATGCCTCGCGCAGGACTCAGCGGCGGCGGCAAGTCTTCGGGTCTGGCCGGTTCAAGCAGCCGCAGCACCGTGGCCGCCCTGCCCGCCTCGCAATACGACGTACCTGCCCCACTCAAGGCGCACCTTGAAGAAGGCGCGGCCGGGCTGAATGACGAGGCCTTGCGCGATTTCTACGACAGCCTGAACGAGTTCGATGCCTACCGCGACTTCAAGGTCATCCGCAAACGCCTGTATCACGATGCACTGGATTTTTTCAGCACGCTGCGTCTGCCCGATCGTCCTCCGGTGCCCGCCCTGGCGGCAGACGCGACCGCCGAAGAAATTATCGAGAAAATCCTCGAGCATGCCCGGGGCCTAGTGCTCGGCGAGAGCCACACGGCCATCGGCAGCAAGCAATGGCTGATCGAGAACATGCCATTGCTCGCCAGCAAACAGGTGAAGAGCCTGTACATGGAGCACCTGCTGACCGACTTCCATCAAGCCGCGCTGGATGAATTCTTCCGCACCGGCAACATGCCGCAAAAACTCGAGGCCTATCTCAAGGCACTCGACGTCGGCAACATGACCGATCCGCTGGAGCGCTACACGTTCCTGGAACTGGTCAAGGAAGCCAGAAAGCAGGGGATCCATGTACAAGCCATCGATTGCATGGCGAGTTACCGACTCAATGGCATGGACTTGCCTGCGGGCAACAACACCGCGCGGCAGAAAATGATGAATTACTTCGCGCGTCTGATGATTCGTGCCGATCAGTCCGCACGCGGCGCGCACAAATGGGTAGCGCTGATGGGCAACTCTCACTCCAACACTTTTGATGGGGTTGCCGGCGTCAGCGAACTGGAAGAGGCGATCGGCATTCGCGTCGAGGATGTCGCCGAAGGGACTTCACGGGGCATTGAAGTCGATCCCGGAAGAATCCTGCCCTTGGGCGGTACGGCGCACGATCGTTCCGCGCTGGTCAGAGGCGACTTGCGCCTGCAAATCGAAACACCCTGGACCGCGCACACCATGACCGAATTCGAAACCTTGTTACCTCGCCATGGCATGTACTCCCTGAAGCAACAACCCAATCTGACGTTCATCGTGCACCGCAGTCGTTCGCGAGAACTGGTGCGGACCGTCATCGAAACCGACGGCAAACGCTTCTACATTGAACGCCCCGGCTGGCCTTCGGTGAGCGGTAAACGCTACCCGAGCATGAAAGCGCTGCTGCAAGCTCTGGATGACATGGGCATGCAACTGGGTGGCTGGTCAAAACCGCTGTAACGCAAAAACAGAAAAGCCGTGTGAAACGGATTTCACACGGCTTTTCGGTTACAGCGATCAAGCCTTTACGGCTTGCTCGGCATTATTCCCACTCAATGGTCGCCGGCGGCTTGCTCGACACGTCGTAAGTGACGCGCGAAATGCCTTCGATTTCATTGATGATGCGGCCGGAGACGGTTTCCAGCAGTTCGTAAGGCAGGTGTGCCCAACGTGCGGTCATGAAGTCGATGGTTTCCACGGCACGCAGGGCCACGACCCAGGCGTAACGACGGCCGTCGCCGACCACGCCAACCGATTTCACTGGCTGGAACACCACGAAGGCCTGGCTGACTTTGTGGTACCAGTCGGCTTTGCGCAGTTCTTCGATGAAGATATGGTCGGCGCGACGCAGCAGGTCGGCGTATTCCTTCTTCACTTCACCGAGGATGCGCACGCCCAGACCCGGGCCCGGGAACGGGTGACGGTAGACCATGTCGTACGGCAGGCCCAGTTCCAGACCCAGACGACGGACTTCGTCCTTGAACAGTTCGCGCAGTGGCTCGACCAGTTTCAGGTTCATCTCTTCCGGCAGGCCGCCCACGTTGTGGTGCGACTTGATCACGTGCGCCTTGCCGCTTTTCGCGCCAGCCGACTCGATCACGTCCGGGTAGATGGTGCCCTGTGCCAGGTACTTGATGTTGTCCAGCTTGCAGGATTCGGCATCGAACACGTCGATGAAGGTACGGCCGATGATCTTGCGCTTCTTCTCTGGATCGGCTTCGCCGGCCAGGTTGTTCAGGAACTGGTCTTCCGCGTTGGCGCGGATCACCTTGACGCCCATGTTCTCGGCGAACATGGCCATCACTTGCTCGCCTTCGTGCAGACGCAGCAGGCCGTTGTCGACGAAGACGCAGGTCAGTTGATCGCCGATGGCTTTGTGCAGCAGCGCCGCAACCACCGAGGAGTCAACGCCGCCGGACAGACCCAGCAGCACGTTGTCGGTGCCGACCTGTGCGCGGATGTTGGCGATGGCGTCTTCAGCGATCTTCGACGGAGTCCACAGGGCTTCACAGCCGCAGATGTCGAGCACGAAGCGCGAGAGGATGCGACCGCCCTGCTTGGTGTGGGTCACTTCCGGGTGGAACTGCACGCCGTAGTAAGCGCGCTCGTCGTTGAACATGCCGGCGATCGGGCAGCTTGGGGTGCTGGCGAGGATGTGGAAGTCTTCCGGCATCTTGGTGACCTTGTCACCGTGGCTCATCCACACGTCGAGACCGAACAGGCCGTCGGCGTCGATGTGGTCCTCGATGCCGTCGAGCAGACGGCTCTTGCCGACTACGTCAACGCGAGCGTAACCGAACTCACGCAGCTCGGAACCTTCAACCTTGCCGCCCAGTTGCTCGGCCATGGTCTGCATGCCGTAGCAGATACCGAAGACCGGCACGCCCAGATCGAAGACTGCCTGTGGGCAGCGCGGGCTGTTGGCTTCGTGCACGGACTCGGGGCCGCCGGCGAGGATGACGCCTTTAGGTGCGAATTCGCGGATCGCCTCTTCGTCCATGTCGAACGGGTGCAGCTCGCAATACACACCGATCTCGCGCACGCGGCGGGCAATCAGTTGGGTGTATTGCGAACCGAAGTCGAGGATCAGGATGCGGTGAGCGTGAATGTCGAGGGCCATGATTCAGTCTCGTCTAAGTAATTCAGAAACAGTCGTGATTCAGAAACAACTCGGGGCTGAATAAAACAGCCCCGGTTGCTTAACGATTTGCTTGAAGCATCAACCTACGCGGTAGTTTGGCGCTTCTTTGGTGATCTGCACGTCGTGAACGTGGGATTCGGCCATACCGGCACCGGTGATCCGCACGAACTCAGGCTTGGTGCGCATTTCTTCGATGTTGGCGCTGCCGGTGTAACCCATCGAGGAACGCAGACCGCCCATCAACTGGTGGATGATCGCCGTCAGGGTGCCTTTGTACGGCACACGGCCTTCGATCCCTTCCGGAACGAGCTTCTCGGCGCCTGCCGAGGAGTCCTGGAAGTAACGGTCGGAAGAACCTTGCGCCTGAGACATGGCGCCCAGCGAACCCATGCCGCGATAAGCCTTGTACGAACGGCCCTGGAACAGTTCGATCTCGCCCGGCGCTTCTTCAGTACCGGCGAACATCGAACCCATCATCACGCAGGACGCCCCAGCGACGATGGCCTTGGACAGGTCACCGGAGAACCGGATGCCGCCGTCGGCGATCAACGGCACGCCAGTGCCTTCAAGGGCAGCGGCGACGTTGGCGATGGCACTGATTTGCGGCACGCCGACACCGGCGACGATACGGGTGGTGCAGATCGAGCCAGGGCCGATACCGACCTTGACCGCATCGGCACCCGCTTCGGCCAGCGCCTTGGCGGCTGCGCCGGTGGCGATGTTGCCGCCGATCACCTGCACTTCAGGGAAATTCTCTTTGACCCAGCGAACGCGGTCGATCACGCCCTTGGAGTGACCGTGTGCGGTGTCGACCACCACCACGTCCACACCGGCGTTGACCAGCGCGGCAACGCGGTCACCGGTGTCTTTACCGGTACCGACGGCAGCGCCAACGCGCAGACGACCTTGATCGTCCTTGCTGGCCAGCGGGTAGGCTTTGGCTTTTTCGATGTCTTTGACGGTCATCATGCCTTTGAGGGCAAACTTGTCGTCGACGATCAGGACTTTTTCCAGGCGGTGCTTGTGCAGCAGCTCGCGGACTTCGTTCTTGTCAGCGCCTTCACGCACGGTGACCAGACGCTCTTTAGGCGTCATCACTTCACGTACGGTGGCTTCCAGACGGGTTTCGAAGCGGACGTCACGGGAAGTGACGATGCCGACCAGGTCGCCATCGTGCAGCACCGGAACGCCGGAAATGTTGTGCATGCGGGTCAGTTCGAACAGGTCACGCACCGTGGCATCAGCCTCGATGGTGATCGGATCTTTCACGACGCCGGCTTCGAACTTCTTGACCTTACGCACTTCGGCAGCTTGCTGCTCGATGGTCATGTTCTTGTGGATGATACCGATACCACCTTCCTGAGCCATGGCGATTGCCAGACGGGCTTCAGTAACGGTGTCCATGGCGGCAGAAACCAGAGGAATATTCAGCTCGATGCCACGGGTAAGGCGGGTCTTGAGACTGACTTCGTTAGGAAGCACCTCGGAATAACCAGGCACTAGGAGAATGTCGTCGAATGTCAGAGCTTCTTGGCTGATACGCAGCATCGCGGGGGCTCCCGAGCGGGAAAATGGAAGCGCGCCATTATAGTCAGACACCCCCTGCTGTTCAATGTAAAACTCAGCTTAATATCAATGTTGCTGATATACGGAGCCCCCCGCCGCTACAGCTCCACCTTGACCCAAGAGACAGGTTGATCGAGCCAATCGGCGAACTCATCGATAAAGCTCTGCTTGAACCCGGCTTCCAGCCAGTTGTTGAAGATGAAGCCGAGGTTGGAAAACGCACATTCCTGCAAGAACAGAAAGCCGTTGATGTCGTCTTCATGCCCGCATTCCGGGCAGGTGAAGTTGTCGGTGCGGCCTGGAAACCAGTCTTCCAGGCTTTCGAACAGCGCTTCGCCAACTTCGCGGCGGCACTCGGCGCACCCGGCTTCTTCGAGAAAGCCCTTGGCCGGCGTGTAGATGCAGCGCTTGACGATGATCTCCAGGCCGTTGATCGGCTCACCGAAGGGCAGCGCTTCGGGGTGCAGCACCACCGCACGCGCGCCGTCGGCAATCGCATGGGCCATGCGATTGCCGGTGCGGCCGCAAGTGGTCAGCTGTTCTTCGATGATGTTCTTGCGCACCAGCCAGCGCACGATCGCCCGCGCCCGGGGTTCGTGGACCGGCAGGGTGGAGATTTTCGGGACGATGATGCTTTGCGAATTCATGGAAAGTCCTGCGGTATGGCTTCTGACGCCTTCGCGAGCAAGCCCGCTCCCACAGGGATATGCATTCCAATGTGGGAGCGGGCTTGCCCGCGAAGGGGCCCTAAAGGCCGGCAGCTTAATCCCTGACGAAATCCGGTCAAGTGCTCACGCCATACTAATAATGTAGCGTCCGATCAACGCAATCCCGCTCGCCAGCACCAGCCAGGTCACCAATCGCACAAACGCCTCGCGCGACAACTTCATGGTCAAACGCCGCCCGATCCACAGGCCCAGCACCATGGCCGGCAACAGACACAGCGCCAACATCAACAAGGGTAGCTCGGCATACACCCCGGCGATGGCGAACAGACTCAAACGCACCACCGTGCTACAACTGATCAGCGCACTTTGCGTAGCCCGCGCCGCGTCCTTGGGCAGGCGGCTGTTGAGATAGATCGCATATAGAAAGCCGCCACTGCCAAACAGCGCGCCAAACAGCCCGCCTACCGTGCCCATCGGTAGCGCCCATGCGGCAGACAACTGCGTCGGCCGGGTTTTCACCCACAGGCTGTAAACCGCATAAGTGCTGATGAATAACCCCATCAACAGCAGCAACAGGTCGGATTTGAGGTTGAGCAGGAAAATCACCCCCAACGTGCACCCCACCGCCATGCACGGCAGCAGCCGCAACAATTCGGGTTTCGCCACATCCCGGCGCGAGGGCAGCAGATTGCCGAACGCCGCGACAAAATCCAGCAGCACCAGCAGCGGCACGATTTTCGACAGCGGCATGAACAGAATCAGAATCGGCCCCGCGACCAGTGCGGTACCGAACCCGGCAATCCCGAACACGATATAGGCCAGTGCGATTCCCAGTCCGATCACCACCCAGCCGCCCGCGCCCCACGTCCACTCGCTCAACAACCCCGCCACGCTCATCGGTCTACTTCCTTTATAAGCCTGTGATGACTTTAGCCAGCACCAAGCCTTGCGACTAATATGTTCAAAGCCACTCACCCATCTCGAAAAGGCATACCTTATGCTTTCAACCCGTCAACTGCGCTACTTCGTGGAAATCGCCGAATGCGGCAGTTTCAGCGCCGCGGCTGAACGCCTGTTCATCGCGCAATCAGCGCTGAGCCGGCAGATCAAGGACATGGAAACCCGCCTGCAAACCCCGCTGTTCGAACGCACCGCACGCCAGCCCCGGCTCACGGCGGCGGGTGAGGCATTTCTGCCCCGGGCCAGAAACCTGCTCAACGAGCTAAGCAAGGCCAGCGCGATGGCGACCGAAGTTGGTAACGGACAACTGGGCACGCTGCGTCTGAGTCATTCCAGCACCGTGTCGATCAACGGGCATTTATTACGTCGGATCAGCACTTATCTGAATCAGCAGCAGGGCGTGTCGCTGGACATCGGCAAGTTGTCCTCCGAGGCGCAGCTTGAGGAACTCGCGGAAGGACGCCTGGACATTGGTCTGTTGCGCCTGCCGGTGTTGCGTCAGCGTGAAGGTATTCAGGTGGTGCCATTGTTCACCGAACGCTTGCTTCTGGCGGTGCCGAACGATCATCGCCTGGCCGATTCAGCCGCTGTCGAATTGGCGCAACTGAAGGACGAGCCGTTTATCTCGATCCCGCATCCGCAGCGTGGCGGGCTCAGCTATTTGTGTACCGACCTGTGTATGCGTCAGGGCTTTTTTCCCAAAGCGGCGCGGGTGATGTCGCGCAAGACCACGCAGTTGCAGCTGGTCAAGGCTGGATTCGGCATCGCCCTGCTGCCCGAATCAATGCAGGACATCGCCCCCGGCGGCGTACGATTCTTACCGCTGAGTGATCCCGATTGCCAAAGCACCGTCGCCCTCGCCTATCGGCAACCCCCCACGTCACTGGTGCAACACTTCATCAATATGTTCACAAAACCCTGTGGGAGCGGGCTTGCTCGCGAAAGCGGCGTGTCAGTCGAAACTTGATTTGCCTGCCACACCGCTTTCGCGAGCAAGCCCGCTCCCACAAGGGGTTTTGTGCTGGGTCATGGTGATCGGTAGGCGAATGCCTTTAAACTGCGCCCCATGATTAAAGATCCCTTTGCAAGACTTGGCCTGGACCGTGAAGTCCTGACCGTCAGCCAGCTCAACGGCCGCGCGCGGGTGTTGCTCGAAGACGTGTTCAGCAACATCTGGGTCGAAGGCGAAATCTCCAACCTCGCCCGCCCGGCGTCCGGCCACGTGTATTTCACCCTCAAGGACAGCGGGGCGCAGGTGCGTTGCGCGCTGTTCCGCAATAATGCGGCGCGGGTGCGTCAGGCGCTGAAGGACGGTCTGGCCGTGAAGGTGCGCGGCAAGGTCTCGCTGTTCGAAGGCCGTGGCGACTATCAGCTGATTCTCGATACCGTGGAGCCGGCCGGTGACGGCGCGCTGCGCCTGGCCTTCGATGCACTGAAGGAAAAGCTCAGCGCCGAAGGTCTGTTCAGTGCCGAACGCAAAGTGCCGTTGCCGGCGCATCCGCAACGCATCGGCATCATCAGTTCACCGACCGGCGCGGTGATTCGCGACATCATCAGCGTGTTCCGCCGCCGGGCGCCGCAGGTGCAACTGACGCTGATCCCGACTGCCGTGCAGGGCCGTGAAGCCACCGCGCAAATCGTCCGCGCCCTGAAACTGGCCGACGCCCGTGGTTTCGACGCGCTGATCCTCGCCCGTGGCGGTGGTTCGCTGGAAGACCTCTGGTGCTTCAACGAAGAAGCCGTGGCCCGCGCGGTCGATGCCTGCGTGACGCCGATTGTCAGCGCCGTCGGGCATGAAACCGACGTGTCGATCAGTGACTTCGTGGCTGACGTGCGCGCCCCAACGCCCTCCGCTGCGGCGGAGCTGCTGGCCCCGGATTCGAGTCACCTGATCCGTCAGGTCGAAAGCCTGCACCGGCGTCTGGTGATGCGCATGCGCGACCGGCTAATGCGCGATCGTCTGCGCCTGGAAGGCATGGCCCGCCGCCTGCGCCACCCCGGCGAACGCCTGCGTCAGCAAGCACAACGCCTGGATGACCTGGACATGCGTATGCGCCGGGCTTTCGAACGCCAACTGAATACCCGCCGCGAGCGCCTGATCCGTCTGGAAACCCGCCTCGCCGGGCAACACCCGGGACGCCAACTGGCGATGCTGCGCCAGCGCCTCGACAGCCTCGCCGAACGCCTGCCGCGAGCCATGCGCGAAGGCCTGAAAAGCCGTCGCCTGCAACTGCACAGCCAGATGCAGACGCTGCATGTGGTCAGTCCGCTGGCGACCCTCGGCCGTGGCTACAGCATTCTGCTCGATGAGCGCGGGCACGCCATTCGCAACGCCGCGCAGACCCACACCGGCCAACGCCTGAAAGCCAAGCTGGGCGAAGGCGAACTGCAAGTGCGCGTCGAGGACAACCACCTGACGCCTGTTACCCTTTCTTTACTGGACTGATCCATGCCGCGTTTTTTTGCTCCGTTATTGTTGCTGTGCCTGACCTCCTTCAACGCCCACGCCGACAGCTACATCACCCGCTTGCTGAACAAACCGGTGCCGGGCGGCGTCGCGGTGGTCGATCTGGGCAGCGCCGCGCAGGCACCAAAAGCCACCTATCAGGGCAAACCGGTGCTGGTGGTGAAAGAACAGAACAACTGGTTGGCGATTGTCGGTGTGCCGCTGACGGTCAAACCCGGCAGCCAGCAGATCAGCAGCGGCGGACGCAATCTGCCGTTCACCGTCGGCAACAAGAAATACCCGGAACAGCACATCACCCTGAAGAACACTCAGCAGGTCAATCCGAACCCGGCCAACCTCAAGCGCATCGAGGGTGAACTGGCCGAGCAGATCAAGGCCTACCGCAGCTTCAGTCCGAATACCCCGAGCAACCTGCTGCTGGACAAACCGGTCAACGGGCCGCTGTCGAGCAAGTTCGGTGTGCGCCGTTTCTTCAATGGCGAAGAGCGCAACCCCCATGCCGGCCTCGACTTTGCGGTGCCGGCCGGCACGCCGATCAAAACCCCGGCAGCGGGCAAAGTGATTCTGACCGGCAACTATTTCTTCAATGGCAACACGGTGTTTGTCGATCACGGCCAGGGCTTTATCAGCATGTTCTGCCACATGTCGAAAATCGACGTGAAGGTCGGCGATCAACTGGCCCGTGGCGCGGTGGTTGGCAAGGTCGGCTCGACTGGCCGGGCGACCGGGCCGCACATGCACTGGAACATCAGCCTGAACGATGCGCGGGTGGATCCGGCGATTTTCATTGGTGCGTTCCAACCGTAATTCCTGATTGAGGCTACCGGCCCCTTCGGGAGCAAGCCCCCTCCCACACTGGATTTGTGTTGTGAACACGATCAACTGTGGGAGCGGGCTTGCTCGCGAAGGCGGCCCATCCCACACCGCAAATACTGCTCACACCCCACCAGTTTCAATTGCGCCCCAATCCAACCCCGCGCAAACATCAATAAGATCATCCGCCTGAAGCACAATAAAATCGCGCAAATCCGCGCTTTTCGAGTATTCCTCTCAATTTTTTTCGACTGCTTGCCATCCTCTCCCCTCGCGGTTAGGGTTGAAGGCATGAAAACCTCTCACACCCTTATTCAGCTTCGCCAGCACCGTAGTTTGTGCCTCGTCAGCGCACGACTGCCGGGCTGAATCGCTGCGCCTCGTCCCAAGCGTTTTCCCGAACATTCGTTCCACCGGCAGGCCGCCTCTTTTCGGCCCAGACAATAAGGAATTTCCCGATGAGCATGCTCAAAGACCCGTCTTCGAAATACCGCGCGTTCCCCGTCATCAATCTGCCGGATCGCACCTGGCCGTCGAAAACCATCGACGCCGCGCCGATCTGGTGCAGCTCCGACCTGCGTGACGGCAACCAGTCGCTGATCGAGCCGATGGACGCGGTGAAGAAGCTGCGCTTCTGGAAAACCCTCGTTCAGGTGGGTGTGAAGGAAATCGAAGCCTCGTTCCCGGCCGCTTCGCAAACCGACTTCGACTTCGTGCGTACCCTGATCGAAGAAGGTCACATCCCGGACGACACCACCATTCAGGTGCTGACCCAGGGCCGTGAAGACTTGATCGAGCGCACCTTCGAATCCCTGCGCGGGGCGAAGAAAGCCATCGTTCACCTGTACAACGCCACCTCGCCTTCCTTCCGTCGCATCGTCTTCAACCAGGACAAGGACGGCATCAAGGCCATCGCGGTCAACGCCGCCAAGCTGTTCGTCAAATACGCGGCGATGCAGCCGGACACCGAGTGGACTTTCGAATACTCCCCGGAAACCTTCAGCGCCACCGAGCTGGAGTTCGCCAAGGAAGTCTGTGACGCAGTGATTGAGGTCTGGAACCCGACGCCTGAGCACAAGATGATCCTCAACCTGCCGGCCACCGTTGAATGCGCAACGCCGAACGTCTACGCCGACCAGATCGAATGGTTCGGCCGCAACATCAACCGTCGTGACAGCGTGATCATCAGCCTGCACACCCACAACGACCGTGGCACCGGCGTCGCCGCTACCGAGCTGGGCCTGATGGCCGGCGCGGATCGCGTCGAAGGCTGCCTGTTCGGCAACGGCGAGCGTACCGGTAACGTTGACCTCGTCACTGTGGCACTGAACATGTACACCCAGGGCGTCGACCCTGAGCTGGACTTCTCCGACATCGACGGCGTGCGCAAAGTCGTAGAAGAGTGCAACCAGATTCAGGTGCACCCGCGTCACCCGTACGTCGGCGACCTGGTCCACACCGCATTCTCCGGCTCGCACCAGGACGCGATCCGCAAGGGCTTCGCCCAGCAGAAACCGGACACCCTGTGGGAAGTCCCGTACTTGCCGATCGACCCGGCCGACATTGGCCGCAGCTACGAGGCGGTGATTCGTGTGAACAGCCAGTCGGGCAAGGGCGGTATCGCCTACTTGCTGGAGCAGGAATACGGCATCAGCCTGCCGCGTCGCATGCAGATCGAGTTCAGCCAGGTGGTGCAGCGTGAAACCGATCGCCTCGGCCTGGAAATGACCGCCAAGCAGATCCACTCGTTGTTGATCAGCGAATACCTGCAAGCCAACACCCCGTACGCGCTGGTCAGCCATCGCCTGCAGGAAGAAAACGGTAACAGCGCCGTCGAAGTGGAAGTGGCAAGCAAGGGTCAGGGCGAAACCAACCTGCACTGGCGCGGCAAGGGCAACGGTGCGCTGGAAGCACTGGTGGCCGGCCTGCCGATTCCGGTGGAGATCATGGACTACAACGAACACGCGATCGGCGCGGGCACCAACGCCAAGGCCGCCGCGTACATCGAGCTGCGCGTGAATGGCGAACGTGCGGTGCACGGCGTGGGTATCGATGAAAACATCACCACCGCCAGCTTCAAGGCGCTGTTCAGTGCGCTGAACCGCTCGTTGAGCCAGCCTGAGGCGAAAGCGGCTTAAGCCTTCGCTGACATGCAAAAGGCCCCGAAATGTAAGTTCCGGGGCCTTTTTTTTGCCTGATGCTTTTTTACTGACTTTTATGGCCCCTTCGCGAGCAGGCTCGCTCCCACATTTGGAATGCATTTCCCTGTGGGAGCGAGCCTGCTCGCGAAGGCGTCCTGACAGGCGCTGCGAGTATCAGGTGAACTCGAAGGTATCTGCATCCAGATTGGCCGGAAAGCGCTCCCGATACGCCGCCAGTGGCGCGGCCTCCAGCACAACCTTGAACACGCCGTCGGCCTCCCCCGCCGCCAGCAACGTCTCGCCCTGGAAATCCAGCACCTGACTGTCGCCGGTATAGGCGAAGCCCTTGCCGTCGGTGCCGATCCGGTTCACTGCCGCCACGTAGCACAGGTTTTCAATCGCCCGCGCCGGCAACAAGCGGTTCCAGTGCAGACGCCGTGCACCCGGCCAGTTGGCGGTGTATAGCAGCAGATCGGTGTCCTGCGCATCGCGACTCCACACCGGGAAACGCAGGTCGTAGCAGATCAGCGGGCGGATACGCCAGCCCTTGAGTTCGAACTGCACCTGGCGCTCGCCGGGGGTGTAGTGGTTGTGCTCACCGGCCATGCGGAACAGGTGGCGCTTGTCGTAATGCCAGACTTCGCCGTCCGGGCGTGCCCACAGCAGGCGATTGCGATGGCTGCCGTCCGCCGCCTGAATGATCACGCTGCCGGTGATCACCGCATTCAGTTTCACGGCCTGCGCCTTCATCCACTTGCTGGTCGGGCCATGCTCGGCTTCGGCGAGGGTTTCCGACTCCATGGAGAAGCCAGTGGTGAACATCTCCGGCAGGATGATCAGGTCGGCGCTTCGGGCCTGCTCCAGCAGCACCTCGAAGTGCTCGAGGTTGGCCTGACGATCATGCCAGGCCAGGCTGGTCTGGATCAGCGCCAGATTGAGATCGGGCAATGCACTCAGATCACGCATAGTTTTGCCGCTGCTTCGCGCAGCGTCTCCTCGCGTTTGGCGAAGCACAGGCGCACCAGGCGCTGGCCTTCGGGTGGATTCTGGTAGAACACCGACACCGGAATGCTCGCCACGCCGTGTTCGCGAGTCATCCAGATCGCCATGTCGACGTCGTTCAAGTCAGGGCGGATCTGCGAGTAGTCGACCAACTGGAAATACGTGCCGGTGACGCGGGTGAAGGTAAAGCGCGACGGCGCCAGCAAATCGCAGAACAGGTCGCGCTTGGCCTGATAGAAACCCGGAAGCTCTTCGACGTGTTCCGGGTGCTCGGCCATGTAATCGGCCAGGGCATATTGCAGCGGCGTGACACCGCAGAAACTGACGTACTGGTGCACTTTGCGCAGCTCGGCGGTCAGCGCCGGCGGTGCAACCACGTAACCGGTTTTCCAGCCGGTGACGTGGTAGGTCTTGCCGAACGAGCTGACCACGAAGGCGCGCTGATACAGCTCTTCGTGAGCCAACACACTGACATGCGGCACGCCGTCGAACACCAAGTGTTCGTACACCTCGTCGCTGATCAGATAGATGTCGCGACCACGGATCAACTCCGCCAGTTGATCCAGTTCGGCACGGCTGATCAGTGCACCGCTCGGGTTGTGCGGTGTGTTGATGACGATCATTTTCGTGCGCGGGCTGAGGGCCGCGGCGAGCTTGTCGAAATCGATGGAGAAATCGTGCGGGTTCAGTTGCACATGCACGCAGCGGCCGCCCGCCAACTGCGTCGCCGGTTCATAGCTGTCGTAGCACGGGTCGAACACGATGACTTCGTCACCGCTGTGGATAACCGCCTGAATCGCACAGAAGATCGCCTGGGTCGCGCCCGGCGTTACGGTCACTTCGCTGTCGGCATCGACTTTCACGCCATAGCTGCGCGCGATTTTCGCCGCGATTTGCTCGCGCAGCGCCGGCAGGCCGGTCATCGGTGAGTATTGATTGTGGCCGCTGGCGATATGCCGACCGACCGCGTCACGCAGGGACTGCGGGCCGTCGAAGTCAGGAAAACCCTGGGACAGGTTGATCGCTCCGGTCTGCGCCGCGAGCTGAGACATCTGCGTGAAAATAGTGATGCCGACATTCGGCAGCTTACTGGTGATCATCGAGGGGTTCCCTGCTCTACACCCGGCTCTGACGGCGGCGCGGGAGAGCCCGAGAATAGCCCATCCGGCGCCCATAAAAAAAGGGCGCCCAACTGAGCACCCTCTTTATCGCCGAACCCTGTAGGAGCTGCCGCAGGCTGCGATCTTTTGATCTTGCTTTCAAAGCAAAGTCAAAAGATCGCAGGCTTCGCCAGCTCCTACAGAAGCGGTTGAGCATTCCTACAACCTGATCACTTCTTGTCGCGGCGTTTCTTGCTGGCTTTCTTGTTGTGCGACATCAAGCGACGCTTCTTGTTGACCTGGCGGTCGGTCAGCGTGTTCTTGTTGCCTTCGTACGGGTTCTCGCCACCTTTGAACTCGATGCGGATCGGCGTACCGACCAGCTTCAGCACACGGCGGTAAGTGTTCTCCAGATAGCGCACATACGACTTCGGCACTTTCTCGATCTGGTTACCGTGGATCACGATGATCGGCGGGTTCGCACCACCCAGGTGAGCGTAACGCAGCTTGATCCGGCGGCTGTTGACCATCGGCGGCTGGTGCTCGCTGACCGCGTCTTCGAGAATCTGCGTCAGGCGGCTGGTCGGCCAGCGGGTAACCGCAGACTTGAACGAGTTCTGCACCGAGGCGTAGAGGTTGCCCACGCCAGTGCCGTGCAGCGCCGAGATGAAGTGAATGTCGGCGAAGTCGACGAAGAACAGCCGACGTTGCAGCTCGACCTTGACGAAGTCACGCTCGCTCGGGGTCATGCCGTCCCATTTGTTGATTGCGATCACCAGCGCACGACCGGCTTCGAGGGCAAAGCCCAGCAGGTTGAGGTCGTGATCGACCACGCCTTCGCGGGCGTCCATCACGAAGATCACCACGTTGGCGTCTTTGATCGCCTGCAGGGTTTTGACCACGGAGAATTTTTCGACTTCTTCGTGGATCTTGCCGCGCTTGCGCACACCGGCGGTGTCGATCAGCGTGTACTTCTCGTCGTTACGCTCGAACGGGATGTAGATACTGTCGCGGGTGGTGCCGGGCTGGTCGTAGACGATTACCCGGTCTTCACCGAGCATGCGGTTGACCAGGGTCGACTTGCCGACGTTCGGACGGCCGATGATGGCGATCTTGATCCCGTCTTTTTCGCTCGGGCCAGGAATGCGCTTGGCTTCCTCGCCTTCGGCAACGATCTCTTCCTCTTCGCCTTCCGCCGGTTCGTCATCATCACGCGGGAAATCGCTCAGTGCCGCTTCCAGCAGTTGAGTGATACCACGGCCGTGAGCACCGGCGATCGGGATCGCGTGGCCCATGCCCAGCGGGGCAAATTCAGCGCGGGCCATTTCCGGGTCGATGTTGTCGACCTTGTTGGCAACCACGTGGGAACGCTTGTTACGCTTGCGCAAGTGTTCGGCGATCATCTGGTCGGCGGCGGTGAAACCGGCCTTGGCATCTACCAGGAACAGCACAACATCCGCTTCTTCAATGGCCAGCAGCGACTGCTCGGCCATTTTTTCGTCCATACCGTGTTCGTCACCGGAGATACCGCCGGTGTCGATCAGAATGTAGGAACGCCCTTGCCACTTGGCCTCACCGTACTGGCGATCACGGGTCAGACCGGACAAGTCGCCGACGATGGCGTCGCGAGTCCTGGTCAGGCGGTTGAACAAGGTGGATTTGCCGACGTTCGGTCGGCCCACCAGGGCGATTACGGGAACCATGCGGCTCTCCACTTCGTTATTTCAGAAAATACAAAAGCCGCTGCGAGGCAGCGGCTGGTGCTCGGGGCAACACTGTGGGAGCGGGCTTGCTCGCGAAAAACCGTAGCAGCACCGCGTTTATTCAGGCTGTACGTGTCTTCGTTGAAGCCCTTCGCGAGCAAGCCCGCTCCCACAAATGAAGCTGCCTGGGGCGTTAACCCCAAGCATAGTTGTTACTTGATGGTCAGGGCTTCCAGTTTGCCGCTGTTGCCATACACATAGATCGTGTTGCCCACCACCAGCGGACGGGCACGCAGGCCGTCACTGTCGATACGCTCACGACCCACAAAACGACCGTCCACCTGGCTCAACAGGTGCAGGTAACCTTCCAGGTCACCGACGGCTACGTAGCTGGAGAACACTTCCGGAGCCGACAGTTGGCGGCGAGCCAGCGAGTCGTTGCTCCACAGTGCAGTGGTCGAACGCTCGTCAACGCCTTCAACGGTGCCCGAAGACAGGCTCACGTAGACGTTTCCGAAACCTTGAGCGACACCGGCATAGCTCGATGCATCGCGCTGCCACAATTGGCGACCGCTTTGCAGGTCGAGTGCCGCAACGCGACCCTGGTAGCTGGCAACGTACAACGTTTCGCCGGACAGCAGCAGACCGCCGTCGATGTCGACCACGCGCTCCAGTTCCGAACGACCGGTTGGAATCGCGACCCGTTGTTCCCAGACCGGCACGCCGTTGGAAATGTCCAGGGCGACCACTTTACCGGTCGACAGGCCAGCCACCGCGAGGCGGTTGGTCACCACGGGGGCGCTGGTGCCGCGCAGGGTCAGTACCGCAGGGGTGCTGTCGTAGGTCCAGCGACGGTCGCCGGTAGCCGCGTCCAGACCGATCAGACGATCGTCCTGAGTCTGTACCACTACGACGTCACCGTTGTTGGCCGGTGGCGCGAGGACTTCGCTGGAAACCCGGGCGCGCCACTTCTCTTCGCCGTTGATGGCGTCGAGGGCAACGATTTCACCCTTAAGGGTACCGATCGTGACCAGGCCGTAACCTACGCCAACGGCGCCGGAGACAGGCAGTTCAAGATCCTTTTTCCACTTCACGTCGCCATTGCTGCGATCCATGGCCATCAGCACGCCGGTCACATCGGCCGCGTAGATGGTGTCACCATCGATCGCCGGCACCAGCATGTTGTAGGTTTCGCCCTGACCGTCACCGATCGAACGGCTCCACTGCTTTTGCAGAACCACTTCTTCTTTGAAGTCGGTCAGCTCGGCCGGTGGCAGTTCTTTTTTGCTGTTGCTGCTGCAACCCGCGGCCAGAATGGCCAGAGCCAGCAATGCTGCATGCTTCCAACGGATCACGTCACGCATCCCCTTTGGCCAGGTCGTCGAGCTTGATTTGAAGGCCACCGACTGCCGCTTCATCCGACAGTGCCGCCTTGGCTTTTTGATACGCAGTGTTCGCCTCGTCGGTACGACCCAGCTGAACCAGCAGATCACCCTTGAGTTCTTCGCGAGTGGCCAGGAACGCCTTGTCGGCATCGCCGTCGAGCAGCTTCAGGGCTTCATCGGCCTTGTTCTGCGCACCCAGCACCTGCGCCAGACGCTGACGGGCGATTTCGCCCAGCGCCGGGTTGGCCGGTTTGGCAACGATGGCTTTGAGTTCAGTCGCAGCGTCGTCCAGCTTACCGCTGTCGACCGCTACTTTGGCCACGAACAGGCTGCCGTACTGCGCGTACGCGGTGCCGCCGAATTCGCTGTTGAGCTTGCCGGCCAGATCCGCAACGCGGGCAGCGTCAGGCTTGCCGTCCGGGGTCAGCGTGGTTTCCAGCAGTTGCTGATAGAGCACCGAGGCGCCTTGCGACTGGTTGCTCTGATACTTGTGAAAAGCCTGCCAGCCGAACACGATGACCAGCGCCAACAGGCCGCCGGTGACCAGAGGTTTGCCGTTGCGTGTCCACCAGTCCTTCAAATCCGCCAACTGTTCGTCTTCGGTACTCGACACCCCAATACTCCTTAATCGCTAAATCGGCTGTTTAGACAGCTTCAACCCTGCACGACGCAGGTGGCCAGGTGAGCGGCAAGCGCATCCCAGGCAATGCTTTGTTGTTCGCCCTGGCCACGCAGGGGTTTGAAACCTACCACTTGCTGGGCCATTTCGTCGTCACCCAGGATCAGTGCGTACAGCGCACCGCTCTTGTCGGCTTTCTTGAACTGGCTTTTGAAGCTGCCGGCGCCGGCATTGACTTGCAGACGCAGGTTTGGAAGCTGGTCACGCACACGCTCGGCCAAGGCCAGACCGGCCAGTTCGGCCTCCTCGCCAAAGGCGCAGAGGTAAACGTCGACCTGACGGGAGATTTCTTCCGGGATCTGCTCCAGGGTTTCGAGCATCAACACCAGACGCTCGATGCCCATGGCGAAACCCACGCCTGTAGTCGGCTTGCCGCCCATCTGCTCGACCAGACCGTCGTAACGACCGCCCGCGCAGACAGTGCCCTGGGCGCCGAGCTTGTCGGTGACCCATTCGAATACGGTTTTGCTGTAGTAATCGAGGCCGCGCACCAGTTTCGGGTTGAGCACGTACGGGATGCCAACCGCGTCCAGACGCGCCTTCAGACCTTCGAAGTGCGCACGGGATTCGTCGTCCAGGTAGTCGGCCATCTTCGGCGCATCGACCAGTACGGCTTGAGTGTCGGCATTTTTGGTGTCGAGCACGCGCAGCGGGTTGGTTTTCAGGCGACGCTGGCTGTCTTCGTCGAGCTTGTCGTGGTGCGCCGAGAGGTACTCGACCAGCGCTTCACGATAGCGACCACGGGACTCGCTGGTGCCCAGGCTGTTGAGTTCGAGCTTGACCGCATCACGGATACCCAGCTCGCCCCACAGGCGCCAGGTCATGATGATCAGTTCGGCGTCGATGTCCGGACCGTCGAGGTTGAACACCTCCAGACCGATCTGGTGGAACTGGCGATAACGGCCTTTCTGCGGACGCTCGTGGCGGAACATCGGGCCGATGTACCAGAGTTTCTGCACCTGGCCACCGCCGGTGATGCCGTGCTCGAGCACTGCACGCACGCACGCCGCGGTGCCTTCCGGACGCAGGGTCAGGGAGTCGCCGTTGCGGTCTTCGAAGGTGTACATCTCTTTTTCGACGATGTCGGTCACTTCACCGATCGAGCGTTTGAACAGCTCGGTGAATTCGACGATTGGCATGCGGATCTGCTTGTAACCGTAGTTATCCAGCAGACGCGCGACAGTGCCCTCGAAATAACGCCACAGCGGGGTCTGTTCGGGCAGGATGTCGTTCATGCCACGAATGGCTTGCAGAGACTTGCTCACTTTAAATCCTTAAATTCATTCGGCTTTCAGTCAGGCTCAGCCGCGCGCGATGACCGCTGCGTCAGCTTCGACCTTCTCGGCCGCTTTCTCGCGGATCAGCTTTTCCAGCTCGTCCACCAGATTGTCATTCGTCAGTTTCTGCGACGGCTTGCCGTCGATGTAAATCAGGTTTGGCGTGCCGCCGGTCAAGCCGATATGGGCTTCCTTGGCTTCGCCGGGGCCGTTGACCACGCAACCGATCACCGCGACATCCAGCGGCACCAGCAGGTCTTCAAGGCGCCCTTCCAGCTCGTTCATGGTCTTGACCACATCGAAGTTCTGCCGCGAGCAGCTCGGGCAGGCGATGAAGTTGATGCCACGGGAACGCAGATGCAAAGACTTGAGAATGTCGTAACCGACCTTCACTTCCTCGACCGGATCGGCCGCCAGCGAGATGCGGATAGTATCGCCAATCCCCTCGGCGAGCAGCATACCTAGGCCCACGGCGGATTTCACTGTGCCCGAACGCAAACCACCGGCTTCGGTGATGCCCAGGTGCAGCGGCTGGACGATTTCTTTCGCCAGCAGACGGTAGGCTTCAACGGCCATGAACACGTCGGAGGCTTTCACGCTGACCTTGAAGTCCTGGAAATTCAGGCGCTCGAGGTGCTCGACGTGACGCAGCGCGGACTCGACCAGTGCAGCCGGGGTCGGTTCGCCGTATTTCTTCTGCAGGTCTTTTTCCAGCGAGCCGGCGTTGACGCCGATACGAATCGGAATCCCGCGATCACGGGCGGCATCGACCACGGCACGCACCCGGTCTTCACGACCGATGTTGCCCGGGTTGATGCGCAGACAGTCCACACCCAGTTCGGCGACGCGCAGAGCGATCTTGTAGTCGAAGTGGATGTCGGCAACCAGCGGCACCTTGACCAGTTGCTTGATCCTGCCGAACGCCTCGGCGGCGTCCATGTCCGGTACCGAAACACGGACGATGTCGACGCCGGCGGCTTCCAGACGATTGATCTGGGCGACGGTGGCAGCCACATCATTGGTGTCGCTGTTGGTCATGCTCTGCACAGCGATGGGCGCATCGCCGCCAACAGGTACGTTACCGACCCAGATCTTGCGCGAAACGCGACGTTTGATTGGAGATTCGCCGTGCATGACTTATTGACCCAACTTCAGGCGAGCAGTCTCGCCACTGGTGAACGGAGCGATATCGACCGGTTGGCCGTTGTAGCTGACCTGTGCGGCGCGAGCCACACCCAGGCGCACCGCCAGTGGCGGTTTGCCGGAAACCGAAACGCTTTCGCCTTTATGTTTCAGACCGCTGAACAGCACTTTGCCGCGACCATCGGTGACCTGTGCCCAGCAATCGGCGGTGAACTGCAGTTGCACCTGGCCGTCGCCAGCCGCTGGGACAGCTGCTTCTGCGGTCGGCGCAGGGGTAGCCGCGACCACTGGTGCGGTGACCGTCGGCGCTGGTGTGGCCGGGGCATTCGGTGCCGGAGTCGCCGGAGCCGCCACAGCCGGGGCCGGTGTATGAACCGGTGCCGCCGGCGTGGTCGCAGCCGGGGCGGCGGGTGCGGTGGCCGGAGCAACCGGCTCGGCACCGGTCGATTCAGCGGTGGTTTCCGATTGCGGCAGTGCCAGAGCTGTCGCGCCCTCGGCCTGACCTTCGGCCACGGCCTGGTCTTCCGGCTCGTCGATCGGGTGAATCTGTGTGGTGCCGTCGGCGCCTTCGACTTCAACGTGCTCCGGGGCCAGGCTGGTCACGTCCTTGCTGCGCTGCGAGGTCTGATCCTGCCACCAGACGAAACCGCCGCCGATGACCGCGACCAGCAACAGCAGGCTGACAATACGCAAAATAGTGTGTGAAACCCGCACCGGCTCTTCGATACGACCCAGCGCATGCACATTGCTGCCTTGGGAGTCGGTACCGGTGGACTGGTCGAATTGCTGAACCAGAACGGTCTGGTCCATGCCAAGCAACTTGGCGTAAGCGCGAATGTAACCGCGAGCGAAGGTATGCCCTGGCAGCTTGTCGAAAGCGCCAGCTTCAAGATTGCTCAGGGAAGTCACGGTGAGGTTGAGCTTGAGGGCCACTTCGGCCAGCGACCAGCCATTGCTTTCGCGGGCCTGGCGCAAAGTCTCACCGGGATTAACGCGAGTCGCTGCTACAACTTCGGGATGCGCCGCTTTCATCATTGCTCCGACAGGTATTGCTGATATTCCGGCGTACCGGGATAGAGTCGTTTTAATTGCAGGCCATAACTGGCGGCCTTGTCGCGATCTTCAAACACTTTTGCCAGCCGAACGCCGAGCAATAGACTACGTGCATTTTGCTCGGTTAGCAGGCTGAAACGGTCGTAATAGTCACGCGCGGGCACATAATGCCTGTCTTCGAAGGACAACTCAGCCATTTCCAGCAAAGCGCGCGGTTGTTGACGGTTCAGCCGCAGGGCTTTTTCCAGTTGCTGCTGTGCCAGATCCCGCTGACCGAGTTTCGAGGCGGTCATGCCGAGGTTCTCGAAGACTCGCGAACGCTCAGGATACAGGGTATCGGCGGCTGCCTGCTCAAAACGCTCGTAGGCTTCCTTGTAACGCTGTTCTTCGTAGAGAAAACTGCCGTAGTTATTGAGGATTCGTGCATCGGTGGGACGCGAGGACAGGGCTTTGCGGAAATGTTCGTCGGCCAGCTTCGGCTCCATTTCGGCCTGGAACACCAGGCCGAGGGCAGCGTTGGCATCAGGATCGGAGCCGTCCAGCTCCAGCGCCTTCTTCAGCGGCACCTTGGCGCGCTCGGTCATCCCTTGCTGCAAGTATCCCAGTCCCAGCTGCACGTAGGCGGCACGCGCTTCGTCGCGGCCCTTGCTGGTCTTCATCGGGTTGTAGTCACCCGACAGGACACAACCAGCACACAGGCTGGCCATCAGCAACAGCAGCGCAAAGCGCAGGGACATAGAGATCCTCTCTTAGTTAGTGTTCGCGGCGTTCTGTGCCAGATCGCTGTCGGCGCTCAACTCGCGCACGGCGATGTAACGTTCACTGCGACGGGTGCGATCCAGCACCTGCCCTACCAATTGACCACATGCAGCGTCGATGTCTTCACCACGGGTGGTGCGGACAGTGACGTTAAAGCCGGCCTGATGCAACTGATCCTGGAACCGACGAATGGCGTTGTTGCTCGGCCGCTCGTACCCGGAATGCGGGAACGGGTTGAACGGAATCAGGTTGATCTTGCACGGAATGTCTTTGAGCAGCTCGATCATTTCCACGGCGTGCTCAAGCTTGTCGTTGACGTCCTTGAGCAAGGTGTACTCGATGGTCAGCACACGTTTCTCGCCCAGGGCGGACATGTAGCGCTGGCACGACTCGAGCAGCATCTTAAGCGGATATTTCTTGTTGATCGGCACCAATTGGTTACGCAATGCGTCATTCGGTGCGTGCAGGGACAACGCCAGGGAGACGTCGATGTGCTTGGCCAGCTCATCGATCATCGGCACCACGCCCGAAGTGGACAGGGTCACGCGGCGCTTGGAGATCCCGTAGCCCAGGTCATCCATCATCAGATGCATGGCGGCCACGACGTTGTCGAAGTTCAGCAGCGGTTCGCCCATGCCCATCATCACCACGTTGGTGATGGCGCGGTCGATGGTGGCGGGAACACTGCCGAAGGATTTGTTGGCAATCCACACCTGACCGATGACTTCGGCGGCGGTGAGGTTGCTGTTGAAGCCTTGCTTGCCGGTGGAGCAGAAACTGCAGTCCAGGGCACAGCCTGCCTGGGACGAAACGCACAGCGTGCCGCGTTTGCCCTGGGGAATGTACACGGTCTCGACACAGCTGCCGGACGCCACGCGCACCACCCACTTGCGGGTGCCGTCGCTGGAAATGTCCTCGCTGACCACTTCGGGACCACGGACCTCAGCAATAGCCTTGAGCTTGTCGCGCAAGGCCTTGCTGACGTTCGTCATGGCGTCGAAATCATCGACGCCAAAATGGTGAATCCATTTCATTACCTGACCGGCACGGAAACGCTTCTCCCCGATTGAGTCGAAGAATTTTTCCATTTCCGGCTGGGTCAGACCCAGCAGGTTTGTTTTAACAGTCGATGTAGTCATGGATTCACCTTCACTCTTTAAGCAATGCTTAGCGAGTGGTTACTTCAGTAGCTGCGAAGAAGTACGAGATTTCGCGAGCAGCAGCGGCTTCGGAGTCCGAACCGTGAACGGCGTTGGCGTCGATCGACTCGGCGAAGTCAGCACGGATGGTGCCAGCAGCAGCTTCTTTAGGGTTGGTAGCGCCCATCAGCTCACGGTTCAGAGCGATAGCGTTTTCGCCTTCCAGAACCTGAACAACAACAGGACCGGAGATCATGAAAGCAACCAGGTCGCCGAAGAAACCGCGCTCTTTGTGCTCAGCGTAGAAGCCTTCAGCTTCGGCTTTGGACAGTTGCTTCAGTTTCGAAGCTACAACGCGCAGGCCTGCTTTTTCGAAACGAGTGGTGATCTCGCCGATGACGTTTTTTGCAACAGCGTCAGGCTTGATGATGGAGAAAGTACGTTGAACAGCCATGGTGTAACTCCAGAAACAGTAATTTGCGAAAAATTAAACCCGCGAATTATACGCGGGTTCTTGGGTATTGCCTAACCTGCGAGACGATCAGTCCAATTCTGCGGCCCAAAGCTCCTGAACCCTTTCCAACACCTTCTCGCCAACGCGGCCAGAGGTCTTATCGAAGTCAGGCAGCTCCTCGATCATATGCTGCAGACGGACGAAACCTACAGAGTACGGATCGAGCCCCTCATGGGTCTCGGCCAGCTCTTCTGCAATACGTTGAACATCATTCCAACCGTAGCTCATGACAGTCTTACCAGTCAGTGCGGCGCTTCGGCCGCATGGTTAAGCGAATATTTCGGAATCTCGACGGTGATGTCTTCTTCACCAACGATAGCCTGACAGGCCAGACGCGATTGCGCCTCCAGACCCCAGGCGCGATCGAGGAAGTCTTCTTCCAGCTCGTCCGCCTCTTCCAGCGAGTCGAAACCCTCGCGGATGATGCAGTGGCAAGTGGTGCAGGCGCAGACGCCGCCGCAGGCGCTTTCCATCTCGATGTGGTGTTCGTGAGCCAGATCGAGAATCGAAGTGCCGGGTTCGGCCTCGACCACCATGCCTTCAGGGCAGAACTTCTCGTGGGGCAGAAAAATGACCTGCGGCATCAGATATCCTCGATTTCATTCAGATTGCGCCCCGACAGAGCGGCTTTCACCGTCAGATCCATGCGGCGGGCAGCAAAAGCATCGGTCACTTGCGACAGACGCTTGGTCTGCTGCTCGATGGCGTAACCATCGGTGCCTTTCATCAGTTCGGCCAGTTCCTGCATCTGCAGCTCGATGACCATGCGCTCTTCGGCGTCGAGCAAACGCTCGCCATCAGCCTCCAGAGCGCCCTGCACCGCTTCGATCAGGCGCTGGGCATCAACTTGCTGCTCACGCAGGACGCGGGCGACCTTGTCGTCATTGGCGTGCTGGAACGAGTCCTTGAGCATCTTGGCGATTTCACCGTCGGTCAGACCGTAGGACGGTTTGACCTGAATGCTCGCCTCGACGCCCGAACCCAGTTCGCGGGCAGACACGCTGAGCAGGCCGTCGGCATCGACCTGGAAGGTCACGCGAATCTTCGCCGCACCGGCCACCATCGCCGGAATGCCGCGCAGTTCGAAGCGCGCCAGGGAGCGGCAATCGCTGATCAGCTCGCGCTCACCCTGCAGCACATGGATCGCCATGGCCGACTGGCCGTCTTTATAAGTAGTGAAGTCCTGCGCACGGGCGACCGGGATGGTGGTGTTGCGCGGAATCACCTTCTCCATCAGCCCGCCCATGGTTTCCAGCCCAAGGGACAGTGGAATCACGTCGAGCAGCAGCAGTTCGCCGCCATCACGCTTGTTGCCAGCCAGCGTATCCGCCTGGATCGCGGCCCCGATGGCCACCACTTGATCCGGGTCGATTTCGGTCAGCGGCTGACGACCGAAGGCTTCGGCGACGGCTTCACGAACGCGCGGCACACGGGTCGAACCACCGACCATGACCACGGCATGCACGTCTTCCAGTTCGATACCGGAATCACGCACGGCGCGGCGGCAGGCTTTCAGGCTGCGAGCAACCATCGGCTCGATCAGCGCATCGAAGGCTTCGCGGGTCAGCTGCGCTTTCCAGTCACCGTAGGCGACTTCAACGCTGGCCGCATCGGTCAGGGCTTCTTTGGCCGCACAGGCGGTTTGCAGCAGATTGCGTTGTGCGCCCGGGTCGAGATCGGCAGACAGGCCGGCGCTCTCGATAATCCAGCCGGCAATCGCGTGATCGAAGTCATCGCCGCCCAGCGCGCTGTCGCCGCCGGTGGCCAGCACTTCGAAAACACCGCCAGTCAGACGCAGAATCGAAATATCGAAGGTTCCGCCGCCCAGGTCATAGATTGCGACCAGACCTTCGGCGTGTTGATCCAGGCCATACGCCACGGCGGCAGCGGTCGGCTCGTTGAGCAGACGCAGCACATTCAGACCGGCGAGTTTCGCCGCATCCTTGGTGGCTTGGCGCTGCGCATCGTCGAAATACGCCGGAACGGTGATCACCGCACCGACCAGCTCGCCACCCAGGGTCGCTTCAGCACGCTGACGCAAAACCTTGAGGATATCGGCAGAGACTTCGACCGGGCTTTTCGGACCTTGTACGGTGTCGATGAACGGCATGTGCGATTCGCCGCCGACAAAGCGGTATGGCAGTTGCTCGCCCAATTGCTTGACGTCGGACAAACCACGCCCCATCAGGCGCTTGACCGACAGCACAGTATTCAAGGGATCGGAGGACGCGGCCAGTTTGGCCGACTCGCCAACCTCGACGCGGTCGGCGTGGTAACGCACGGCGGACGGCAGGATGACCTGCCCGTCAGCGTCGGCCAGTGGCTCGGAAAGACCACTGCGCAACGCAGCGACCAGCGAATTGGTAGTGCCCAAGTCGATCCCCACAGCCAGGCGACGCTGGTGCGGTTGAGGACTTTGGCCGGGTTCGGCGATCTGCAGTAGGGCCATCGTGATCAGGACTTATCTGTATATCAGGCGTGCGACCGGAGCGGCACTGGGTTAATCGTCGAGGCGCTCTTCTAACTGGCGCACTTCGTAGGTGAGCTTGTCGAGGAACTGCATGCGCCGCATCAGGCGTTCGGCCTGCTCGCGTTGCGCCGCATCATCCCAACAGGCTGCGAAGCTTTCGTTGAGTTCTTCCTGAGCCACTTTCAGGCGCCGCTTGAATACCGCGACACCGTCAAGGTCGGCACTGTCCTGAAGGTCTTCGAGTTCTTCGCGCCATTGCATCTGCTGCAGAAGAAACTCGGGATCATGGACCGTGACTTCCATCGGCACTTCATGCCCGCTGATGGTCAGCAGGTAGCGTGCACGCTGGGCCGGACTCTTGAGCGTCTGGTATGCGTCATTGAGCCGCGCAGACTGCTCGAGCGCCGACCGCTGCTCGCGCTCGGATGCGTCGGCAAAGCGGTCAGGATGAACGCCACGCGCCAACTCACGGTAGCGCGTGGCCAACTGCTCGAGATCCAGGCGAAAGCTCGGTTGCAGCTCGAATAAAGCGAAATGACAAGGAATACCCACGACAAGCCTCAGATGTTGAAGCTTTCGCCGCAGCCACATTCACCGCGTACGTTGGGGTTGTTGAACTTGAAGCCTTCGTTCAACCCTTCCTTGACGAAATCGAGCTCGGTGCCGTCCAGGTAAGCCAGGCTTTTCGGGTCGATGATCACTTTCTCGCCGTGACTTTCGAACACCTGATCCTCGGCAACCACCTCGTCGACAAACTCCAGCACGTAGGCAAGGCCGGAACAGCCCGTGGTGCGAACACCCAGACGAATCCCTTCACCTTTGCCGCGCCCGTCGAGGGAGCGTCGCACGTGTCGAGCAGCCGCTTCTGTCATGCTGATAGCCATCGTTGACTCCTTACTCGTCGCGCAATGCTTAGATCAAGCCTTTCTTCTGCTTGTAGTCGCGAACAGCCGCTTTGATAGCGTCTTCAGCGAGTACCGAGCAGTGGATTTTCACTGGCGGCAGAGCCAGTTCTTCGGCCAGCTGAGTGTTCTTGATGGTCTCGGCTTCGTCCAGCGTCTTGCCCTTCATCCACTCGGTGGCCAGGGAGCTGGAAGCGATTGCCGAACCGCAGCCATAGGTCTTGAACTTGGCGTCTTCGATAACGCCTTGATCGTTGACCTTGATCTGCAGACGCATCACGTCGCCGCACGCCGGAGCGCCGACCATACCGGTGCCGACATCCGGGTCTTCCGCGTTCATCTTGCCGACGTTGCGCGGGTTTTCGTAGTGGTCGATGACCTTTTCGCTGTAAGCCATGGTGCTTAATCCTCACTCATCAGAGAGTCGCTCTTTAAGCCCTGCAACCTGGGGTCGCAGGGCCGGTTCGCGGCGACTTGAAATCAGTGTGCCGCCCACTCGATTTTCGAAATGTCGACACCGTCTTTGTACATGTCCCACAGCGGCGACAGAGCGCGCAGCTTGGTAACGGCCTCGCAGACTTTCTGCGCGGCGTAGTCGATTTCTTCTTCGGTGGTGAAACGGCCGAAGGTGAAACGGATCGAGCTGTGTGCCAGTTCGTCGTTGCGGCCGAGGGCACGCAGCACGTACGAAGGCTCCAGGGACGCCGAGGTGCAGGCCGAACCGGACGATACCGCCAGATCCTTGAGCGCCATGATCAGCGACTCGCCTTCAACGTAGTTGAAGCTCAGGTTCAGGTTGTGCGGAACGCGGGCGGTCAGGCTGCCGTTGACGTACAGCTCTTCCAGATGCTCGACCTGCTTGTAGAAGCGGTCGCTCAGGGCTTTGATGCGCACGTTTTCGGCAGCCATGTCTTCCTTGGCTACACGGAACGCTTCGCCCATGCCGACGATCTGGTGGGTCGCCAGGGTGCCGGAGCGCATGCCGCGTTCGTGACCGCCGCCGTGCATGGTCGCTTCGATGCGCACACGCGGCTTGCGGCTGACGTACAGCGCGCCGATGCCTTTAGGGCCGTAGGTTTTGTGGGCGGAGAACGACATCATGTCGACTTTCAGCTTCTGCAGGTCGATGTCGACCTTGCCGGTGGACTGAGCCGCGTCAACATGCAGCAGAACGCCCCTGGAGCGGGTCAGTTCGCCGATGGCAGCGATGTCGTTGATGGTGCCGATTTCGTTGTTCACGTGCATCACCGACACCAGGATAGTGTCTTCGCGCAGTGCCGCTTCGATCATCGCCGGAGTGATCAGACCGTCTTCGGTCGGCTCGAGGTAGGTGACCTCGAAGCCTTCACGCTCCAGTTGGCGCATGGTATCGAGGACAGCCTTGTGTTCGATCTTGCTGGTGATCAGGTGCTTGCCCTTGGAGCCATAGAAATGCGCCGCACCTTTGATCGCCAGGTTGTCGGATTCGGTGGCGCCGGATGTCCAGACGATTTCACGCGGATCGGCGTTGACCAGGTCGGCCACCTGACGACGGGCGTTTTCGACGGACTCTTCAGCTTTCCAGCCGAACACGTGGGAACGGGACGCCGGGTTACCGAAGTTTCCGTCGACCAGCAGGCATTCACTCATCTTTTGCGCAACGCGCGGATCGACCGGGGTGGTCGCAGAGTAATCAAGGTAAATCGGCAATTTCATGGACTATCTCCTAAATCAGGCTGGCTGGCGTGCCGCTAGCTCTTTGGCTGTCATTCGACGGCGGACGCTTCAATCTTGTTCAGGCGCGGCGCCTTGCCATTGCAACGACGCTGATCCTGACGCTGGGCCACTTCCTGCACCTCACGGCGAGTTACGAGGTCGGCCAAGCTGATACCGCTGAGAAATTCGTGAATCTGCAGGCTCAGGTCGCACCACAGGTGATGAGTCAGGCAGGTGTCGCCGGAGTGGCAATCGCCCTGGCCTTGGCACTTTGTAGCATCGACCGATTCGTTGACCGCATCGATCACCTGAGCCACCTGGATGCCCTGCATGTCGCGTGACAGCTGGTAGCCACCGCCTGGACCGCGAACACTGGAAACCAGGTTACTGCGGCGCAGCTTGGCGAAAAGCTGTTCGAGATAGGACAGGGAGATGCCTTGGCGCTCGGAGATATCGGCCAGGGACACCGGCCCGTGCTGCGCGTGCAACGCCAGGTCAAGCATGGCGGTCACGGCGTATCGGCCTTTTGTAGTCAGTCGCATGGACAATTACCACGGAGTTCGGAATGGGCGGGAGTATGCAATTCCCGAGCATTTAAGTCAACTATAAGACCTAGTGCTTTAGTCGGGTTTACCCGCAAAAGAGCGCGCGCATCATAGCAAAGGCTGGCGGCGTACAGCCAGCGCAACCGCGAGATCGCTCTTCGCGAGCAGGCTCGCTCCCACATTGGAAAGCATTCACCAGTGGGAGCGAGCCTGCTCGCGAAACGCAGCACCCCGGTTTAGCTGGCCTGGCTCTGATCCTTGCCCTTCACGCAGGCGAAGTCTTCTTCGCGCAGCTCAGGCAGATCTTTCGCACAGTAATTACTGCCCAGATCCTTCAGCGCGCCGCACATCCCTTCCAGCCGTCCATCCACCGCTTGCAGGTGATCGAGCAACTGACCGATGGCTCGGGCCACCGGATCGGGCATGTCTTCGCTGACACCATAAGCATCGAAGCCGATCTTCTCAGCCATCGCTTTGCGCTTGGCGTCCTGCTCTTCATCGGTTTTGACGATGATCCGCCCCGGAATCCCCACCACTGTGGCGCCCGGCGGCACTTCCTTGGTGACCACTGCATTGGAGCCGACTTTCGCGCCAGCCCCCACCGTGAATGGACCGAGCACTTTGGCACCAGCACCCACGACAACCCCATCACCCAGCGTCGGGTGGCGCTTGCCCTTGTTCCAACTGGTGCCGCCGAGGGTTACGCCCTGATAAATGGTCACGTCATCGCCGATCTCGGCGGTTTCACCAATGACGATGCCCATGCCGTGGTCAATGAAAAAGCGCCGACCAACTTTGGCACCCGGATGAATTTCGATCCCGGTCAACCAGCGACCGAAGTTCGACACCAGCCGCGCCAGCCATTTCAGCTCGTTGCGCCACAGCATCCCGGCCAACCGATGAATCCAGATCGCGTGCATACCGGGGTAGCAGGTCAGGACTTCAAAAGCGTTACGCGCCGCCGGGTCTCGATGGAATACGCTCTGGATATCTTCACGCAAACGCTCAAACATCATTCAGTCCTTCCGCTTAAGAAGCTCACCACGGGCCGCTTTTTGGGTTTCCGTGAGGATGCCACGCAAAATATTCATTTCCGCCCGGCTGACCGAGCTGCGTCCGTACAATCGGCGCAGGCGCGCCATCAAGTGCCGTGGCTTTTCCGGATCGAGGAATTCGATGGCAACCAGCGTCTGCTCCAGATGCTCGTAAAAGCGCTCCAGCTCATCCATGGTCGCGAGCTCGGCGCTTTTCACCGAGGCCACTTCTTCTTTCTCGATCTTGGTCGGCTGCCCTTGAGCGGCCAGCCAGGCCATGCGCACTTCGTAGCTCAACACCTGCACCGCCGCCCCGAGGTTCAACGAGCTGAACTCAGGATCGGAGGGGATGTGCACGTGAAAGTGACATCGCTGCAGCTCCTCGTTGGTCAGGCCGGAGTCTTCACGACCGAACACCAACGCGATTTGTGCGCCCTGCCCCGCTTCCTCGACCACTTTGCTCCCGCATTCGCGGGGATCGAGCAGCGGCCAGGGAATGCGCCGGTCACGGGCGCTGGTGCCGAGCACCAGATTGCAGCCGACCAGGGCGTCTTCCAGAGTGGCGACGACTTGCGCGTTTTCAAGGATGTCACCGGCACCGGAAGCACGCGCATCGGCTTCGTGATGCGGAAACAGGCGCGGTTCGACCAGCACCAGCCGCGACAGACCCATGTTTTTCATGGCGCGCGCGGCCCCGCCGATGTTGCCGGGGTGGCTGGTATTGACCAGGACGACACGAATGTTCTGCAGCAAGGGAGGCGCTCTCGGACACAGGAAAGGGGTGCAAATCTTACAGAACAGCCTACCGTTAAGCTATGAAAGCGAACAGCGACCTTCACCTGAAGAAAAGTTCTGATAGAATGCGCGGCTTTCTTTAACAACCTTAGGTGACACATCCATGCAGCCCATGCTGAATATCGCGCTGCGCGCCGCCCGCAGCGCCAGTGAACTGATCTTCCGCTCCATCGAGCGCCTGGATACCATCAAGGTCGACGAAAAAGACGCCAAGGATTATGTATCCGAGGTCGATCGCGCCGCCGAACAGAAAATCATCGATGCTCTGCGCAAGGCTTACCCGAATCACTCGATCCAGGGTGAAGAGACCGGCATGCACGTCGGTAACGGCATCGAAGGCGAAGAGTACCTGTGGATCATCGATCCACTGGACGGCACCACCAACTTCCTGCGTGGCATTCCTCACTTTGCTGTCAGCATTGCCTGCAAATACCGTGGTCGCCTGGAGCACGCAGTGGTTCTGGATCCGGTTCGCCAGGAAGAATTCACCGCCAGCCGTGGTCGCGGCGCTCAACTGAACGGTCGTCGTCTGCGCGTCAGCGGTCGCACCAGCCTCGACGGCGCTCTGCTGGGCACTGGCTTCCCGTTCCGTGACGACCAGATGGACAACCTCGACAACTACCTGGGCATGTTCCGCGCCCTGGTTGGCCAGACTGCCGGCATCCGCCGCGCCGGCTCCGCCAGCCTGGACCTGGCCTACGTGGCTGCCGGTCGTTTCGACGCGTTCTGGGAATCGGGTCTGTCCGAGTGGGACATGGCTGCAGGCGCCCTGCTGATTCAAGAAGCTGGCGGCCTGGTGAGCGACTTCACCGGCGGTCACGATTTCCTTGAAAAAGGCCACATCGTTGCCGGCAATACCAAATGCTTCAAGGCAGTACTGACGGCGATCCAGCCGCACCTGCCGGCTTCGCTGAAGCGCTAAGCTTCCTGCGAAAAGCAAAAAGCACCCTTTGGGGTGCTTTTTTTATGCCTGGAATTCGATCTTCAGATCACCAAAACCTTCATGTGGGAGCGAGCCTGCTCGCGAATGCGGTATGCCAGCCGACATCAATATTGACTGTCAGAATGCATTCGCGAGCAGACTCGCTCCCACAAGAAATCCGGGTTTAGCCAGAAATTCCGGGCACAAAAAAGCACCCCGCAGGGTGCTTCTTGTTAAACAGTCGGTCCTTACTGAGCCGGCTGATTCTGCGACAGAATCAACTTGCCTTCCTTGTCGACCGGAATCTGGTTGCCCGGATCGCGATCCATCCGCACTTTGCCTTCCTTGCCATCGAGCGAATAACGCACGTCGTAACCGACAACCTTGTCGCTGATGTCATTCACGGTGTTACAGCGAGTCTGGGTGGTGGTGTAGGTATCGCGGTTCTGCATGCCTTCCTGCACCTTGTTACCGGCATAACCGCCACCGACCGCGCCAGCGACCGTGGCAATCTTCTTGCCGGTACCGCCGCCGATCTGGTTACCCAGCAAACCACCCGCTACCGCACCAATCGCGGTACCGAGGATCTGGTGTTGATCCTTGACCGGCGCCTGGCGGGTTACAGCAACATCCTTGCACACTTCACGTGGAGTCTTGATCTGTGTTTTGACCGGTTCTACGGCCAGCACTTGCGCATACTCAGGGCCGCTTTTAACCAGGCTGTAGGTGGCAACAGCACCCCCGGCAGTCACACCGACAGCACCCAATACCGCACCAACCAGCAACGACTTGTTCACATGAACCTCCTGACCATCACATGCGGGACGCGCCCGCGCTTCTCCCAGCCTTGGAGCATAAAAAAAGGCGCGAGTTCAACTCGCGCCTTTTTCGGGCTGACAACCGGTGAAGCGATGGCCGTTATGGACGGTCGTCGACTTCCTTCTCGGTGTTGGCCGGAGGAATCAGATCCTCGGTGCTCAGGTTCAGCCAGATCAGCACCACGTTCGCGATGTAGATCGACGAGTAGGTACCCGCCAGAACGCCGATGAACAGGGCGATGGAGAAGCCGAACAGGTTGTCGCCACCGAAGAACAGCAGCGCAGCGATCGCCAGCAAGGTGGAGATCGACGTTGCCATGGTCCGCAGCAAGGTCTGGGTGGTCGAGATGTTGATGTTCTCGATCAACGAAGCCTTGCGCAGCACACGGAAGTTTTCACGAACCCGGTCGAACACGACGATGGTGTCGTTCAGCGAGTAACCGATGATCGCCAGTACCGCCGCCAGCACCGTCAGGTCGAAGGTGATCTGAAAGAACGACAGAATACCGACAGTCACGATCACGTCGTGAATCAGCGAAACGATGGCGCCGACCGCGAATTTCCACTGAAAGCGGAAAGCCAGGTAAATCAGGATGCCGCCGAGCGCCAGGAGCATGCCGAGGCCGCCCTGGTCGCGCAGCTCTTCACCGACCTGCGGGCCGACGAACTCGACGCGCTTGACCGTCGCCGGGTTGTCGCCGCCGACTTTCTGCAGCGCGTCTGCTACCTGATGGCCCAGCTGCGGATCTTCACCCGGCATGCGCACCAGCAGGTCGGTGGTCGCACCGAAGTTCTGCACGATGGCTTCGTGGTAACCGGAATTCGCCAGTTGCTCGCGCACTTTGGTGACGTCAGCCGGACGCTCGTAGGTCAGCTCGATGAGCGTACCGCCGGTGAAGTCCAGACCCCAGTTCATGCCCTTGTGGAAAACGCTGAACAAGGCCAGAACGGTGAGAAACACAGTGACGCCGAACGCAAAGTTGCGAACGCCCATGAAGTTGATTGTACGTAACATGGCAGCCCCTTAAATCCACAACTTCTTGAAGTCACGTCCGCCGAAGATCAGGTTGACCATTGCGCGGGTCACCATGATGGCCGTGAACATCGAGGTAAAGATCCCGAGGGACATGGTTACTGCGAAGCCCTTCACCGGGCCGGTGCCCATGGCGAAGAGGATGCCGCCGACCAGCAGAGTGGTCAGGTTGGCGTCGAGAATCGCGGTGAATGCCCGGCCGAAGCCTTCGTTGATTGCACGCTGCACGGTCATGCCGGCGGCGATCTCTTCACGGATCCGCGAGAAGATCAGCACGTTGGCGTCGACCGCCATACCCATGGTCAAGACGATACCGGCGATACCCGGCAGGGTCAGCGTTGCACCCAGCAGCGACATCAGCGCCAGCAGCAGCACCATGTTCACCGCCAGCGCGACCGTGGCGATCACACCGAAGAAGCGGTAGATGGCGATGATGAACAGCGAGACGAACAGCATGCCCCACAGCGATGCATCGATACCTTTGGTGATGTTGTCAGCACCCAGGCTCGGACCGATTGTGCGCTCTTCCGCGAAGTACATCGGCGCGGCCAGACCACCGGCACGCAGCAGCAGCGCCAGCTCGGACGATTCACCCTGGCCGTTCAGGCCGGTGATGCGGAACTGCGCGCCCAGCGGCGACTGAATGGTCGCCAGGCTGATGATCTTCTTCTCTTCCTTGAAGGTCTGAACCGGCACATCTTTCTCGACGCCGTCGACAACCTGCTTGACGTAGGTGGTCACCGGACGCTGCTCGATGAAGATCACCGCCATGCTGCGGCCTACGTTCGAACGGGTCGCGCGGCTCATCAGCTCGCCACCGTGACCGTCCAGACGGATGTTCACTTCAGGCGTGCCGTGCTCGCCGAAACCGGCCTTGGCGTCAGTCACCTGGTCACCGGTGATGATCAGGCCACGCTCGATCTGCGCAGGAGGACGCTTGCCTTCACGGAACTCGAAAGTTTCGGAAGTGGCTTTCGAAGCACCCGGCTCTGCAGCCAGACGGAACTCAAGGTTGGCCGTCTTGCCGAGAATACGCTTGGCTTCGGCAGTGTCCTGCACGCCCGGCAGCTCAACCACAATGCGGTTGGCGCCCTGACGCTGAACGATCGGTTCGGCAACACCCAGCTCGTTGACGCGGTTACGTACCGTGGTCAGGTTCTGCTTGATGGAGTATTCACGGATTTCCGCCAGCTTGGCCGGGGTCATCGCCAGACGCAGCACCGGTTGACCGTTGAGATCGGCCGGAACAATGTCGAAATCGTTGAAGTTCTTGCGGATCAGCGCACGGGCCTGTTCGCGGGAGTCAGCATCGCTGAAGCCCAACTGAATGGCGCCGCCCAGTTGTGGCAGGCTGCGATAGCGCAGCTTCTCTTTGCGCAGCAGGCTCTTGACGTCGCCTTCGTAGACTTTCAGGCGGGCGTCGAGGGCTTTGTCCATGTCCACTTCCAGCAGGAAGTGCACACCACCGGACAAGTCCAGACCCAGCTTCATCGGGTGCGCGCCCAGATTGCGCAGCCATTGCGGGGTGGTCTGTGCCAGGTTCAGTGCGACGACGTAGTCATCACCCAATGCCTTGCGCACAACGTCCTTGGCCGGCAGCTGGTCTTCAGCCTTGGTCAGACGGATCAGACCGCCCTTGCCGTTGGCGGCCAGCGAAGCTGCCTTGACGTTGATCCCGGACTCACGCAGCGCGGTGCTGACGCGATCCAGATCGGCCTGATTGACCTGCAGTGCCGTGCTGGCGCCGCTGATCTGAATGGCCGGGTCATCAGGGTATAGATTGGGAGCGGAATAAATCAGACCGACCGCCAGCACCGCCAGGATCAGAATGTATTTCCACAGAGGATATTTGTTCAGCATCACGCCGCCCGTTATGAACGCGGGGCGCCTTGCGCGCCCCGTCGATTGAGTAGAAGTTGGAACCTTAGATCGCTTTCAGCGTGCCTTTTGGCAGCGTGGCGGCGATGGCGCCCTTCTGGAACTTCATTTCCACGGTGTCGGAAACTTCCAGAACCACGAAGTCATCGGCCACTTTGGTGATCTTGCCGGCGATGCCGCCGGTGGTGACCACTTCGTCACCCTTCGCAAGGCTGCTCAGCAGGTTCTTCTGCTCTTTGGCGCGCTTGGCCTGTGGACGCCAGATCATCAGGTAGAAGATGACCAGGAAACCGACCAGGAAAATCCACTCGAAGCCGCCGCCCATTGGGCCTGCAGCAGCCGGTGCAGCTGCGTCAGCCATGGCGTTAGAGATAAAAAAGCTCATTTAGCACTCCAGTTGCAAATGTTGAATCTTGGGGTCAGAAAACTCAGTCCAAAGGCGGAACGGGGAGCCCGCGTTTGGCGTAGAAGGCATCGACAAAGGCGGCCAATGTACCCTGTTGAATAGCCTCGCGCAAACCAGCCATCAGCACCTGATAATGGCGCAAGTTATGGATGGTATTGAGTATGCTGCCGAGCATTTCGCCGCACTTGTCCAGGTGATGCAGATAAGCGCGGGAGAAGTTCTGGCAGGTATAGCAATCGCAGGTCGGATCCAGCGGCGAATCATCATGGCGATGGAACGCGTTACGGATCTTCAGCACGCCTGTATCAATGAACAGATGCCCATTGCGGGCATTACGGGTTGGCATCACGCAATCGAACATGTCCACACCGCGGCGCACACCCTCAACCAGATCTTCCGGTTTGCCAACGCCCATAAGGTAACGAGGTTTGTCAGCCGGCATCATGCCCGGCAGATAATCCAGCACCTTGATCATCTCGTGCTTCGGCTCGCCCACCGACAGACCGCCAATGGCCAGGCCATCGAAGCCGATCTTGTCGAGGCCTTCCAGCGAGCGCATGCGCAGATCCTGGTGCATGCCGCCCTGAACGATACCGAACAGCGCCGCCGTGTTGTCGCCATGCGCGTTTTTCGAGCGCTGGGCCCAACGCAGCGACAGCTCCATGGATACGCGGGCGACGTCTTCGTCAGCCGGGTACGGCGTGCATTCGTCGAAGATCATCACGATGTCGGAACCCAGATCGCGTTGCACCTGCATCGATTCTTCCGGGCCCATGAACACTTTCGAGCCGTCGACCGGGGAGGCGAAGGTCACGCCCTCCTCCTTGATCTTGCGCATCGCGCCCAGGCTGAACACCTGGAAACCACCGGAGTCGGTGAGGATCGGGCCTTTCCACTGCATGAAATCGTGCAGGTCGCCGTGTTCCTTGATCACCTCGGTGCCCGGGCGCAGCCACAGGTGAAAGGTGTTGCCCAGAATGATTTCCGCGCCAGTGGCAACGATGTCACGCGGCAACATGCCCTTGACCGTGCCATAGGTGCCCACCGGCATGAACGCTGGGGTCTCGACGGTGCCACGCGGGAAGGTCAGCCGACCACGACGAGCCTTGCCATCGGTGGCAAGCAGTTCAAAGGACATGCGACATTCGCGACTCATTCTGTTTCCTCTGGGCCTGTGTGTTCAGGGGCAGTCGGGGCGGGATTACGGGTGATGAACATCGCATCACCGTAGCTGAAAAAGCGGTAGCCGTTGTCGACGGCGGCTTTATAAGCGGCCATGGTTTCGGGATAACCGGCGAAAGCCGAAACCAGCATCAACAGCGTGGATTCCGGCAAATGGAAGTTGGTGACCAGGGCGTCGACCACATGGAACGGCCGGCCCGGATAGATAAAGATGTCGGTGTCGCCACTGAACGGCTTGAGCACGCCATCGCGCGCGGCACTTTCCAGCGAACGCACGCTGGTGGTACCCACGGCAATCACCCGCCCGCCACGCTCACGGCACGCGGTAACGGCGTCGACCACGTCCTGGCCGACTTCCAGCCACTCGCTGTGCATGTGGTGATCTTCGATCTTGTCGACGCGCACCGGCTGGAACGTCCCCGCACCAACGTGCAGCGTGACGAACGCGGTCTCGACGCCCTTGGCGGCAATCGCCTCCATCAGCGGCTGATCGAAATGCAGCCCCGCCGTCGGCGCCGCCACCGCCCCCAGGCGCTGGGCGTACACGGTCTGATAGCGCTCGCGATCCGAGCCTTCATCCGGGCGGTCTATATAAGGAGGCAACGGCATGTGCCCGACGCGATCGAGCAGCGGCAGCACTTCTTCAGCAAAGCCCAGCTCGAACAGCGCATCGTGACGCGCGAGCATCTCGGCTTCACCACCGCCATCGATAAGGATCTTCGAACCCGGCTTCGGCGACTTGCTGGAGCGCACATGGGCCAGCACGCGATGCGTATCGAGCACGCGTTCGATGAGGATTTCCAGCTTGCCGCCCGAGGCTTTCTGCCCGAACAACCGCGCCGGAATCACCCGGGTATTGTTGAATACCATCAAATCGCCTGGGCGCAAATGCTCAAGCAAATCAGTGAATTGACGGTGTGCAAGGGCGCCGCTCGGCCCATCAAGGGTCAGCAGGCGACTACCGCGACGCTCGGCCAACGGGTGGCGGGCGATCAGCGAATCAGGAAGCTCGAAGGTAAAGTCAGCAACGCGCATGATGGGGTTCGTCTAGCAGGGCCGGAAAGTCTAGCGGAATTATCAAAAATTGACCATGAAACGTGATTGACCAACGGTAATCACCTCTCTATACTTCGCCGCCATTGAGCCCTGATGGCGGAATTGGTAGACGCGGCGGATTCAAAATCCGTTTTCGAAAGGAGTGGGAGTTCGAGTCTCCCTCGGGGCACCAAAATTAAGAAAGGTCTTGCTTAGCAAGGCCTTTTTTTTCGTCTGTCGGAAAGAGCCTCCTCTTCACTTAATGGCCACCTGCTCACCAGCGATGAGACCGGTTGCGCGATAAACTTGGCGAAGTATTTATCGCTAAAAGCGAAGAACTTCAGACGCTCGCCACAAGCTCAAAGCCTGCTGGCGATTTCTTGCCACATATGGTCGTAGTTGTATTTCAACCAACGAATCAGCAACTTGTCGAACAACCTGCGAAACCAATTACGCTGCCGCGCCACAAGCCTTTCCTCTATCTCGCCCCTGAGCCAATCAGGGTCAAAACCTGTCCAGACAGTCGGCAAAACCGCTGCAATGTTCATGAAGCACACCGGCGCTACTTCTGAATAAAAAATCTCGTAGAGCACCGCTGGATCGACGCCTTTTAGCTGGCATGCGATGTAATCGTAATCAGTGGGAAAATGGTTGAACGGTTCGGACAGTGCAGCTCTAACGTTTGTCAGTTGTGGTTCATTCAGAAAATGCTCCAACGGGAAAACCCCTCCATTTGCGTTCCACTGGCGCGGCGCAGTTCAAACGACGAGCCGATACAGGAACTCAGATATCTGGATCAGGCGCACGCGGGGCTTGAACAACTCCCCCAAACAAACGCTCAGCTATCTGACGACCTCGTTCCTGGCCCTCCTCCGTCAACCAGATCGATTTGTTCCTGTTTACCGGATTACTGATGAGACCCTGCTCATGCAATCGGTTCATGACTTCAAAATCGAAGCCTTTCCATGCATTGCCGTCGTCGGAACTGAAAGCGGCCAACAGGGCAAGCACAGCCTCTTCAATCAACTTTTCGTCGTATTCCATGATCGTCGCTCCGCTCATGTGCCTGAACTATCGTTGAGTTTGTCTGGCAGCTCATACTCGCTGGCCATCCTGAGAAACTCGTTCTGTTGCTTAGGTCATTGAATGTCTCGGCGCTGTCCGTGCAACCTGTTTTGCCTAAGGACTGCACCTGATGCGTCCGCTCAGTATAATCACGCCCGCCCGCACGCGGTCTGCCGCCCGTAGCGGCTTTCGTTGGTCGTTCCGACTTTCAAGACTCATGCTTAAGGACCTCCAAGGCCAACCATGGAAAAGTCACTGGAAACCGTCGCCCTGTTCTCTCTCAAACTCGCTTACGAGGAGGAAGGCCTGAGCCCGATTCTGCGGGATGACATGGTTATGGGTGACTATCAGAAAGACGTTTTCGAACTGCTGGTGCGCCGGGGTGATGTCGAGACCATCCAGTTCAAGATGAACGAGTGCCTGGGCTTGGCGATGGATGCGTTGGGCGGCGTCGAGAAACCGCTGGGGCGGGAGCTGCACAAGCTGTCAGCCGATTTCAGTCAGGCGCAGTCGCTGGAGCAGCTTGATCAGCCGCTCCTCGCGCTCAAGGGTTATCTGAAAGACATCCTCTGATCCATCGCGCCGTCCGTACAGTCTTTCAGCGTCGAGCCTTCAACACCCGAATATCCGTGGGAAACCCATCCGCCCCCACAATCTTCTTCCAGCCCACATACTGAAACTCGCCCCGCTCATCGATGTAATCGCCCTTCTCCACCGACCGGCCACCGACGATCGCCACGCGTTTTTCCTCGCCACAGCCGCCATCCGACGGGCGCACGGTGTAGATGACGTACGGCTTTACATATTGCGTGGCGCGGAAGTGTTGGCCGCAGATTTCGTCGACGGTGATGAGCATGGTTTTCAGGCGGGCTTCGCCGTCCATGTCTTCGTGCAGTTTGAGGAAGGAGATCTCGCCGACGTCGCTGTAGCCGAGTGAACGGGCGCGTTTGTACTCGGGGGAGTTCTGGTGGGCGATGCGGCCTTGCTCGGCGGCCTGGTTCATTCTGGCGGCGAACTCGGCATTGCCTTGCGCAGTGGTTGCTTCGGCCTGGGCGGCGACGTTTTCGCATTGCGCGAATTCGCGGGAGCCGAGGTATTGCGGCGTCAGGTTCGAGCGGCGCTGGTTCATGCTCCGCAGGCTGTTCTCCAGATCGCCGATCACCTCATAGGCGCTGGGTGCGCGACCGCTCTGGACGTCGGCGATTTTCTCCTGCATTCGCTGGCAGTTGGCGAGGTAATACTGCCAGCTGCTTTCCGGGGGCTCCTTCCACTCGGCGAATGCCGGGGTAATGACAGCGGCGCACGTGATTGCACAGAGCAAGCGCAGAACAGAAGCGGCTTTTGGCATGAGTAGTCCATTACAGGAATCAAGAAAGTGGCGCGACGCTACTATTTTGCTATCGTGCCGTCCACTGTCGGCAAGGTGCCGAGCGTTTGTACCGTGACGGGTTTCGAAGGATGGATACGATGGATGTTGTGTTTTTCTTTATCGCCTGGATAGGCATGTGGGTCTGGGTCGTCAGGCAGCGTGGTGCGTGGAATCTGCTACTTGCCAATGTGTTGGGTGCGGCCAGCGGCATGATTGTCGGCCTGGTGGTTTCGCAGCTTTGTGTCGGTCTGTTCGGCTCTAGCCGGCCACCGGTCCCGGGGGTCATGGGATCGCTTCTGGAAATGCTGGCGACTGCCGCGGCGCTGACCGGCGTATGGATGCTGGTGGCACGTCGCTCGCAGGTCGAACACCCTGTCGCGCGTCAGCTACTGGCCGGCCTTTGCGGCGTTGTGGCCGGCATAACGGCGATCATGTTTTTTGTTCAGATCAATCCGCCCAATCTCGGCATGTGAATGTCTTCGTGGCGTCAGACCTCTATTTTGATATCTTGCCGTCCATCTTCAGCACTCACCGCCAGTGGGTGCTGTTTTGCAGGCTATTGAAGGGTTAAGGAAAGGATCGAATGGAGTTTCTGAGTTTTCTGGCATTTATCGCCGCCTGGGGTTTGATGTGGCGCTGGGTGGTGAAAAACCGCGGCAGCTGGAATCTGTTTTACGGCAACATCGTTGGCGCGGCGGGTGGTTTTATCGTCGGCATGGTGGTGCTGTCGATCTTCCTGTCGTTGTTCCCGTCGGCGCATAAAGCCGAAAAGGCGCCAGTCGAAGACGTGATCGCACAGAACGATGTCACCACCAGTCTGTTGCCCGAAGCCGAGTCGGATTCAACGTCCGCGGTGCTGGAAAACGCGCCGGGCTTTGCCGCGATCGAGCCGGATAATCAACCTTCTCCGCCGGATTCCGCACTGCTGCCGAATTACGCCAGCCGGGCGCCGAAATCGATATCGGAAAAAACCGTCCTGGATCAGAGCGACGCGCAGGGCCGTAAAGCGCTCACCGCGCTGCGCGACAAGCTTGGGCAAAATGCAGACAGCGATAAATCGATGCTCGCGTATGTCATTTGCGGCACGGTGGTCACCAGCACACTGCGCTTCCCCGCGTCGGAGCGCTTCGCCGACAGTTCTGCCATTGTCACCAAGCGCTTCAAAGATCAGGTCTACACCCTCAGCAACAAGGTCACCGCGCGCAACATGAACGGTGATGACGTCACTTATCGCTTCGACTGTTCGGTGCAGGAGCAACCCGCGTCCGCCGAATGGCGACTGCTGAATCTGAAATTGCAGAAGGTCGGTTCTTAAGCCTCGTTTAAGGGTTCAAGGCGCCGGCTGCGCTATCATCGCCAGCCTGTGCGCCTTGAGCTTTGCCCCCGAATGTCCCCGATATCTGCTGACCTGAATCCGCTGCCTCCCGTCTTGGCCGGCCCACTGCTGCGCCGGCTGGAAACCACGCGCGTGGTGCTGTGGCTGGTCGGTACGCGTCAACTGTCGCTGACGTTGCGCCTGCAAGGCGTAGGAGACATCCCTCTCGATGCCGGGAAGTGCACGGTCATTCCTGTAGGCCGTCATGCGTTCGTTCATTTGATTGACGTTGTGCTCGACAGCGCCCTGCCCTGTGACACGCGCATCGACTATGACCTGCTGATCGACGGCCAGACGCCCATCGCCGAATGGGCGCCGCACCTGCTGTACGGCAATGCCCGCTGTCCAAACCTCGTCGTGCGCTCACGGATTGATCAGTTGCTGCATGGCTCCTGCCGCAAACCACATCATCCGGCGGCAGACGGTCTGCTGTGCGTCGATCAACTGCTGTCCGGCGAAACCGATCCGCAACAACGCCCAGCGCTGCTGATGATGAGCGGCGACCAGGTTTACGCCGACGATGTTGCCGGCCCGATGCTGCGGGCGATTCATGCGTTGATCGAGCGCCTCGGTCTGTTCGACGAATACCTCGACGGTGCCGTAGTCAGCGACAGCGCCAAACTCTACGAACACCCGGCCAGCTACTACCACCGCGCGGATCTGTTACCGGCGCTGGAGAGCAACGAGACCTTGCGCGAGCGATTTTTCGGCGGTGCGCGCAAGCCGATTTTCACCAGCAGCAGCGCCGACAATCATCTGGTCACGTTCGCCGAAGTGATGGCGATGTACTTGCTGGTGTGGTCGCCGGTTGCCTGGACGCTGATCAATCCTGCTGTTCCGTCCCTGACGCCTGAACGCTTGAAGCGCTACACCCTGGAGCAGACCCGAATCGATGGTTTCAAGGCCGGGTTGGCCAACGTTGCCCGGGCGCTGGCGCACCTGCCGAGCCTGATGATTTTCGATGACCACGACATCACCGATGACTGGAATCTTTCCGCGCAATGGGAGGAAACCGCCTACGGCCATCCGTTCTCCAAACGCATCATCGGCAACGCCTTGATCGCGTACATGTTGTGTCAGGGCTGGGGCAACAATCCGGATGCGTTCAAGGATGTGCTGGAGAACACCAGACGCCTGAGCGCCAGTGGTGACGATCAATATCTCGACAGCCCGGTGCAGGACGCGCTGATCGATGATTTGCTGCGCTTTCAGCACTGGCATTTCGTGCTGCCAACCAGCCCGGCGCTGGTGGTGCTCGACACCCGCACCCGCCGCTGGCGCAGCGAGATGGCACTCAAGCAACCCTCCGGTTTGCTGGACTGGGAAGCCCTGAGCGAACTGCAGCAGGAATTGCTCGATCATCCGTCAGCAATCATCGTTTCCCCCGCGCCGATCTTCGGCGTGAAGCTGATTGAAACCGTGCAGAAGGTTTTCAGCTGGTGCGGTTATCCGCTGCTGGTCGACGCGGAAAACTGGATGGCTCATCGCGGCGCCGCGCAGGTGATCCTGAACATTTTCCGACACACCCGCACACCCGGAAACTACGTGGTGCTGTCCGGCGATGTGCATTATTCCTTCGTCTACGAAGTGCTTATCCGACACCGCAAGGCCGGGCCACGGATCTGGCAGATCACCAGCAGCGGGATCAAGAACGAGTTCCCGAAAACCCTGCTGGAATGGTTTGACCGCCTCAACCGCTGGCTCTACTCGCCGCGCTCGCCGTTGAACTGGTTCACCAAACGCCGACGCATGCGCATCATGCCCTATACCCCGGAACATGCCGAAGCGGGTGAACGGCTGTGGAATTCAGCCGGGATCGGCCAGGTGTTTTTCAATGCGCAGGGACAGCCGAGCGAGATCATTCAGCACAATTCGAACGGGGCGGTGAAGACGCGGATGCTGGCGCCGGAGTTGGGGGATTATCCTGATTGATATGGTTTCCTTTTGCCCATAGTGAGATTGCAATGACGATACCTTCGCGATTACTTATCACCCGCGACAGCGTACATGCCGGCGATGATTGCGAGGCTCCCCATGCGCGCTGGATCAACCTGCAAGTGAGTGAAACCCTGGAGGATGCCCTGCGCCTACTACTCCACAATGGTTATCTGCCAAGCATTGCTGGTGGATGTGCGACCTGGATCGTACGCGGCCCTCAGGCCCTAGCTGTAGTTGCCCAACAATGGCGGGAGCCGCGTTTTCTGGTCGACGCCCAGTCGACACTGGTCAATTTGGAAGAGTTGAGATTTGTATATTGGTGCCAGGTAGATCCAGAGATTGTTTTCGACTGCCTGCTAACAGGCGCCGAACTTCCTGACAGATACAGCGGATTTAAGACGTTAAAGTAGTCGGAAGGGGATTACAGTTTTTAAGGAAACATCTCTGGAATCGCTGGTTCATACTCTGCCTCCCTTACACAGGAAGCAGAGCCATGCGAAAAAGAAAGCCAGACCCTTTAGAAATCGATACAACGACTTACCTTTTAAGCTCCCCGGCCAATGCTAGAAGGCTGCTGAGATCTATCGCAGAAATGCACAATGGAATTCGTGCAAATACGGACGCCTCTTCGTTCAATTTCGTGCCTCTCAGTCAGTTGAGACCGCCAGCCCCACACCTCTGACAATCATCCCCACCTCCCGCTCATCAATCGTCAGCGGCGGCAACAGCCGTATCGTCTTGCCACGCGTCACGTTGATCAGCAATCCATGATCCCGCGCCGCAATCAGCGTCAGATCGCGAATCGGCTGTTTCAACTCGATGCCGATCATCAAGCCCTGCCCGCGAATCGCCAACACATTGGGGTTGTCTGCCAGTTCGGCGCGCAGGCGGGTCAACAGGCGCTCACCCTGCACCCGGACATTTTCCAGCAAGCCCTGTTCTTCGATGATATCCAGCACCGTGCAACCGACCCGGCAGGCCAGCGGGTTGCCGCCGAAGGTGCTGCCATGGCTGCCGGGAGTGAACAGGTCCGCCGCTCTGCCCCGTGCCAGGCAGGCGCCGATCGGCACACCGTTGCCGAGGCCTTTGGCCAGGGTCATGACGTCCGGCACGATACCTTCATGCTGGAACGCAAACCACTGACCGGTGCGGCCGATGCCGGTCTGGATTTCGTCGAGCATCAGCAGCCAGGCGCGCCGATTGCACACTTCCCGCAGAGCTTTGAGGTAGCCGGGCGGCGCCAGTTGCACGCCGCTTTCGCCCTGGATCGGCTCGACCAGAATCGCCACGATGCGCTCGCCATGCTTTTGCTGCAGTTGATCCAGCGCCGCCAGATCACCGAAAGGCACTTTGACGAAATCCCCCGGCAGATCATTGAAGCCCAGCCGCACCGCTGGGCCATCACTCGCCGACAACGTGCCGAGCGTGCGGCCATGAAATGCGTTGGCCATGACTACCACCAGCGGCTGTCCGATACCTTTGCTCCAGCCGTACAAGCGCGCAAGTTTCAGTGCGGTTTCGTTAGCCTCAGCACCCGAGTTATTGAAGAACGCGCGATCCATGCCCGACAGCTCAGTCAGCCGTTTGGCCAGTTGCTGCTGCCAGTCGATGCTGTACAGATTGGAGGTGTGCAGCAGCATTCCGGCCTGCTCACTGATGGCCGCGACGATCCGTGGGTGCGAGTGCCCGACATTGGTCACCGCAACCCCGGCGACAGCATCCAGGTATTCACGACCGGCCTGATCCCACAGGCGAGTGCCCAGACCTCTGGTGAAACTCAGAGCCAGCGATTGGTAGGTGTTCATCAGGGCGGCGGTCATGACTTCAAACTCCAGTGAAGGTCGGTGTGTTTGCAGTATGGTTAGCCACCAGAACTGGATAAACTCGGCAAAACTTCAATCATTTAAAAGCAGGGCTTGATAATGGACCTGTTGCAGGCAATGAGCGTCTACGTGAAGGTCGTGGAAGCCGGGAGCATGACGGCAGCTGCGTTGCAGTGCGAAATGTCCACGACCATGGTCGGAAATCACCTCCGCGCACTGGAGCAAAGGCTCGGCGTGCAGTTGCTGCAGCGCACCACCCGCCGGCAGCGACTGACCGAGTTCGGTAGCGTTTACTACCAGCGCTGTCTGGATGTTTTGGGCTTGGTGGCCGACTCCGAACGCCTCGCCGAACAGGCCCTTGATGAACCACGTGGTCTGCTACGCATCACCGCGCCGCTGACTTTTGGCGTCGAACGCCTGGCCCCGGCGCTCAGCGAATTCTCCCTGCAATACCCGCAGGTGAAGATGGACGTGGTGCTGACCAACCGCCGCCCGGATCTGCTGGAAAGCGGCCTCGACGTAGCGTTTCGACTGGGGCATTTCGAGCAGTCGAACCTGATCGCCCGACCGCTGATCGATTACACCCTGACCGTGTGCGCCTCGCCGGCTTACGTCGCCCGACGCGGCATGCCGATCACCCCGCAAGACCTGCAACAACACGACTGCCTGTCCTTCGCCTACCCTGCCGGCGATGACTGGCAATCAGTGGAAAAACGCTGGCGCCTCAGCGGCCCGGACGGCGAGATTCTGGTCGACGTCAGCGGCCCGATGCTGATGAACACCTCGGCCGGCCTGCATCAGGCAGCGCGCACCGGCATGGGCATCGTGATGTTGCCGGATGCGCTGGTGGAACAGGATCTGCGCGACGGCAAACTGGTGACGGTGATCCCCGATTACCAGCCACCGAGCCGCCCTTTGCATCTGTTGTATGCCCCGGATCGTTATCGTTTGCCGAAGCTGCGGCGCTTCGTCGAGTTCGCGATGAAAACCTGGGGCAGATCCTGACTCAATTGCTATCGACTACGCTCCGGTGATTGCCGACAAGGATGCTGTTATCGATGAGAAACGACCTTACCGTACGCGATCTGTTGCCCGAAGAAGTGGAGCCGGTGCGGATGTTTCTCAACCAACATGGCTGGGGACACCGAACAGGCTCCAGCGACTACTTCGCCCAACTCATCGAAAACTCGCAACGCACTGCCGTCGCGCTGAGCGGCGAGCAGATCATCGGTTTCGCCCGAGGCATCACCGATGGTTTGTCCAACGGTTATCTGTCGATGGTCGTGGTTGATGGCCAGCATCGGCGCGCCGGCGTCGGGCGCGCACTGGTCGAGCATGTCATGGGGACAACCCCGAGATCACTTGGGTCCTGCGCGCCGGGCGCGAAGGTGCGGAGGCGTTTTTTGCCAGTTTGGGGTTTGAAACATCGGTGATTGCCATGGAGCGCCCAAGGCTCAAGTAACACGTGAGATTCAACTCCCGCTTTTCACCAACACCGGTTTCTCCTGATAACGCTGCGCAAACAACTGCTTCAACTGCGCCACCTTGGGCATGTCGTTGATCACGATGTACGGATAGCTCGGGTGTTCGGTGAGGAAATCCTGGTGATAGTCCTCCGCCGGGTAAAAGCCGTTGTAGGTTTCCAGTTGGGTGACGATCGGTTTGTTGTAGGCATGCGCCGCGTCGAGTTGGGCGATGTAGGCCTGGGCCACACGTTGTTGATCGGCATTGACCGGGAACAGCGCCGAGCGATATTGCGTGCCGCTGTCCGGCCCTTGGCGGTTGAGTTCGGTCGGGTTGTGGGCCACCGAAAAGTAGATCTGCAGCAGGCTGCCGTAGCTGACTTGCGTCGGATCGAAGGTGACTTGTACTGACTCGGCATGACCGGTGTCGCCCTCGCTGACCCGCTCATATTCCGCCGTGTTCGCCGCACCGCCGGCATAACCGGAAACGGCTTTCTGCACACCTTTGACGTGTTGGAAAACCCCTTGCACGCCCCAGAAACAACCACCGGCGAACACCGCGGTTTCACTGTGCGCCTGAGTGGTTTCGTCGAGGACTGGCGGCGGGATGACCACCGCGTCCTCTGCACCGAAAGAGAACGCCGAGCACTGACCGATCACACCTGCCATGGCGACGCCGAGCAATGCACGTCGCCAGTTGTTTTGAGCTTTCATGTTGCGCACTCCCGATCAGCCGAAGGTGAAGGCGTAAGCCGATACGCCCGGGTCAAGAAATTCGATGGTGAAGGTCCGGTCCTTCACCTCGTCGGTTTGCCGTACCAGTTGATACAGGCGCTGCTCGGTCACGCGGCCGCTGCCATCCGCGGCGACATCGACACCGTGGGCGTCACCCGGCGCCTGCCCGTCAATCGACACGTTGAAACGCACCGGTTTGCCATCCGCACCCGGGCCCAGCACCAGATGCAGATCGCGGGCGTGGAAGCGGTAGACGATGCGACTGGCCGGCGCGCTGGCGGTGGCCTGCTCGGCACCGACGGCCCACTGGCCGCCAAGGCTCCAGTCATTCAGGGTCAGGTTGGCGGGTGGGTTATAGGTCGCGACCTTGTCAGGCACCAGCCCGGTTTCCGGTACGAAATGTTCCGCACGCTGGTAGCCGACGTAGGTTTCCGGTGACAGCACCTGATTCATGTCCGGCGCCTGTTGCACGCCTTGGGCATCGGCGTTGATCAAGCCGTCGGCGACGGTTTTCGCCCCGGCCTCACGCAGCAACTGCTGTATGACCCGTTCCGACTCGGCGTAATCCCCTTCGCCAAAATGGTGGTAACGAATCCGTCCTTGAGCATCGGCAAAATAATGCGCCGGCCAGTATTCGTTGTTGAAAGCACGCCAGATTTTGTAGCCGTTATCGATGGCGACCGGATAGTTGATACCCAGCTCCTTCATGGCTTTAGTGACATTGCCGACATCGCGCTCGAAAGCGAATTCCGGGGCGTGCACGCCAATCACTACCAGGCCTTGATCGCGGTACTTTTCCGCCCAGGCTTTGACGTATGGCAAGGTGCGCAGGCAGTTGATGCAGGAGTAGGTCCAGAAATCCACCAGCACCACTTTGCCCTTCAATGCCTGGGCGTCCAGCGGTGGCGAATTGAGCCATTGCACGGCGCCATTGAGCGGCGGCAACTGGCCTTCAACCGGTAGTGTTCCAGGTGCCTTGTCGGCAACTTTCATCGCCCCGCCGGCAGCAGGAATCTGCGCCATCATGGTTCCGTTGCCCGTCGGCGATTTGCTGGACAGCTTGCCGACCAGCGCCTGTTCAATCCCGCCCGTGGAAGCCGTCGACAGCCGCGCCAACAGCCCGGTGTCGAGGCCCAGCGCAATCGCTGCGACACCCGCCAGCATCGCCGCCCCCAACCCGCGCCGGATCCACTCCCCCGTACCGATCGAGCGTTTCATCAACGCAAAGACCTTACTGCCCAGCAGCAGCGCCGCCGCCAGTGAAGTCGCGGCGCCCGCCGCGTAGGCGAGCAACAACAGCGTGGTGGCGATGCTTGCCCCTTGCAGCGCGGCTCCGGTCAGAATCAAACCGAGGATGGGCCCGGCGCACGGTGCCCAGAGCAGACCCGTGGCGACGCCAATCAGAAACGAGGCGCCGGGACGCGGACGATTGTCCTGGCCCGCGGCTTCGGACAACCGACTGCCGGCCGAGACCAGCGGTCGCGTCAGGCGCTCGGCGAGGCCCGGCAGCAGCAGCGTCAGCCCGAACAGTGCAACGAACAGCAACGCGAGCCAGCGCCCGTACTGATTGACTTGCACCACCCAACCGCCGCCCACCGCCGCCAGTGTGGCGACGAGGGCGAAAGTCAGCGCCATCCCGGCCAAGAGCGGCAAGCCACTCTTGATAAACGGCTGCCCGGTGCGAGCGAAGACAAAAGGCAGAACAGGCAGGATGCACGGACTGACGATCGTCAGCACACCGCCCAGATAAGCGAGAACCAAGAGCCACATGGTGTCGTCCTGTAGAAAGTGAACATCGAAAAATGGCCATGGCTCATGCCGCCACGGGTTTGAACGTCATCGCCAAGCCATTCATGCAATAGCGCAGGCCGGTGGGTTTCGGGCCGTCGTCGAACACATGTCCCAAGTGCCCGCCGCAGCGTCGGCAGTGCACTTCATTGCGTGACATGCCGAACGATCGGTCCTGACGCGTGGCCACCGCATGTTCCAACGGTGCCCAGAAACTCGGCCAGCCCGTGCGGCTGTCGAACTTGGTCGCCGATGAAAACAGCGCCAGATCACAACCCGCGCAGGCAAATGTGCCGTTGCGATGCTCGTCGTTGAGCGGGCTGGTATAGGCCCGTTCGGTGCCTTCTTCGCGCAGGATGGCGTACTGCTCGTCCGAGAGCAGCGAGTGCCATTCACTGTCGCTGTGGCTCACCTCGAAAACCTCATCGGCATGGGCTTGCTCGATCAGTGCGGCGCCCGAGGAAAATTTTGGCAATACACCCGCCACCAGAGCTGCAACCCCCAGCCCGCCGCTCGCTACGAGAATCTGTCGCCGTGAAAACATGGCCGTCTCCAAAAATTCCAGGTGCCTGTCATGGAACACAGCCTAGGCTTGGGTTGATCGCCAAATCCTCACGGGAAGTTAACGAATTCGTGATAACTCGCCCCGAGGAAAACCCGCACAATGCGCTCACTGCGCCGAAGGATTGAGCTTGATGGAATTAACCAGACGCATCCTCGTGGTCGAGGATGACCAACACATCGCCGATTTGATTTGCCTGCACCTGCGCGATGAGCATTACGACGTCGTGCACTGTGCAGACGGCGACGAAGGCATGCGCCTGTTGCAACAGGGACAATGGGATGCACTGATCCTCGACCTGATGTTGCCGGGGGTCGACGGCCTGGAAATCTGCCGCCGCGCCCGGGCGATGGCGCGCTATACGCCGATCATCATCACCAGCGCCCGCTCCAGCGAATTGCACCGCATTCTGGGTCTGGAGCTGGGTGCCGACGATTACCTTGCCAAACCGTTTTCAATGCTGGAACTGGTGGCTCGGGTCAAAGCCTTGCTGCGCCGGGTCGACGCCATGGCGCGCAACCTGAAAATGGACGCCGGCAGCCTCAGTCTCGATGGTTTGAGCATCGACCCGATCACCCGCGACGTCGCCCTCAACGGTGCGCGTCTGGACCTCACTCCGCGAGAGTTCGACTTGCTGTATTTCTTCGCCCGACAGCCGGGCAAGGTGTTCTCACGCATGGACCTGCTGAACGCGGTGTGGGGCTACAGCCACGAGGGTTATGAACACACGGTGAACACGCACATCAATCGCCTGCGGGCGAAAATCGAAAGCGATCCGGCGCAACCGACACGCATCCTCACTGTGTGGGGTCGCGGCTATAAATTCGGCACGGAACAACCATGAGACTGAACCTGTCGCAGCGCCTGTCGCTGGTGTTCGCCGTTTTGCTGCTGGTGTGCTGCGGCACCTCGGCATGGCTGCAGGTGCGCTCCAGCAAGATGCATGAACTGGAAGTGGTGCAAGGCCTGTCGCGGGAACTGGCACAGCACATCGCCCATGACACGGTGCTGATGGACAGCCATGGCCTGATGCCCGGCGCCGTGCGCGAACTGTTCAGCAAGCTGATGCTGGTCAACCCGAGTGTCGAGGTGTACCTGCTCGACATCGAGGGGCGGATTGTCGGCAATGCGGCGCCGGAAGGACATCTGCGCCGGGAGACGGTCGATCTGGCGCCGATCCGCCGGCTGCTCGATGACCAGCCGTTGCCTATTCTCGGCGATGACCCGCGCAGTGCCGACGGGCGCAAGGTCTTCAGTGCCGCGCCGTTACGGGTCAACGGCAAGCCCGCCGGTTATCTGTACGTGGTGTTGCTCAGTGAAGAACACGATCGCTTCGCTGAACGGGGCGCGACCAGTGCTGCACTCAATACGGCGTTGCTGTCGATCGGGCTGGTGGCGCTGTTGTGCCTGATCGCGGGTCTCACGGCGTTCAACCTGATCACCCGGCCACTGCGCCGATTGACCGAAACCGTCAGCCGGTTCGACATTGATGGCGCGCCGCAACCTCTGCCTGCACCTTCAGTGGCTGTGGATAAAAGCGCTGACCCGGATGAAATCGCCGTACTCGATGGCGCCTTCCGGCAGATGCAAAACCGACTGGGTGAACAGTGGCGCTCGTTGACCCGCCAGGATCAGGAGCGCCGCGAACTGGTGGCGAACATTTCTCACGACCTGCGCACACCGCTGGCCTCGTTGCACGGCTATCTGGAAACCCTGACGCTCAAGGACGCCACACTCACCGCCGAAGAACGCCGCCGGTATCTGGGCATCGCGCTGGATCAGAGCCGCAAGGTCGGCGGGTTGGCGCAATCGCTGCTGGAGCTGGTACGTCTGGAGCACGGTTTCGTGCAGCCGGTACTGGAGCGCTTCTCGCTGATCGATCTGCTGCAGGACATCTTCCAGAAATTCGAACTGGCCGCCGAAGCACGCCACGTCGAACTCAAGGCCAGCTTCGGTCCGAACCTGCCGACGGTGTGCGCCGACCTTGGGTTGATCGAACGGGTGCTGACCAACCTGGTGGATAACGCCTTGCGCCACACGCCTGCGGGCGGTGAAATCGAGCTGGATTTGAAACCCCTGGGCGCCTTGGTCGAAGTCACGGTCAGCGACACCGGCCCCGGCATCGCTCCGGATCTGCGCGAAGGTCTGTTCCTGCGTCCTTTCAATATTGGCGGCGCGCGGCGTGACGGTGGACTGGGCCTGCGGATCGTCCACCGCATCCTGCAACTGCACGGGCGTGACATTCAGTTGATCGATGTCGCCGGGCGCGGGGCGACTTTCCGCTTCACGCTGCCGACCGATCAGCAAACCGCTGAACAGTGGATGGTGCGCTCGATGAACCTGAACACGCCAGACAAATAATCCGCACCACCGGACTGTTGTTCCGTGACAACGCCGCCCCGCTCCCCTAAATTAACCGGCCTGAAAAAGACCTCGCGCTTTCTCGTTTCCACTCAAGTTAAAAAAGTAGTGAAATTTCAATGTCCGATTTCAACACCGCTGAATCCGTAGTCACCGAATCGTCCAAAGCGGAATACGAAAACTCCATCAATCTTTCACAACACCTTCCACAAGCCAAAATCATCAGCGAGATGGTGCTGGATGCTTTCCAGTCGACCCGCGAAAGTGACCAGATCCGCGAGCTGCGCGCCGCGATCCGTCAGGCGCACGACAGCTTCGATGACGACAAGGCCTACGAGCTGATGGGCCAGCTCAAGGCGCTGAAAGACGCCGAGGCCGCCGACCTCGCCGCCCTCGAAGACCTGAGCAGCAAGTTCTCGATCGGCCGCATCCTGTCCTGCTTCAAGGACGATCCGGCGTTCCAGGAAATCGTCTACGGCCTCGCGCTCAAAGTGCTGAATCAGACCCACCAGGCGATCAGCAATCCGAGTGGCGGCAAGGGCAAGGCTGCCAAGAAGAAAGAACTGGAAATCTTCACCATCAGCAAGGACGGCAGCAGCGTGACCCTGCCGCTGCGCACGCCGCGTTCGCGTCTGAACGTTGACCGTGAAGCGCTGGAGTTCCTCGGTTTCACCTTCATCGGTGAAGGCGAAGAAGCCGAGTTGGAGGGCGAGACCTTCATCGACAACGCCGGCACCGAACACGCGATCAACCGCAAGAACATTATCACCGCCCTGCAACAGCAAACCGCGTTCGATGGTTACAGCATCGCCGCGCAGTAATCCCGGCACCGACAAAAAAGCCCCGCTCTGAGATTCAGGCGGGGCTTTTTGTTGGGCGGCATAACGGTCAGACTTCCGGCTGCACCGCCGCGATCATGTCGACTTCAACCGCGGCGTTCTTTGGCAACTGATAGACACCGACCGTAGTGCGAGTGTGCCGGCCGGCATCGCCGAGCACATGGCTGAATACATCCGATGCACCGTTGGCCACTTCGCTCAGGTCTACGAAGTCCGGGGTCGACTTCACATACACCGTGACCCGCAACAACGCCCGAATCTTGTCCAGCGAACCCACCGCATCGACAATCAGCGCCAGGCAGCGCATGGCACTGATGCTCGCGGCGGCCTGGGCGTCCTTGAGGGTCAACTCCAACCCCACGCGACCGGGATACAGAATCCTGCCATTGACCCGCGGCACCATGCCGCTGATGTACAACTCATCGCGATGACGGATCAGCGGCGCATAATTGCCGCCGGCGGTATTCTCGCCATAGATGTCGTAGTTCAGCTCGTGTGCCAGGGCAATGAAACGTTCGTCGCAGGTCATCCTCTCAGTCATTTCGCCCAGCCTTTTGATCAGTGCATGAAGAATCGCGGAGTGGAACAGTTGAGCGCCGAGGAAGTGGCATGGCGCTATCACTGAAGACTGGATCCAAATCTAGGTGGTTTGCCAGTACTGCGCAACCTTCGAAATCGGTGGCGCACGCCATCGCGAGCAGGCTCGCTCCCACATTTGATTGGCGTCGTTCACAAATCCCCTGTGGGAGCGAGCCTGCTCGCGATGGTGTCACCTCGATTCAGCATAATTTACCCAACAAAAAACCCCGCACATCTCTCAATGTGCGGGGTTTTTCGTGAAGCCATCCAGCCTTACGGCGCGTACGTCAGCAGCAGCTCGGCGGGCACCTTGAAGTCCAGGGACATCATGACGCTCAGGGCGGTGATGGTGAAGATCGAGAACACGAACAGCTTGCGTGCCCAGACCGTGTCATCCACCGCCTTGTAGCCGGTCCAGGCCATGTACAACCAGTACATGCCCATGGCCGCGGCGACCGCGAGGTAGCTCATGCCGGCGTAACCGCTGAAGGTCAGCATCAAGGTCGCCACGAGGAACGCCAGGATGTAGAGCAGGATGTGCTTCTTGGCCACTTCGATTCCGCGCTTGACGGGCAACACCGGAATCGATGCGGCCAGGTAGTCGTTGAAACGGAAGATCGCGATGGCGTAGGAATGCGGCATCTGCCACAGGCTGAACATCACCAGCAGGGTCAGTGCGGCCATGTCGAAGCTGTTGGTTACGGCAACGTAACCGATCACCGGCGGCATGGCGCCCGACAGACTGCCCACCAGCGTGCCGTGCACCGACTTGCGCTTGAGGTACAGGCTGTAGAAGCCGACGTAGATGATGAAGCCGATTACCGCGAACAGGGCGGCCAACGGGTTGGCCACCTTGTACAACAAGGCAACGCCGAGAACACCCAGGATGGTCGCGTAGACCAGGGCCAGTTTCAGGGAGATCAAGCCCTGCACCAGCACCCGGTTCTTGGTGCGTTCCATCTTCAGGTCGATGTCGCGGTCGATGCAGTTGTTGAACACGCAACCGGAGGCCACAACCAGGGAAGTGCCGATCATGGCGGCCAGGAACACCGCCAGATCTACATGCCCTTTCGAGGCCAGGAAGAACCCGCCTGCCACAGAAAGCACGTTACCGAAAATGATCCCCGGTTTGGTGATTTGGATAAAGTGCTTGAGCGACATCGGGTCTACCTCACTTCGCCATCATGTACGTGTGGATGCTGAACATGATCCACAGCGACAGGCCAACCAGCAGCAGGATCACGATGGCCGTAAAGACAAACGCGATCACGTTGTTACGTTGTGCAATCGAACGGTCCAGGTGCAGGAAGTAGTACAGGTGAACAATCACCTGGATTACTGCGAACAACAGAACGATTGCCAGCGTGGTCGACTTCGGCAAGGTCGGGAACATCACCAGGCCGAACGGGATGGCAGTCAGGATCACCGACAGGATGAAGCCGATGGCGTACGACTTTACGCTGCCGTGGCCAGCATCATGGCTGTCATGGGAGTGTGCATTAGCCATTACAGAGTCCCCATCAGGTAAACAACGGTGAATACGCAGATCCACACCACGTCCAGGAAGTGCCAGAACAGGCTCAGGCAGCTCAGACGGGTCTTGTTGGTCGCCGTCAGGCCGTGCTTGTTGACCTGGTACATCATGATGCCCATCCAGATCAGACCCGCGGACACGTGCAGACCGTGGGTACCGACCAGGGTGAAGAACGCCGACAGGAAGCCCGAACGGCTAGGACCGAAGCCCTCGGAGATCAGCAGGTGGAACTCGTTGATCTCCATGGCGATGAAGCCTGCGCCGAGCAGGAAGGTCATGAACAACCAGCCCAGAACCTGCTGCTTCTTGCCTTTGTACAACGCCAGCATGGCGAAGCCGTAGGTGATCGAACTGAACAACAGCAGAGCGGTTTCGCCCAGCACGTATGGCAGTTCGAAAATGTCGTGGCCCGACGGGCCACCGGCGACGTTGTTTACCAGTACTGCGTACACCGCGAAGATCGACGCAAACAGAATGCAGTCGGTCATCAGGTAGAGCCAGAAACCGTATACGGTCATCTCGCCCGAGTCGTGGTGATGGTCATCGTGCCCATGGTCACCATGGGCGTGTCCAACATTGGTCACTAAGTTCGACATGGTTTAAGCCTGTTCCAACGAGGTTACACGGGTGGCATTGGCCGGGATTTTCCCTGCCGCGACCAGACGCTTGTGCTGCTCGGCTTCGATGCGCTCGATCGTTTCAACCGGAACCATGTAGCCCTGGTCGTCACGTGCGGCGTGGATCACGAAGTAGATGACAGTGCCGGCCAGGCTGGCGATCGCCAACCACCAGATGTGCCAGATCATCGCGAAACCGAAGACGGTCAGCAGTGCGCCCATCACCACGCCAGTGGCGGTGTTGTTCGGCATGTGGATCGGCTCGTACTTGGCCGGAGCCTGGTACGCAGTACCGTTTTCCTTGGCTTCGGTGAACGGGTCGATGCAGTCAGCCTTAGGCAGCACAGCGAAGTTGTAGAACGGAGGTGGCGACGAGGTCGACCATTCCAGAGTGTGGGCATTCCACGGGTCACCGTGTTCGCACATGTTCTCTGGCTTGTTGCGGTCACGCACACTGACGTACAGCTGGATCAGTTGGCAGGCGATACCGACAGCGATCATCACCGCACCGAACATGGCAACGTACAGGTACGGTACCCACTCAGGGTTGGTGGTGGCGTTCAGACGACGGGTCATGCCCATGAAGCCCAGTGCATAGAGCGGCATGAACGCGACGAAGAAGCCCGAGATCCAGAACCAGAACGCTGCTTTACCCCAGCCTTCGTGCAGCTTGAAGCCGAACGCTTTCGGGAAGTAGAAGCCGAAACCTGCGATGTAGCCGAATACCGCGCCGCCGATGATCACGTTGTGGAAGTGCGCGATCACGAACAGGCTGTTGTGCAGAACGAAGTCAGCACCCGGGATGGCCAGCAGTACGCCGGTCATGCCGCCGATGGCGAAGGTCACCATGAAGCCCAGGGTCCACAGCACCTGGCTGGTGAAGCGCAGACGGCCCTGGTAGATGGTGAACAGCCAGTTGAACAGTTTCACACCCGTCGGGATGGAAATCAGCATCGTCGCCAGACCGAAGAAGGCGTTGACGCTGGCACCCGAACCCATGGTGAAGAAGTGGTGCAGCCAAACCATGAAGCCCAGTACCGAGATCGCGCCCGAAGCGTAGATCATCGAGTGGTGGCCGAACAGTTTCTTGCCGGTGAACGCCGAGATCACTTCCGAGAAGATGCCGAATGCCGGCAGGATCAGGATGTAAACCTCAGGGTGGCCCCAGGCCCAGAACAGGTTGACGTACATCATTGGATTGCCACCAAGTTCATTGGTGAAAATGTGGAAATCCATGTAACGGTCGAGGGTCAGCAGTGCCAGGGTAGCGGTCAGGATCGGGAACGAAGCCACGATCAGGACGTTAGCCCAGGTGCAGGTCCAGGTGAAGATCGGCATGTCCATCAGTTTCATGCCAGGGGTACGCATTTTCAGCACGGTGGCGAGGAAGTTGACCCCCGTCAGCGTCGTCCCTAACCCGGATAGCTGTAGCGCCCAGATGTAGTAGTCCATACCCACGCCAGGGCTGTACTGCAGACCCGACAGCGGCGGATAGGCAACCCAACCAGTCTTGGCGAATTCGCCGACACCCAGCGACAGGTTGATCAGCACAACGCCGGACACCAGCAGCCAGAAGCTCAGGGAGTTCAGGAACGGGAAGGCAACGTCACGCGCGCCGATCTGCAGCGGCACTGCAAGGTTCATCAGGCCGGTGAAGAATGGCATCGCCATGAAGATGATCATGATCACACCGTGAGCGGTGAAGATCTGGTCATAGTGTTCAGGCGGCAGGTAGCCAGGCGAACCCTCGGTGGCCATGGCCAACTGGGTACGCATCATGATGGCGTCGGCAAAGCCACGCAGCAGCATGACCATGGCAACGATGATGTACATCACACCGATTTTCTTGTGGTCGACCGACGTCAGCCACTCGGTCCACAAGTAGGTCCACTTCTTGAAGTAGGTGATTGCAGCGAACAACGCCAGACCACCGAGCGCGATCATCGAGATGGTGACCATCACGATCGGCTCGTGGAAAGGGATCGCTTCCCAACTTAATTTACCAAACATCGTTTACTCCTCTGCCCCGGCAGCTGAATGCGAATTCGAGTCCATGTCCGTTGCCGCCACTTCTTTCTCTTTCTTCTCGTGCTTCAGCGGCTTGCCCGGTTTCATGCCTTCGTACTTGTCGACGATGGTCTGGAACAGGTTCGGCGTGACCGAGGAGTAGAGCTCGACTGGATTGTTCTGGCTTGGCTTGGCAAGGGCTGCGTATTCAGCTTGTTCAAGCTGTTTAGGTGCCTTTTTGACTTCACTTACCCAGGCGTCGAAATCTTCCTGAGAAGTTGCGATCGCTTTGAATTTCATACCGGTGAAACCAGCGCCGCTGTAGTTGGCGGAGATACCGTCCATTTCAGCGTTGCGGTCAGCGATCAGGTGCAGCTTGGTGGTCATGCCCGCCATCGCGTAGATCTGGCCGCCCAGGCCCGGGATGAAGAACGAGTTCATCACGGCGTCGGAGGTGATCCGGAAGTTGACCGGAGTGTGCGCCGGGAACACGATCTTGTTGACCGTGGCAATGCCTTGTTCCGGGTAGATGAACAGCCACTTCCAGTCCAGCGCAACGACTTCGATGGTCACCGGCTTGACGTCGGATTCAATCGGACGGTACGGGTCCAGTTTGTGGGTCGAAATGTAGGTGATGTAACCCAGGGCGATGATGATCAGAACCGGGATGGTCCAGACCGCCACTTCGATTTTGGTCGAGTGCGACCATTTCGGGGTGTAGACGGCATCCTTGTTGGACGCGCGGTACTTCCAGGCGAACAGGAAGGTCATGACGATAACCGGCACAACGACCAACAGCATCAGCAGCGTGGCGGTGATGATCAGGTTGCGCTGTTCCAGGCCGACCTGGCCCGTTGGATTGAGCAGGGTCATGTTGCAGCCTCCCAGCAACAACGTGCCGAGCAGCGGCACTAGGCCTAGTAATCTGGGGTACCTGTTTTTACTCATCTCACGACCTCTAAAGCAGCTTGCGCAATGCAGTTGGGTTTTGATCGCCAACACTTCACCCTGCCAAGGGTTGGCATTTTCTTTGGATTGAATAAGGGCCGCCCGTCGCGCGTCAGACGCTCGACAAAACCATGGACAGCGGTCAGTTCTTATTCGAATTCGTGGTCAAAGGCCTTGTTACAGACCAATTCCATTTGGTGCGGAAAGTTGGAAGGCACCGACACCTGGGTGTCGCAAAAGCCTTTCGGCCCGCTCGACACCCGACTTCCTGTCCAGTTCCTTAATAAAGGCTGAACAGTGCCGGGAATTCAGTGCGGGCGATTGTAGATAGGTAGCGCCCTATACACCATGTCTTATCCCGAAATAATTTTTATCGCTCAGAGCAACAATCCATCACCGTTTTTGCAAAAGTTCCGCATGTTATCGAAATCGATTCTCAACAAAAACACCAAAAAATGTAGGCCTATACACCTCAGTTCAGACAGCTCCGAAGGGATTTTCCCGGCAGCGAATCGGCGCAAAGCCCGATATTCAAAGGCCTCTGGCCATCTGCCAGAGCCTGTTAAAACTGCCTGATCTGGCACCTGCGTGCAAAACCAGAAAAATGCCGAAACAGACCAATCCTTTTTTGTAACATTACGCCAATCCGGGTCGCCGAAAGGCCCCGCGACAGGGCGCGTGTGACAACATGTCGCACACCTGCCGCACTCTCCATTGCCGTTCGTCACGGTGATTTCACAAACACTCTGAAATGCAAAACGCCCCGATCGGCTGATACGCAAATCGGGGCGTTTTCTGTATCGGCCAATCTGCCGAAGAGTTGATTCAGCGCAGTGCTTTTCGGTTACGCGAGGTCAGCAGCGGCACCAGAATCACCACCAGCACGAACGCCACCAGCGCCCATTGCGCCAGCGACAGACCGAGGATCGGCGGGTACGGCGTCGAGCAGAAACCATCGACCTGGAAGCCCAGCGGGAAGATCTTCGCCAGCGGCAGGTCGTCGACAATCGGCTGCAACACATCGATGCCGCAGCTCACCGCCGGATAGAACTGGGTGTACACGTGATGCCCGGCAACACCGGCGCCGGCGATCGCGCAGATCACCACCAGCACTTCGAACACCGTGATGCTGCGGCGGGTGCGCATGGCCGCGCCGATAAACGCGAACAGCGCAATCAGCAGCAATGCATAACGCTGCAGGATGCACAGCGGGCATGGTGCCTCGCCCAGCACGATCTGCATGTAAAGCGCGCCGCCGATCAGTGCCAGACAGATGATGCCCAGCAGCACCAGAAAGCGCCGCTCACGTCCCAGTCGAATCGTTTCCTCGCTCATCGCGTTTCCCTTATATGTCCATGGTTCAGCTGGCTGGCGGCTGCGCTTGCAGTTGCGCCATCAGACTGATTTTGTCTTCGATATGCCAATTGGCCGCGATGCGACCGTTGTCGATCTGATAGATATCGGTTGCCCGGAAGTCTACACGCTGGCCCTGTCCTTTGAGAGCCTTGAACGCCCCACTGAAGTGTCCACGAAAGTGCAGGTGCACCACCACGCGGTCACCGGCAATGATCATTTGCTCGATCTCGCAGCTCAGGTCCGGCACCGCTGTACGAAAGAACTTCGATGCCAGCAACGGCCCGGTCGGCCCCTGCACCCGACCTTCGGGCGGGGTCTTGTCGACAAACTGCGGCGACAAGGCTGCCGTGGCCAGGGCCTCTTCCCCACTGTTCCAGAAACTGCCGTAACGCCGCGCCGCCAGTTCCATTGCATCGCGCTGCGCCTTGGGCAGGCTCTGATCGACGATCAGACTCTGCGGTGCGATCAACGCCGATTCGGCCGCAGCAAATGGACTGGCGAATAAAACAGCCGACAGGCCAAGTGTTGCCAGGCTCAAACGAGAAGAGAAGATGATGTGCGACATGGGGGCGATCCTGATCAGTTAAACGAACGAGCGCCTATCATCAGCATCGGGGAATAAACGATAAACCGGTTAAGAAACGATTAACCTTTAAACAGAATTTAAGAATCGAGACCGCGTAACGGCCTTCGCGAGCAGGCTCGCTCCCACATTGGATCTACGTTGAACACAAATCCTGTGGGAGCGAGCCTGCTCGCGAATGAAGACAACCCGGTTTCAGATCACTCCAAAGCCGCCGCCGGCCCGAAGAACTCATAACGGCTCTGCTGCTCCGGCACACCCAGCGCCTTCAAATGCCGCTTGATCGCGCCCATGAAGCCCTTCGGCCCCAAGAAGTAAGCGTCGACGTCACGTTGTGTAGGCAGCCACTCGCCCAACTGCTCCTGACTGAGGATCCCGACCTTGTCCGCCGCCGGGCTCACGCCGTCGTCTTCGGCGTAGCAATAGAAGCGCTTGAGCTGCGGATGACGCGCCGCCAACCCATCGATCCAGTCACGGAACGCATGCACGCTGCCGTTGCGCGCGCAGTGGATAAAGTGCACCGGGCGCTCGGTTTGCAGCGCTGCTTCGAGCATCGCCAGGGTCGGAGTGATGCCGACGCCGCCACTGATCAGCACCAGCGGTTTGTCGCTGGCAGTCAGGGTGAACTCGCCCGATGGCGGGAACAGCTGAATGCTCGCGCCGACGTGCAATTGGTCATGCAAGTGGTTGGACGCACGACCGCCCGGTTCGCGCTTGACGCTGATGCGGTACTGACCTTTATTGGCCAGTGCCGACAGCGAGTAATTACGGCGGATTTCTTCGCCGTCGAGGATCAGCTTCATGCCAATGTACTGACCCGGCTCTGCGGCCAGGATCGGGCCTTTGTCCGCCGGCTCGAAGTAGAACGAAATGATTTCCTCGCTCTCCTCGACCTTGTTCACCACGATGAACTCCCGCGCGCCACGCCACCCGCCGACTGCCTGTTCTTTCTGGTCGTAGATCGCGGCTTCAGCGCCGATCAGAATCTCGGCCAATTGCCCGTACGCCGCGCCCCACGCGCTCATCACTTCCGGCGTGGCGATCTCATCGCCGAGCACTTCGGAAATGGCCCGCAGCAGGCAGGTGCCGACAATCGGGTAGTGCTCCGGGAGGATTTGCAGGGCGACGTGCTTGTTGATGATCTTTGCCACCAGATCGCCCAACTGGTCGAGCTGATCGATGTGCCGGGCGTACATCAACACACCATTGGCCAACGCGCGCGGCTGATCGCCACTGGCCTGATGCGCCTGGTTGAACAGTGGGCGCACCTCAGGGTATTCGGAGAGCATCATGCGGTAGAAGTGGGTGATCAGCGCTTCTCCGCCGCTTTCCAACAGAGGCACAGTGGATTTGACGATGGCACGATCCTGGACGCTAAGCATAAGAATGACTCCTGAGCTTTTTGAGAATTACCTTAGGCTTATCAGTTTTCGTGCCAGATAAATTATCGTTATAAATCAATTGTTTATTTTTTACGTAGTCATTTAGACTCAAAGCGTTTTATAGTCATCGCGACTACATCGAGTCTCTTTGACTACAACACCATGACCGCCAAATCCCTGCTCACCGCTCTACTGCCACTGGTCTCCGACCTGTCCCGCGAACTGCCCGAGGGCGAGCGCTATCGGCGCCTGCTCGAAGCCATGCGCGCCCTGCTGCCGTGCGATGCCGCCGCGTTGCTGCGCCTGGACGGCGAATGGCTGGTGCCGCTGGCGGTGGATGGTTTGAGCACCGACACCCTCGGCCGGCGCTTCAAGGTCAGCGAACATCCCCGTTTCGAGATCCTGCTGGACGGCGCCGGGCCAACGCGGTTCGCCGCCGACAGCGACTTGCCCGATCCTTACGACGGCTTGGTCGATGGTCTGGGCGAACATCTCGAAGTGCATGACTGCCTCGGTTGCCCACTGTTCGTCGATGAAAAACTCTGGGGCCTGATCACCCTTGATGCGCTCGATCCGGAGCGTTTCGAGCCGATCGAACTCGACGCCTTGCAAGCGTTCGCCAGTCTCGCCTCGGCCACGGTCAACGCCGCCGAACGTATCGAACGCCTGGCGCTGCGTGCCGAAGACGAACACCAACGCGCCGAGGTCTACCGCCAAGCCAGCGGTCAGCAGCAGCGTGAAATGATCGGCCAGAGCAAGGCGCACAAACGGCTGGTGGAGGAAATCAATCTGGTCGGCGGCAGCGACCTGACCGTGCTGATCACCGGCGAAACCGGGGTCGGCAAGGAGCTGGTGGCGCAAGCGATCCACGCCGCCTCGCCGCGCGCCGACAAACCGATCATCAGCCTCAACTGCGCCGCTCTGCCCGATACGTTGGTAGAAAGCGAACTGTTCGGCCACGTGCGCGGCGCCTTTACCGGCGCCACCAGCGACCGCCGCGGCAAGTTCGAACTGGCCAATGGCGGCACGCTGTTTCTCGATGAAGTCGGCGAACTGTCGCTGACCGTACAGGCCAAGTTGCTGCGCGTGCTGCAAAGCGGCCAGTTGCAGCGGCTTGGCTCGGACAAGGAACATCAGGTCGATGTGCGCCTGATCGCCGCGACCAACCGCGATCTGGCTGAAGAAGTGCGCAGCGGCCGCTACCGCGCCGACTTCTATCACCGCCTGAGCGTGTACCCGCTGCGGGTCCCGGCGCTGCGCGATCGCGGCCGCGATGTGTTGCTGCTCAGCGGCTTCTTTCTGGAACAGAACCGCTCGCGCATGGGCCTCAACAGCCTGCGTTTGAGTAGCGATGCCCAGGACGCGTTGCTCGCCTACACTTGGCCGGGCAACGTGCGCGAGCTGGAACATTTGATCGGCCGCAGCGCACTGAAGGCGCTGGGCAATTGCAAGGTAAGGCCGAAGATCCTCAGTTTGAGTGCGGCGGATCTGGATCTGCCGCGGGAGGTTGTGGATAACTCAATTGAGCCGGCTGCCGAGGTGCCCGCGATGCCGTTGATCAACGGCGATCTGCGCAGCGCCACCGAGCAATATCAGCGGCAGTTGATCAGTGCTGCGCTTGAGCGTAACCAGGATAACTGGGCGAGTGCGGCGCGGGAGTTGGGGCTGGACCGGGCGAATCTTGGGCGGATGGCCAAGCGATTAGGCATGAAATAATCACTTCATCCAGTTTGAGTGAATTCCTTGTGGCGAGGGGATTTATCCCCGATGTGCTGCGCAGCGGCACCAGGAAATGGGACTGCCGGGCAGTCCATCGGGGATAAATCCCCTCGCCACAGGTGATTCTTGCCCTACCCGATAACCGACCTAAAGCCCACCCCATTAACGCCGATAACCCGGCATCAATAGTTTCTGGCGATTTGCACCCTCGCCCATCACCTTTTTCCACAGAAGGTTTTTATGTCTTCCAACAAAGCCCGCGCAGATTCACTTTCGCTTCTGCTGTTTACCTTGCGCAGCGGCAAGCTGATGGCGATCAACCTGCTGAAAGTCAGTGAAATCATCCCCTGTCCGCCACTGACCAAAATGCCCGAGTCGCATCCGCACATCAAAGGCATCGCCACCCTGCGCGGCGCGTCGCTGTCGGTGATCGACCTCAGCCGTGCCATCGGCGAGCGACCACTGGAAGACCCGAACGGCGGCTGCCTGATCGTCACCGACGTCAGCCGTTCCAAGCAGGGTCTGCATGTGCAGGCGGTGAGCAAAATCGTCCATTGCCTGACCACCGACATCAAGCCGCCGCCGTTCGGCTCCGGCGGCTCGCGCGCCTACATCACTGGCGTGACCTCAGTCGACGGCACACTGGTACAAGTGCTCGACATCGAGAAAGTCATCCACAGCATCGCCCCGGCGCAGATCGAAATGGCCCCGACCGACCTGAGCATGGAAGACGCCGAAGTCCTTGGTAACGCACGGATTCTGGTGGTCGACGACAGCCAGGTGGCGTTGCAGCAATCGGTGCACACCCTGCGCAACCTAGGCCTGCAATGTCACACCGCGCGCAGTGCCAAGGAAGCCATCGACTGCCTGCTGGATCTGCAAGGCACCGCGCAGCAGATCAACCTGATCGTCTCCGACATCGAAATGTCCGAAATGGACGGCTATGCCTTCACCCGCACCCTGCGCGAGACGCCGGACTTCGCCCACCTCTACGTGCTGCTGCACACCTCGCTCGACAGCGCGATGAACAGCGAGAAAGCGCGTCTGGCCGGGGCCAACGCGGTGCTGACCAAGTTCTCCTCGCCGGAACTGACCCAGCGCCTGATCGAAGCGGCCAAACACGTCGCCGCCAACGGTCACTGAGTCTTGGGCCAGACATACTGCTTTCTGATGCGGCGCAACCTTCGCCAAGGCGTGCCGCCGATCCACTGGCCGGAAGGCATTGAGCTGAGCACTTATCGCCCGGAACTGGCGGCGGCGGTGCATCAGCTGATGCAACTCGGCTACCGTGAGGGCGGCGGTCGGGTGCCGGCACTGGAGGAATGGCAGCTGCGCTTCGAGAGCGATCCCGAATACGACCCGGCGCTGTGTTTCATTGCCAGCGATGCCGAAGGCGTGATCGGCGTGGCGCAATGCTGGACCAGTTCGTACATCAAGAATCTGGTGGTGCATCCGCGCGCTCAGGGCCGAGGTTTGGGTCGGGCGTTGCTGTTGAATGCATTCAAGGTGTTTCAGCAACGCCGTGAAGGGTTTGTCGATCTGAAGGTGCTGGAAGACAATCTGCGGGCGCAGCGGTTGTATGAAAGTGCCGGGATGATGGTGGTTCGCCGAGAACTTGTACCGGACTGATCGACCGTCTTCGCGAGCAAGCCCGCTCCCACAGGGGGAACGCATTCCAAATTGTGGGAGCGGGCTTGCTCGCGAAGAGGCCAGCACAGGCAACTTCCCTTCCCGGGCAGACTCCAACCTTGGCCACCCACGACCAAGGACGCCCACGATGAAAACCCTCTCCCTGAGCCTGCTCTGCCTCACCGCCCTAGCCTCACAGGCCCACGCCTCCAGCCCCGACGCCTGGGCCGCTTACGACAAAACCGTGCTCGCCAACTGCACCAAGGCCAGCGGCCTGAAAGACGCCAAACCCGTCGGCACACCCGCGCAATTCGATGACCGCGTCGGCTACACCGCCGTGCTGCTGCAAGGCCAATACCCGCAAAAACACATGAAAGGCCAGCAAGGCACTGAGCTGTGCCTGTACAGCAAAAAGTCGAAAACCGCGTTCGTCACCGAATGGGACTCGATCCGCCCGACCACCAAGCCCTGAGGGCTGGCGCACAACTTGCTTCGATCAGCCTCAGCCTGGCGACTTTACGTCGCCGTATCACACTCTGATTGAAGATTGATCGTGCAATGAATACGACATTTTCCTGCGTCGGTTGCGGCAAATGCTGCACCGACCACCATGTGCCCCTGACCCTCGCCGAAGCCCGCATGTGGGCGGCGGATGGCGGTCAGGTGATCGTGCTGGTGGAGGCCTTTCTCGGCAACGGCCTGGGCCTGCCGGCGCAGCAGCGTGAACACGCCGAACGGCGTTCGCTGGTGGTACGCAGCGGCACGACCGAGGCACACGTGGCCATCACCTTCGCCGCCTACAACGTCGGCCGCTGCCGGAATCTTGACGAAGACAACCTATGCCGGATTTACGAACGCCGGCCGTTGGTGTGCAGGATTTATCCGGCAGAAATCAATCCGCACATCCCGCTCAACCCAGCCGCCAAGGATTGCCCGCCAGAGTCGTGGCAGCAGGGGCCGCTGCTGATTGCCGGCGGGGAGCTGGTCGACCAGGAGCTGCTGGCGTTGATCCAGCGTTCGCGTCAGGCCGATCGCGATGACATCCGGATCAAGGATGCGATCTGCGCGGCGCTGGGGATTCGCACCACGGCGCTCAAGGGCGATGGGTTTACCGCGTATTTGCCGCAGATGGACGCTTTTGCGGCTGTGATCGATCAGGTTTCAGCACAGCCGCTGAATACGGAATCCAGTGAATGGCTGTTTCATCTGTCCGGGGACGACGTTGCCGGGCAATTGGTGGCGGCCGGGGCGCAGGTGGTGACGGAGCCGGCGCAGACGTATGCGTTTATTTCGCTGCGGGCGGCTTGATCCGGAATTTTTGTCGGGGCGAATGGCCCCTTCGCGAGCAGGCTCGCTCCCACAATGGATCGCATTTCAAATGTGGGAGCGAGCCTGCTCGCGAAGAGGCCGGCCCAGGCAACCTCAATCCCTAACCCGCCGCCCCCAGAACTCCCGCGCCAGCAACCGCAAATCCCCCGCCAGCCCCGCCACATCTTCAGAATTGCGCTGACTCTGCCGCCCCTCATCCACCGTCAATTCCGACGCCGTGCGAATGCTGACGATGTTGCGATTAATGTCCTCGCTCACCGCACTCTGCTGCTCCACCGCCGCGGCAATCTGCAGGCTCATCTCGGTGATCTGCTCGACCCGCTCACTGATCCCGTCCAGCGCCCGCGCCGCGCGCTGTGCCTGTTCGACGCTGTTATCCACATGCTCGCTGCTCTGCTGCATCACCAGCACTGCATCGCGCGCGCCATTTTGCAGGCTGCTGATCATCCGCTGAATCTCGTTGGTCGATTGCTGCGTGCGTTGCGCCAACCCGCGCACCTCATCCGCCACCACTGCAAAACCGCGCCCGGCATCACCAGCGCGCGCCGCTTCGATCGCCGCGTTGAGCGCCAGCAGATTGGTCTGCTCGGCGATGCTGCGGATCACCTCCAGTACTCCGGAAATCTCGCTGCTGTGGCCTTCGAGCTGATGAATCACCTCGGTCGCCCGCCGCAACTCCTCGGCCAGACGCAACACCGCACTGCGACTCTCGCCGACCAGCAAATGCCCTTCGCGGGTTTCCGTGCCGGCCATGTCCGCCGCCACTGACGCCTGCTGCGCATGGCTGGCAACCTGCGCGACGCTGGCGGCCATCTGATGAATCGCCGCCGCCACCTGATCGGTCTCCGCCTGCTGCGCCAGCGAACTGTTGTGACTGCTTTGCAGATGATCGACCAGTTGCGCCGCATGCCCGGCCAACTGCTGCGACGCATCACCGATACGCCCGACCACCGCGCCGACCTGGGCTTCGAGCATTTGCAGGGCAAACTCGATCTGGCCGAACTCATCGCGGCGCCCGGTATAGATGCTCTGACTCAACGGATTGTCCGCGACCTGCCGCGCGCGCTCGGTCAGGCGTTCCAGCGGCCGCAAGATCCAGCGCACGCCCAACGCGCAGAGACTGCTGCCGACCACAAATGCCAGCCCATCGATCCATGCCGACTCCGGACGCAACCAGGCCTCGATCCCCAACACCAGCCCCAGCAACGCACTGGCCAACACCGTGATCCTGCCACGCAGACCTAAAGTGGGCAGCGGCCGCCGTCCCTTCAACTCTCCACGCAACTGCGCGTACACCCGCTCCGCCGCCGCCACCTGCCGTGCATCCGGCCGGGTGCGTACCGACTGATACTCCACCGCCACGCCGCTCTGCGTAACCGGCGTGACATACGCGCTGACCCAATAATGATCGCCATTCTTGCAACGATTCTTCACCAGCCCCATCCACGAGCGCCCGCCCTTCAGCGTCTGCCACATATGCGCAAACGCCAGCGCCGGCATGTCCGGATGGCGCAACAGGTTGTGTGGCTTGCCGAGCAATTCGTCGCGACTGTAGCCGCTGATCCTGATGAAATCGTCGTTGGCGTAAGTGATCGCGCTGGTCAGATCAGTGGTCGAGAGAATGTTCGCGTCCGGCGCCACATCGACGTTACGGCCGGTTACCGGGAGATTGATCTTCATGGAAAGCGCGCTCGTTTTATGGGAAGAGTCGGCAGGGCTGCTGACTCTAAGCGCACCAATTGGTCAAATATTGATCTGGCTCAGGATCTGAGCACTTAGCCATCACTGCGACCGAAAATCGCAGTCGATGGCTGAAGGCGGGATGAAACTCAGCGCTTGCCCATCGAGCGACGGGTGCCCGGCGGCGCCATGCCCGGGGTCTTGGTGTGGCCGTTCTTGGCGCCGTTCTTGTACCACGGCTGATTCGAACCCTTGGCCGCCGCCAGTTCACCCGGTTTGAACGGGAACTTGAAAGCCGGAATCTCGGGTTTGGTTTCGCTGGTGTCAGTCAGCTCGGCCGGGACATCGCTCACGGCGTCGTCAACCGGCGGTTGGGTCGGGGAAGTCATAAAAGCTCCGCAAAGCAAAAAAGTCCGGCCCGAACAGTGAGCCGCGAAGGCGCGCAGTATACCTGCGCGCCTTGCGACAGCACCTGAAGATTTGCAGCGCACGCCGAACGGTTTAGAGGTAGGTGCAATGTTTCCCGAATCGGGAATGATCGGTCCCTTTTTGGGACCGGTTAACAACAATAGCCGGCAGAGGTGCGTCGCCCGCACAGACGTCTTCGCGAGCAGGCTCGCTCCCACAGGTGGACTGTCTTTTAACCTGTAGGAGTGGGCCTGCTCGCGATGAACGATGACGCGGTGCTCGGACGGATCAAGTGCGTGGATCAACCCTATCCAGCGCCCGGTTCACCGCCAGTTCGGCGAGCATGACGATCTGCTGGATCGCCAGCGCCGTGCTGCGTTGCGGGCCGCCGAGTTCATTGGCGAAGTTACTGGCCATGGCACTGGCAGAGGCCAACGATTCGTAAGCGTGGGCGAGCAGGGTTTCGGTGTCGATGCCTGGGTTGACCAGAAACATGGTGCTTGGCTGTCGCGGCTGGACGGGTTGCGGACTGAGGTAAAAGTCGAGCGCGCGTTTGATGGCTTCGCGGTTTTGGGCGAGGTCTTCTGCGCGGATGGCTTCGGCGAGCGGGGTTGTGGTTTCTTCGGGAGGATCGGGTACGGGTTTCGACATTGAATTGATCTCTAATCATCTGATTAAAGCCATCTCTGTCGTTTCTCACGCGACGAAGAGGTGGCAGCTATGTGCGGAGTGAGAAACCGGTAAGAGATCAACCCGGCCGAACCGAAGTCCGCCCGCACACAGCCGCCATAGAAGATCGTCGGCAGCAAATAAGCTGGCGGCGATTATGGTGCGGCTGGCGCTTGATTAAAACCTCTTAGCGGGTTCTCACACCCGATCACCGATTTGCGGTGACATCCAAAGCCTAGAGATCGTGCGTCCGACGGACAACCTGAAAACCTTGTGGGAAGGTTCTGGTTGTTTGGCACAGAATTAAACAGCTCAACGTAATCGGCTGACTGGACAGACCTCTTCGCGAGCAAGCCCGCTCCCACCGTTGAACCGAGTACACCTACCGGAGATTGGTCGGCTGTCAGGCCGTCATCGCTGGCAAGCCAGCTCCCACAAAAGAGCAAAAGCAAAAGCAAAAGCAAGATCAAAAGATCGCAGCCTCCGGCAGCTCCTACAGGGAAGATAAGTACAACCCGCACGCGGCGCATGCCGCCCCACTCCAGGATGAGCGCAAGCTCGGCTGCCGCTCTTGATCTTGATCTTGATCCACGGGCGACGTCGGAAGGCTGAGTGGAGGGATTGATCCGGGGGTGGGAGCGCAGCGACCGTTTGGCGCAGCCAAACACAGCGAGAGGAGGTGCAGCGAAGCAAACCGGAGGCGCTGCCCCCGGATCAATCCCGCAGCGAAGGAACCCCGAGCCCCAGCGAGCGGGCCGAACGCAGGAGCAAGCCTTTTTGGTTACTTTTTCGGCGTCTGGAAAAAGTAGCCCCGTAATCAGCCACACCCGCAGAAACGGATATACACCCCGGCGAAACTGACAGCGCTGACAGCCAGCCGTCACCCTACTGACCTGCAGACAGGTTTATAAAGACAACAACCCTGCCCAAACTCCGTCCGGCGCCCACCCCGCATGCGAATCAAAAAAAACCAAGCCCTGCTAGCCCTAGTGATCGCCCTGGCCGCCGCAGGCACATGGTGGGCACTGAAACCCGCCCCGACCAAACTGGCCACCCCAACCGCCATCCCGGTCCGCGTCGTCACCGTCAGCGAAAAAGACGTCCCCCGCTACACCACCGGCATCGGCTCCGTACTCTCATTACACAGCGTCGTAGTACGCCCACAAATAGACGGCATCCTCACCAAAATCCTCGTCAAGGAAGGCCAACTCGTCAAAGCCGGCGACCTGCTCGCCACCATCGACGACCGCTCGATCCGCGCCAGCCTCGACCAGGCCCGCGCGCAACTGGGCGAAAGCCAGGCGCAATTGCAGGTCGCCCTGGTCAACCTCAAACGCTACAAACTGCTCACCGTCGACGACGGAATCTCGAAACAGACCTACGACCAGCAACAAGCACTGGTCAACCAACTCAAAGCCACCGCCCAAGGCAACCAGGCCTCGATCGACGCGGCGCAGGTACAACTTTCTTACACGCAGATCCGCTCCCCGGTCACCGGCCGCGTCGGTATTCGTACAGTCGATGAAGGCAACTTCCTGCGCATGACCGACACCGCCGGCCTGTTCACCGTGACCCAGATCGACCCGATCGCCGTGGAATTCTCGCTGCCGCAGCAAATGCTGCCGACCCTGCAGGGCCTGATCAACGATCCGCAGCACGCACAGGTCAAGGCCTACATCGGTGCCGACACCGACGGCGAAACCGGCAACCTGCTCGGCGAAGGTCACCTGACCCTGATCGACAACCAGATCAACGCCAACACCGGCACCATCCGCGCCAAGGCCGAATTCGACAACGCCAGCCAGAAGCTCTGGCCGGGCCTGCTGGTGACGGTAAAAATTCAGACGGCACTGGATAAGAATGCGCTGGTGGTGCCGCCTACCGTCGTACAGCGCGGTCTCGACCAACACTTCGTTTACCGCGTGAATGGCGACAAAGTCGAAGCCGTACAAGTGCAGATGGTCTATCAGGGCAGCGGGCAGGACATCATCAAAGGCGTGAAAACCGGTGACGTGCTGGTGACCGACGGCCAGTCGCGGCTCAAACCCGGCTCGACCGTGCAGGTCATGAGTGAACCGCCACAGGTGGTGCAAGCGGAGCCGAAACCATGAAGGCGCACAAAGGCGTCTCCACCTGGTGCATCGATCACCCGGTCGCGACGATTCTGTTGACCATCGCTTTGGTGCTGGTCGGCGTGATTGCCTTCCCGCGCCTGCCGATTGCCCCACTGCCGGAAGCGGAATTTCCGACAATTCAGGTCTCGGCGCAGTTGCCCGGCGCCAGCCCCGACACCATGGCTTCGTCCGTGGCCACGCCGTTGGAGGTGCAATTCAGCGCCATCCCCGGCATGACCCAGATGACCTCCAGCAGTGCGCTCGGCTCCAGCCTGCTGACCCTGCAATTCACCCTCGACAAGAGCATCGATACCGCCGCTCAGGAAGTCCAGGCCGCGATCAATACCGCCGCCGGCAAGCTGCCTAAGGACATGCCGACCCTGCCGACCTGGAAGAAGGTCAACCCGGCCGACAGCCCGGTGCTGATCTTAAGCGTCAGCTCGACGCAAATGCCCGGCACCGAACTCAGCGACCTGGTGGAAACCCTGCTCTCGCGTCAGATCAGTCAGATCGACGGCGTAGGCCAGATCAACATCACCGGTCAGCAACGTCCGGCGATCCGCGTGCAAGCCTCGGCCGACAAACTGGCGGCGATCGGCCTGACCCTGGCCGACATTCGTCTGGCGATCCAGCAGACCAGCCTCAACCTCGCCAAAGGTGCGTTGTACGGCGAATCGAGCATCTCGACACTGTCGACCAACGACCAGTTATTCAAACCCGAGGACTACAGCCAACTCATCGTTTCCTACAAGGACGGCGCCCCGGTTCACCTGCGGGATGTCGCCAAAGTCGTCAACGGTTCGGAAGATGCCTACGTGCAAGCCTGGGCTGGTGATCAACCCGGGGTGAACCTGGTGATCTCGCGCCAGCCCGGCGCGAACATCGTCGAAACCGTCGACCGCATTCAAGCCGCCCTGCCCGGCCTCGAAGCCATGCTCCCGGCCTCGGTGCAGGTGAAAACCCTGATCGACCGCACCCAGACCATCCGCGCCTCGCTGCATGAAGTCGAGATCACCCTGTTGATCGCGATCCTGCTGGTGGTGGCGGTGATGGCGCTGTTCCTGCGGCAGTTGTCGGCGACGATGATTGTGTCGGCGGTGCTCGGTGTATCGCTGACCGCCAGTTTCGCCCTGATGTACCTGCTGGGATTCAGCCTGAACAACCTGACGCTGGTGGCGATCGTCGTCGCGGTCGGGTTTGTCGTGGACGATGCGATTGTGGTGGTGGAGAACATCCACCGGCATCTGGAGGCCGGCGACAGCATGCGCGAGGCGGCGATCAAAGGTGCCGGCGAGATCGGCTTCACCGTGGTTTCGATCAGTTTCTCACTGGTGGCGGCGTTCATTCCGCTGCTGTTCATGGGCGGCGTGGTCGGGCGGCTGTTCAAGGAATTCGCCCTGACGGCGACCTCGACCATTTTGATTTCGGTAGTGGTGTCGCTGACCCTTGCGCCGACGCTGGCAGCGCTGTTCATGCGCAAACCGGTGCATCACGCCCACGACAAACCGGGCTTCAGCGAACGCCTGCTCGGCTGGTACGAAAAAGGTCTGCGCCGCGCCCTCGCCCACCAGAAACTGATGATCGGCGTGTTCGGTTTGTCCCTCGCTTTGGCCATCGCCGGTTACATCTTTATCCCCAAGGGTTTCTTCCCGGTGCAGGACACCGGGTTTGTCCTCGGCACCACCGAAGCCGCTGCGGATATTTCCTACGGCGACATGGTGAAAAAACACCTGGCCATGGCCGAAATCGTCGCCGCCGATCCGGCCGTTCAGGCGTTCTCGCACTCGGTCGGTGTGTCCGGCAGCAACCAGACCATCGCCAACGGCCGCTTCTGGATTGCCCTGAAAAAACGCGGCGACCGCGACGTCTCGGCCAGCCAGTTCATCGACCGCATTCGTCCGCAACTGATGAAAGTCCCGGGCATCGTCCTGTATCTGCGCGCCGGCCAGGACATCAACCTCAGCTCCGGCCCGAGTCGCGCGCAGTACCAATACGTGCTCAAGAGCAACGACGGCGCGACCCTCGCCACCTGGACCCAGCGTCTGACGGAAAAACTGCGCAGCAACCCGGCGTTCCGCGACATTTCCAACGACCTGCAACTGGGCGGCAGCATCACTCACATCAGCATCGACCGCAGTGCCGCCGCGCGTTTCGGCCTCACCGCGAGCGATGTCGACGAGGCGCTGTACGATGCGTTCGGCCAACGCCAGATCAACGAGTTCCAGACCCAGGTCAACCAGTACAACGTGATTCTGGAGCTGGATACCAAGCAACGCGGCAAAGCCGAAAGCCTCAACTATTTCTATCTGCGCTCGCCGCTGAGTGGCGAGATGGTGCCGCTGTCGGCGCTGGCCAAATTCGATGCGCCGACCATCGGCCCGCTGTCGATTGCCCATGACGGCATGTTCCCCGCCGCCAACCTGTCGTTCAACCTGGCGCCCGGCGTGGCGTTGGGCGACGCGGTGATCCTGCTCAATCAGGCCAAGGCCGAGATCGGCATGCCGACCGCGATCAGCGGCAATTTCCAGGGCGCGGCGCAGGCTTTCCAGAGTTCGCTGGCCAGTCAGCCGTGGCTGATTCTCGCGGCGCTGGTGGCGGTGTACATCATTCTCGGCGTGCTCTATGAGAGCTTCGTACATCCGCTGACAATCATCTCGACGCTGCCGGCGGCCGGTCTCGGGGCGGTGATCATGCTGTGGATCTGCGGTCAGGATTTTTCGATCATGGCGTTGATCGGGCTGGTGTTGCTGATCGGTATCGTCAAGAAAAACGGCATCCTGATGATCGACTTTGCCCTGGAAGCCCAGCGCAATCGCGGACTGGCGCCGCAGGATGCGATTTTCGAAGCGTGCCTGACGCGGTTCCGGCCGATCATCATGACCACCCTCGCCGCCCTGCTCGGCGCGTTGCCGCTGATGCTCGGTTACGGCACCGGCGCGGAACTGCGCCAGCCGCTGGGGATCGCGGTGGTGGGCGGCTTGCTGGTCAGCCAGATGCTGACGCTGTTTACCACGCCGGTCATATACTTGTGGCTTGAGCGGCTTTTCCACAGGCCCAAACCAATGCCCACGACGGCACTGGCGACCACAGACTGAGGCAGGGTCATGCGCGTTCTGATTATCGAAGACGAGGAAAAAACCGCGGACTATCTGCACCGCGGTCTGACGGAACAGGGTTACACCGTGGATCTGGCCCGCGACGGCGTCGAAGGCCTGCACCTGGCGCTGGAAAGCGACTACGCGGTAATCGTCCTCGACGTCATGCTGCCGGGCCTGGATGGCTTCGGCGTGCTGCGCGCATTGCGTGCACGCAAGCAGACCCCGGTGATCATGCTCACCGCCCGCGAGCGCGTCGAAGACCGCATCAAGGGCCTGCGTGACGGCGCCGACGATTACCTCGGCAAACCGTTTTCCTTTCTGGAACTGGTGGCCCGCCTGCAGGCGCTGACCCGGCGCAGCGGTGGCCATGAACCGGTGCAAGTGAGCATCGCCGACCTGTGGATCGATCTGATCAGCCGCAAGGCCACCCGCGCCGGCACCCGGCTGGATCTGACCGCGAAAGAGTTCTCGCTGCTCAGTGTTCTGGCGCGCCGGCAAGGTGAAATCCTCTCGAAAACCGCGATTGCCGAGATGGTCTGGGACATCAATTTCGACAGCGACGCGAATGTCGTCGAAGTCGCAATCAAGCGTCTGCGCGCCAAGCTCGACGGGCCGTTCGACGAGAAATTGCTGCACACCATTCGTGGCATGGGTTATGTGCTGGAGAGCCGTGGTGTCCAGTAATTCCATCGCCCTGCGTTTGAGCGGGATGTTTACGCTGGTGGCGCTGCTGGTGTTTCTGTTGATCGGCGGCGCGCTGTATCAGCAGGTCGACAAAGGCCTGGGTCTGCTGCCGGAAGCCGAGCTGGATGCGCGTTACAGCGTACTGGAGTCGGCGCTCAATCGTTATGGCACGCCTGAGCATTGGGTGAAGATCAACGCCAAGCTCAAGCTGCTCGGCGAGGAAGACAAGCGCATTCGTTTCTGGGTAGTCAGCGGCGATCCCGGTTACGAGTACGGCGCGCCGGACGCGCAAATCCGCGCCTTCGCCAAAGGCCCGACGGGCATGCATGACCTGCAGTTGCCCGAGCATCCTTATCCGCTGAAAGTGCTGCTCACCGAACTGCCGGCCAAGGATCAACGCCCGCCGCTGCGCTTCATGATCGGCATCGATACCGAGACTTTCCACGAGACTCAGCACAACCTGCTGATCGCCTTGGTCAGCCTGGCCATTGTCGGCGTGCTGCTGGCCTCGGCGCTGGGTTACTGGGTGGCGCGGATCGGTCTCAAGCCGCTGATCAAACTGTCTCACGAAGCCCAGCGCCTGGCACCGCCACTACGGGCCGGACGCCTGCGCATGTCACCGTTGCCACCGGAGCTGGAGCAGTTTGTCGACTCGTTCAACTCAACCCTGGAGCGGGTCGAACAGGCCTATTCGCGCCTGGAATCGTTCAACGCCGACGTCGCCCATGAACTGCGCTCGCCACTGACCAACCTGATCGGCCAGACCCAGGTCGCGCTGACCCGCGGGCGCTCCGCCGAGCATTACTTCGAAGTGCTGCAATCGAACCTCGAAGAGCTGGAACGCCTGCGTTCGATCATCAACGACATGCTGTTTCTGGCCAGCGCCGACCAGGGCAGCAAGGCCACCAAACTGACCGAGACTTCTTTGGCCGATGAAGTCGCGACCACGCTGGAGTACCTGGATTTCATCCTCGAAGATGCGCAAGTGCAGGTGCACGTCAGTGGCGATGCGCAGGTGCGGATCGAGATCGCGCATCTGCGCCGGGCACTGATCAATCTGCTGAGCAACGCCGTGCAGCACACCGAGCCGGGCAAGGTGATCGAGGTGTGCATCGAAGTTGAAGAGCATCAGGTCAGCATCGGCGTGGCCAACCCCGGATCGCCGATTGCCAGCGAGCACTTGCCGCGCTTGTTCGAGCGCTTCTACCGGGTCGATGCCTCGCGCAGCAACAGCGGCAACAACCATGGGCTGGGGCTGGCGATCGTCAAGGCGATTGCACTGATGCACGGTGGCGATGTGTTTGTGCGCAGTGATCGGGGGATGAATACCTTCGGCATCCACCTCCCCGTTTAATCGCTGATTAAAGTCCCCTGTGGCGAGGGGATTCATCCCCGATGGGTTGCGAAGCGACCCCAAAATCAGCAATCGCGATCTTCCTGACACAACCAGTACAAAGGATTGAGGGCTGCTTCGCAGCCCATCGGGGATGAATCCCCTCGCCACAGGGAATGGAGTCAACCCGCGGTTGATCTTTGCTTGTGCTGTAACAGTCATTTATGAAAATCACGCTGTTTCTCGGCGCCCGGCAACCTTATCTTTGCCCGCACCAAACAGCACTTGCCAAGCAAGAAGGTTTTCAAGATGTCCAACAGTATGGGTATTGCCAGCGCTTTCGTTTTGTCCTCATTGATCCTGTCGCCGATGGCGATGGCTGAAGAATCGCAAGCGTTCGTAGCGCAGAATGCCGCTCGCGCTCACGCCTTCGAACAATCTCAGGCAGAAGTGATGGCCAAGTCGCAGGACGCCTCGCAAGCCCCTCAAGCCGCCACTTCCCAGGCTCAAGCGGCCGAGAAAGACAGCTGAGTCGCGCACCGCGAAACATTTCCCTCGACGCGGTTGTTTGGCTCTTCCCGTTCAACCGTCGTCCTTGCAGGCCGCTGCCTTTCAGCGGCCTTTTTTCGTTGTGGTCTGAAAGCCGTTTGGTTCGTCTGTAAAAAACAAGAAACATCCCGCACCTCAAGACATTGAAGTGTCAGTTGACCCAAGGAGCTCCATCGCAAGTGCGTTACCCAGTCCGCTTCACCCCGCTGTTCATTGCAATTGCCGCAACGATTGCCCCCGCCGCTCATGCCGACGAAGCCGCCAAACAAGGCTTCATCGAAGGCTCGAGCCTCAACCTCAACGCCCGCAACTACTACATGAATCGCAACCGTCTGCAGCAGACGGACGACAACATCGAGTGGGGCCAGGGTTTTCTCGGGATTTTCCAGTCGGGTTACACCGAAGGCACGGTCGGCTTCGGCATCGATGCCCACGCCATGCTCGGGCTGAAGCTCGACGGCGGTGGCGGTACCGATGGTTCGAGCATCCTGCCGATCAGCGATGGCAACGGCAAAGCGCCGGGCTCGTTCTCGACTGCGGGCGGCACGTTGAAGATGCGCGCGTTCGATACCGAGCTGAAGGCCGGTGACCTGTTCCTCACCAACCCGGTGATTGCCGGCGGTGATTCGCGCATGCTGCCGCAGACCTTTCGTGGCGTGAGCCTGACCAACCACAGCTTCGACGGCTGGATGTTCGAAGGTGGCCAGGCCAGTTTTACCAAGCCGTACAATCAGAGCGGTCGCCAGCGCATCGGCACGTCCTACGGCAAACTCGCCGAGGGCGACGAAAGCCGTCACCTGAACTGGGCCGGCGTGTCCTGGAGCGGCGTCGAAGGCCTGACCAGCAATCTGTACGCCGCCGAGCTGAAGGACATCTGGAACCAGTACTACTACGACCTGGATTACACCTGGCAGTTGAACGATCTGGTCAGCCTCAACCCGGGCCTGCACTTCTATCACACGCAGGACACCGGCGACGCGCTGCTGGGTAACATCGACAACAACACCTACAGCCTGCATTTGACCGTCGGCATCGGCAACCACAGCGTCACCGCTGCGTACCAGCGCGTGAACGGCAACACGCCGTTCGACTACATCAGCCAGGGCGACAGCGTTTACCTCGACAACTCGCAGCAGTACTCGGACTTCAACGGCCCGAACGAACGCTCGTGGAAGCTCAAGTACGCCTACGACTTCGCCGGACTCGGTGTGCCGGGCCTGACTTCGGCAGTTTCCTATTCGCGCGGCACCGTGGACTTTACCAAGGTCGATCCGGGCAGCAAGGGCTACGCCTCGTGGTACAGCGCTGATGGTCGTAACGCCAAGCACTGGGAACGCGACCTCGATTTGAAATACGTGGTGCAGAGCGGTCAGGCAAAAGACCTCGCGGTCCGCCTGCAATGGGCGACCAACCGGGGTGGCAACGGTTACGGCGCGATTGATACGGATACCGATGAATACCGTGTGATTGTCGACTACCCGATCAACGTCTTCTAAGATCGGCGCCATAACACCGTCTTAAATTCAGTGATGCACTCTGTGGGAGCGAGCCTGCTCGCGAAAGCGGTCTACCATTCGACATCCAGGTTGAATGACACAGCGCTTTCGCGAGCAGGCTCGCTCCCACATTGGGAATGGTTTCTGGCTTCAGCAGCAGTGTTTGTGCAACTACTCTTATAAGTCTTACCCCAACCGACAGCCCCCATCATGATCGCGAGCCGTACCCCACCTCTGGCGGGCAAGACCGGACGCCCCGAATTGCTGCTGATCTGCGGCAGTTCGCTGACCGTGATCGCGATTCTGTGCATCGTCACTTTTCTGCTGATTCGTGAGCACGCCAACGCTCAGGAATCGGCCACCCGCAGCGCCACCACCATCGCCCAGTTGATCGACGCCGACGTCCTGCGCACGGTCGAGCTGTACGACCTGACCCTGCAAGGCCTGATCGCCGCCGCCCAGCGCGACGACTTGCGCGATGTCACCCCGCAGATCCGCCATCTGGCACTGTTCGACCGCTCGACCACCGCACGCTTCAAGGGCGACATCCTCCTGCTCGACAAGCACGGCGATGTGGTCGCCGACTCATCACGCGTCGAACCCAAACCGGGCAACTTCGCCGACCGCGATTACTTTCTCGCCCATGCCTTCAACCGTGACATGGGCATGTTCATCAGCCGCCCATTCAAAACCCGCTGCGATTGCGACGAAGCCAATCAGTGGCGAATCAGCTTCAGTCGGCGGATTTCTTCGGACACTGGAGAATTCGCCGGCGTGGCGGTGGCGTCGATGAAACTCGACTACTTCGATCAACTGTTCAACAGCCTCGACATCGGCAAGGACAGCACGCTGAACATCATCAACAGCGACGGCGTGCTGCTGGCGCAGAAGCCTTATCTGCAAAGCGACTCCATCGGCAAGAGTTTCGGCAACCGGCCCAACGTGGTGCGGATTCTAGGCGACAAGGACGGCAGTGGCAGTTTCACCAGCACTTCGAGCATGGATCATCAGCAACGGCTCTACACCTACTCGCGGGTCGGCAATCTGCCGTTGACCGTTATGGTCGCGCTGTCCAGTGATGAGGTGTTCGGCACTTGGCGCCGCACGGCGCTGTTGATCAGCGGCGCCACCGGCGTGCTGTGCGCCGGGCTGCTGTGGCTGACCTGGCTACTTGCCCGTGAGCTGCGCCTGCGCCAGCGCGCCGAACGCGAACTGGCACAACTGGCCGCCACTGATGCGCTGACCGGCGTGGCCAACCGGCGGATGCTCGATCAGGCGCTGCGCCACGAATGGTTCCGCGCCCAGCGTTCGGGCAAGCCGCTGTCGGTGATGATGATCGATGCCGACCACTTCAAGGCCTTCAACGACCGGCATGGGCACCAGGCCGGTGATCAGGCGCTGCGCGAACTGGCCAGGGTAATCACCGCGAACGTGCGACGACCAGGGGATCTGGTCGCCCGTTACGGTGGCGAAGAGTTCTCGGTGATACTCGCCGAAACCGACAGCAGCGGCGCGCGACAGATTGCCGAACATATCCGCCAGGCGGTCGAGCAGATGCCGAGGGTCGACGGGGCCGAACGGCCGATGACGGTGAGTATTGGCATCGCGACGTGGACGGCGGCGAGCGAGATGACGCTGGAGCAGTTGTTGTTTGCAGCGGACAAGGCGCTGTATCAGGCCAAGGAAGGTGGGCGTAACCGGATAGTAGTGGCTGGCTGATTTTTGCGGCGATTGAACTGGCCTCTTCGCGAGCAAGCCCGCTCCCACAGGGGAATGCATTCCAAAATGTGGGAGCGGGCTTGCTCGCGAAGAGGCCTGAACAGGCAACATCAAATTCAAGGCATAAAAAAAGGCCATCCGAGGATGGCCTTCAAAAAACTAGAGAGGTTTTTTACTTACACCGCCGCAACCGGGCGCATGTAAGAGATTGGTGCGGTGCTGGCGTCTTCGAACGTCACGACTTCCCACGCATCTGTCTGCTCAATCAACTTGCGCAGCAGCTGGTTGTTCAGTGCATGACCGGACTTGAAGCCTTTGAACTCACCAATCAGGCTGTTACCCAGCAGGTACAGGTCGCCAATCGCATCGAGGATCTTGTGCTTCACGAATTCGTCTTCGTAGCGAAGGCCGTCTTCGTTCAGTACACCATCGGAATCAACCACGATCGCGTTTTCAACGCTGCCGCCGAGTGCGAGGTTGTGCTTGCGCAGGTACTCGATGTCACTCATGAAACCGAAAGTACGGGCGCGGCTGACTTCTTTTACGAACGAAGTGCTGGAAAAATCCACGCTTGCACTTTGGGTGCGGTCCCGGAAAACCGGGTGATCGAAGTCGATCTCGAAGCTCACCTTGAACCCTTCGAAAGGGACGAAAGTGGCGCGCTTGTCGCCATCTTCCACTGTCACTTCACGCAGGATGCGGATGAATTTCTTGGCGGCGTCCTGCTCTTCCAGGCCAGCCGATTGAATCAGGAATACGAACGGTCCAGCGCTGCCATCCATGATCGGGACTTCGGACGCGGAGAGCTCGACGTAGGCGTTATCGATGCCCAGGCCAGCCATGGCCGAGAGCAAGTGCTCTACCGTGTCCACTTTGACGTCGCCGTTGATCAGCGTCGTCGACATAGTGGTTTCACCGACGTTTTCCGCGCGGGCAGGGATCTGCACCACAGGGTCGAGGTCAGCGCGACAAAACACAATGCCAGTGTCGACAGGCGCAGGCTTGAGGGTCAGGTAGACCTTCTCCCCGGAATGCAGGCCTACACCTGTGGCACGGATAATATTTTTCAGTGTGCGTTGTTTAATCATGGCTTGGGCCGCTTCAGCGCAAATTGCGAACTGGTATCAACAAAGGCTGGCGATAATAGCAGACCGAGCCTTTGCTGAACACCAATCACCGTCATAGCCCTGATACATTCCATCAATCGGCCTGACGACGCAGGAATGCCGGGATGTCCAGGTAATCCAGATCGTCCTGCGGGTTCATCTTCGCGGCAGTCGCAGCACCGGCCTGAGCCTGGTTGCGCATGACGGTCGGACGGTCCAGGTCACGGTAGTTCACCGCCGGAGCTTCCTGACGCGCAGGAGCCGGTTGTTGAACCTGAGCGGCAGCCATGGAGGTGTGAACGGTGTTGTCGATGACCTTCACAGGCTTCTCGATTTTCGCGCCCAGACCGGTGGCAACCACGGTGACGTGCAGTTCGTCGCGCATGTCCGGATCGATAACGGTACCGACCTTGACCATTGCGTGCTCGGAAGCGAAGGCTTCGATGATGCTACCCACGTCGGAGTACTCGCCCAGGGACAGGTCAGGACCGGCGGTGATGTTCACCAGGATGCCGCGTGCACCTTGCAGGTTCACGTCTTCCAGCAGCGGGTTGCGGATGGCCGCTTCGGTCGCTTCACGTGCACGGTTCGGACCGCTGGCGCAGCCAGTGCCCATCATCGCCATGCCCATTTCGCTCATCACGGTACGCACGTCGGCGAAGTCGACGTTGATCATGCCCGGACGCTTGATGATGTCGGAGATACCGCGAACGGCACCGGCCAGTACGTCGTCAGCCTTGGCGAAAGCCGACAAGAGGCTTGCGTCTTTACCGAGGATGGTCAGCAGCTTCTCGTTAGGGATGGTGATCAACGAGTCGACGCTTTCGGAGAGCATGCGGATGCCTTCGTCGGCGATCTGCATACGCTTGCGGCCTTCGAACGGGAACGGACGGGTCACGACCGCAACGGTCAGGATGCCCATTTCCTTGGCCACTTCGGCGATGATCGGCGCAGCACCGGTACCGGTACCGCCGCCCATGCCAGTGGTGATGAACACCATGTTGGTGCCCTGCAGGACTTCGGCAATGCGCTCACGGTCTTCGAGAGCGGCCTGACGACCTACTTCAGGGTTGGCGCCAGCGCCCAGACCTTTGGTCACGCCGGTGCCCAGTTGCAGGATGGTACGCGCGCCGATGTTTTTCAGCGCTTGAGCATCAGTGTTGGCGCAGATGAATTCGACGCCTTCGATGTTGCTCTTGACCATGTGGTTGACAGCGTTGCCGCCGCCACCGCCAACACCGATAACTTTGATTACCGGGCTTGCGGGGATGTTGTCTACGAGTTCGAACATTTTCCCTCTCCTTACATTCTCTAGTTTTTTCGCCTACTGCATTTTTGTAACGGTGTTGCGGTAAAGCTTTAGAAGTTGCCTTGAACCCACTTCTTCAATCGGTCCAGCAACGGCGCCTGTGGCTCATCGTTGCTGTAGCTGTCGCGGCTGCCGATGCCCGAGAACGAGATCCCGTCGGACTGCTTCTGCAGGCCGTACATCAACAAGCCCACGCCAGTGGAATAAATCGGATTGCGCACCACGTCATCCAGGCCCTTCACGCCATGCGGCACGCCCAGGCGCACCGGCATGTGGAAGATTTCTTCGGCCAGTTCGGTGGCACCTTCCATCTTCGACGTACCGCCGGTCAGGACGATGCCCGCCGGGATCAGGTCTTCGTAGCCGCTGCGACGCAGCTCGGCCTGGATCAGGGTGAACAGTTCGTCGTAACGCGGCTCGACCACTTCGGCCAGGGCCTGACGCGACAGTTCCCGCGGTGGACGGTCGCCAACGCTCGGCACCTTGATGGTTTCGCCGGCACCGGCCAGTTTGGCCAGGGCGCAGGCGTAGCGGATCTTGATCTCTTCGGCGTACTGGGTCGGGGTGCGCAACGCCATGGCGATGTCGTTGGTCACCTGATCACCGGCAATCGGGATCACCGCGGTGTGGCGGATCGCGCCTTCGGTGAAGATCGCGATGTCGGTGGTGCCGCCGCCGATGTCGACCAAGCACACGCCCAGCTCTTTTTCGTCGTCGGTCAGTACCGAGTAGGCCGAGGCCAGTTGCTCGAGAATGATGTCGTCGATTTCCAGACCGCAGCGACGCACGCATTTTTCAATGTTCTGGGCAGCATTGACGGCGCAGGTGACCACGTGAACCTTGGCTTCCAGACGGACGCCGGACATGCCCAGAGGCTCGCGGACGCCTTCCTGGTTATCGATCACGTAATCCTGCGGCAGGGTGTGCAGCACGCGCTGGTCAGCCGGGATCGCCACGGCCTGGGCGGCGTCGAGTACGCGCTCCAGGTCAGCCGAGCTCACTTCGCGATCACGAATCGCCACGATGCCGTGGGAGTTCAGGCTGCGGATGTGATTGCCGGCCACGCCGACGAAAGCCGAGTGAATGCGGCAGCCCGCCATCAGTTGGGCTTCTTCGATCGCGCGCTGGATCGATTGCACGGTGGACTCGATGTTCACCACCACGCCCTTCTTCAGGCCGCGGGACGGGTGAGTACCGATACCGACGATTTCCAGCGTGCCGTCGTCCGCAACCTCGCCTACCAGCGCCACCACCTTGGAGGTGCCGATATCCAGACCGACGATCATTTTGCCGCTTTGCACGTTTGCCATGGGTCCTGCCTCTTCTTAATTCTTTGCGACAGCGGGTTGGGCTGTCGTCGGCGCTACTGGTTCCCGCCAGCCAACAGCGAGGCCGTTGGCGTAGCGCAGATCGATGCGCGCAATGTTCGTAATCTGGTCTTTAAGCGTCTTGTCATAGATGGCAATGAAGCGGCGCATCTTTTCCACCAGGTTGCCGCGTCCCAGCAGCAACTCGATGCCGGGGCCGGAGCTGCCGGCACCGGTGGTCAGGAACCAGCTGCCACGTTCACGCAGTTCCAGACGCGCGATCGAGAAGCCCAGCGGCCGGAGCATCTGGCTCAGCACCTGATACTGCTGCATCACTTGCTGCTGGGCCCGTTGTGGGCCGAACAGCTGTGGCAGGTGTTCGTAGTTCGCCAACTCCTTTGGCGTGAAGGCCTGACCCTGGTTGTTGAGCAGCGACTCGTCGCCCCAACGGGCCACCGGCAGTTGCTCTTCGAGGCGGATCACCACCTGATCCGGCCACACCCGGCGTACTTCGGCGTGGGCGATCCATGGCATCTGCTCAAGCTCGGTCCGCATGCTGGCCAGATCAATGGTGAAGAAGCTCGACGCCACGTACGGGGCGATTCGCTGCTGCACCGCTTGCTGACTGATGTAGCTCAGGTCGCCCTGCACGGCGATCTTGGTGATCGGCCGATCGGCGTACGGCAGCAAACGCTGTGCGCCTTCGTAGGTACCGAACCCGAGCGCCACCAGCAGCACCGGCCAGAACAGGCTTTTCAGAAAGCCGAAATTGGCTTTCGGCAGGCGCGCGGACATCGGCTCTTTGGCCACCATTCGGCTGGCACCCCGCGGCACCGGCTTGCGGCCGGGTGCGGGTGGCTGATGTCTGAGATGAGCGCCTTGCATGGTCTTAACCTCGCGCCTCTGTGTTACCGGAGCCTTCAACACTGGCGGCCAGAATGGCCAGAACCAGTTGCTGGAAGTCCAGACCGGCAGCACGGGCCGCCATCGGCACCAGACTGTGATCGGTCATGCCCGGTGCGGTGTTCACTTCCAGGAACCAGAACTGTCCGTCGGCGTCCTGCATCACGTCCGCCCTGCCCCAACCGGCAATACCCAGCGCCTCACAGGCCTTGGCCGTGAGATCCATGAGTTCTTGCTCCTTGGCGGCATCCAGCCCGCACGGAATGCGGTACTGGGTATCGTTGGCGATGTACTTGGCGTCGTAGTCGTAGAACGTGTGCGGTGTACCCAGGGCGATAGGAGGCAACACCTGGTCACGCAGGGTGGCGATGGTGAACTCCGGACCTTGAATCCATTGCTCAACCAAGACTTGCGAATCGTAGGTACTGGCCGCTTTCCATGCGTCGATCAACTCGGACGCAGAACTCACTTTGGCCATCCCGATACTTGAACCTTCATGCGCCGGTTTGACGATCAAAGGGAAGCCCAGTTCCGTCGCCGCGGAAATACAATCGGCTTCGCTGCACAGCACGGCGTGACGCGGCGTCGGAATCCCGAGGCTGTGCCAGACCTGCTTGGTGCGCAGCTTGTCCATCGCCAGTGCCGAAGCGAGGATGCCGCTGCCGGTGTAAGGAATACCGGCGCATTCGAGCAGGCCCTGCATCGAGCCGTCTTCACCGCCACGACCGTGGAGAATGATGAACGCGCGGTCGATCTTTTCATTCAGCAGACGCTGCAGAAAATCCTCGCCGACGTCGATCCCGAACGCGTCCACGCCCGCGCTTTGCAGCGCGTCGAGCACAGCGTTACCGGATTTCAGCGAAACCTCACGCTCGGCACTCATGCCACCGAACAGCACGGCGACACGCCCGAAGTCTTTCGGCGCGATGGTGGAGAACAGGTTGGCGTAGGCAGCAGTCATTTCAACTTCCCCTCGACCGACGCCGCCACGGCGCCGGCGAACAATTCACTTTTCAACAGCTTCGGCGCGAGACCGCCGATATCCCCGGCGCCTTGGCACAGCAGGATGTCGCCGGCACGCAGCAGCGGTTTGACCAGCGGCGCGAGGTCGACACCGCGCTCGATGTAGATCGGGTCGAGCTGACCGCGCTGACGGATGCTGTTGCACAGCTTGCGGCTGTCCGCGCCCGGGATCGGCTCTTCGCCGGCCGGATAGACTTCCATCAGCAACAGCACGTTGGCATCGGCCAGTACATTGACGAAATCGTCGTACAGGTCGCGGGTGCGGCTGTAACGATGCGGCTGGTAGACCATCACCAGACGGCGCTCCGGCCAGCCACCACGCACGGCTTTGATCACGGCCGCGACTTCGGTCGGATGGTGACCGTAGTCGTCGACCAGCATCACGTTGCCGCCGTCCACCGGCAGTTCGCCGTAGACCTGGAAGCGTCGGCCAACGCCCTGGAATCCGGACAGGCCCTGGACGATGGCTTCGTCGCTGACGCCTTCGTCGGTGGCGATGCAGATGGTCGCCAGCGAGTTGAGCACGTTGTGGTTGCCCGGCATGTTCACCGACACATCGAGCGGCTCGCGATCCGGGCGCAGCACGGTGAAGAAGGTCTGCATGCCCTGCTGACGCACATTGATGGCACGCACGTCGGCGTCTTCGCTGAAGCCGTAGGTCACGGTCGGACGCTTGACCAATGGCAGGATTTCACGCACCACCGGATCGTCCAGGCACATCACCGCCAAACCGTAGAACGGCAGGTTGTGCAGGAACTCGACGAAGGTTTTCTTCAGCTTGTTGAAGTCACCGTCGTAGGTCGCCATGTGGTCGGCGTCGATGTTGGTGACCACGGCCACCAGCGGTTGCAGGTGCAGGAAACTCGCGTCGCTTTCGTCGGCTTCGGCGATCAGGTAGCGGCTGGTGCCGAGCTGGGCATTGGTGCCCGCCGCATTCAGACGGCCACCGATGACGAAGGTCGGGTCCAGACCACCAGCGGCGAACACCGAAGCGATCAGGCTGGTGGTGGTGGTTTTGCCGTGGGTGCCGGCGACGGCGATGCCGTGGCGATAGCGCATCAGCTCGGCGAGCATCTCGGCACGCGGTACCACCGGGATACGACGCTCAAGGGCGGTCGCCACTTCCGGGTTGGAGGTGTTCACAGCGCTGGAAACCACCAGCACGTCGGCGGTCGCAGCGTTCTCGGCGCGGTGGCCGATATAGATGTGCGCCCCGAACGATTCCAGACGCTCGGTCACCGGCGAAGCCTTCAGGTCGGAACCGGACACTTCATAGCCCAGGTTCAGCAACACTTCAGCGATGCCGCACATGCCCACGCCGCCGATACCGACGAAGTGGATGCGACGGATGCGGCGCATTTCCGGTTGTGGCATGGCTTTCTGATTCTCAACCATGAGCCACCTCCAGGCAGGTATCGACCACGCTACGGGTGGCATCGGGTTTGGCCAGACGGCGGGCCGCTTGGGCCATTTCTTCGAGTCGTTGCGGTTGCATCAAGACCTCTGTCAGGCGCGCGGCAAGGTCCGCGGCACCAGTCGTTCTTTGCGGCATCACGAAGGCAGCGCCTTCACGGGCCAAATAATCGGCGTTGCGGGTCTGGTGATCGTCGATCGCGTGGGGCAAAGGCACCAGCATCGAGGGCAGACCAACGGCAGCCAGCTCACTGATGGTCAGCGCGCCAGCGCGGCACACCACCAGGTCAGCCCAGCCATAGGCCTGGGCCATGTCTTTGATGAACGGCTGCACCTGCGCATCCACGCCGGCGGCGCGGTAGCGCTCTGCAGTCACTTCATCGTGGTTTTTGCCGGCCTGATGAAACACTTCCGGACGCAAATCGGCAGGGACTTGCGCCAGGGCTTCAGGCAGCAACTTGTTCAACGGTTCTGCGCCCAGGCTTCCGCCGAGGATCAGCAAACGCGCTTTGCGACCCGCCAGGGCTGGTCGCGATGTTTCGAGGAACAGCTCGCTGCGCACCGGGTTTCCGGTGGTACGGCGGGTGTCCGACAGAGTAAAGGTGTCGGGGAATGCTTCACACACCCGGGCGGCGAACGGCACCAGCAACCGATTGGCGGTGCCGGCCACGGCGTTCTGCTCGTGAACGATCACCGGCACACCGGCCAGTTTCGCGGCAATACCGCCAGGCCCGGTCACATAACCACCGAAGCCGACCACGCAGACTGGACGCAGCTTGCGAATCACCGCCCGCGCCTGCCACACCGACTTGAGCAACATGAACGGTGCCTTGAGCAGCGACAGCTTGCCCTTGCCACGCAACCCGGTGGCATTGATGCGATGCAGTTCAAGACCTGCAGCCGGCACCAGTTCGTTTTCGATCCCGCGTGGCGTGCCGAGCCAATGCACGGTGTAGCCGCGCGCCTGGAATTCGCGGGCACAGGACAGCGCCGGGAACACGTGGCCGCCGGTGCCGCCGGCCATGATCAATACGTTAGCGCCCATGGTTCGGCTCCTCGGCGAAGTCGCTCTCATGGAACTCCATCTCTTCACTGCCCAGGTGGGTTCGACTCTCCCACTCGATCCTCAGCAACAAGCCAAGGCAGGCGCAGCAGATCACCAGGGAACTGCCGCCATAACTGAGGAACGGCAGGGTCAGGCCTTTCGTCGGCAGCAGGCCGACGTTCACGCCGATGTTGATCAGGAACTGACCGATCCACAGGAACGACAGACCGTAAGCCACATACGCGGCGAAGAACTGCTTGGCTTTTTCGGCCCACAGACCGATGTACATGCCGCGAATACACACGAAGACGAACAGCGCCACGGTGCACAGCGAACCCACCGCACCCAGCTCTTCGGCAAGTACGGAGAACACGAAGTCGGTATGCGCTTCAGGCAGGTAGAACTGTTTCTGCACGCTGTTGCCCAGGCCAACGCCCAGCCACTCACCGCGACCGAAGGCGATCAACGCCTGCGACAACTGATAACCGGCGCCGAACTGGTCGGCCCACGGGTCGGCGAAGTTAGTCAGACGCGCCATCCGGTAGGGCTGCATCTGAATCAGCAAGACCACGGCCCCGACTGCCAGTACCACCATCAGCGAGAAGCGGAACAGCCCGACCCCGCCGAGGAACAGCATCGCCGCCGCAGCCCCCATCATTACCACGGTGGCACCGAAGTCCGGCTCCATCAGCAACAGACCCGCCATGGGCAGCAGCACGATGAACGGCTTGAAAAAGCCCATCCAGCTCTCGCGCACTTCTTTCTGCCGGCGTACCAGATACCCGGCGAGGTAGATCACCACGAAGACCTTGGCGATCTCCGACGGTTGCACGTTGAAGAAGCTGAAACCGATCCAGCGCATCGACCCGTTCACTTCACGGCCGATCCCCGGGACGATCACCATCACCAGCAGACCGAATGCGCCGATCAGCATCATCCAGCCCAGACGCTGCCAGGTGGCAATCGGAATCATCATGGTGATGATGCAGGCACCCAGGCCCAGTGCCACGTAGATCAGGTGGCGAATCATGTAATACAGCGCGCTGCCCGACTGCGCCGCCGCCACTTCGGTGGAAGCGGAGGCGATCATGATCAGGCCCAGGCCCAGCAGCGCCAGGCAACCGGCGAGCATCGGGAAGTCGAGGTCGATGCCACGCCCGGTGATGATCGGCGACGGGTACGGCTTGATGATATTGCGCGGGCTCATGCCAGATCCTCCACGGCGCGGACGAACTGGTGACCACGGTCTTCGTAATTCTTGAACATGTCGAAACTGGCGCAGGCCGGCGACAGCAGCACCACGTCACCCGGCTGGGCGACCGCGCGGCACTGCGCAACGGCGTCGACCAGCGAGGTCGCGCGAATCAGTGGCACGGCGTCACCGATGGCCTCGCCGATCTTGTCCGAGTCGCGGCCCATCAGGATCACGGCGCGGCAGTTGGCCGCCACCGGATCGCGCAGGTCGTTGAACTCGGCGCCTTTGCCGTCGCCACCGGCGATCAGCACGACCTTGCCGTCGATATCCGCACCCAGGCCTTCGATGGCGGCCAGTGCGGCGCCGACGTTAGTGGCTTTGGAATCGTTGTAGTAACCGACGCCGTCGAGATCACGCAGCCACTGGCAGCGGTGTTCGAGGCCGGTGAAGTTACGCAGGGCATCAAGCATGGCGTCGAACGGCAAGCCGACCGCATGGCCGAGCGCCAGCGCCGCGAGGGCGTTCGCCTGGTTATGCGCGCCGCGCACTTTCAGTTCGCGCACTGGCATCAGGTTCTGGAATTCGAAGGCCAGGTATTTCTCGCCGTCTTCTTCGCGCAGGCCGAAGGCCTTGAAATCCGGTTTGTTCAGGCCGAAGGTCCAGCAAGGCTGGCCTTCGCCGATCAGCGGACGACTGAGTGCATCCTGACGATTGACCACGAACTGCTTCGCGCCACGGAAGATCCGGTGCTTGGCGAGGTGGTACGCCGGCAGGCCGCTGTAGCGGTCCATATGGTCTTCGCTAATGTTCAGCACGGTGGCCACTTCAGCGTTGAGCTGGTCGGTGGTTTCCAGCTGGAAGCTCGACAGCTCCATCACGTACAGCTCGACGTCATCGCTGAGCAGTTCCAGTGCTGGCGTACCGAGGTTGCCGCCCACCGCGACGCGTTTGCCGGCCGCAGCCGCCATCTCGCCGACCAAAGTGGTGACGGTGCTTTTCGCGTTGGAACCGGTGATGGCCACGATCGGCGCCCGCGCGTTACGCGCGAACAGCTCGATGTCGCCGGCCATTTTCACGCCACGGGCGGCAGCGGCTTGCAGGGCCGGGGTCGCCAGCGCCAGGCCAGGGCTCACGTAGAGCTCGTCGGCACGGCACAGGAATTCGACGTCCAGCTCGCCACAACGCACTTCCACGTGCGGATAGTCACGCTTGAGCGTGGCCAGTTCCGGTGGATTGTCCCGCGTATCGGCGACGGCAAACGACACGCCCCGGTTCGCCAGGAAGCGAACCAGGGACATGCCGCTCTTGCCGAGGCCGACAACGATGCGGAAGTGGTCAGAAGCGATCAGAGACACTCGTTCTACCTCAGCTTCAGGGTGGCAAGGCCGATCAGCACGAGAATCACGGTGATGATCCAGAAACGGACGATCACGCGTGGCTCGGGCCAGCCCTTGAGTTCAAAGTGGTGGTGAATCGGTGCCATGCGGAACACACGGCGCCCGGTCAGCTTGAAAGAGGCAACCTGGATAACCACCGACAGGGTTTCCATCACGAACACGCCGCCCATGATGAACAGGACGATTTCCTGACGGACGATCACTGCGATGGTGCCCAGTGCCGCGCCCAGTGCCAGAGCACCGACGTCGCCCATGAACACTTGCGCCGGATAGGTGTTGAACCAGAGGAATCCGAGGCCGGCACCGATCAGTGCGCCGCAGAACACGATCAGTTCGCCCGCACCCGGCACGTAAGGGATCAGCAGGTATTCAGCGAATTTCACGTTACCCGACAGGTAGCAGAAGATCCCCAGACCGCCGCCGACCATCACGGTTGGCATGATCGCCAGACCGTCGAGACCGTCGGTCAGGTTGACCGCGTTGCTTGAGCCGACGATCACGAAGTAGGTCAGCACGATGAACCCGGCGCCCAGCGGAATGCTGTAGTCCTTGAGCATCGGCAGGATCAGCGTGGTCTCCACCGGCGTGGTGGCGGTCATATAAAGGAAGATCGCTGCGCCCAGGCCAAAGACCGACTGCCAGAAATATTTCCAGCGGCTTGGCAAGCCACGGGAGTTCTTCTCGATCACTTTGCGGTAATCGTCGACCCAGCCGATGGCGCCGAACAGCAGAGTCACCAGCAGCACGACCCACACGTAGCGGTTGCTCAGGTCAGCCCACAACAGGGTGCTGACACCGATGGAAGACAGAATCAACGCGCCGCCCATGGTTGGCGTACCCGACTTGGACAGGTGCGATTGCGGGCCGTCATTACGAACGGACTGGCCGATCTGACGGTTCTGCAGGGTGCGGATCATCCACGGGCCATAGCACAGCGACAAAACCAGCGCGGTCAGCACACCGAGGATCCCGCGCAGGGTCAGGTACTGGAAGACCGCGAAGCCTTTGTAGAACTGTTGCAGATACTCCGCTAGCAGCAGCAGCATTAATGTTTCTCCAGACTGGACCCGCACAGAGCCGCAACGATGTTTTCCATCGCTGCACTGCGCGAACCCTTGATCAAAATGGTGGTGTTTGTGTCCTGCTCGGCGTCGAGGGCGTGGATCAGTTCGGCTTGCGTGCCGAAGTGATGCGCCTCTTTACCGAATGCGTTCACGGCGTGGACCATGTTCGGCCCGACCGCGTAAAGCGCGGAAACCTTGCCCCGGGCGTATTCGCCCACGTCGCGGTGCCCCTGCTCCGCCCAGTCGCCCAACTCGCCGATATCTCCGAGCACCAGGACGGTGCGGCCGGAAAAGCCGGCGAGTATATCAACGGCCGCGCACATGGAGGTGGGGTTTGCGTTGTAAGTGTCATCGATCACGCGCATGCCGTTCTTCGCCAGTTGCGCGACGGTGCGACCCTTGACCGGTTGTACTGCGCCAAGCCCGGTGGCAATGCCGAACAGCGACACGCCCAAGGCGTGAGCGGCAGCGGCGGCAGCCATGGCGTTGGCGACGTTATGGGTGCCGAGCAGGTTCAGTTGAACGTGCTCCACACCTTCAGGTGTATGCAGGTTGAAGGCCGGGCAACCCCGGGCATCGGTGCTCAGGTCGCTGGCGTGGAAATCTGCCTGAGAATTGCTCAGGGAGAAGGTCAGCACTTTGCGTGCGCCGGCGCGGAGCTTCCAGATACCAAAGGCCTTGTCATCGAGGTTGAGCACAGCGACGCCATCCGCCGCCAGCCCGTCGATGATCTCGCCTTTGGCTTCGACGATTTTTTCCGGCCCGCCGAACTCGCCAACGTGGGCGGTGCCAGCGTTGTTGAGGATCGCCACGTGTGGCTTGGTCAGCCCGACGGTGTAGGCGATTTCGCCCAGACGCGAAGCGCCCAGTTCGATTACGGCGGCGGTGTGTTCCGGGGCCAGTTCGAGCAGGGTCAGCGGTGCGCCCAGATCATTGTTCAGATTGCCGCGCGTCGCCAGCACCGGACCGCGGGTACGCAATATGCTCGCGAGCATTTCCTTGACCGTGGTCTTGCCGCTGGAGCCAGTGATGGCCGCGACTGGCTGGGTGAATGCGGCACGGTTCAACGCACCCAACTGGCCGAGGGCCTGGCGGGTGTCCTTGACCAGCAGTTGCGGCAAGGTGCTGTCGACGACTTCGCGCTCGACCAGTGCCGCCACCGCGCCCTTGCCAGCGACGTCGTTCAGATAGTCGTGACCATCGAAGCGCGGACCGGTCAGGGCAATAAACAGTTGGCCAGCGGTGATCGCACGGCTGTCGATGCTGACGCCATCAAAACTGGCGTCGCTGCTGATCAGACGGGCGTCGAGCACGTTGGTCAGTTCGCTCAATGTCAGGGCCTTAAGCATGGGCCACCTCCCACGCGGTGAGGGCATGATCGGCCTCGACCAGATCGGAGAAAGCGTGCCGCTCGCCGTTGATTTCCTGATAGTCCTCGTGACCTTTACCGGCCAGCACGATCACGTCATCCGCCGAAGCGCCAGCGATCAGTTGCGCAATCGCCTGACCACGGCCGGCGACGAAGGTGACGTTATCCACAGCGCTGAAACCGGCGCGGATGTCGTCAAAAATCTGCGCCGGGTCTTCCGTGCGCGGGTTGTCATCGGTGACCAGTACGCGATCAGCCAGACGCTCGACCACTTCGGCCATCAGCGGACGCTTGCCACGATCACGATCACCGCCACAGCCGAACAGGCACAGCAACTGGCCTTTGACGTGTGGGCGCAATGCAGTCAGAACTTTTTCCAGGGCATCCGGGGTGTGGGCGTAATCGACCACCACCAGCGGCTGAGTGCCGCCACCCAGACGCTGCATGCGTCCGGCCGGGCCTTCGAGTTTCGGCAGCACCTTGAGAATTTCGTCGAGAGCATAATCCAGACCGAGCAAGGCGCCGACCGCCGCCAGTACGTTGCTCAGGTTGAATCGACCGAGCAGCGTGCTGCGCAGATGATGTTCGCCCTGCGGCGTGACCAGCGTGGCGCGTACGCCGTGGTCATCGAACTGCGCTTCACGGCAGAACAGGTAGGCGCTGCTGTCGAGCAGGCTGTAGGTGATCAGGCGCGAATCGCGTTTTTCGGCGGCCAGTTGCCGACCGAAATCGTCGTCGAGGTTGACCACGCGGCACTTCAGGTCATTCCAGGCGAACAGCTTGGCCTTGGCCTCGGCATACGCCTCCATGGTGCCGTGGTAATCCAGGTGATCGCGGGACAGGTTGGTCATTACCGCGACGTCGAACGCCAATGCGGTAACGCGGCCCTGGTCCAGACCGTGTGACGAGACTTCCATGGCCACGGCTTTGGCCCCGGCCTTTTTCAGGTCGCCCAAGGTTGCTTGCACGGCGATCGGATTCGGCGTGGTGTGCAGGCCGCTTTCCAGCGCGCCATAGAAGCCGGAGCCCAGCGTACCGACGATGCCGCAGTGCTGACCGAGCAGATCCAGTGCCTGCGCGACCAGTTGGGTCACGCTGGTCTTGCCGTTGGTGCCGGTGACGCCGATCAGGTTCAGGTGATGGCTCGGTTCGCCATAAAAGCGCCCGGCGATGTCGGACAGCTGCGCCGCCAAGCCTTTGACCGGAATCAACGGCACTTCGGTGATCGGCAGCACGGTGGCGCCTTCCACTTCATAGGCAACCGCCGCCGCGCCGCGCTGCAAGGCATCGGCGATGTGCGCACGGCCATCGAACTTGCCGCCCGGCACGGCGAGGAACAGGTCACCCGCGCGTACGTTGCGGCTGTCCAGCGCCAACTCACGGATCAGCAGATCGTGGCCGGCGTGGGGGAATATCTTGTTCAGACTCAGAGACATCAGCCGCGCCCTCCATTGGCTTTCAGCGGAACGACCGGGGTAGCGTTGGCCTGTTGAGTGGTCGGCAGGTTGTCCGGGGTCACGTTCATCAGACGCAGGGTGCCGGACATCACACGACTGAACACCGGCGCCGACACCAGACCACCGAAGTAACCGGCCTTGGACGGTTCATCGATCACCACCACGATGGCGTAACGCGGATCGCTCATCGGGCCGAAACCGGCGAACAGCGAACGGTACGAGTTTTCGGCGTAGCCCTTGGTGCCCACCGACGTTTTACGTGCAGTACCCGACTTGCCGGCCACGTGATACGCCGGCACCTGCGCACGGAACACGCCGCGCGGTGCTTCGATCACTTGTTGCAGCATGCCTTGCATGGTTTTCGCGACCGCTTCCGGCAGTACCTGGGTGGTCTGCGGCGGCTTGTCGGTTTTGATCAGGGTCAGCGGTGCCAGACGACCGTTGTTGGCCAGCGCCGAGAACGCGTGCACCAGCTGGATCGCCGTCACGGAAATACCGTAGCCGTAAGACAGCGTCGCAGTTTCGGCCTTGCGCCATTCACGGTAATTCGGCAGGTTGCCGACGCGCTCGCCCGGGAAGCCGAGGCCGGTGTCCTGGCCGAGGCCGACTTTCTGTGCGAGGCGGAAAATGGTTTCGCCACCAATATCGAACGCAACCTTACTCATGCCAACGTTACTGGAATTGATCAGGATGCCGGTCAGGTCGAGTACCGGACCTTCGGTCTTCGACACGTCCTTGATGGTGTATTTGCCGATCTGCAGGGAGCCCGGGTACACCTCGACGGTGTCGCTCGGTTTCCAGCGGCCGGTTTCGATCGCGGCACTCATCGAGATCGCTTTCATGGTCGAACCCGGTTCGAACACGTCGATCATCGCGCGGTTACGCATCATCGCCGGCTGCAGGTTGCGCCGGTTGTTCGGGTTGTAGGTCGGCTGGTTGACCATGGCGAGAATCTCGCCGGTCTTCACGTCCATGATCACCAGGCTGCCGGCCTTGGCGCCGTTCTCGATGATCGCGTTGCGCAGCTCGCGGTTGGCCAGGTATTGCAGACGCAGGTCAATCGACAACGCCAAGGGCTTGCCGGCCTTGGCGTTCTTGGTGACCTGGACATCCTTGATCAGCCGACCGCGCCGATCCTTGATGACCTGCCGCTTGCCCGGGACACCGGCCAGCCACTCGTCGTAGGCCAGCTCGACGCCTTCACGCCCGTGATCGTCAATGTCGGTAAAGCCGACCATGTGCGCGGTGACTTCACCGGCCGGATAGAAGCGGCGGAATTCTTCGATGCCGTAAACGCCCGGCACTTTCAAGTCGAGCACAGCCTGGCCCTGCTCGGGGGTCAGCCCGCGCACCAGATAAATGAATTCTTTGTTGGCCTGGGCTTCGAGACGCTCGGTCAGGGCTTTCGGATCCTGCCCCAGCGCAGCGGCCAGCGCCGGCCACTTCTCTTTGGCGGTCTGCATTTCCTTGGCGTTGGCCCACAGCGTAGTCACCGGGGTACTCACGGCCAGAGGTTCGCCATTGCGGTCGGTGATCAGACCACGGTGAGCAGGAATCGGAATATGACGCAGACTGCGTGCGTCGCCCTGACCTTTGAGGAAGTCACGGTCAACCACTTGCAGGTCGATGATGCGCCAGCAGATCGCCGCAACCATCACGCCCAGCAGTGCCACCATCAGGCGGAAGCGCCACGGAAAGAGTGCCCCTTCGAGTTTCATCATGGCGCCACCATCTTCACGTCAGCCGCGCCAGGGATGTGCATTTTCAGTTGTTCAGTGGCCAGCACTTCGATGCGGCTGTGCGCAGTCCAGGTGCTTTGCTCGAGAATCAGGCGCCCCCACTCGGCCTGCGCCTTGTCGCGCACGCTGAGTTCGTTATAAAGATTGTTGAGCAACTGCCGGTTCCAGTGCGCGCTGTAAGACACGCCGATGGCCGACACGAGCACGCCGATAAACAGCAGCAGCATGATAAAGCTGCCGCCCGGCAGGGGCTTGGCGAAAAGCTTGCTCACCGCAACTTCTCCGCGACACGCATGACAGCGCTACGGGAACGTGGGTTGGCTTTGAGTTCGGCGTCGGAGGCCGTCTGCGCTTTGCCGTGGATTTTGATTTTCGGTTCGAACGCCACGTGGCGCACGGGCAGGTTGCGCGGCAGGTTGTCGGCTTCGCCTTTTACCAGCTTGCGCATGAACAGTTTGACGATGCGGTCTTCCAGCGAGTGGAAGCTGATGACCACCAGACGGCCACCGATTTCCAGAGCATCCAGGGCGGCTTCGAGGCCGGCTTCCAGATCGCCCAGTTCGTTGTTGACGTGAATGCGCAAACCCTGGAATGCACGGGTCGCCGGGTTCTTGCCCTTCTCCCACGCCGGGTTGGCGACTTTCAAGACTTCGGCCAGATCAGCGGTGCGCTCGAACGGCTTGATGTCGCGGCGCTCGGCCACGGCACGGGCCATGCGCCCGGAGAAACGTTCTTCGCCGTATTCCTTGAACACCCGGGCGATTTCTTCTACCGGCGCGGTGTTGACGAACTCGGCGGCGCTGATGCCACGGGACGGATCCATGCGCATGTCCAGCGGGCCGTCGTTAAGGAAACTGAAGCCGCGTTCGGCGTCGTCGAGCTGCGGCGAAGACACGCCGAGATCGAGCAGGATACCGCTGACCTTGCCGCTCAGACCTCGCTCGGCAACCACCGAACCCAGCTCGGCAAAGCTGCGCTGCACAACGACAAAGCGGCCGTCTTCGGCCGCTAGCGTTTGCCCGGTGGCAATCGCTTGTGGATCTTTGTCGAACCCGATGAGTCGACCGTCCGTCCCGAGCTGGCTGAGGATCAGCCGACTGTGCCCGCCGCGCCCGAACGTACCGTCCAGATAGCAGCCATCAGGACGTACGGCGAGAGCCTCGACGGCTTCGTCAAGCAGTACGGTGATGTGGTTAAAGCCGCTATCAATAGTCACAGGATCAAATCACGCAGTTCGTCAGGCATGGCGCCCGGTTGTTGAATAGCAGCAAGGTCAGCGGCAGACACCGCGTTCCATGCATCCTCGTCCCACAATTGGAACTTGTTCAGTTGGCCCACCAGCATCGCTTTCTTATCAAGCTTGGCGTATTCGCGCAGACGCGGTGGAACCAGAAAACGACCACTGCCGTCGAGTTCGAGGTCGACGGCATTACCAATCAATAAACGCTGCAGGCGACGGTTCTCTTCGCGAAGCGAAGGGAGCGCGCGCAACTTGGTTTCAATGATTTCCCACTCGTCGAGCGGGTAGACACACAGGCACGGATCAACGGCATCAATGGTCACGATCAATTGGCCGGAACTACGCGAAACGAGCTCGTCACGGTACCGGCTCGGCATGGCGAGACGGCCCTTTGCATCGAGACTGATAGCGTTAGCTCCGCGAAACACGTCAGCGTTTCTCCAATTTTTATCGTTTTGAGCTCAAAAAACCCACTTCATGCCACTTTCCGCCACTTGCGCACACTATAGGAATGCGCCCACCACACCGTCAAGGCGCGGATCAAAGGAAAACCCTTACAGAACGGAGATTTAGGAGCTTAAAAGGAGGGGTAACGACAATTTGGCGGACACTTTTGACCAATAACTTGATGCAGCACTGAAAGCTGCGCTCGGAAGTTAAAGTAATTTGTTAAGAGTAAGATTTTTTCGGTATTACAAAAGCGCTTCTGCTGTTGATTGAAGCAAGGTGGGAAATGGCTATTACTGCATTTGCCGCTGCCGGACTTTAGCGCAGGCCTGCCGATAATAACCAGCCCTGATGCCATTGATTCAAGCAGGGAAAGAAAAAGGTGGAGAGTCGATCTGTAAGCCGGGTTCTGTCTTGAACAGTCATTCGTCTACGATGGCCATCACTGGACATCTTTAGCAACCTACCCGGTCCCAGCGCGGGCCACGCCTTGGGACCCTATTTGGTCTTGCTCCAAGTGGGGTTTACCTAGCCACGAACTGTTGCCAGACGTGCGGTGCGCTCTTACCGCACCTTTTCACCCTTACCGGCGCCGAAGCGCTTAGGCGGTTATTTTCTGTGGCACTTTCCGTAGGCTCACGCCTCCCAGGCATTACCTGGCACTTCGCCCTATGGAGCCCGGACTTTCCTCCCCCCCCTAATTTTCATAGAGGGCAGCGACTGTCCGATCGACTCTCCGCCGCGCAGGTTAACGGCAGAGCGCCCGAAGAACAAGCGCTAATAGCCGTGAAACCCGTCTGCGCGACGGGTTACCCGCCCTTCTGCTGCTCCAGTGCGACCTGATACAGGACGTTTTTGCGCTCGCCAGTGATTTGCGCGGCCAGGGCGGCAGCGCGCTTGAGCGGCATCTCTTCGAGCAGCAGATTGAGCACGCGCATCGCCTCGCCGCTGACCGCATCTTCAGACTCCGGTGCAGACCAGCCCGCCACCAGCACCACGCACTCGCCGCGCTGCTGATTGCTGTCGGACTCGACAAATGCACGCAACTCAGCCAGCGGCAAGCCTTTGAGGGTCTCGAAGGTTTTGGTGATTTCCCGGGCCAGCAACGCCTGACGCTCGCCACCGAACACCGCTTCCATGTCCTGCAGGCATTCGAGAATACGATGCGGGGCCTCGTAGAAAATCAGCGTGCGCGACTCTTCCTTTACCGCTTCCAGGCGCGCCTTGCGCCCTACCGACTTGGCCGGCAGGAAGCCTTCGAAGATGAACCGGTCGGAGGGCAGGCCCGCCGCCGACAGCGCCGCGATCAAAGCACAGGCACCCGGCACCGGCACCACATTGATCCCCGCCGCCCGCGCCTGACGCACCAGATGGTAACCCGGATCGGAAATCAGTGGCGTCCCGGCATCGGAAATCAGCGCGACGTTATCGCCCGCCAGCAAACGGGTAATAAAGCGGCTACCTTCATCACGTTCGTTGTGTTCGTGGCAGGCGGCCAACGGCGTGGCAATGCCGAAGTGCTGCATCAACCGCGCCGAGTGCCGTGTGTCTTCGGCGGCGATCAACGCCACTTCGCGAAGGATTTTCAGAGCCCGGGCGCTGATGTCGTCCAGGTTGCCGATGGGCGTCGCCACCACATAAAGCGAGCCAGCAGCGGAATTCAAAGGACCTGGAGCAGTCAAAGCGCACACCTCGTGTTCGGTAAAAGCCGGCATTGTAGCGCGTCACGAGGCTTGCGAACCGTATGAGCCAAGCGCGGTTTTGCACGCAGTTGTGCGCCGCTGCAACATTTACTCCAGCTAAATTGATTGATTCACGCCAGTAACATCGCGCCCCGGCCAGTGCTTGGGTACAATTCCACGCTAATTTGATCGAGTATCAGGAACACTTACATGATCGCTTGCCTGCGGCTGTTCACTGCCCTCTGCCTCGCTGCCTTGCTGGCGGCCTGCGCCAGCTCCCCTTCCTCCAGCCTTGGCGAACTTCCACGGACTCCGGATGCCAGCATCGAGCAACTGCTCGAACAGGCTACCCAGGCCAAGACGCCGGAAAAAGCCGCGCTGTTGCGCTTGAGCGCGGCAGACCTGGCATATCGCCAGGGCAACGCCGGCCAGTCCGCGCAGATCCTGCAACAAGTGCCGATGGAGCAGTTGAAGCCAGGCCAGCAGATCTTCGCCAGCACCCTGTCCGCTGAACTGGCGATGACCCGCAATCAGCCGAAAGCTGCGCTGACAGCCCTGAGCCATCCAAGCCTGCAGCACCTGAGCGAAATGCCGGAAGATCAGCAAGTGCGCACCGGCACCGTGCATGCCCGTGCACTGGAAGCCGACGGCCAGACCCTGGCGGCCGCTCGCGAGCGCATCTTCATCGCGCCAATGCTCAAAGGCGAAGCCGCGAGCAAGAACCACGAAGCGATCTGGATCCTGATCGCCTCGCTGCCGACCGATCAGCTGCAACCCAACACCGCCGACGATCTCGGCGGCTGGATGGGTCTGGCCCTGGCCGTGAAAACCGCCGGCACTCTGGAACAGCAGCAAGCGGCGATCGATGCCTGGCGCGCACAAAACCCGAAACACCCGGCGGCAATCAACCTGCCGCTGCCACTGACCAAACTCAAGGAACTGGCCAGCCAGCCCCTGAGCAAGATCGCCCTGCTGCTGCCGCAAGACGGCCCACTGGCCTCGGTCGGCAAGGCCCTGCGTGAAGGTTTCATGGCGGCGCACTATCAAGCGCAACAGGCCGGCCAGAAGCCGCCCGCCATCGAGTTCTACGACAGCTCCAAGCTGACTTCGATGGACGAGTTCTACCGCAAGGCTCAGGCTGACGGCGTGCAACTCGTGGTCGGCCCGCTGGAAAAACCGCTGGTCAAACAACTGAGCACCCGTCCGCAACTGCCGATCACCACCCTCGCATTGAACTACAGCGAAGGTGATCAAGGTCCGGCGCAACTGTTCCAATTCGGCCTGGCGGCTGAAGACGAAGCCCGCGAAGTTTCGCGTCGTGCCCGCGCCGACGGCCTGCATCGCGCGGCGATCATGGTGCCGAAAGGCGAATGGGGCGACCGCGTACTGCGTGCGTTCAGCCAGGACTGGCAGGCCAATGGCGGCAGCATCGTCGCCACCGAACGTGTCGATCAGCCGGTGCAACTGGCCCAGCAGATCGCCGACATGTTCCAGCTGCGTCAGAGCGAAGCCCGCGCCAAGAGCCTGCAGAACGCCGCTGGCACCAACGTAGCCGCGCAGCCGTCGCGTCGTCAGGACATCGAGTTCATCTTCCTCGCAGCCACCCCGCAACAGGCGCAGCAGATCAAGCCGACCCTGAACTTCCAGTACGCGGGCGATGTTCCGGTGTACGCAACGTCCCACGTCTACAGCGCCAGCGGCGATGTGAACCAGTACAACGACATGAACGGTGTGCGCTTCTGCGAAACCCCGTGGTTGCTGGAAGCCAATGACCCGCTACGCCAGCAAGTCACCGCGCAATGGCCACAAGCGGCCGGCAGCCTCGGCCGCCTGTACGCCATGGGCGTCGATGCCTACCGTCTGGCACCGCGCCTGGGTCAGTTGAAGGCGCTGCCGGACAGCCGCATCGAAGGTCAGTCGGGCAGCCTGGGCATGACCCAGACCCAACGCGTGGTGCGTCAGTTGCCATGGGCGCAGTTCGTCAACGGTCAGGTTCAACGCCTGCCGGACACCCCGCGCTGATGCCCGACGGCTCCCACCTGCAAAGCGGCAAGGATGCCGAACGCCAGGCGCTCGAGCATCTGCAACACCACGGTCTGCGCCTGCTGGCGCAGAACTGGTCATGCAAACGGGGCGAGCTTGATCTGGTCATGCTTGATGGCGATACAGTAGTATTCGTCGAAGTCCGCTACAGAAAAAACACTCAATGGGGTGGCGCGCTCGCTAGCATCGATGAGCGCAAACGGCAGAAACTGATTTTCGCCGCACAGTATTTTCTTCAGCGTGAGTCACGCTGGGCCGATTCCCCTTGCCGCTTCGACGTGGTGGCCATCGACAGGCACCCGGATCAGTTGAACTGGTTGCAGAATGCGTTCGATGGTTGATTCTCTGCACACCACCCCGGACACTTTCACCGACAATTTTTGCTCTTTGCTTTGCGGGCTGCACATTCACGTGCCGAACAGCCGCGCTACTTAAGGTCACACAGATGGACATGCAATCCCGAATTCGCCAGCTTTTCCAGGCCAGTATCGACACCAAGCAACAGGCGATGGACGTACTTGCACCGCACATCGAGCAAGCCAGCCAGATCATGGTCAACGCCCTGCTCAACGAAGGCAAAATGCTTTCGTGCGGCAACGGTGGCTCTGCCGGCGACGCCCAGCACTTCTCCTCGGAGCTGCTCAACCGCTTCGAGCGCGAACGCCCGAGCCTGCCAGCCATCGCCCTGACCACCGACAGCTCGACGATCACCTCGATCGCCAACGACTACAGCTACAACGAAGTGTTCTCCAAGCAGATCCGCGCACTGGGTCAACCAGGCGACGTATTGCTGGCGATTTCGACCAGCGGTAACTCGGCCAACATTATTCAAGCGATCCAGGCCGCACATGATCGTGAAATGATTGTCGTAGCATTGACTGGCCGCGATGGCGGCGGCATGGCTTCGCTGCTGCTGCCTGAAGATGTCGAGATTCGCGTGCCGGCCCATGTCACTGCACGTATTCAGGAAGTCCATCTGCTGGCGATCCATTGCCTCTGCGATCTGATCGACAGCCAACTGTTCGGGAGTGAAGAATGACCCCTAATCGCCTTGGCCTTCTGGCCTTGACCCTGTGCCTCGGCATCAGCGGCTGCACCTCGGTGGTGAATGCCAGCCGTGAAGCGCCGATTGAAGACGACCGCGGCACCCGAACCTTCGGCAGCAAAATCGACGACTCGCTGATCGAGACCAAAGTCGGCGTCAACGTGGCCAAGGCCGACCCAGGCCTGGACAAGGACTCGCATATCGTCGTCACCAGCTTCAACGGCGTGGTGCTGCTCGCCGGCCAGACGCCGCGCGAAGACCTCAAGGCCAAGGCTGAACAGGCCGCCGCCAACGTCCAGCGCGTGAAGAAGGTGCACAACGAGCTGCAAGTGATTGCGCCGTCGAGCTTCCTCGCCCGCCAGAACGACGCCTGGCTGACCACCAAGATCAAGACCCAGATGCTGACCGATGCCAGCATTCCCGGCTCGCGCATCAAGGTCGTGACCGAGAACGGTATCGTCTATCTGCTGGGCCTGCTGACCAAGCAGGAAGCCCAACAGGCGACCAACCTGGTGCAGAGCGTTTCCGGTGTGCAGAAAATCGTGAAGCTGTTCGAATACATCGACTGATACGCGACGAGCAGATACAAAAAAGGCGATCCATCCGGATCGCCTTTTTTATTACTTCACCACTTTCAAGCTTGGCCGGCCGCTTGGTCGCGGCGGCTCGCTGCCCGGTGGCGGCAAGTCGTCATCCGGCTCGATATCGTCTTCGTCATCCATCGGCGACTCGAGATCGAACACCATGCCCTGCCCGTTCTCCCGGGCGTAGATGCCCAGAATCGCGCTGATTGGCACATACAGACTGTGCGGAACGCCACCGAAGCGACCCTCGAAGGTCACCACGTCGTTGTCCATGTGCAAGTGCCGCACGGCGCTGGGCGAAATGTTCAGGACAATTTGCCCGTCACTGGCGAAGCCCTGCGGCACCTGCACTGCCGGGTATTCGGAATTGACCAGCATGTGCGGGGTGCAATCGTTATCCACAATCCACTCGTAGAGCGCGCGGACCAGATAAGGTCGACTGGAGTTCATAGCGGCTCCTTAAGCCTTAGCGCATATCGCGTTCGACGCCAGACAGACTCGCCTGGAAAGCCTCACGCGCAAACTGGCGCTCCATATAATCAAGCAGCGGCTTGGCCGGCCGCGGCAGTTCAATACCCAGAATCGGCAAACGCCAGAGTATTGGCAATAGGCAGCAATCCACCAGACTTTGTTCCTCACTGAGGAAAAACGGCTTGTCGGCAAACAGCGGCGACACGCCCGTCAGGCTTTCACGCAATTCCTTACGCGCCACGACACGCGCGGCCTCCTTGGACTTGGGATCAAGAATCAGATCCACCAGACCACACCAGTCGCGCTGAATACGGTGAATCAGCAGACGACTGTTGGCACGCGCCACCGGATAAACCGGCATCAGTGGCGGATGCGGGTAACGCTCATCCAGATATTCCATCACCACGGTCGACTCCCACAACGCCAGGTCGCGATCGACCAGCGTCGGGAGACTGCCGTAAGGGTTCACCTCAATCAGTTTAGGCGGCTGGCGACCAGCTTCCACGTAAATGATTTCGGCGCTGACACCCTTCTCTGCAAGCACGATGCGCACTCGGTGGGAATAGTGGTCGGCGGGGTCGGAGTAACAGGCCAACCGATTGGTCACGCCCATGGCGATCCTCCTCGCTTGTTGAAATTATCGGAACCGGAAAAACGCGCGCGCCCAGAGGGCGCCTCCCGCAATGTCTGGCGAACCAGACCTTGCGTTATCGGAGGAACCCTTGGGCGCGCGCGATTAACAGCAATGCTTGAAGCGTATCAGTGCACGTCTTTCCAGTATTCACGCTTGAGCAGGTAGGCGAACACAAAGAAGAACGCCAGGTACAGCAAGACGTAAGTACCGATGCGCTGATGTTGCAGCTTAACCGGGTTAGCCGAGTAAGCCAGGAAGGTTACCAGATTCTTGACCTTCTCATCGAACTGCTCTTCGTTCAGAGCACCGGATTTCGGCACGATGGTCAACTGATCGCACGCTTCATGGGTCAGCGGCGTACCGGTCAGCGGATCGTATTGCTTCTTGCCGTCCTCGACGATCTGCACTTGCTTGCAGCCAACCACCTGGCGACCTTGCAGGCCGACCAGCACGTTAGGCATGCCGACGTTCGGGAAGACCTTGTTGTTCACGCCCCAAGGACGTGCCGGATCTTCGTAGAACGAGCGCAGGTAACCGTAGAGCCAGTCAGTGCCACGCACGCGAGCCACCAAAGTCAGGTCCGGCGGCGCAGCACCGAACCAGGTCTTGGCGTCCGCCGGCTGCATGCCGATGTTCATGTGGTCGCCGATCTTGGCGCCAGTGAACACCAGCTTCTCGAGCATCATTTCGTGGGGAATGCCGAGGTCATCGGCCACCCGCTCGTAACGCTGGAACTTGGCACTGTGGCAACCCATGCAATAGTTGGCGAAGGTTCGCGCGCCATCTTGCAGGGCAGCCTTGTCGGATACATCGATGTCGACTTTTTCCAGCTCCGGACCACCGTGTTCGGCGGCGAAAGACAGCACGGGCAGAGCAGCAAAAATCAGAGCAAAAAATAACTTTTTCATCAGCCAGTCACCCTTTCCGGAACCGGTTTGGTCTTCTCGAGCCTGGTGTAGAACGGCATCAGAATGAAGTAGGCGAAGTACAGGAAGGTGCAGATCTGCGACACCAGCGTGCGCTCCGGCGTCGGAGCGAGTACGCCCAGAATGCCGAGGATCACGAAGGAAATGCAGAACACCACCAGCCATGCTTTGCTCATCCAGCCCTTGTAGCGCATCGATTTGACCGGGCTGCGATCCAGCCACGGCAGCACGAACAACATGGCAATCGAGGCGCCCATGGCGATCACGCCCATGAGTTTGTCCGGGATCGCACGCAAGATCGCGTAGAACGGCGTGAAGTACCAGACCGGGGCAATGTGCTCAGGCGTCTTGAACGGGTTGGCTTGCTCGAAGTTTGGTTTTTCGAGGAAGTAGCCGCCCATTTCCGGGAAGAAGAACACGATAAAGCAGAAGATGAACAGGAACACCACTACGCCGACGATGTCTTTCACGGTGTAGTACGGATGGAAGGCAATGCCATCCAGTGGGACACCGTTTTCGTCTTTGTGCTTCTTGATGTCGACGCCATCAGGGTTGTTCGAGCCGACTTCGTGCAGCGCCAGAATGTGCAGCACCACCAGACCAAGGATCACGATCGGCAGCGCCACGACGTGCAGGGCGAAGAAGCGGTTCAGGGTAATCCCGGAGATCAGGTAGTCACCCCGAATCCACTGGGTCAGGTCGTTACCGATCACCGGAATCGCACCGAACAGCGAGATGATCACCTGGGCACCCCAGTAGGACATCTGACCCCAAGGCAGCAGATAACCCATGAAGGCCTCGGCCATCAGCGCCAGGTAGATCAGCATGCCGAATACCCAGACCAGTTCACGTGGTTTCTGGTACGAACCGTAGAGCAGGCCACGGAACATGTGCAGATAGACCACGATGAAGAACGCCGAGGCGCCGGTGGAGTGCAGCAGACGCAGGATCGAGCCGTACTCGACATCGCGCATGATGTATTCGACGGAAGCGAACGCCTCTTCTGCCGACGGCGTGTAGCTCATCGTCAGCCAGACACCGGTGACGATCTGATTGACCAGCACCAGCAGCGCCAGCGAGCCGAAGAAATAGAAGAAGTTGAAGTTTTTTGGTGCGTAATACTTGCTGAGATGGTCTTCCCACATTTTGGTCGCAGGGAAGCGCGCATCAACCCAATCCATGAACTTGCTCATCACGCTTTCTCCGTATCGACGCCAATGACAATCAGGTCATCGGTCTCATAGGAATGCGGGGGAACTGGCAGGTTCAAAGGCGCGGGTTGCGACTTGTAGACGCGGCCAGCCAGATCGTAGTGGGAGCCATGGCAAGGGCAGAAATAGCCACCGACCCAGTCTTTACCCAGATCTGCAGGCGCCACTTCGGGACGGAAGGTTGGTGAGCAACCCAGGTGCGTGCAGATCCCGATCAGCAGAAGAATTTCCGGCTTGATCGAACGCACTTCAGGGTCGACATAGGTGGGTTGCGTGGAGTTTTTGGAAGTCGGATCGGAGAGCTGGCCCTCGATCTTCTTGAGATTCCCCAGGATTTCCGCAGTACGGCGGACAATGAACACCGGCTGGCCGCGCCACTCGGCAATCATCTGCTGTCCTGGCTCGATCTTGCTGACATTCACTTTCACCGGTGCACCGGCGGCTTTCGCCTTGGCACTGGGAAACCATGACCCCACGAACGGGACCGCAGCCCCCACCGCTCCTGCAGCACCCACCACGGATGTGGCTGCTACCAAGAAGCGACGCCGGCCTGCATTCACGCCGTCATTGCTCATTCAGTCCTCTCCCATCAGCTTTGTGGCCTGTTAAATCAGGCATCTACTAAATAAATCAATGTTACTTATAAAAATTTTGCCGAGATGGTAATGAAAAGCCCCAATTCTGACAAGGGAATTACCCGGAGCTCACACCCTCAAGCCTTGCAGTATAGGGGGTCTACGAATGTGGCAAGTTGTCACAGCGCAATTCTTTTGATAAATCGCAGGCATAAAAAAACGCCCGGTTCCGTGAGGAATCGGGCGTTCTTTTTTGAACGTGGAAACGAATTAACGCTTCGAGTACTGCGGGCGCTTACGCGCTTTACGCAGACCAACTTTCTTACGTTCAACTTCACGGGCGTCGCGAGTAACGAAGCCTGCTTTGCGCAGAGCGCTACGCAGGGTTTCGTCATAGTCCATCAGAGCGCGAGTGATGCCGTGGCGGATTGCGCCAGCCTGACCACTTACACCACCACCGATGACAGTGACGTAGATGTCGAACTTCTCGACAGTCTCGGTCAGTTCCAGCGGCTGACGAACTACCATGCGGGCAGTTTCGCGGCCGAAGAACGAGTCCAGGGAGCGGTTGTTGATGGAGATGTTACCAGTACCCGGACGCAGGAAAACGCGTGCGGTTGCGGTCTTGCGACGGCCAGTGCCGTAATTTTGAGTCGCCGACATAATGAACTATTCCGTTAAATCTTCAGTTCTTGGGGCTGCTGAGCAGTATGAGGGTGTGCAGCGCCCGCATAGACTTTCAGCTTACGGTACATGTCACGACCCAGCGGGTTCTTAGGCAGCATGCCTTTAACCGCGGTCTCGATCACGCGCTCAGGGGCTTTGGCGATCAGCTTTTCAAAGTTGATCGACTTGATGCCGCCCGGGAAACCGGAGTGGGAGTAGTACATTTTGTCAGTGGTTTTAGCGCCGGTTACACGGATCTGCTCGGCGTTGATTACGACGATGTAGTCGCCGGTGTCAACGTGAGGAGTGTACTCAGGCTTGTGCTTGCCACGCAGACGGCTCGCGATTTCGGTGGCCAGACGACCCAGGGTCTGACCAGCAGCGTCGACGACAAACCAGTCGCGCTTTACTGTTTCCGGTTTAGCAGTAAAAGTTTTCATTCTTTATAGCCTCAGGGGCCGCCTGTAAATAAGACGGCGGATCTTACTGAATAGTGCGTACTTTGACAAGTCAAAGGCAGCCGGATACAGACGCTTTCGGGGGCTCGGGTCGGCGCGTCCGTTCAACGGCAAGATTCTTCGGCGGCGGCGCATCACTTCCACTGCAGAAAGAGGTCGGCAATTATGCAGATTGCGAAAAAATTTTCAACCTGCTTTTATGATTGTTTTGCCCAAGGAGCACCCGATGGACTATCGCCAGCTAGGCCGTACCGACCTGAACGTGAGTGCAATCTGCCTCGGCACCATGACCTGGGGCGAGCAAAACACTGAAACTGAAGCCTTCGCCCAGATCGAACGGGCCAAGGAAGCCGGGATCAATTTCATCGACACCGCCGAGATGTACCCGGTGCCGCCGAAAGCCGACACCTACGCCACCACCGAGCGCTACATCGGCAATTACTTCAAGCGTCGCGGCGACCGCGCCGACTGGATCCTAGCCAGCAAGATCGCCGGCCCCGGCAACACCATCGACTACATCCGCGACAAGAACCTGCGCCACAATCGCCAGCACATCACCGCCGCGGTGGATGCCAGCCTCGAGCGCCTGCAGACCGATTACATCGACCTTTATCAATTGCACTGGCCAGAGCGCAGCACCAACTTTTTCGGACAGCTGGGCTACAAGCACAAGATCGAGGCCAACCTGACGCCGCTCGAAGACACCCTCGAAGCCCTCGACGAGCAGGTCAAGGCCGGCAAGATCCGCCACATCGGTCTGTCCAACGAGACGCCGTGGGGCACCATGCGTTTCCTAGCCTTGGCCGAAGCCCGTGGCTGGCCGCGTGCGGTGTCGATCCAGAACCCGTATAACCTGCTCAACCGCAGCTTCGAAATCGGCCTGGCGGAAATCGCCATCCGCGAACAATGCGGCCTGCTCGCCTACTCGCCGCTGGCGTTCGGCTTCCTGTCAGGCAAGTACGAAGGTGGCGCGCGCCCACCGAAAGGCCGCCTGAGCCTCTACAGCCGCTTCAGCCGCTATTTCAACGCGCAATCGGAAGCTGCCTGCAGCCGCTATGTGGCATTGGCCCGTGAACACGGTCTGGATCCGGCGCAAATGGCGCTGGCGTTCGTCACCCAGCAACCGTTCGTCACCAGCAACATCATTGGCGCGACGACACTTGAGCAACTGGACAGCAACATTGCCAGTTTTGATCTGAAACTTTCCGATGAAGTGCTGGCGGGAATCGAGGCGATTCACAAGGATCACCCGAACCCGGCGCCTTGATCGACCGCTAAAAGCTTCACGAGCAGGCTCGCTCCCACAGGTACGGTGATCCCTGTGGGAGCGAGCCTGCTCGCAAAGAGGCCCGTCAATGCAGCGAAGATCAAAGCGAGCGCGCAATGATCTCCTTCATGATTTCATTGGTGCCGGCATAGATGCGCTGCACGCGCGCATCTGCCCACGCCCGGGCCACCGGGTATTCCCACATGAAGCCGTAGCCGCCATGCAACTGCACGCACTCGTCGAGCACCTTGCATTGCAGGTCGGTGCCCCAGTATTTGGCCATCGCCGCTGTCGGAACGTCGAGCTTGCCCTGCAGATGCAGCTCCAGGCACTTGTCGACAAATACTCGGCCGATCTGAATCTCGGTAGCCATTTCCGCCAGTTTGAAGCGGGTGTTCTGGAAGTCGGCAATCGCCTTGCCGAACGCTTTGCGATCACGGGTGTAATCCAGCGTCCACTTCAGCGCAGCTTCGGCTGAGGCCAAACCACCGATCGCCACCGTGAGACGTTCCTGCGGCAATTCCTGCATCAGGTAGGCAAACCCTGCCCCGGCCTGACCCAACAGGTTTTCCTTGGGAACACGCACGTCCTGGAAGAACAATTCCGACGTGTCCTGAGCCTTCATTCCGACCTTCTCCAGGCGTTTGCCCTTCTCGAAGCCCGGCGTATTCGCTTCCACCACAAACAGGCTGGTGCCCTTGGCGCCGGCCTTCGGATCAGTCTTGGCGACGACGATCACCAAATCAGCGAGGAAGCCGTTGGTGATGAAAGTCTTGGAGCCGTTGATCACGTACTCGTCGCCATCCAGCACCGCCGTGGTCTTGACCCCTTGCAGGTCGGAACCGGCACCCGGCTCGGTCATGGCAATCGCACTGACCATCTCGCCCGAGACCAGTTTCGGCAGGTATTTTTGCTTCAGCGCTTCGCTGCCGTAATGCAGGATGTACGGTGCGACGATGTCCGAATGCAGCGAAAAGCCGATACCGGTCAGACCCAAGCGACCGACCTCTTCGATCACCACCGCGCTGTACAGAAAATCCGCGCCCAGGCCGCCGTATTCTTCCGGCAGGTGTGAGCAGAGCATCCCCGCCTCCCCGGCTTTGTTCCACAGTTTGCGGTCGATGTGGCCTTGTTTCTCCCATTGCGCATGGAACGGCACAGCCTCTTTTTCGAGGAAGGTTCGTACGCTGTCGCGGAACAATTCGTGCTCGGAGCTGAACAAGGTTCTGGGGATCATGCGGCACCTTTCATTCTTGTTGGAGGAATATGACCTTCAGAGACTAAGCCTCACCTCCGACACAGGACACTGGACACATCCGACAAAAAATAAGACGATCCAGCCGTCTGGTGACCACTTTCCCTTATAAAAACAAAACAAAAGTTGAATTATGTCCAAGCAAGTCTCCACGCCCTTGCGGCGCGTCAGCATCCTGGCAATCGACCGGGTTTTCGCATCCACTCTCATGCAGGCCAAGGATTTCTTCCATCTGGCCAGCCTGCGTTACGGCAAACAATTGGGCCACGGCCTGACACCGGCGTTTGAAACCCGCCTGGTCAGCCCCGACGGCAAACCGGTGAACAGCTTCAGTGACGTGATGATGCCGGTGGACGGCGGCCTGGAAAACGCCGACGTCATCATCCTCCCGGCGTTCTGGGACGACTTCGAAACGCTTTGTGGTCGTTACCCACAGATTCTGCCGTGGCTGCGCGAACAGCATGCCCGCGGCGCCGTGCTCTGCGGCGAAGCCACCGGGGTGTTCTGGCTGGCCGAAGCCGGATTGCTCAACGGCAAGGAAGCGACCACCTACTGGCGTTTCTTTAATGCCTTCGCCGAGCGCTTCCCCAAGGTGTACCTCAATCAGGACAAGCACCTGACGGACGCCGACAACCTGTATTGCGCCGGCGGCACCACTTCGGCCTGCGATCTCTATATCTACCTGATCGAACGCTTCTGCGGCGCCAACGTGGCGCAAGCCGTGGCCCGCGACATTTTGTATGAAGTGCAGCGCAGCTATTCGCCGGGACGCATCGGGTTCGGCGGGCAGAAGCTCCACCAGGACGTGATCATCCTGCAGATCCAGCACTGGCTTGAAGAGCATTTCGCCGACAAGTTCCGCTTCGAAGACGTGGCCCGCGAGCACGGCATGAGCATCCGTAATTTCATGCGCCGCTTTCAGACTGCCACTGGCGACAAGCCGCTGCACTACCTGCAACGGTTGCGTATAGAGACCGCCAAGGGCTTGCTGTCCGGCAGTCGCAAGAGCATCAAGACCATCAGTTATGAGGTCGGCTACGACGATGCGAGCTTCTTTGCGCGGCTGTTCCGCCAGCACACCGAGCTGTCGCCGAACCAGTATCGGCAGCAGTTTCAGCAGGCTGCGTAGCTCTCCCACAACAGCGTAATGCCCCTGTGGGAGCGAGCCTGCTCGCGAATTCGGTTTCCACATTCAACAAAATTGTTGGCTGACACACCGCTTTCGCGAGCAGGCTCGCTCCCACAGGGGAAATTCAGCGCACAAAAAAGGGCCTGCAATTGCAGGCCCTTTTTCTTTGCCGAATCTGTTTAAGGCTTGTGCGCCCGCGACAGGAATTCGTGCGATTGCATCTCCAGCAGACGGCTGAGCGTACGCTGGAATTCGAACGTCAGGCGTCCGCCGGTGTACAGCTCTTTCAACTCGACTTCGGCAGAAATGATCAGCTTGACGTTACGGTCGTAGAACTCGTCGACCATGTTGATGAAACGCCGGGCGATGTCGTCGGTGGTGACGCTCATCTGCTCGACGCCGCTGAGCAGCACGGCGTGGAAGATCTTGCCCAGTTCGATGTAATCGTTCTGGCTGCGCGGGCCGTCGCACAGTTCGCGGAAGTCGAACCAGGCCACGTCGTCGCAGGTGCGCAGGGCGCGGATTTCGCGGTTCTCGATGATCAGCACATCGTTTTCCACCGCTGCCGTGCATTCCGGCGTCAGGGCCTTGAAGCTCTTGCGCAGGCTTTCATGGGCGGCTTCGTCCAGCGGATAGTGGAACAGCTCCGCTTGTTCGAGGTGGCGCAGACGGTAGTCGACACCGCTGTCGACGTTGACGATTTCGGTGTTCTGCTTGATCAGCGCGATGGCCGGCAGGAAGCGCGCGCGCTGCAGACCGTCCTTGTACAGGCCGTCCGGAACGATGTTCGAGGTCGCGACCAGGGTCACGCCGTTCTTGAACAGCTCTTCCATCAGCGTGCCGAGGATCATCGCGTCGGTGATGTCCGAAACGAAGAATTCATCGAAGCAGATCACTCGCGACTCGGCCGCAAAGCGCTTGGCGATGATGGTCAGCGGGTTTTTCTCGCCGCCGAGGGTTTTCATCTCTTCGTGCACACGCTTCATGAAGCGGTGGAAGTGGGTGCGGGTCTTTTCCTTGAACGGCAGCGCTTCAAAAAAGGTGTCGACCAGATAAGTCTTGCCGCGACCCACACCGCCCCAGAAGTACAGGCCCTTGACCGGCGTCTGATCCTTCTTGCCAAACAGCTTGCCCAGCAAACCCGGCTTATTCTGCTCGGCCGCGATCAGATCGTCGTACAGGCGCTGCAGATGACGCACGGCAGTTTCCTGCGCGGCGTCATGGAAGAAGTCCGGGCGTTTCAGATCAGCTTGGTATCGTTCTAGGGGCGTCATAATTCGTTAGCAAGGCAACAAAAACGGGCCGTCACTGTAGCGACGGCCCGTAGGAATGGCAATCAGCCCTTGGTCGGGCCGCGCCGCGGATTAGTCCTGAACCGGGGTCAGCGCAACGCGCAGAGCCTCGATGGCCGCGTCTCGCGCAGCAGTATCGGCGAACGCCGGGCTGTCGCCAACGCACTCGCCTTCCAGCCACACGCTGAAGCTCAGGTCTTGATTGCGAATGTCCAGCGCCTGACCGGCTTGCAGTTGTTTGGTCACTTGGCCTGCAGTTTTGCCGTCGGCGAAGTTGCGCGACAGCAATAGTTGCTCGCCATCAGCCGCCAGCAGACGGAAGCGGAAGCTGCCGTCGTCTTCACGGAAGCTGACGAAACGTGCAGCTTTCACGGCTTTCTTTTTGGTGGTCGCCGCGACTTGCACCTGATTGACGAACGAACGCAGGCCGACCGCTTCACGCAGTTCGTTGAGGAACGGCGTCGCCACCGCACGAGCCTTTTTCGCGCCGTGTTGCAGGATGTCTTCCAGATCCGCCGGGCGCTCGATCAACTGGTGATAGCGCTCGCGGGACTCGCCCAGTTCATTGTCGAGCAACTGGAACAGACGATTCTTCGCCTCGCCCCAACCCAGACCGCCGAGCAGTTCGCTGCGGAATTCGTCCGCCTGCGCCGGTGTGGCGAACGCCTGAAACAGAGTGAACAGGTGCGAGTTGTCCGGATCTTTGGCTTCGCCCGGCGCTTTGGAGTCGGTGACGATCCGCGAGATCGCGTCCTTCATCTCTTTGGCGCTGGAGAACAGCGGGATGGTGTTGTCGTAACTCTTCGACATCTTGCGCCCGTCGAGGCCGGGCAAGGTCGCCACGCTTTCCTCGATCAGCGCTTCGGGCATGGTGAAGAACTCCTTGCCCTGGCCGAACAGGTGGTTGAAGCGCTGGCCGATGTCGCGGGCCATTTCCACGTGCTGGATCTGGTCGCGACCGACCGGCACCTTGTGCGCGTTGAACATCAGAATGTCCGCCGCCATCAGCACCGGGTAGCTGTAGAGGCCCATGGTGATCCCAGAATCCGGGTCCTCGCCGGTTTCGACGTTCTTGTCCACCGAGGCCTTGTAGGCGTGCGCCCGGTTGAGCAAGCCTTTGGCGGCGACGCAGGTCAGCAGCCAGGTCAGCTCGGGGATTTCCGGGATGTCGGACTGGCGATAGAAGGTCACACGGTCGACATCCAGGCCACCGGCCAGCCAGGTCGCGGCGATTTCCAGACGCGAGCGCTGGATGCGCAGCGGGTCATCGCATTTGATCAGGGCGTGGTAGTCGGCCAGGAAGTAGAACGAATCGGCATTGCTGTCGCGGCTGGCGAGGATCGCCGGGCGGATGGCGCCGGCGTAGTTGCCCAGGTGCGGCGTGCCGGTGGTGGTGATGCCGGTGAGGATACGGGTACGGTTCGTCATGGGTAATCGCTTGTCAGACTGCAATCAATTCGAGAGACGCGGCAGGATCAGATCCTTGAGATCGGTCAGCTTGCCATGAAAAAAGTGTCCGCATTCTGCCACTTTCAGCAGCTCATGGGGGCGCTGGAGTTTTTCCGACCAGTCGTAGACCAACTGCGGATCGATCACTTCGTCGGTTTCCGGCTGGATCACGGTCAGCTCGCCGTGCTGTGGCAGTTGATCCTGATCGCCCAGGCGCATAACTGCCGGCGCGACCATAAACAACTGCTTGAGCTGCACGCCTTGGGCTTCGAGACGACCGCCGAGACTTGCTGCAACAAATCCGCCGAAGGAGAAACCGAACAGGGTCAGCGGCAGCTCCGGATGCTTTTCCAGTAGCCATGCTGCGGCAGCCTGAGCGTCGTCGACTTCACCGCTGCCCATGTCGTGGGAGCCTTCGCTGGCACCGACGCCGCGATAGTTGAAGCGCAAGGTGATCAAACCTGCGTCGCGCGCAGTGCGCTGCAGGGTCGAGACGACCTTGTTGAGCATGGTGCCGCCCTGCACCGGGTTTGGATGGCAGATCAGCGCGATGCCGATTGGCTGCTCGTTATCGAGGTACAGCGCTTCGATTTGGCCGACGGGGCCGGCAATCACTACAGGGGTTTCACGCATCAGCAAGGAAGGAACTCCGTGACCTCGAATCGGGTCGACTCGTCTAGCAAATTGTCTGTGCCAATCTATTGCGAGTGAATCGCGGTATACAGCGCAGGTTCGAGCCGTTAACGTAAAGCAAAGCCGTTTATAGAGGAAGGACTCGTGGAACACTCGCTCTTAGTTTGGTTGTTACCGACTCTTGCCCTGGTTGTGGGTGTCGCCATTGGATTCCTGATCGCTCGCGTCGCACCGAATGCCGCGCCGAGCCGCACGCAGCGTCAACTGGATGATATCCAGGAGCGTTTCGACAGCTATCAAAACGAGGTGGTCACTCACTTCAACAGCACCGCGACGCTGGTCAAGAAGCTGACCCAGAGCTATCAGGAAGTGCAGGATCATCTCGCCGAGGGTGCCAACCGCCTGGCCCTGGACGAGCAGACCCGTCAACGCCTGATCGCCGCTTTGCACGCCGATGCCGCGCAGGCACCGCGCGAACGCCTGACGCCGCCGCGCGATCAGGAGCCGCCACGCGACTACGCACCGAAAGCCCCAAACTCGCCTGGCATGCTCGATGAGCATTATGGCTTGAAGAAGTAATCAGTCTTCGCTGCAAGCAAAAAGCCCCCGGACAATTCGGTTGTCCGGGGGCTTTTTTGTATCTGATGATTTGAGGGTGTTGGTCCGGCCCCTTCGCGAGCAAGCCCGCTCCCACAGGGTCATGTGGTGAACGCAGATTCTGTGAACAACACCCATCCCTGTGGGAGCGGGCTTGCTCGCGAAAGGGCCAGCACGGGCAACCCAAAAAAATGCCCGGTCACAAGACCGGGCATTTCTTCACTCAAGCATTCACTTACGGATACTGCTGAACCGTCCCCGGCTGTTGCTGCTGACCACCATACTGCTGACCCGGAATCGCTTTCAGGTTGACCTCGACGCGGCGGTTCTGCGCGCGGCCATTGACGTCACCGTTGCTGGCAATCGGGTTATCCGGGCCGGCGCCACGGGCCGAGAGGTTGGCACCGCTGACACCTTGCGAGGTCAGGTAGGTGGCCACGCTCTGCGCACGACGCTGAGACAGGTCCATGTTGTGCTGGCGGCTGCCGGTGCTGTCGGTGTAGCCGACGATTTCGATCTGGTTCTGGTTGAACTCTTTCAGCGAGTTCGCCAGATTGTTCAGCGGCTGATAGAAGCTTGGCGCGATGTTCGCCGAGTCGGTGGCGAAGGTAATGTTGCCTGGCATGATCAGTTTGATCTGGTCGCCCTGGCGCTGCACTTCAACCCCGGTGTTGGCCATGCTGGCGCGCAGCTTTTTCTCTTGCTGGTCGGCGTAGTAACCGTAACCGGCCGCCGAGGCACCAACGACCGCCGCGCCGATCAAGGCACCCTTGCCACGGTTGTTGTGGTCGATGGCGGCACCTGCCAAGGCGCCGGCCAGCGCACCGAGACCGCCGTACTTGGCGGTTTTGCTCATGCCTTGCGAGCCACCGTCGGCCTGCCCCTGATTGTCATACGGGTTGGGCGAGGCGCAGCCGGCCAACATGGCCACAGCGGTAGCAACAATAATCAAACGAGGCGTGGTGAACATGAAGAGCTCCTGGTTTTTTTCGCATTCTGTGTGGCAGCGGCCCTAGGCAATAGACCTGTGCGGGCGTTGGATCATGACAATGCCGAAAAATTCCGCCGCACACTCATGACAAAATGTTTAGGCGCGCACGAACGGGTTTTCCCGCATTTCATCCCCGAGACGCGTGTCCGGACCATGCCCGGCAACCACGATTGCGTCTTCGTCGAGGGTGTACAGCCGCTGCTTGATCGATCGCACGATGGTCGCCTGATCGCCGCCCCACAAATCCGTGCGCCCTACTCCGCGACGAAACAGCGTGTCGCCGGCAATCAACAGCTTAGCCTCGGAAAACCAAAAGCTCATGGAACCGGGCGTATGTCCCGGCGTATGCAGCGCCACGCCGCAGCCGCAGGCCAGTTCTTCATCGTCGCTCAACCAGCGATCCGGCGACGGCACCGGCGTGTAGGGCACACCGAACATCTGGCATTGCATTTCGAGGTTGTCCCACAGGAACTGGTCTTCCTTGTGCAGGTGCAGGGTCGCGCCAGTCTTTTCTTTCATCTGCCCGGAGGCGAGGAAATGATCGAGATGCGCGTGGGTGTGGATGATACTGACCACTTTCAGACCATGGGCATCGAGGCGCGCCATGATCAGATCGGGGTTGCCGCCCGGATCGACGACGATGGCTTTTTTAGTGATCGGGTCGCCGATGATCGTGCAGTTGCACTGCAGCGGGCCGACGGGGAAGGTTTCGCGGATGAGCGCAGGCGCTGGAACAGTCATGGGGCAATCCTGATCAATATTCGACGGCGGCGAAAACCGCTGATGCCGAAGATTTTAGCGGGACTAGATCATTAACCCCAGCGCCTTGGCGCGGGCCACCGCCTGGGTACGCCGCTCAACCCCCAACTTGCTGTTGATATGGCTGGCATGGGTTTTCACCGTATGCAGCGAGATGAACAGTTGCTCGCTGATTTCCTGATTGGAACAGCCCTGGGCAATCAAACGCAGCACCGCCAGCTCGCGACTGCTGAGTTGTTCGGCAGATCCAGATTCAATGACAGGACGGGCAACCACCAGCGGAAAATGCGTCAGCAACTGCTGTCCTGCCAGTGCTGGCGAGTTTTGCAGCTGGCTGCGCAGCCAGTCCGGATGCGCTTTGATCAAGGCGTCAAATGGCTGTATCACGCCGCCCGCCGCCGCTTCCAGCGCCTGGTTCAATGCTTTGCGTGCCTCGGATTCGCGACCACTGCTCAGCAGCAAATTCACTTTCTGCGCCAGCGCCATCACACACAGTAACTGGCGCCCGGTTTGCTGACCGTTTTCCAGCAACACATTCAACCGCCCTTCGGCGAGCATCGGCTGGCCCTTGATCACGTCGAGCAACGCTTGTTGCAATTCCACATGCAGCGGCAGCTGTGGATGAAATTCCGGTGGTGCGGCTGCACGTTCGCCGGTGTAGGTCTGGCCCAGTCGCGCCAGCCAGGCTTCGGCCAGATCAGTGCGGCCTTGCGCCAACCACAGTTCGCATTTGACCAGGGTGATCATCGCCAGATAGTAGATCGGCGGCACATCCCAGATATGCATCAGACGCTCGGCTTCAGCGAGTTCGGCGAAGGCCTTGGCGAACTCGCCGACGCTGCCGTCGAGACGGGCGATCACGCAGTGACCGATCAATACGCTGATATCCCGGCAGGCCCGCGCTTCGGCCAGACCGCTCAGCAATCGGGCCCGGGCCTGCTGCGGTTGCAAGCGCATCGACAGCAGAAAACCTTCATACAGCGTCAGCCGTGCACGCACCGCGTACAGACGTTGCGCCGACAACCCGCGCAGACGATCAAGACCCTGATGCACCTCATCCAGGGCGCGCAGAATTTCCCCGCGCGATTGCAGGACCCGCGCCCGGTCGTAATGCGCCAAGGCTTCGAACAACGGATTGCCGACCCGCTGCGCCAGCTCGAGGGATTCTCGATTCAAGCCCCGCGCACGCCACAGGTCACCGTCGGCAATCGCCAGATTGGACAAGGTCGACAGGCACATCAGGCGTTGCCCGTAACGTTTCACCGGCAGGCTTTCCAGCGCTTCGCTGCAATAGCGCTGGGTCAGCTCACGATGCCCTCGCCCGCGGGCGATGATGCCGCTGAGCGCCAGCCATTGCGCGAGCATCGACTTCTGCGCCGAAGCCGAAGGCGCAGGCAGGAAACGACTTAAATGACTGGCCAGCTCTTCAGCGGCATCCAGCTGACAGGCCAGCCCGAGCGCCCAGCTATAGAGCACGATCAAGCGTGGCGTGCTGATCAGCAGGCTGTCGGGCAAGTCCATTTTCCAGCGCAGCAGCATGCCCACGTTCTGCTCGGCGAGCAGTTGTTCCTCGGACAGGTTCTGCACCAGATTCGCTGCGACATCCAGATGGCCGGCGCGCAAGGCCTGCTCCACCGCTTCGTCGAGCAGCCCTTGAGCATTGAACCAGCGACAGGCGCGCAGGTGCAGGGTCGCCGCCGGCACCAGCGTCTGGGTCACGGGACGGCTGCGCAGCAGATCGGAAAACAAATGGTGATAGCGATACCAGTGACCGTGTTCGTCCAGCGGCACCAGAAATACCTGATGCGCCAACAGAAACCGCAGGATTTCGGCGCTGTCGTGGGCTTCGCGCACCGCGTCGCACAGCTCGCTGCAAAAGCGCTCTTGAGGGGCGGTGTCGTAGAGAAACGCCTGCACCTCGGCCGGCAGGCAATCGATCACTTCTTCCAGCAGGTAATCGCGGATCAGCCCTTCCCCGCCGTTCAGCGCGGGTGGCAACGGAGCCCCGCTGCCAGCCTCGGAGACCGCAAGCAACCAGAAACGCAGTCCGGCCACCCAGCCTTCGCTGCGCTGGATCAGGTTTTCCAGCGCTTCGCCGCGCAATGAACTGCTGTGTCGATCAAGCAGCGTCAGGGCCTCATCGTGGGTCAGGCGCAAGTCCTGCTCATGCAGTTCGAGCAACTGGCGCGACAGGCGCAGACGCGCCAGATGCCAGTCCGGGCGCTGCCGACTGGTGACCATGACCAGCAAGCCATCGGGAAGATGATTGAGGAAAAACTGCAGGCAACGGTCGAGTACCGGGCCTTGGGCGAGATGGTAGTCGTCGAGCACCAGCAACAGCGGCGCCGTCGGTTGCAGTTGCAGGGCCAGTTCATCGAGCAAACCATCGAGCCATTCTTCGAAGGCGAACGGCTGATGGCGCTGGCGCATCTTCAACAGGCCGAGTGCACGACTGCCCAGATCCGGAAAGTAGTCCTGCAGTCCCTCCAGCAATCGCTCGAGAAACCGCCCCGGATCGTTATCCCGTGGGCTCAATCCCAGCCAGAGACTTTGCCAGTGCCCCGGCAGGCTCTGACAGAACTCCACCGCCAGCGAACTCTTGCCGAACCCGGCCGGAGCGCACACCAGTAACAGACGTCCACCGAGCCCGGTTTGCAGGCGCTCGCAGAGACGTGGCCGCAAGACGTATCCGTCCGGCAGCGGAGGACGGAAAAAACGTCCGTCCAGTGCCGCGACGGCAACGCTTGCGGGACCCGGAAGTGGGGACAGATCAGTCATGGCCGGCTCTTGTTCGAATGGCTGTTGGCGGCGTAGCAGATGTCCGCAGCCTAGCCTTAAACGTAGCGGTTATGAAGGTTGCTGCTACAAATGGCTACAAAAAGACTGTCGAGAGCCGGCAGCTCCTACAAAATCAACGCCAAAAAAAACGCCCCGAACCAGTCGGGGCGTTTTTTCGAGGATGCGGCCTCGGGTCAAAGCTTAGCGGATACCGTCCTGGCCCAGGTTGCCCGGCTGGAATTCACTCTTGGTGGCAGAGAAACCGAAGTCATACGCTGATTTTTCTTCGTTCTTCATGCCCAGCGCCAGGTAGCGACCCGATTGCAGGTCGTACAGGGCTTCCAGCGCGTACCACGGCACTTGCTTGTCGTAGTAGTCCTCGGCATGCGCTTCGGCGACACGCCACAGCTGACCGCGACCGTCGTAGTGGTCGATGACCGCTGCCTGCCAGGTGTCTTCGTCGATGTAGAAGTCACGTTTGGCATAGATATGGCGCTGACCCGGTTTCAGGGTGGCGACCACGTGCCAGACACGACGCAACTCGTAACGGGTCAGGTCCTGGTTGATATGGCCGGCCTTGATGATGTCGGCGTACTTGAGAGTCGGCGAGTCGATCTTGTAGCTGTTGGAGGCAATGTACATCTCTTTCTTGCCTTCGAGCTTCCAGTCGTAGCGATCCGGCGCACCGTTATACATGTCGAGGTTGTCGGAGGTACGCAGACCGTCCGCCGCAGTGCCCGGGCCGTCATAGGACACTTGCGGTGCCTGACGCACACGACGCTGACCAGTGGCGTAGACCCACGCCTTGCGCGGCTCCTTCACCTGGTCGAGGGTTTCGTGCACCAGTAGCACGGTACCGGCCAGACGTGCCGGCGCGGTCACTTTCTGCTTGAAGTAGAACAGGATGTTGCCCGGGTTGGCCGGATCGTAATCCTTCATTTTGTCGCGGAACACGAACTGGTCCTGAAAGTACACCAGGCTGAACGAGCCGTTGGTTTGCGGAGTCGCCTGGGTCACCAGACGGGTCACGCTGCCACCGCGGTAGCGGGTGATGTGGTTCCAGATCACTTCCAGACCGCTTTTCGGAATCGGGAACGGCACGGCGGTATCGAAGTTTTCCAGACCGTTACCGCCTGCGACCAGATTGGTGGTGGTGGCGTTTTTCTTGATCGCGGCGAACACGTCATCCGGCACGGTCGAGCCGCGATGGGACGGATAAACCGGAATCTTGAAGGTGTCCGGGTAGCGCTTGAACATCGCGTACTGGCCCGGAGCAAGCTTGTCCTTGTACTGCTCGACGTTCTGCGCGGTGATGGTGAACAGCGGTTTTTCACTGCCGAACGGATCGGACAGGAAGCCCTTGCTGTCGACCGTGCCGGCATTTTTCGCCAACGGTTTCCAGGCAGGGATCGAACCGTCGGCGTTGCCGGCCATTTCGGCGCCCATCGGGGTCAGGCTCTTGCCCAGCTTGTCGGCTTCGGCGGCGGGAACGGCCGCCATCACGCTGGTCGCCAGCAGCGACAAACCCAGAACACTCGCGTGGAACAGACTCTTTGTTATTTTCATATGTGTGTTCGTCCTGAAAAAACTGTGCTTAGAAGTTCACGCCGACGCTCAAGGCCACGAAGTCACGATCGTCCACGGTCGTGTAGTCGCCGCCAAAGAAGTTGGTGTAGGCCAGGCTCGCCGTGTAGGTGTTCTGGTATTCGGCATCGAGACCGAGGCTGATGGCCTTGCGACCTTCCTCGAAGTTGCCGCCAGGGCCTGGCGAGTAACCTTTCACGTCGTGCGACCAGGCCACGTTCGGCTTGAGGTTCACACCGGCGAACACGTCGCTGTAATCCCAGATGGCACGAGCGCGATAGCCCCACGAAGTGGCCGTGGTGAAACCGTCGTTGTTGCAGTTGCTGGAAACGTTGTCGCGCGAAGCCCCCGGCCCGGCACCGTTGATGGTGGAGGTGTTGAGGATCTGCGAGCAGGTGTTGAGACCTCCCGTGGCAGGCAGTTCGCCCGGGCCGAACACCGGATCGCGGCCGTAACGGGCTTCGGATTTGCTTTCCAGACCACCGACGTGGGTCACGCCGACTTCACCCACCAGGGTCAGACGGTTGGCGCCCATCACCTGATCGAAGAAGTGCGTCAGGGTGGTTTGCAACTGGGTGATTTCTTTACGGTTGTAACCGTGCAGATCCTGGCCCGGCACGCCGTTGAGGACCGACGCGTTGGTCAACGCGCCACCCAGCGGACGTACGCCGGCGAACAGAATGTCGGTGGAGTTCAACTGCACCGGCGCATTCGGCCGGTAGCTGACCTCACCGCTCCACGCCGTACCGGTAGGCAGGGTGGTGGAGAAGCTCAGACCGTACAGGCGAATATCTTCAGGGTATTCGATGAAGTAGTTCGAGTTGCCTGCGACGACCAGTGGCCCCAGCGCCTGGAACGGCCCCGGCAATGCCGCCACGCCGTTATAGATCGACTGTGGCGCGCCGGTGGCGCTGAAGATCGGCGCACGGCTGTGGTAGTTCATGAAGTAAGCGCCGAACTCGGTGGCCAGCGGGTCGAACATGTACTTGGCGGAAACGCCCCACTGCCCGCTGTCACGCGCGTTGCGGTTGGGCGAACGGCGCACCAGCACGCCCTCTTCGTTGACGTCGACACCAGCGTTGGCCAATGGCCCGAGCGCGATGCCCGGAATGGTCGAACGCTTGTTCAGTACCCGCAGGTTGTCGTCGCAACCGGTGGTGACAATGTCCGGCTGCGAGAAGAACGTGCCGCAGTTGTCGGTCACGGTCTTCTGCCAGTCGATCTGGTAGAAACCTTCGGCCGAGAGGTTTTCGGTAATGCTCTGGGACACGTAGAACATGTTGACCGGGATCAGGCCTTCCTTGATCTCGGCACCCGGACGGCGGAACGCGGACACGTCGATCGGGTTGATCGAGTTGATGCCGCCACCGATGAAGGTACTTTCGCCCCAGTTCACCACCTGCTTGCCCAGACGCACCGAACCTGGCTCATCGGCAATCGAGTAGTTGTGGTAAACGAAGGCGTCTAGGATCTGCCCGCCGGAAGAGCGCGCCGCGACGTCGCGGTTGTGGTTGCTGACGTCCTTGTATTCCAGGTCCTGATTCTGCAGCGCGAAGTCGTACCAGTATTTGCCCCGGACGAAGACCCCGGTGTCGCCGTATTTCAGTTCCAGATCATGGATGCCCTTGAAGATCTTCGAGAAGACTTGCCCGCTCTTGAAGTTCAGGTGGCCGTTGTCGGAGGTCTGGGACAGGCCCTTGCCGCCGTTGTTGACACCAATAAGGTCCTTGTTCGGCTGCTGGGTCGAGATACTCATGCCCAGGGAGAGCGAGGAGTCGAACTGACCTTCGATTTCACCGACGTTGAAACTGACGCCGAATGCGGGCCCGGCGAGCGTAGAGGCAAGACTGACGGCCAGAGGCAGTTTAGCCCGGCGCCAGAACTGGTTTACTGATGTCATCGACGCTACTCCATGTGCATTATTGTTATGGCAGTGAGTACTTTTAAAAACGCCTGGAAGACCGGGAGCCAGTAGCCACCCGACGTCACTCCAAAGTTGCATCGCCCCTGTTCGTGCGTGTGCCCCGTTCTTAAAAATCCTTGAGCGGACTATAGCCAGCAGGGGGTACTGCTTGATCCCTCTAAAGTGTGATTTGCAGCTGCCGGCCACTCTGGAACAGTCCTTTCGCCAGTCCGACACATGTCGGCACGGCAAGGATGGCTGAATTTTTCGATTTAACAAGCCAAGCGCTTGCTTGGTGGGTCTGGCGCGCCGGTTTCGGCGCGCCAGCAGACACTCAAAGTGTCGAAAGGAAGGTGCTGTTGTTGGCCTGCCATTCGGTGATGTCGAGGCGGATGCGCTTCTTGTCGAGCTTGCCAACACTGGTCTTGGGAATTTCCGTAACAAGGGCGATCTGGCTTGGAATCGCCCACTTGCTCAAGTGCCCCAGTTCCACGAACGGCTTGAGGTGTTCCTTGAGCTCGCGCGCCCCGATCTCGTGCCCTTCGCGGATCACCAGCAGTGCAAACGGCCGCTCGCCCCATTGCGGATCGGCGATGCCCACCACTGCTACTTCGCGTACCGCCACATGACGGCTGATCAGGTCTTCGAGGTCCAGCGAGGAAATCCATTCGCCGCCAGTCTTGATCACATCCTTGATGCGGTCGCGGATGTCGATCACGCCCATGCTGTCGAGCGTTGCCACATCGCCGGTGTGCAGCCACCCACCGGCCCAGAGCTCGGCGCCCTTCTGCGGTTCGTTGAAATAGCCTTCGGTGAGCCACGGCGCGCGCAGCACCAGTTCGCCCTGGGTTTCGCCGTCGGCGGGGAGGAAGTTGCCCTCGGCGTCGACGATCGCCGCTTCCACCAACGGCCCCGGCACACCGGCCTTGATCCGGTAAGTGGTGCGTTCGTCTTCGGTGCCGGCCATCAACTCGTCGTTCAAATGCGCACAGGAAACCAGTGGCCCGGTCTCCGACATGCCGTACGCCGCCGTCAACTGAATGCCCCGGGCCTTGGCGGTTTCATACAGCGTGCGGTTCAGCGCACTGCCACCGATGACGATCTTCCAGCCGCCAAAGTCGGTGCCCTGCGCGCCTTTGGCGTTGAGCAGCATCTGCAGGATGGTCGGCACGCAGTGGGAGAACGTGACCTTCTCCTTGCGCCACAGCTCGACGAGGAACTCCGGGTCGTAACGCCCCGGATAAACCTGCTTGAGCCCGAGCATGGTTGCCACGTACGGCAAGCCCCAGGCATGCACATGGAACATCGGGGTAATCGGCATGTACACGTCGTTGGTGCCGAGCAGGCGCACGCTGTCGATCGCGCCCATGATCGTCGACACGCCCATGGTGTGCAGCACCAGTTGCCGATGGGTGAAGTACACGCCTTTCGGGTTGCCGGTGGTGCCGGTGGTGTAGAAGGTGGTAGCGACCGAGTTCTCGTCGAAGTCCTGGAAGTCGTACTGCGGGCTCGCAGCGGCCAGCAGTTGCTCATACTCGCCGACCAGGTTCGGCAGCTCGGCGGTCTTTTCCGGCAGATCGGTCAGCAGCAGGGTTTTCTCGACGGTGGTCAGGTGCGGCGCGATGGCCTGGTACAGCCCGACGAACTCGCTGTTGACCAGCACGAAGCGGTCCTCGGCGTGGTTCATGGTGTAGAGGATCTGCTCCGGCGACAGACGCACGTTGATGGTGTGGATCACCGCGCCGATCATCGGAATGGCAAACATGCATTCGAGGTAGCGATGGCTGTCCCAGTCCATCACCGCCACGGTGTCACCCGCCTTCACTCCGGCCGCCGTCAACACGTTGGCCAGCCGCGCCACCCGCTCAATCAGGGTCGGATAGCTGTAGCGCAACTGGTCTCGGTAGATGATCTCGCGGGTTTTCTCGTAACGGGCGCCGGACATCAGCAGCCGTTTGATCAGCAATGGATACTGGTAGGCCCCATCGGCCGGGGGAATGACGCGAGTCTGCAACATATGAATCCCTTTTCTGGCTGCACGGTGTTGGCGTAGAGAGCGTTACTCTAGAGCCGTTATACCCCAGTCAAATCAGCCGAAGGAATGATTTGCACAGCCGTACAAATGCTAGCTTTGCGCCAGCATTTGTCGGTATTTCAGCGCCGTTCAGGCCGCTTGCCCTACAGCCGCTTCTGAAGGCGTCCGTGGGAAAACCAGCGCAGCAAGGAAGGTCAATGCGCCGAAACCCGCCAGAATCAAGTAAAGCCCGACAAAACCATGGCGCGGTTCGATGTAGGCAATCAGCGGAATCGCTGTCGCACTGGCGCCGAACGACAGGCAGTAACGCAGGGCGAAAACCCGCGATTGCCACTGCGGCGCGACGAAATTGGCGACCATCGAGTCGTTCACCGTCACCTGACCGAACACCACGAACATGAACGCCGCACCGAGCACGATCACTGCCCAACCATCGACATACGCCATGGCGTACAACAGCGGCGCCTGAAACAGCGTCAACACAATAAACGGCCATTTCAAGCTGACTCGGTGCAGCACCTGGCCAATGCTCAACTGCGCCACTGCACCAAAGGCATACGCCAGGCTGACCACCACGCCGAGGGTTTGCGGTGAGGCGAACAAATCATGCAGACGTTCCTGAAACAGCTTCGGGTAGGTCATGGTGGTGGCGTTGAACACCACGCCACCGGTGGCCGTCGCCAGTGCCAGCACACCGAACACCATGAGCATCGAAATCCGCTGCCCGGCAGCGCCCTTCAGTGCGGTGTGTGGACGCTGCGGGATCGGCTCTTCACGCACCTGCACGGCAAAGCCGATTCCCAGCATGATCGCCACCACCCCCGGTAACACAAAGGCCGACCGCCAGCCGAACTGCGCCACCAGCAACCCGGTGATCAGCGCCGAGAACGCCACGCCGAGGTTGCCCCACATGCCATTGATGCCGATCTCCCGCCCGCGATTCTGCGCGTAGGCCACCAGCATCGCGGTGCCCACCGGGTGGTAGATCGCGGCGAAAATTCCGATCAGGGTCAACCCGATCACCAGCATCGTCGGGCTGGTGCTCAGCCCGGTGAAGATTGCCGAAGCGCCGATGCCGAAGAAGAACACCAGCATCATCTGCCGCCGGCTCCAGTGATCGCCCAGCCAGCCGGCCGGTAACGAACAGGCGCCAAAGGCAATGAACCCACCCAGCGAAAGGCCGATCAGCGCGGCGTAGTCGAGGCCGAAGGCCTGGGTCATGCCGAGCACGGCGGCGGGAAAAATCAGCATGAACATGTGATCGATCACATGGGCGGCGTTGACGTAGCGAATGACGTTTCGAGATTGATTCATGGCGGCACGCTTGTGTTTGTTATGGGCGGATTGTTGTCAGCGGCTTTATGCTAAGTTGGCGAAAAAGCGCATACCTGCCAACCAGGTCATCAAACCCGACATGTTGATCAGCCATTTCGAACACGGCCCGGTGAGTGCCTATCCCCGGGATTATCTGGACGGCGCGCACCAGCCGCTGCACCTGCACCGCGAGGCGCAGTTGCTGTATGCCGTCCGAGGGGTCATGCGCGTGGTGACCGACCTTGGTGCCTGGGTGATTCCGCCAAGCCGCGCAGTGTGGATTCCGCCGCAAGTCGCGCACGAGATTTTCATGTCCGGCGATGTGCAGATGCGCTCGCTGTTCATTGCCCCCGAGCTGTCACCGGCCAGCCTGCAACAGTGCTGCGTGCTGGCGGTGACGCCGCTGTTGCGCGAGTTGATCCTGCGCGCCGTTCAAGGCCCGCCGCACGCGGATAATCCGCTGATCCAGCAGTTGATGCTGGAAGAGCTCGCCAGCCTGGAAAACCTGCCGCTGCACATTCCAATGCCCACCGACCGACGCCTGCAGAACATCTGTCTGGCGTTGCTGCACACACCGGATCACCCCAACACCCTGGAAGACTGGGCGCAGCAGGTCGGCGCCAGCTCACGCACTCTGGCGCGGCTGTTCCAGCGACAACTGAAGATGAGTTTCAACGCCTGGCGCCAGCAACTGCGCCTGATGGAAGCGCTGCCGCGCCTGCTCGCCGGGGACAGCGTGCAGCGCGTGGCGCGGGATCTGGGTTACGGCAGCGCGCGGGCGTTCAGCGCGATGTTTCGCCGGTTGCTCGGGGACAATCCCCGGGAATACCTGAATAATCTGAGCAAACTCAGCGAGCTTGTGTAAGGCCCTGTGGGAGCGAGCCTGCTCGCGAAAGCGGTCTTTCAGCCACCAGTAATGTCGACTGATCCAACGCATTCGCGAGCAGGCTCGCTCCCACAGTTTTAAGTCGCGGTTCTGAGATCAATGCATCTCGGTAAACGCGATTTTCACGCCGAGAGCGATCAGCACCGCGCCCATGGTGCGGTCGAACCAGTGGCCCATGCGGGCAAAACCGGCACGTACACGTTGCTGACTGAACAGCATCGCCACCAGGCAGAACCAGAAAGCGGTCGCAACGGCCAGGTAAACCCCGTAACCGGCCTGCACCGCCAGTGGCGTGTGCGGGTTGATCACCACGGTGAACAGCGACAGGAAGAACAGCGTGGCTTTCGGATTCAGACCATTGGTCACGAAGCCCGAGGTGAACGCGCCGCGCGCGGTGCGCACGCCGGCCTCTTTGTGCAGATCATCGGTAACGGTTTTCGCTGGCTGCGCGCGCAAGGCCTTGAAGCCGATGTACAGCAGGTACGCGGCGGCGGCCCATTTCAAGGCGTTGAACAGCACGATCGACTGCGACACGATCAGGCCGATGCCGAGCAGCGAATAACCCACATGCAGGAAAATCGCCGTGCCCACGCCCAGTGCGGTCCAGGTGCCGGCGCGACGACCATGGGTCACGCTCTCGCGCACCACCACGGCAAAGTCCGGGCCGGGGCTGGCCACGGCCAACAGGTGGATCAGTGCAACGGTCAAGAACTCGGTCCAGTACATGGGGGCTCCTCTGGGGGTGATCATCAGCTTGAACACATCGCCTGAATGCTTTTCCCCTGTGGGAGCGGGCTTGCTCGCGAATGGCGTTGAGTCAGGCAACCTTTATGGGTCTGACACGCCCTCTTCGCGAGCAAGCCCGCTCCCACAGGTTTTGTGAGCACCTCGGGCACTGCGTAACGTTTTGTTTCATCTGGTAGGCTCGGCAGATTACGCCTTCCGTTCCCAGCACAAAAGGTACAGTTGATGACGAACCCGCGCCGCGCCGTATTCCTCGATCACCCGTCTCTGGATCTCGGCGATCTCGACCTCAGCCCGTTGCGCGCCTGCTTCAGCGACCTGCAACTGTTCGCCCAGACTGCGCCTGATCAAGTCGCCGAACGCCTGCACGGGGCCAGCGTGGCGATCACCAACAAGATCCGCATCGACGCCGCCGCAATGGCCGCCAACCCGGATCTGCAACTGATCCTGATCACCGCCACCGGTACCAACAACGTCGATCTGGACGCGGCTCGCGCCCACGGCATCACCGTGTGCAACTGTCAGGGTTACGGCACGCCTTCGGTGGCGCAACACACGATCATGCTGCTGCTCAACCTCGCCACCCGCCTCGCGGATTATCAAAAAGCCGTCGGCGAAGGTCGCTGGCAGCAGGCCAGACAGTTCTGCCTGCTCGACTACCCGATTGTCGAACTGGAGGGCAAAACCCTCGGCCTGCTTGGTCATGGCGAACTCGGCGGTGCGGTCGCGCGACTGGCCGAAGCATTTGGCATGCGTGTATTGCTCGGACAGATACCCGGCCGCCCTGCCCGCCCGGACCGTCTGCCGCTGAACGAATTGCTGCCGCAGATCGACGCCCTGACCCTGCACTGTCCGCTCAACGAACACACCCGGCACTTCATCGGCGCCCGCGAGCTGGCGTCGATGAAACCCGGCGCCTTTGTGGTCAACACCGCTCGCGGTGGTTTGATCGACGAGCAAGCCTTGGCCGACGCGTTGCGCAACGGTCACCTTGGCGGCGCCGCCACCGACGTGCTCAGCGTCGAACCGCCGGTCAACGGCAATCCGCTGCTGGCGGCCGATATTCCGCGGCTGATCGTCACTCCGCACAACGCTTGGGGCAGTCGCGAAGCGCGGCAACGCATCGTCGGCCAATTGACCGAAAACGCCCAGGCATTCTTCAGCGGTAAAGCGCTGCGGGTCGTCAGTTGATAAACTGCGGCACTTTTTTTCCAAGGAGCAGTTATGGATCCGCGCAGTGAAGTACTGCTTCGTCAGGCCGAGTTATTCCAGGGTTCGCTGTTGTTGGCCGGTTTGCCTGCCGACGATCTGCTCGGGCGCCTGCCCAATGCGTTCGGCTGGTGCTGGCATGCCGGCGATCAGGCCGCTCTCGATGCGCGCTTCGAAGGTCGCAGCCATTTCGGCGTAAACGTGCCGGAGCGCGAGTTCGACAGTGCCGTGGTGTTTTTGCCCAAGTCCAAGGATCTGACCGATTACATCCTCAATGCCGTGGCCGCACGTCTGCCCGGGCGCGAGGTGTTTCTGGTCGGGGAAAAACGCAGCGGCATCGAGGGTGCGTCCAAGCAACTCAACCCGTTCGGCAAGCCGCGCAAACTCGACAGCGCCCGTCACTGCCAACTGTGGCAGGTCACCGTGGCCAACGCGCCTGAAGCAAAATCGCTGGAAAGCCTGGCGCAGACTTATGAGCTGCCGCTGGCCGAAGGCCCGCTTAAAGTCATCAGCCTGCCGGGCGTGTTCAGCCATGGTCGACTGGACCGCGGCAGCGCCCTGCTGCTTGAGCATCTGGACAAACTGCCGAGCGGTCATCTGCTGGATTTCGGTTGTGGCGCCGGGGTTTTGGGCGCGGCGGTCAAACGTCGCTATCCGCACAATCAGGTGACTTTGCTCGACGTCGATGCCTTCGCCGCCGCCAGCAGTCGCCTGACGTTAGCGGCCAACGGTCTGGACGCCGAAGTGCTGACCGGTGACGGTATCGACGCTGCACCGATGGGTTTGAACGCGATTCTGAGCAACCCGCCGTTCCATGTCGGCGTGCACACCGATTATTTCGCCACCGAGAACTTGCTGCGAAAAGCGGCCAAACATCTGAAAAACGGTGGCGAACTACGCCTGGTCGCGAACAGCTTCCTAAAGTATCAGCCGCTGATCGAAGAGCATCTGGGCGTGTGTGCGATCAAGGCCGAAGGCAATGGTTTCCGGATTTACCGGGCCAAGCGCGGCTGAAAATTTGTTCTTGCTCTATCGGTTTTGCGAAGGCAGAATCCGCTCCGTCCTAGGGGAGTAGTCTCCCACGAGCGCCAAGCTCGTCCGGCATACGTCAACATACTTGATCCTCAGATCATGGCGTATGCGACCCAAGCGTCCGCACCAGACGGATCGCAGGGTTTGACAAGACCTATGACACGCACACCTTACCCGGGGCGGGAAGGCTGTACGTGTCATAGCCGTGTCGACCCGCCCCTTAGGAAATCCTGATGCTGGACTCGTTACTCGTTCCCACCGCAATCGTTGCCTTGGCCGAAATCGGCGACAAGACGCAACTGCTCGCGCTGATTCTCGCCGCTCGCTTTCGCAAACCCTGGCCGATCATTGCCGGTATCGTCGCTGCGACCCTGGCCAACCACGCGGCAGCCGGTGCGGTAGGCGCCTGGTTCGGCAGCTTCTTCTCCGATTCGGTGCTGCACTGGATTCTCGCCGCGAGCTTCACCGCCACTGCGCTGTGGACGCTGGTCCCGGACAAGATGGACGACGATGAAGCCAGCACCGCACGCAAGTTCGGCCCCTTCCTGACCACGCTGATCGCGTTTTTCCTCGCGGAAATCGGCGACAAGACGCAAATCGCCACCGTGATGCTGGCGGCGCAATACCCTGAGCTGTGGCTGGTGATTATCGGCACCACCCTGGGCATGTTGATTGCCAACGTGCCGGTGGTATTGGCGGGTAACTTTGCCGCGGAGAAATTGCCACTGACCTTGATCCGTCGCCTGGCGGCTTCGGCGTTCCTGATTCTGGCGATCGTGGCGGTGTACAAGGCAATGCAGAGCAGTGGCTGGATTTAACCCCCGTCTACTGAACTACCCAAAACCTGTGGTGAGGGGATTTAGCGAAACGTCGCACCGCCCCGATGGGGCGCGAAGCGCCCCCAAGCTGACCACCTCGGTGCACCCAGTACACCGCAGTCATAGGTTTTGGGGCTGCTTCGCAGCCCATCGGGGATAAATCCCCTCACCACAATAAAGCCGGTTCCCTTCAAGCCCCCGACGGACTCAGGACTTCGGGGCTTTCTCGTACAACGGCATCACCTTCGGAATCGCTGCCTGCAGCGAGGCGATCCGGCTGGACGAGGCCGGGTGGGTGCTCATGAACTCCGGCGGTGCGCCTTCCGAAGCCTTGCTCATCTTGTTCCACAAGGTGATCGCCGCATTCGGGTTGTACCCGGCGCGGGCGGCCAGTTCCAGACCGATCAGGTCGGCTTCGTTTTCGTTAGCGCGGCTGTTGGGCAAGGTCATGCCGTAATTGGCCACGGTGTCGGCCAGCGCCAGGCTGTCCTGCCCCAGACCGAGCAACGCACCGGCACCCTGCTTGGCCATTTCAATGCCATAGGCTTTGGACATCGCTTCACGACCGTGCTCGCGCAGGGCGTGGGCGATTTCATGGCCCATGACCGCCGCGATTTCATCGTCGGTCAGCTTCAGGCTGTCGATCAGCCCGGTGTAGAAAATGATCTTGCCGCCAGGCCCGCAGTTGGCGTTGAGCTCGTCGCTCTTGATCAGATTGACTTCCCACTGCCACTGCGCCGCATCCGGGCGGAAGTTCGGTGCCTGGGCGATCAGCCGGTTGGCAATCGCCTGAACCCGCTTGGCCTCCGGGCTGGTCTTGTCCAGCACGCCTTTGCTCGACGCCTCGCCGACGGTCTTCTGATAGGACTGGGCATACATCTGGTCGACCTCTTGCGAGGACAGCATGCTGAACATGTACTGCTTGCGCTCCACACCGACGGCTCCGCCGCTGGTGGTGTTGACCGACTGACAACCGGCCAGCAACAGCGCTGCGCTCAGTGCACTTACAACCAATGTCTTGTTCATTCAAAAGCTCCCTGAAAACCTGCCGCGTATCGTAGGGGGTGAATTGTATCGGCGCCAGATACAACAGACGTGTTGCAGCGTCTTTCGGAAGTTTCCCACCGCTGTTGTCGTAAAAAATTCACAGCAACCGGCAAGTCTGCTGCCGCTGCGTCGCGCACCGATCCATTTGCGACATCCTCCGCCCTTTGTTCCGCTCAACGCTCATGGCGCCATGCCTGCTGCCGATACAACAGCGCAGACGTCCTCTTGCGTGCGGAGCTCCCATGAAGTTCAAGTCGATCCAGTTTTCCGTCGCCGCCCTGGCCGGCGCCATCGTCCTCAGCGTGGTTGCCGCGCTGGTGCTGTACGCGCTGTTCTCCGGTGCCCGCACTCAAGACATGGTGCAGCAGCGCACTCAGGCGCAGTTCGAACAAGTCATCGAACAACGCCTGACCTCGCTGGCGCAGACCCAGGTCAGCCAGATCCAGCGCGAACTTGAAGCGCCGCTGCTGATTGCCGGCGGACTGGTGCGGGTCAACGCGCTGCTCGGCACACCGGGCGCCGACGGCCAGCCGCGCCTGAGCGTCAGCCGCGAGCAACTGATCAGCCTGATCAAGGAGAACGTCGAGCAGAACCCGAAGATTCTCGGCACCTACATCGGCTGGGAAAAAAACGCCCTGGACCACAATGACGCGGCCTACGTCGGCAGCGCCGTGACCGGTATCGATCCCGCCAACGGACGCTTCCTGCCGTGGTGGTTCCGCAATACCGACGGCAGTCTGGGCGTGGACAAACTGGCCGATGTCGACGATCAGAAAACCCTGTCCACCGGGGTACGTGCCAGTGAGTACTACCTCTGCTCCAAGGAAACGAAAAAGCCCTGCGTGATCGATCCGGCGCCGTACAAGGTCGGCGACAAGGTCGTGATGCTCGCCTCGTTCATTGAACCGATCATGCTCAACGGCGCATTCCAGGGCATCGTCGGCGCCGACCTGTCGGTGAACTTCATCCAGGACATGCTCCTCGGCGCCAACCAGAAGTTGTACAGCGGCGCCGGGCAAATGGCCCTGATCGGCGGCAACGGCCGGATCGTCGCCTACACCCAGGATCCGAGCAAATTCGGTGAAAAGGTCAGCGACATTCTCGACGCCGAGCAGATCGCCAACATGGCCAATCTCAAACGCGGCGAAGTCACCTACTCGGTCAACAAGGACAAGGGCCGCATCGAGCTGTACCTGCCGTTCGGCATCGGCCAGACCGACGCGCGCTGGACCCTGATGCTGCAAATGCCGTTGAACGCGGTGATGGCGGATCTGCAAAAACTCCAGGCCGACCTTGATGCGCAACGCAAGTCCGACACCTTCGGCATGGCCATGGTCGGCCTGATCATTGCCGCCATCGGTTTGCTGGTGATCTGGCTGGTGGGTCACGGCATCGCCCGCCCCTTGAAGCAGATGGTCGCCATGCTGGATGACATCGCCAAAGGTGAAGGCGACCTGACCCGTCGCTTGAGCAGTGATCGCAGTGATGAACTGGGCTCGATTGCCAAGGGTTTCAACACCTTCCTCGCCAAGTTGCAGGCGATGATCACGCAGGTGGTGACGTCGGTGCAGAGCGTCAGCGATTCCTCGGAGCACACTGCCGACATCGCGATTCGCACCAACATCGGCATTCAGAAACAGATGGCCGAGATCGATCAGGTCGCCACGGCGGTGCAGGAGATGACCGCCACCGCGCAAGACGTGGCGCGCAACGCCACTCAGGCTGCGCAAGCCGCCAGCCACGCGGATCAGGCTGCCGGCCAAGGCATGCAGATCGTCCGTGATACGTCGAACTCGATTGGCGTACTGGCGGTGGAAATCGGCAAAGCGGTGGAGGTGGTGCAGACGCTAGCCAAGGACAGCGAAAACATCAACGCGATCCTCATCGCGATTCGCGGGATCGCCGAGCAGACCAACCTGCTGGCGCTGAACGCAGCAATCGAAGCCGCGCGGGCCGGCGAACAAGGGCGCGGCTTTGCGGTGGTGGCGGACGAGGTGCGCAATCTGGCGCAGAAAACCCAGAAGGCCACCGAAGAAATCCAGAGCATGATCCAGCAGCTGCAACAGGGCACCCGCGATGTGGTGCGGGTCATGGAGGACAGCCAGCACCGCACCGACGAAAGCGTGCAGCACGCGGCGAAAGCGGCTGAAGCGCTGGAGACGATTACTCAGGCGGTGTCAGTGATCAATGACATGAATACGCAGATTGCCAGTGCGGCAGAAGAACAGAGCGCAGTGGCCGATGACATCAACCGTAACGTGATCAATATCGGTCAGGTGGCGAATGAAGTGGCGGGCGGTGCGGATGAGTCGAGTTCGGCCAGTGCGGGTCTGACTAAATTGGCGGAGCAGCAGCGGCGGCTGATCAATCAGTTCAAGGTCTGAAAAGCGAAAAGCCCCTCACCCTAACCCTCTCCCAGAGGGAGAGGGGACTGACCGAGTTGTCTCCCGTCATACATCGACCTGAAATAACCAGTCGATTATGGATTCAAAGCTGAGCGTTCAAGTCGGTATATTTCGTCAATATCCCCCAATCAGTCCCCTCTCCCTCAGGGAGAGGGTTAGGGTGAGGGCTTTTGACTTAACCCGGGGTCAGGCATTCCGGCCCATTGAGCTTCGGATCATTCACCAGATTCGCCAGCACCCGCTCGCGCAATGCCGCCGGCTCACTGGCGAGCAAGCCCTGCAGCACATGCAACGGCGTCGCGGGATCGAGCCAGGCCGCCTGCCCCGCCTCATCGAGAATCAACGGTCGGCGCTGACTGGCCGCCGGCTGCGTGATGACGGCGGTGCTCAGCCACACCTGCTCTTGCACCGGATACGCCTCCCAGATCGCCGCGAAAAACAGCGACGAGCCCTCCCCCGGCGTCAGCCAGTACGGGCGCTTGCGCAGGTTGCCGCGCCATTCGTAGAAACCGTTGGCCGGCAGCAGACAGCGGCGCAGGCGCAGCGCCTCGCGGAACATCGGTTGCTCGGCCACTGTTTCGGCCCGGGCATGCGCCGGTGTTTTCGACAGATCGGTCAGCCACGGCGGCGTCAGACCCCAGCGGGCGCGGGCCAACGCGCGTTGGCCGTCGGCCTCGGCACGCAGCATCAACACCGAATCATTGGGGGAAATGTTCCACTGCGCCTGCTGATCGGCGGGAAATCCGGGCAGGGCCGCGAAATCGCGGTTCCAGCGAAACAGGGCATAACGTCCACACATGGGGCAACACGACTCAGAAGTAAAACGAACGCCAGCCTAACAGACCAGCGTTCCGGGGAAGCTCTCCGGTTCATCGCCGGGCAGCGGCAGCGCGACATTGTACGCGGTGATCAGTTCGCGGGCGTATTCGGCCTGATCGTTTTCGACCGACAGGCCCAGCAGGCCGAAGATCGGCAATTCACCGGTGCCACCGAGCAGATCGCGACCCACCAGATGCGCCTCGATGCCCTCGCTGGCGAGCATGCCCTTGAGCATCTCGCCCTCCATCAGGTTTTCCGGCTCGTAGATTCGCTGCATGCGCGCCCCTCACTCGTTTTCGCTGAAGACTTCCAGAAACCAATCCTCGCCATGCACCTGCAATACGAACTTTATTGGCGCACAGCACACCTGACAGTCTTCGATATAGGTTTGATCACCGCCGGACAAGTCGACTGTCGTCTCGACCGTCTCCCCACAATAAGGACATTCGTATTCAGCGGCTTCCAGCATCGCGGTCTCCCAGGTGACTTGTGCGTATAATCGCCGGTCTATTTGCAGGGCTATTTTTGTCTGGCTACCTTTTCAGACCGTGCCCCGTTGGTTTTCGATCAAAACCTTTACTTACCCTAGCCGTTTCCAACAAGAGAGCATGATGGGCGAATTCGATGCCATCCGACCTTACGACGACAGCGAAGTACCTGCGGTACTGGCAAGACTGCTCGGCGACAAGGCGTTTCTAGATATCCTCACCCACTTCCGCTTCCCGCGTTTTGCCGGTGCCTTCGGCTGGATGCTCAAACCACTTATAGCCCATCGGCTGCGTCGTGAGTTTGCCGACGTGACCTCCGTGGCCACTTTGCAGGACAAAGTCGAGTTCTACGTCGACCACACCATCGAACGCGCCACTGATGGCGTGACCTACACCGGTGTCGAGCAATTCAAGTCCGGCAGCGCCTACCTGTTCATCGCCAACCACCGCGACATCGTGATGGACCCGGCCTTCGTCAACTACGCGGTGTACCACGCCGGCCTGCCGACCCCGCGCATCGCGATCGGCGACAACCTGCTGCAGAAACCCTTCGTCAGCGACCTGATGCGCCTGAACAAGAGTTTTATCGTGCATCGCTCGATCACCGGGCGCCGCGAGAAGATGGCGGCGTATCAATTGCTGTCGGCGTATATCAACCACTCGATCCGCAACGATTGCGCCTCGATCTGGATCGCGCAGGCTGAAGGCCGGGCAAAGGACGGCGACGACCGTACCGAGTCGGCGATCCTCAAGATGTTCCACATGAGCCGCAAGGACGAGCCGTTCGGCGAGGTCATCCAGTCGCTGAACCTGACCCCGGTGTCGATCAGCTACGAATACGACCCGTGCGATCAGGCCAAGGCCCGCGAGTTGTACATCCGCGCCACCACCGGCACCTACGCCAAGGCGCCGGGCGAGGATGACGTGAGCATTGCCAAGGGCATCACCGGTTATAAGGGCCGGGTGCACGTGAACTTTGCCGCGCCGATCACCGAGCTGTTCGAAGACACCAAGCAATTGGCGGTCGAGATGGACAAGCAGATTCTCGGCGGTTATCGCCTGTTCCCGGTGCATTACCTGGCGTACGCGCAGTGGGCCGATGCCGATCCGCAACTGAACGTGCCGAAGGCTGCCAAGGTGTTCCCGGCGGATGAACTGGCCAAGGCGCAGGAAGAATGGCAGCGCCGACTGGACGCCTGCCCTGAAGAGCACCGTCCGTATCTGGTGCTGCAATATGCGACGCCGGTGCGCAATCAGTACCGGGTGAAGGCTGGGTTGCCGTTGTAAACAGGCATAGCGGAGCCCCTGTGGCGAGGGGATTTATCCCCGATGGGTCGCGAAGCGGCCCCAGGATTCTGCCTGAATAATCATGGGCCTGCTGCGCAGGCCATCGGGGATAAGTCCCCTCGCCACAAGGTTTTGCATTCGCTTCAGAAGCGCGTGCTGATCCAGGAGACGATCAGGGCCAGGCCGAGGCAGGCAAAACCGAAGCGGTAGAAAAAGCGGTTCATGCGCAACGTCGCCCAATCCAGAATCGGCTCGGCATTCGGTTGAGCCTGGCGTTGCGCGGCGATGCTGGCCATGGCGCGTTGTTCACGACGGCGGGTCGCGTGCAGCAGCCAACTGCCCGGGAAGGCCAGGGCCAACGCCAGCAGGTTGATCAATTTGGCGGGATGGGCGGTAAACAGCGTCATCAAGTGCAGCGACATCACAGACCTCGGAACTGAATCGGTGTGGCAGGCGCCAGATCGACGACCGCGGCGCGGATTCTACCGAAACCCTCCGCCACTACCCTACCCTTTGCGACAAATAACCTGACAATCGACCGATGGCTGTCCTGTGTCACGGCATCGTCATTTACATCGGCCACCATGCGCGCCTCGAAACACACATGGAACGCGACATGCTGCACGCCGAAAACCAGGATCGCCTGTACCTCATCACCCCGACCGACGAACAACAAAGCCTCGTCGGCAGCCTCGCCTTCAATGTTCAGGATCGCCACTGGCTGGTGTATTGCGCCCTCGGCGGGCATCAGCATGCGGATTTGCCGGAGACGGATTTGCTGACGGGTGTCAGCGTGCTCGACTTCTACTCCCAGGCCGCCTGACACACGCCCCCTCCCACAGTTGTATGAGTATTCAGATAAATTTTGTGGCCACAAAAAAGCCCGGAGCCATCACTGGCGCCGGGCTTTTTCACATCAACCGCACAGCTTACTCGGCGAGGATCTGACCCACGGTCGGGTCCTTGAACAGACGGGTCAAGGCATCGCTCAACACGTCGCTGACCAGCTTGGTGTTGGTTTCCTGGTTCGGCGCCATGCCGAAACGCTGGTCCAGCGAAGCGCCGTAGCGGCCGCTGTAACGACGGTTGCCGCTCTGCACGTCGGAGCGGAAGGTCGCGCCGATGGTGGCTTCGGTCACGTACATGCCTTCTTTCGGCGACTGGTACTTCAGCTCGGTCAGGGTCACGGTCAGTTGCGGCGCGTTCATCCCGTTGCTGGTCGGGGTGAAGCCGAGCAGACGTACGGCGGCTTCAGCCTGCGCCTGCAACTTGGGCAGGATCTGCTCGCGCTGCACGGTGATCGCGCTGGTTTCCGGGTACAGGCCACCGCGGGTGCCGAGGGTTGGCGACGGACGACCGTCAACCACACGCACCACCACTTGCTGGCCATGGCCGACCGGGGCCAACTGCGTGGTCAGCTTCGGTTCCGGGCTCAGTTGTTGCGGGCTGTGGGCGCAGCCAACCAGGGTCAAACTGGTCACAGTGATCAAACCGAACAACAGGCGTTGCAACATGCTCTTTTCTCCAGAATCAGGCACAAACAGGCCGGCAGTATAGCGGTGGGCCACTGCGGGTCACCAGCACCCGACAGTGAATACTCAAATGTCTGACAAACCCGTGAGAATGCGGTTCCTGTCACAGATTGTTCACCGCCCATACACCTCGGCGTCACGGCCGCCAGGCAAGCTTCAAACCAGTCCTCCAACAAGGTACTCGGCCATGCGTTATCTGATCTCGTTGTTCGCCCCACGCCCACTGCACCGCAGTTTTGCCCTGCTCGATCGCAACGGTCATTGCCAGGCATTCAAGCAGTGCAGCCTGCAGCCGATGGGCGATGGCTGGGTGGAAATCGAAGAAATCCGTCTCAACTGGTTGCACCAGCCACTGCCCGCCAGCGCCCGCGTCATACCGTCGCAGCCCCGCGCACGCGTGCAAGCGATGTTGAGCATCTGACCGGATGCCTAATAAAAGTCATTAAACACGAGCAACTGCCCGCATTTCTTCGATACAATCTCCCCCCGATTATAAGGACGTCTCCTGATCGGGCCCCGCAACACCGTCAATGCGCATGCATCGACACCCAAATCGCCCACAGAGAGCCGCCCACACAGATCGAGTGAAGTTGGCGCGCTTGCCTGTTCTTCCGGCAAAAACCCCGCTTTTCGCGAATCTGCAGAGCTGTCATGACGCTCGGCCACCGCGTTGTTTTGCCCTTGCGGGCAGGGTGCCAGGCCTGGACAGCCCTTTTTTGAGGTTCACGTCTTCAAAAGAGCGTGAAAAAAACGGGTTTTCACAACTTCACAAGAGTGTGGCGAGCAAATGAAAAGTTTTGCGTCTGAACATGCACCATTAGCGTCTGAAACAGCCCAACGACACAGGACCGGGTATACCTCGAACATCGGAGCCTGAAGCCTGTCCGCTACGGATTTGGTTGCACAAAAACGGATGTCTCGACCATAAGTCGAATTGCCAGCCGCGTGCTGAAATGAGTTCATGGAGCTCTTGAAGCCAGGCCGCATGCATCCGTCGAAGTTGCGAAAAATTGCGAAGATTCGGACATGACGAACCTGACCATGGGTATCCGGGGCGCAACTGACCTGCCCCGTCACTCCCTGGCAGCCATGCCGACAATTTGGTGCTGCAGATTTTGGAGACGCGTTAAATGGCGCATAACGAAGCAGTCGACGTAGTTCTGGTTGGGGCCGGCATCATGAGTGCCACCCTGGCAGTACTGCTCAAAGAGCTCGACCCGGCGATCAAGCTGGAAGTCGTCGAGTTGATGGATTCCGGTGCTGCGGAGAGTTCCAACCCGTGGAACAACGCCGGTACCGGCCACGCCGGCCTGTGCGAGCTGAACTACACGCCGCAGGCAGCCGACGGCAGCGTCGATATCAAGAAAGCCGTGCACATCAACACCCAGTTCGAAGTGTCCAAACAGTTCTGGTCGTACCTGACCAAGAAAGGCACCTTCGGCTCGTGCAAATCCTTCATCAGCCCGGTACCGCACCTGAGCTTCGTTCAGGGTGACAAAGGCGTGTCGTTCCTCAAGGAACGCTTCAACGTGCTGCACAAGCACCACGCCTTCTCCGACATGGAATACACCGAAGACAAGGCCAAGATGGCCGAGTGGATGCCGCTGATGATGCCGGGCCGCTCGCCGGATGAAGTCCTGGCCGCCACCCGCGTGATGAATGGCACCGACGTCAACTTCGGCGCTCTGACCAATCAGTTGCTCAAGCACCTGACCAGTGCACCGGACACCCAGGTCAAATACTGCAAGCGCGTCACCGGCCTCAAGCGTAACGGCGCCGGCTGGACCGTCAGCATCAAGGACGTCAACAGCGGCGCCAGCCGTGAAGTCGACGCCAAGTTCGTCTTCCTCGGCGCCGGTGGCGCGGCCCTGCCGCTGCTGCAGGCTTCGGGCATCGAAGAAAGCAAAGGCTTCGGCGGCTTCCCGATCAGCGGGCAGTGGCTGCGTTGCGACAACCCGGAAGTGGTCAAGCACCACCAGGCCAAGGTCTACAGCCAGGCGGCCGTCGGTTCGCCACCGATGTCGGTGCCGCACCTGGACACCCGTGTGGTCGACGGCAAGAAATCCCTGCTGTTCGGGCCATACGCCGGTTTCACCACCAAGTTCCTCAAGCACGGCTCCTTCATGGACCTGCCGCTGTCGGTTCGCGCCGGCAACATCGGACCGATGCTGGCGGTGGCGAAAAACAACATGGACCTGACCAAGTACCTGGTCAGCGAAGTGATGCAATCGATGGAGCAGCGTCTGGAATCCCTGCGCCGCTTCTACCCGGAGGCGAAAGCCGAAGACTGGCGTCTGGAAGTGGCCGGCCAACGGGTACAGATCATCAAGAAAGACCCGAAAAAGGGCGGCATCCTGCAATTTGGTACCGAACTGGTCGCGGCGAAGGACGGCTCCCTCGCCGCCCTGCTCGGCGCTTCGCCAGGCGCTTCGGTGACCGTTTCGATCATGCTCGAGCTGATCGAGAAATGCTTCCCGGCCAAGGCCAAGGGTGAGTGGGCGGCCAAACTGGCGGAAATCTTCCCGGCCCGCGAGAAGGTTCTGGAAACCGATGCTGCGCTGTATCGCAAGATCAACACGCAGAACAACATCGCCCTGGAACTGGTTGAAGAAAGCAGCGAGACCCCAAGCTTCGCTTGATCTTGCGCCATAAAAAAACGCCCCGTACTCGGTGAGTGCGGGGCGTTTTTTTTGCTGGGATAAAAACCAATACTGCTGGCTCACCAACACTTGTGGTGAGGGGATTTATCCCCGATCGGCTGCGCAGCAGTCGCAAAACCATTGATGCGATTTACCTGACACCCTTGCACTCAGGCTTCGGGGCCGCTACGCAGCCCATCGGGGATAAATCCCCTCGCCACAGATATCGGGTGATCTCAACCGCGAGCCTTGTCGATCAGCTCGATGTATTCCGGGGCATTACGCTGATCCTTGATCTGATCAACAAACGTTTGGCCCTGCGCGTCCTTGCCATCCACGTCGTAACCGGCCGCCACGAAGAACGTCAGGAAGCGCTCGAAATCGTCGATGCGCAGGCCACGGTAGGCCTTGATCAGTTTGTGCAGCGACGGCGAAGTGGCGTCGACCGGTTCAAAATCGAGGAACAGCTTGATCTGCTCATCGCCGATCTCGTCACCAATCACCTGTTTCTTATCTTTACGCATTGCCGACTCCAGCTCGCAGACATTACACGGGGCGGGCAGTTTACCCCTGCCCAGCCACCAGGCTCAACGCGCACGAACGGCCCCGGTGTGCAGATCGGCCCAGATGTGGCCGTTGGCGTAACTGAGGAACTGTACATACACCGTGTCGTTGCGCAGCAAATCGATCACAACCCGGTACTGGGCCAGCGGGTAAAACAGGGTCAGGGTTTTGCTCTTGTCGTCATAAGCCGGTTTTTTCAGGCTTTTGCTTTCGCCATCGAAATTGACCAGCACCTGGGCGATGGTTGCGCCCTTGTTCAGCGACTTACCCTTGAGGCGAATCATCAGCGGTGAAGTGACCGGAATCGGCTGCTGATTGGACTGGCGTTGCGCACCGACCACCACCGAATAATCGGTGACCTGCAGCAGTTGTTGCTGCTCGGGTTCGGCATCGCGCAGGGTCAGGTCGTCCGGCGGCAGGAATTGACTGTGCATCGGTGCCGGGGCGGCGGCCAGAGGCAGGCTGAGGGTCAGCAACAGGGCGGCAAGGCTGCGGATCAAGAGGCTCATGACAGGCTCCGGGGGCGGGGCCGAGCACTCTAGCATGGGTGTAGCAGATGGATCAGCACACACAAAACAACTGTGGGAGTGAGCCTGCTCGCGATAGCGTCGTATCAGTCAACATCAACATTGCTGACAGACCGCTTTCGCGAGCAGGCTCGCTCCCACAAGGGATAGCGCGGGGTCTTACATGCCTTTAACGGCAAAGATCCCGTTGGCGTTGCGCCAGTAGCCTTTGTAGTCCATGCCGTAACCGAAGATGTAGCGGTCAATGCACGGCAGGCCGACGAAGTCTGCCTTCAGATCAGGACGCGCCTTGCGGTCGTGATCCTTGTCGATCAGCACGGCGGTGTGCACTTTGCGTGCGCCGGCGTGTTTGCAGAAGTCGATGATCGCGCCCAGGGTGTGACCTTCGTCGAGGATGTCGTCGATGATCAGCACGTCGCGGTCGATGAACGAGACTTCCGGCTTGGCTTTCCAGAACAGGTCGCCGCCGCTGGTTTCGTTGCGATAACGGGTCGCGTGCAGGTAGGACGCTTCCAGCGGGAATTGCAGGTGAGTCAGCAGTTTGCCGGAGAAGATCAGGCCGCCGTTCATCACGCAGAACACCACCGGGTTGCTATCGGCCAGTTGTTCGTTGATTTGTGCACCGACGCGGGCGATGGCGGCCTCGACTTCAGATTCGGTGTACAGGCAGTCAGCCTCTCGCATGATTTGACGGATATGCTCGAGATCAGCGGACATGGCGCTCTCCAGGGGGATGTTTTCGGAAAAGCGGGCAAAGGTACGCATCCCGTGAGGTCGAATCAAGCCTTAATGGACTAACGTACTCAATGTCCTATAGGACATCACCCTCGGATAGATTAATCTAGGCCGGTTTTTTTGCCCGCCGCCGGAGTTTTTCCATGCCCATCCTCGAGATCCGCCACCCGCTGATCCGCCATAAACTCGGCCTGATGCGCCGCGCCGATATCAGCACCAAGAATTTCCGTGAGCTTGCTCAGGAAGTCGGCGCCCTGTTGACCTATGAAGCTACAAAAGATCTGCCGCTCGAATCCTACGATATCGCAGGTTGGTGCGGCACTGTGTCGGTGGAGAAAATCGCCGGCAAGAAGATCACCGTCGTGCCGATCCTGCGCGCCGGCATCGGCATGCTCGAAGGCGTGCTGAGCCTGATCCCGGGTGCCAAGGTTTCTGCTGTGGGCGTTGCCCGCAATGAAGAAACCCTGCAAGCACACACTTATCTGGAAAAACTGGTTCCGGAAATCGACGAACGGCTGGCGATGATCATCGACCCGATGCTCGCCACCGGCAGCTCCATGGTCGCGACCATCGATCTGCTGAAGAAAGCCGGTTGCAAGGACATCCGCGCAATGGTGCTGGTGGCCGCGCCGGAAGGCATTGCCGCTGTGGAACAGGCTCACCCGGACGTGACCATCTACACCGCTTCCATCGATGAGCGTCTGAACGAACACGGTTACATCATCCCAGGGCTTGGCGATGCCGGTGACAAGATCTTCGGTACCAAGCAGAAGGACGCGTGAGCATGCAGCAAGAGTTCAACGATCCGCTCTGGCGCACGGTGCTGTCCGGCGCCCAGATGCTGTTCGTGGCTTTCGGCGCCCTGGTGCTGATGCCGCTGATCACGGGTCTTGACCCGAACGTGGCACTGTTTACCGCGGGTCTGGGGACGATCCTGTTCCAGATCGTCACCGGGCGTCAGGTGCCGGTGTTCCTCGCGTCGAGCTTTGCCTTCATCACCCCGATCATTCTCGCCAAGGGCCAGTTCGGCCTCGCCGCGACCATGGGCGGCGTGATGGCGGCCGGTTTCGTCTACACCTTCCTCGGCCTGGCCGTGAAGATCAAAGGCACCGGTTTCATCGACCGGCTGCTGCCGCCGGTGGTGATTGGACCGGTGATCATCTCGATCGGTCTGGCCATGGCGCCGATTGCCGCGAACATGGCGATGGGCAAGGCTGGGGATGGTACCGAGCTGATCCACTACCAGACCGCGATGATGATCTCGATGCCGGCGCTGCTGACCACGTTGATCGTGGCGGTGTTCGGTAAAGGCATCTTCCGTCTGGTGCCGATCATTTCCGGGGTGCTGGTCGGTTTTGCCATGTCGTTCTATTTCGGCGTGGTCGATACCGCGAAGATTGCGGCGGCGCCATGGTTCGCCCTGCCACACTTCACCGCGCCGGAGTTCAACTGGCAGGCGATCCTGTTCATCGTTCCGGTAGCCCTGGCTCCGGCCATCGAGCATATTGGCGGCGTAATTGCCGTGGGCAGCGTGACCGGTCGTGATTATCTGAAGAAACCGGGCCTGCATCGCACCCTGCTTGGCGACGGCATCGCCACCACGGCGGCCGGTCTGTTTGGCGGCCCGCCGAACACCACCTACGCCGAAGTGACCGGCGCGGTGATGCTGACCAAAAACTACAACCCGAAAATCATGACCTGGGCGGCGATCTTCGCCATCACCCTGGCGTTCATCGGCAAGTTCGGCGCGCTGCTGCAAAGCATTCCGGTGCCGGTGATGGGCGGGATTCTTTGCCTGCTGTTCGGCTCGATCGCGGCAGTGGGGATGAACACTTTGATCCGTCACAAGATCGACCTCGGTGAGGCACGCAATCTGGTGATCGTGTCGGTGACCCTGGTGTTCGGTATCGGCGGTGTGCTGGTCGGCACCGGCACTGGCCCGGACGACTTCGGCCTCAAAGGCATCGCGCTGTGCGCGGTGGTGGCGATTGCGCTGAACCTGATTCTGCCGGGCAATGATGGCTGGAAGAACAAGAAGGCCGATGAGCCGCTGATCTAAGGGTCTGGATGCTTGTTGTCTGACAGATAGCTTTCGCGAGCAAGCCCGCTCCCACAGGGGATCTTCAGCGCACCGAAGATCAAATGTGGGAGCGGGCTTGCTCGCGAAGCTTTTGGCTTTAAAGCGCTAGCGGCGCTCGTTCACACAAGGTCGCCAACGCCTTCGCCCACTGCGGCTCGTCATTCAGGCACGGCACCAGCACCAACTCCTCGCCCCCCGCTTCGCGGAACTGTTCCTTGCCGCGATCACCGATCTCTTCCAGCGTCTCGATGCAATCGGCGACAAACGCCGGGCACATCACCAGAATCTTCTTCACGCCGCTTTGCGCCAGCTCGTCCAGCCGCGCTTCGGTGTAGGGTTCGATCCACTTGGCTCGCCCCAGACGCGACTGAAACGACACCGACCATTTGCCATCGGCAATGCCCGCGCGCTTGGCGAACTCGGCGGCGGTGCGTATGCACTGGGCGCGGTAACAGGTGGCCAGGACTGCCGGCGAAGCGTTCTTGCAGCAATCCGCGTTTTTCAAGCAGTGATTGCCAGTCGGATCGAGCTTGGTCAGGTGCCGCTCCGGCAAGCCATGGAAGCTCAGCAGCAAGTGATCGTAGTCCTGCTGCAAATGCGGGGTAGCGCTGGCGACCAGCGCGTCGATGTATTCCGGCTGATCGTAAAACGGTTGCAACACTGAAAGCTGCACATCGAGTTTGTTCTCGCGAATCACCCGCTTGGCTTCTTCGATCACCGTGGTGGTGGTGCTGTCGGCGAACTGTGGATAAAGCGGTGCCAGCGTGATGCGCTTGTGCCCCGCAGCCACCAGTTGCAGCAATTTGGTTTCAATCGACGGCTCGCCATAACGCATGGCCAGTTCCACCGGGCCGTGGGTCCACTGGGTGGTCATCTGCTGCTGCAGACGACGGCTGAGCACCACCAGCGGCGAGCCCTCCTCCCACCAGATCGAAGCGTAGGCATGGGCCGATTGCTCAGGGCGCTTGATCAGGATCAGCGACACCAGCAGCCGCCGCACCGGCCACGGCAGGTCGATCACATACGGGTCCATCAGAAATTGATTGAGGTAGCTGCGTACATCGGCCACCGAGGTGGAGGCCGGGGAACCCAGGTTGACCAGAAGCAAGGCGTGATCGGTCATGCATCGTCCTATTTCAAAGGCGGCCGGAGAGATCATCCAAAGCCGCGCGCAAATCCGTGAACTGGAAAGTGAAACCCGCTTCCAGCAAGCGTGCCGGCACGGCCCGTTGGCCACCCAGCAACAGCAATGACATTTCGCCAAGCCCGACCTTCAGCGCCAGGGCCGGCATCGGCATGAACGCCGGGCGGTGCAATACGCTGCCCAGCGTCTTGGCAAACTCGCGATTGCGCACCGGTTTCGGTGCGCAGGCATTATAAGGACCGCTCGCCTGATCGCGGTGCAGAAGAAAATCAATCAGGGCGATTTGATCATCGATGTGAATCCACGGCATCCACTGCCGGCCATTGCCCAACGGCCCGCCCAGCCCGAGTTTGAACGGCAGCAACAGCCGCGACAAAAAGCCGCCCTCGGCCGACAGCACCAGCCCGGTGCGCACCAGCACCACGCGAACTCCCAGGCCTTCGGCACGCTGGGCGGTTTCCTCCCAGGCAATGCACAACTGACTGGCAAAATCGTCAATCACTGGCGGTGAATCTTCGGTCAGCTCGCGCTCACCGCCGTCGCCGTACCAGCCAACAGCAGAACCGGAGATCAGCAACGCCGGTTTCTGCTGCCGTGTTTCCAGCCAGGCCAGCAGGGTTTCGGTGAGGGTGATGCGGCTGCTCCACAGCAACGCCTTGCGCCGATGGGTCCATGGCCGATCCGCGATCGGTGCACCGGCCAGGTTGACCACCGCGTCCAGCGGCTCGTTGCCGAAGTCTTCGAGACGCGCAATTGCACGCACCTGCGCGCCACAGATTTTCGCGACCTTTTCCGGGCGTCGACTCCACACCGTCAATTGATGGCCCTGCCCCGACCAGTGTCGGCAGAGCTGACGGCCTATCAAACCAGTACCGCCGGTCAGCAATATGCGCATGACTTCTTCCTCGCGTGGCGTTTTACCCGGATCACTAGTCTATTTTTATAAGCAGGGATCTTTTCTATCGGGCAGGCTCTATTGTTTAACCATAGGCCAAGCTGTCAGAACGAGAACGCTAGAAGTTATACCAAAAAACAAAATTGTACAGGTTTCATTGACGGCGTAGTCTGTACAGAAAGGTAAACGAGGCCCCTATGACTGTACCTATCGCAATCATCGGCACCGGCATCGCCGGACTCTCCGCCGCGCAGGCGCTGACAGAGGCCGGACACACCGTCCAGCTCTTCGACAAAAGCCGCGGCAGTGGCGGACGCATGTCGAGCAAACGCAGCGACGCCGGTTCGCTGGACATGGGCGCGCAATACTTCACCGCCCGCGACCGGCGTTTCGTCACCGAAGTGCAACGCTGGCAAAGCCTGGGCTGGGTCGCCGAGTGGACGCCGCAGCTCTACACCTTTCAGGGCGGGCAACTGAATCTGTCGCCGGACGAACAGACGCGCTGGGTCGGCACGCCACGCATGAGCGCGATCACCCGGGGTTTGCTCGACGGTCTGGAAGTGCACTTCGCCTGCCGTATCACCGAGGTGTTTCGCGGTGAAGAACACTGGCACCTGCAGGACGCCGAAGGCTTCACCCACGGTCCTTTCAGTCACGTGGTGATTGCAACGCCAGCGCCGCAAGCCACGGCGTTGCTGGCTGCCGCACCAAAACTCGCTGGCGCCGCCGCCGGGGTGAAAATGGACCCGACCTGGGCCGTTGCCCTCGCCTTCGATACGCCACTGGATACACCGATCGAAGGTTGCTTCGTGCAGGACAGTCCCATCGACTGGCTGGCACGCAACCGCAGTAAACCGGGGCGCGATACCACCTGCGACACCTGGGTGCTGCATGCCAGCAGCGCCTGGAGTCGGCAACACATCGACCTGTCCAAGGAAGCGGTCATCGAGCAACTGCACGGCGCATTCGCCGAACTGCTGCACAGCGCGATGCCCGCTCCGACTTTCAGCCTCGCCCACCGCTGGCTCTACGCACGCCCTGCGACCGGCCACGAATGGGGCACGCTGGCCGACGCCGATCTGGGCTTGTACGCCTGCGGCGACTGGTGCCTGTCGGGGCGTGTCGAAGGGGCCTGGCTCAGTGGCCAGGAAGCTGCACGCCGTTTGCACGAACACCTGCAATGAATCGCATCAATCCGCAAAAATTGCTGCTGTCGAAGTGGACAGCAGCCCACCCGCAAAACCGCGAAAAACATTTTCTGGTCACCGAACTGTTCCGGGATGAGGAAGGCACGGTGCTGGAGATTGAGTTGCAGGCGGTGCTGACCAAGCGCGCCGAACGTCTCGATTGGCAGACGTTGAAGAACAACGATCACTGGTTACTGGGCTGGCAATAAAGATCCTGTAGGAGTGAGCCTGCTCGCGATGGCGTCGCATCATTCAACATCAATGCTGCCTCCCACAGTCGATCGTGGTAAACCTGGAAAAACTTATACAAATGAGTTGACTTGTACACGCATGAATCTATGCTGAGGAAAAGTTGTACAGAGATAAATATCTGTACAGGAATAGATTCGAGGTGTGCATGTCCGATCTTTCTGCTTCCCGGCCAAAAATCGCCATCAGCGCCTGCCTGATGGGCGCCGAAGTGCGCTACAACGGCGGGCACAAGGAATCGCGGTTGTGCAGCCGCACCCTTGCCGAGTATTTCGAATTCGTGCCGGTATGTCCGGAAGTCGCGATTGGCCTGGGCATCCCACGCGAACCGATCCGCCTGGTTGGCGATCCCGATGCTCCTGAAGCTATCGGTACGGTCAATCCGCAAATCAATGTCACCGAACCACTGGCAGCCTACGGGCAGAAAATGGCCGGCGAGCTCAATGACATCTGCGGCTATATCTTCATGCAGCAGTCGCCTTCGTGCGGTCTGGAGCGGGTCAAGGTCTATCACGCCAACGGCGCGCCGGTGAACGGCGGCGGCCGTGGCATCTACGCTCAGGCGTTCTGTGCGCAGCACCCTGACCTGCCGGTGGAAGAAGCCGGACGCCTGAACGATCCGGTGTTGCGGGAAAACTTCATCACCCGCGTGCTCGCCTACAGCGCCTGGCAGCAGGTGCTCGAACAAGGCTTGAGCCGCCGCGCACTGACCGAATTCCACTCACGCTACAAATACCTGCTGATGGCACACAACCCTGAGCAATACAAAGCCTTGGGCAAACTGCTGGGCAACATGGCCAAGACCGATCCGGTTGAACTCGGCCCGCGCTATTTCAGCGAGTTGATGAGCGCGTTGAAGAAATGCGCTACCCGCCGCACCCACAGCAACGTGCTGCAACACATCAGCGGCTACCTGAAACAGGCGATCAGCCCGGAAGACAAACAGGAAATGCAGCATGTCATCGGCCAGTACCGCCACGGCATCGTGCCGCTGGTGGTGCCGTTGACTCTGCTCAAACACCACTTTCGCCAACACCCGGATCCGTACATTGCGCGGCAGGTTTACTTGCAGCCGCATCCGGAAAACCTCAGCCTGCGAAACGCCATTTGATGAACGATAAACTCGACACCAGCGCCCAGGAAGACCTCGGCGCCGACTTCAAGAAAGCCCTCGACGAGGGCTGGCTGCCGATCCGCGAAGTGGCGCGGCAGACCGGGGTCAACGCCATCACCCTGCGCGCCTGGGAGCGCCGTTACGGGTTGATCGTGCCGCAGCGCACGCCCAAGGGCCATCGCCTGTATTCCAGCGAACATGTGCAACGAATCCTGACCATCCTGACCTGGCTTAATCGAGGCGTGGCTGTCAGTCAGGTCAAACCGTTGCTCGATGCTCCGCAAGCCTTTACCGAGACGGTGGAAAACGACTGGCAACGGCAGCGCCAGTCCTTGCTCGGCGACGTCATCCAGCTCAATGAGCGCAACCTCGACGATAGCATCAACCAGGCCATGGCCCTGTACCCGCCACGCACCCTGTGCGAGCAATTACTCCTGCCGCTGCTGGCCGAACTCGAGCAGCGCTGGCAAGGCCAGTTCGGCGCACAGATGGAACGGGTGTTCTTTTATTCCTGGTTACGCAGCAAATTCGGCGCGCGCATCTACCATAACAATCGGCAATTACACGCTGCGCCGTTGCTGCTGATCAATCACTCGGACCTGGCACTGGAACCTCACCTGTGGCTATGCGCGTGGCTGATCAGCAGCGCCGACTGCCCGGTGCAAGTGTTCGACTGGCCGCTACCGGCCGGAGAACTGGCGCTGGCGGTCGATCATCTGCAAGCGCGGGGAGTGCTGCTGTATTCCAGCAAGGCGATGAATCTGGCGCAGCTGCCAAAACTGCTGAATGGCATCGGCACTGCAAAAATGCTCGTCGGACCAACGGTATGCATCCACCAGACCGAGTTGTCCGTAAGAACCCCTGAGATCGCTGATCTGATCCTGGCCGAAGACCCGCTCTCGGCACATCAGGAACTGGTTCAGCGTGGGCTGATTTGATGGAAACCGCGATGCAATTGATCTGGCTGCGCAGCGACCTGCGCCTACATGACAACACCGCCCTCGCGGCCGCCGCAGCGCGCGGCCCGACGGTTGCCGTGTATCTGTTGAGCCCGCAGCAATGGCTGGAACATGACGACGCCGCGTGCAAGGTCGACTTCTGGCTGCGCAACCTGCGTGAGCTGAGCAGTCGCCTCGGCGAGCTGAACATCCCGTTGCTGCTGCGCACCGCCAATCATTGGGATCAGGCCCCGGCGGTGCTGCTCGAACTTTGTGTGCAATTGAATATTCAAGCTGTGCACGTCAACGAAGAATATGGCATCCACGAAAGCCAGCGCGACGCCGCGGTGGCGGTGGCCCTGAAGACCAAAGGCATCGCTTTCCACAGCTACCTTGACCAACTGCTGTTCAAGCCCGGCACGGTACTGACCAAAACCGAAACCTACTTTCAGGTGTTCAGCCAGTTCCGCAAGGTCTGCTATGAACGCCTGCACCGCTCGATGCCGGCGCTGGTCAAGACGCCCGGCAAACAGGCAAAGCTGAACATTGACAGCGATCCGGTGCCGGCATCCGTCGCCGGTTTTGCAACGCCGAGCGAGTCTTTGCGCACACTGTGGCCGGCCGGCGAACAGGAAGCCCGGCGCCGTCTCGACACCTTCGCCGACGCGCAGATCGACTACTACCAGAGCGAACGCGACTTCCCGGCCAAACCCGGCACCAGTCAACTTTCCGCGTACCTCGCCGCCGGGGTGATTTCGCCGCGCCAATGCCTGCATGCGGCCTTGCAAAGCAATCAGGGCGAGTTCGACAGCGGCAAGGTCGGCGCGGTGACCTGGATCAACGAGCTGCTGTGGCGCGAGTTCTACAAACACATTCTGGTGGGCTACCCACGGGTTTCGCGCCACCGCGCATTTCGCCCGGAAACCGAAGCCCTGGCCTGGCGTGATGCGCCGGACGATCTGGCGGCCTGGCAAGAGGCGCGCACCGGTTTGCCGATCATCGATGCGGCCATGCGCCAACTGCTGGAAACCGGCTGGATGCACAACCGTCTGCGGATGATTGTGGCGATGTTCCTGACCAAGAATCTACTGATCGACTGGCGTGAAGGCGAGCGCTTTTTCATGCGCCACCTGATCGACGGCGATCTGGCGGCGAACAACGGTGGCTGGCAATGGAGTTCTTCGACCGGCACCGATTCGGCGCCGTACTTCCGCATCTTCAATCCGCTGAGCCAATCGGAAAAATTCGACAGCGAAGGCCTGTTCATCAAGCACTGGCTGCCTGAGCTGGCCGGCCTGAACAAGAAGGAAGTACACAACCCGGCCAGCGCCGGCGGACTGTTCGGCGTGGCGGATTATCCGGCGCCGATCGTCAATCTCGGCGCTTCGCGCGAACGCGCGCTGGCGGCGTTCAAGAACCTGCCGTCGCGCTCGTCTATGGAAGAAGTTCATGAGTGAATTCCTGCGCCGCTTCGCCCGCCAGTTCGCCGAGTTGAACAAAGACAACTTGCAACGTCTGGGCGAGCTGTACAGCGATGACATTCACTTCACCGACCCGCTGCATGAAGTGCAGGGGCTGGTGCAACTGCGACATTACTTCAGCGAGCTGTACGCCAACGTCAGCGAACTGCGCTTCGATTTCCACGGCTTCGACCAGATCGCTGACGGTGAAGGTTACCTGCGCTGGGTCATGAGTTACCGCCACCCGCGTCTGGCCGGTGGTCAATTGATTCGCGTCGCCGGGTGTTCGCACCTGCTGTGGCGCGACAAGGTTTATCGCCACCGGGATTATTTCGATGCCGGGGCCATGCTGTATGAACATTTACCCGTATTGGGCCGGGTGATCGCCTGGTTGAAAAGGAGAATGGGATGAGTCGTACACCTCCACGGCGTTATTGGCTGACCGGTGCCAGCAGTGGCATCGGCGCAGCACTGGCTGAAGAGATTCTGAAAAGCGGCGCGCATCTGGCTGTCAGTTCGCGTCAGGTGGCACCGCTCAAAGTGCTGTCGCAACGTTATCCGGGGCAAGTGCTGGTGGTGGCCGGCGATCTGACCAACAGTCAGACCGTGCGCGAAATCGGCCAGCAGATCGAACAGGCCTGGGGCTCGCTCGACAGCGTAATTCTCAATGCCGGCACCTGCGAGTACGTCGATGCGCGACAGTTCGATGCCTCGATCATCGAACATGTGGTGCGCACCAACCTGCTCGCCAGCAGTTACTGCATCGAAGCGGCCCTGCCGTTGCTGCGCAAAGGCACCGCGCCGCATCTGATCGGCATGGCCAGTTCCGTGACCTACCTGCCGCTGCCTCGGGCCGAAGCCTATGGCGCGTCGAAGGCAGGGCTGCGCTATCTGTTCGAATCGCTGCGGATCGATCTGGCCGTCGAGGGCATCGATGTCACCATCATCAGCCCGGGTTTTGTCGAAACCCCGCTGACCGCCAAGAATGACTTCCCGATGCCGTTGAGCTGGCCTGTGGATAAAGCGGCGCGGCATATTTTCGCCAAACTCAAGGATCGTCCGCTGGAGATCGCCTTTCCGGCACTGTTCATGGCGGCGCTGTGGCCATTGTCGAAGCTGCCGGCGCGCCTGCAACTGGCGATCGGCAAGCGCATGGTGCGCAGCAACCCACCGCTGCGAGACCCGATATGAAGATTGCCATTGTCGGCAGCGGAATCGCCGGCCTGACCTGCGCTCACCTGCTCAATCGCCGACACGACATCACGGTGTTCGAGGCCAGCGACTGGGTCGGCGGTCACACGCACACCGTGCAGGTAACCGTCGATGGCCGCGAATACGCGGTCGACACTGGGTTCATCGTGTTCAACGACTGGACCTATCCGAACTTCATTCGATTGCTCGGCCAGCTCGGCGTGTCGTTCAAACCGACGGAAATGAGCTTCTCGGTCACCGACCCGGACACCGGTCTGGAATACAACGGCAACAACCTCAACAGCCTCTTCGCCCAGCGCAGCAACCTGCTGTCCCCGGGGTTCTGGGGCATGTTGCGCGACATCCTGCGCTTCAATAAAGAAGCCCAGCGCGACCTCGCCGAACAACGCATTGCCGCCGATACCACGCTCGACGATTACCTCAAGGCTGGCGGTTATGGCGAACGTTTCATCCTGCATTACATCGTGCCGATGGGCTCGGCGATCTGGTCGATGCCGATGGCCGAGATGCTCAATTTCCCGCTGCAATTCTTTGTGCGCTTCTTCAAGAATCATGGCCTGCTGTCAGTCAGTGATCGCCCGCAATGGCAGGTGATCGAGGGCGGCTCCAGTGCCTACATTGCGCCGTTGACTGCGGCGTTCCACGACAAGATCCGCCTCAGCTGCCCGGTGACGCGCATCGATCGCGATGAACACGGCGTTGTTATCCACAGCCCGGCCGGCATCGAGCGTTTCGACAAAGTCGTGCTTGCCTGCCACAGCGACCAGGCCCTGCAATTGCTTGGCACGCCAAGCCAGGCGGAACGCTCGATCCTCGGCGCCCTGCCCTATGCCGATAACGAAGTCGTGCTGCATACCGATACCCGTCTGCTGCCGACCCGCAAACTGGCGTGGGCCAGCTGGAACTATCGCTTGAGCGGCGCCGGCCATACCCACGCGGCCGTCACTTACGACATGAACATCCTGCAGGGCATTCAGAGCGACACCACGTTCTGCGTCAGCCTCAATCAGAGCGCCGGGATCAGCCCGTTCAAGGTGCTCGCCAAATACACCTACGCCCACCCGCAATTCAGCCTCGCGGCTGTGGCGGCGCAAAACCGCTGGGCCGAACTCGACGGTCAGCAGCACACCCATTATTGCGGCGCCTACTGGGCCAACGGCTTTCATGAGGACGGCGTGGTCAGCGCGTTGCGCGTGGCCGCCGCGTTCGGGGAAAGCTTATGAACAGCGCCCTGTACAGCGGCTGGATTGGCCATCGGCGCTTTTCGCCCAGACGCCACGAATTCCGTTACCGGATCGGTCTGTTGTACCTCGATCTGGCGGAACAGGACGCCGTGTTCGGCCTGTCACCGTTTGCCAGTCGCAGCCGCTTTGCACCGTTTTCGTTTCGCGAAACCGACTACCTGAAAACCTTCACCGGCAGCGGCATGCGCCTGATCGATGCGGTGCGCCAGCAAGTCGGCGTCGCCATCGGCCATCAACCGCAGGGTTCGATCTGCCTGCTGACCCAACCGCGCAGTTGGGGTCTGGCGTTCAATCCGGTGAGCTTCTTTTATTGCCACGAGGCCGACGGGCAACTGGCGGCGATTCTCTGCGAAGTCACCAACACGCCGTGGCGCGAACGTTATCACTACGTGCTGCCGGCCCGCACACCGACCAACCTGCAAGACTTTCACCAGCACTTCGCCGTGGCCAAGGCCTTTCATGTCTCGCCGTTTTTGCCGCGTGACCTCGAGTACCGCATGAGCTTCAGCCCGGCTGCGCAAAAGCTCGGCGTGCACATGGCCGACTGGCAGGGTGAGCACAAGCTGTTCGACGCCACGCTCAATCTGCAGCGCGAACCCCTCGACCGCCACAGCCTGCACCGCTACTTGCGACGTTTTCCGTGGATGACCGCGAAAACCTGCCTGGCGATTTATTGGCAAGCCGTGCGCCTGTTGCTCAAGCGTGCTCCGATTTTTGCTCATCAGGCTGCCGACGGCAGCTTTCAGATCGCCACTGTGCCTCCCAAGGAGCACCGCCATGAAATCCTCTAGCCTGTCGGTCAGTCGCTTCAGCACCAACGGTTTGACCGGTTCGCTGCTGCGTCGCGGCGTTTTGCGGCAACTCAGTCAGCTCAAACACGGGCAATTGCTGGTGGTCGAGGATGGCGAACGCCTGATGTTCGGCACGCCGGGCAGCCACCTGCTCGGCGAAATCCATGTGCAGGATGCAGCGGTGTGGGGCATGGTCGCCGGCAATGGATCGATTGGTGCCGGCGAAGCGTTTATCCACGGTTACTGGAGTTCGCCGGACCTGACGGCGGTCGTGCGCGTGTTCGTCAGCAACCTTGACGTGCTCGACGCCATGGAGCGCGGTCTGGCCCGCCTCAGCCGGCCGCTGGTGCAAGGCCTGCACTGGCTCAACCGCAACACGCGCAAGGGGTCGCAGAAAAACATCGCGGCGCACTATGACCTCGGCAACGATCTGTTCGAACAGTTTCTCGACCCGACCATGATGTATTCGGCGGCGCAGTTCCTCAGTCCCGACGACAGCCTGGAACAGGCTCAGTTGAACAAGCTGGAACGGATCTGCCAGAAGCTCGCGCTCAAACCCGAGGATCATCTGCTGGAGATCGGCACCGGTTGGGGTAGCATGGCGCTCTACGCCGCGCAGCACTACGGCTGCCGTGTCACCACCACGACGCTGTCGAAAGAGCAGTACGCGTTTACCGCCAGGCGCATTGAAGCACTGGGGTTGCAGGATCGGGTAACACTGCTGCTCACCGACTACCGCGACCTCACCGGCGAATACGACAAACTGGTGTCGATCGAGATGATCGAAGCGGTCGGTCACCGCTTCCTGCCCACCTATTTCAAGCAATGCGCGCACCTGCTCAAGAGCAACGGCCTGATGCTGTTGCAGGCGATCACCATCCGCGAGCAGCGCTACGAGCAGGCCAAGCGCGGCGTCGACTTCATCCAGCGCTACATCTTCCCCGGCGGCGCCCTGCCCAGCGTGCAGAAAATGCTTGAAGTGGTCAGCCGCGAAACCGACATGAACCTGCTGCACATGGAAGATTTCGGCCTGCACTACGCCCGCACCCTGCGCCTGTGGCACGAAAACTTTCGCCGCGCCCATGGCCGCTTGAGCGAGTTGGGTTACGACGATTACTTCCTGCGACTGTGGGAGTTTTACCTGTGCTACTGCGAGGGCGGGTTTCTGGAGCGCACCATCGGCACCGCGCAACTGCTGCTGGCCAAACCGGCCGCGATGCCGGCGCCGTTGCTCGGACGCTTCGATGCTTGAGCGGCTGATCAATGCCGTGCTGTTCCAGGTCGGCTGGCTGGCCTGCGTGATCGGCGGCGACAGTCTCTGGCTGCTGCTGGCGCTGGCGGTGCTGGTGATTCATCTGGGCTGGATCAGCAGTTGGGCGGAGGAAGGTCGTTTGATCCTCAGCGTGGTGCTTGTCGGTACAGCCGTAGACAGTCTGTTGCGCGCTGCCGGCGTGTTCGAATTCCAGGACCTGTCGCCACTGATTCCGCTGTGGCTGATGCTGCTCTGGGCCTTGCTCGCGACCACGTTGCGTCACTGTCTGCAATGGAGCGCCCGCCCGTGGTGGCTGACCAGCGTGCTCGGCGCGGTGGGCGGCGCCGTGTCCTATTACGGCGGCGGACGTTTGGCCGGCGTGCAATTTCCTTACGGTGAAGTGCCGACCCTGATCGGCATCGGCCTGCTGTGGGCGCTGCTGTTTCCGCTGCTGCATTTCATGGCACGGCGCCTGAGCCACTGAGCGTCTGTCAGGCCTTTCACACAGCAACCGGTGGCTGCCTTACACTGCGCAGCATGAAAACCATTCCCCACCAGCAAATCACCGAGCCAGCAGTCACCTGTTCGACCTGCGCAGCGTGCTGTTGCCAGCTCGAAGTGATGCTGATCACCGACACCGGCGTACCTGAACGCTTTATCGATACCGATGAGTGGGGTGGTGAAGTGATGCTGCGGCTGGACGACGGCTGGTGTGCGGCGCTGGATCGCGACAGCATGATGTGCACGATCTATGAGAAACGTCCGCTGATCTGTCGCGAATTCGAGATGGGTGCACCGGAGTGCATTGAAGAACGCAAAGGCATTGCCACTGCTTACCGCTGATCTTTCAAGCAACACAAAACCAATGTGGGAGCGAGCCTGCTCGCGAAAGCGGTTCTTACAGTCAACATCTTCGTTGAATGAGAAATTGCTTTCGCGAGCAGGCTCGCTCCCACAGAGGGTCAGGTTCGGATCTGTTACAGCGGCATCGTGTAATGCAGCGCGTAGCTTTCTACACCGTCGTTGCTGCTGGCCAGGCCGGCGTTGGAATAGTGCGTCGCCCGAATCCCTACTTCATGCCCGCCATTGAAGCGCAGACCAAAACCGATACGGTCTTCGAACTGGAAAGAGCCGCCGATGTTGTTGCTTTCATACTTGGTGTTGGAGAACGCTGCGACACCAATGCCCGCTTCAACGTACGGCTTGACCGACTGACCGGCAAACTCGTAAACGAACACCGGCGAGAACGACAGGCTGTTGTTGCTGGAAGTCTTGTCACCTTCCCAGTAAGTGTAAGCGCCGCTCCAGTAACCGGTCAGGCGACCGACATCACTTTGCAGCCAGCTCTTGTCCCAATCGAAATTCATGCCCAGGCGATAAGTCATGGTCGAATCGCTGGTCGCACCCACTGCAAATTCAACACCTGCAGCTTGCGCGGTAATACTTTGCCCCATCAGTGCGGCCGCAATCGCGGCCAAGCAGAATAGTCGCTTCACTTTGAAACTTCCTTTTCCGGAACGATCGTTTGGTTTTCTAGATAACTCATCGCTATAGAAGCTAGCGCCTGATTAGAAGTTCAGCTGTTTTTTTAGTTATTTCACATTTTTTTTACAAGCTGAATTTTTCGACGTCGCCGGCAACCTGACCCAACAGGGGCAGGGTCTTGCGGAAGAACGCGGGGTCGGCACTGGTCCAGAATCTGACCGGGCGGTTCGGCCCCTTGGCGAGCAGATCACGTTCGGCCAGCAACCGTTGCAGTTGCCGCGCTACGGCTGCGCCAGTGTCAATCAGGCTGATGCTGTCGGGAGTCATCGTCTTGAGCATCGGCTTGAGAAACGGATAGTGAGTGCAACCGAGAATGATCGTGTCGCAACCGTTGGCCAGCAGCGGATCAACGTAGTGCTGCAGCAACGTGCGCAACTCGGCGCTGTGCAGATCACCGCTTTCAATCAGTTCCACCAGACCGGGGCACGGCTGGGTGATGACGCGAACGTCAGCGGCGAAGCGGTCGAGCAACGCGGCGAACTTGGCACTCTGCAACGTGCCGGTGGTGGCGAGTACGCCAACCACACCGCTGCGGGTGGCGGCAGCTGCGGGTTTGACCGCTGGCTCCATGCCAACGATCGGCCACTCGGGGAAATCCCGGCGCAGATCGGCAACTGCGGCCACCGTCGCCGTGTTGCAGGCGATCACCAGGGCCTTGGCGCCCTGCTCACGGAAAAAACCGGCCATCACATTGCAGCGCTGGCGGATGAACTCCGGGGTTTTCTCGCCGTAGGGAATATGCCCGCAATCGGCGAAATACAGCAGTGATTCATGGGGCAGCAAACGCTGGATTTCAGCCAGTACCGACAAGCCGCCGACACCGGAATCGAACACCGCGATCGGCGCCTCACGCATGCTGCGAACCACAGACGCTGCACCCCGGATCACGCTTGACCCGCAATTCACGGAAGCGCGAACCCAAGGCATCGATCAACAGCAAACGACCCACCAACGGTTCGCCAAAACCGACCAGCACTTTCAACGCTTCAAGCGCCTGCAGGCTGCCGACCAGCCCCACCAGGGGCCCGACCACGCCGGCTTCGCTGCACGTCAGTTCGGCTTCGCTGCCATGCCCGTACAGGCAGTGGTAGCACGGACTTTCCGGGCGGCGCGGGTCGAACACCGACAACTGCCCTTCCAGACGAATCGCCGCGCCGCTGACCAGCGGTTTGCGCGCTGCCACACACGCGGCGTTGACCGCCTCGCGGGTGGAGAAGTTATCGGAGCAGTCGAGCACCAGATCCACCGCCGACACGGCGGCGGCCAGGGAATCCTCGTCCAGCGCCTGACGATGAGGCACCAGTTTAATCTCGGGATTGATCGCGCTCAGGCGCTTGAGCGCCGAGTCGACCTTGCTCATGCCGACGCTGTCGGTGTCATGAATGATCTGGCGCTGCAGGTTGGTCAGGTCGACCGTGTCGAAATCCGCCAGATGCAACTCACCGACACCGGCCGCCGCCAGATACAGCGCCACCGGCGCACCGAGACCGCCGAGGCCGACAATCAGCACACGGCTGTCCTTCAGCTTCAGTTGCCCATCGATATCGATGTGTTGCAGTAGAATCTGCCGGCTGTAGCGCAGCAATTCCTGATCATTCAGCACGGCAGACGCCCCAGGCTGATCCGTTGATGGCCGCCCAGATCGGTGCGGCTGTGGACTTGTTCAAAACCGCGAGTGAGCAGCAGATCGCGTACGGCTTCGGCTTGATCATAGCCGTGTTCGAGCATCAGCCAGCCGCCGGCTTCCAGATGATCCGGGGCTTGGGCGACGATCAGGCGCAGATCGTCGAGCCCGTCGACACCGGCCACCAGCGCACTGGCCGGTTCGAAGCGCACGTCGCCCTCGACCAGATGCGGATCGGCAGCCGCAATGTACGGCGGATTGCTGATGATCAGATGGAAACGCTGGTCTTCGAGGGCGCTGAACCAGTGGCTGCTCAGCACCGTAGCGTTGTTCAGGTTCAGGCGCTGACGATTGCGTTCGGCGAGGGCCACGGCTTCCAGCACGCGATCCACCGCCGTGACGTTCCACGCCGGACGCTCGCTGGCCAGGGCCAGGGCAATCGCGCCGCTGCCGGTGCCCAGATCGAGGACTTTCGCCGGCGTTGCCGCCAGCAGTTCCAGTGCGGCCTCGACCAGCAATTCGGTGTCCGGGCGCGGGATCAGAGTGTGCGGCGCCACTTCCAGATCGAGCTTCCAGAACCCCTGCTGACCAAGGATGTAGGCCACCGGCTCGCCACTTCGACGCCGTTGCAGGTACTCGGTAAAAATCAGCACCGCTTCGCTGGGTACGATGCGCTCGGGCCAGGTGTGCAGGAAGCTCCGCGATTTGCCCAGTGCCGCTGCCAGGAGCAATTCGGCATCCAGGCGCGCGGTGGGCGAGTCCGGCAATTCGGCAGCGCGCAACAGACTGGCGATGATGGTCATTTATTCACCTATCGCTGCAAGTTGGTCGGCCTGGTATTCGGCCAGCAAAGGCTCGATCACCGCTTCAACGCCACCGGCGAGGATTTCATCGAGGGAGTACAGGGTCAGGTTGACGCGATGGTCGGTGACCCGGCCCTGGGCAAAGTTGTACGTTCGAATGCGCTCGGAACGGTCACCGGAACCGACCAGCAACTTACGCTCGCTGGCAATCGCATTCGCCGCCGCTGCGGTTTGCTGATCGTTGAGCTTGGCCGACAGCCAGGCCATCGCCCGGGCACGGTTCTTGTGCTGGGAACGTTCTTCCTGACACTCGACGACGGTGCCGGTCGGTATGTGCGTGATGCGGATTGCCGAGTCGGTGGTGTTGACGTGCTGACCACCGGCCCCGGAGGAGCGGTAAGTGTCGACACGCAGATCCGCCGGGTTGATCTCGATGGCTTCCCGTTCGTCCGGCTCGGGCAACACCGCCACGGTGCAGGCCGAGGTGTGGATACGGCCCTGGGATTCGGTGGCGGGTACACGCTGTACGCGGTGCGCGCCGGACTCGAATTTCAGCTTGCCGTAAACGTTGTCGCCTTCAATGCGGGCGATGACTTCTTTATAGCCACCGTGCTCGCCTTCGTTTTCCGAAAGAATCTCCACGCGCCAGCCACGTCGTTCGGCGTAACGCGAGTACATGCGGAACAGATCGCCGGAGAAGATCGCCGCTTCGTCGCCACCGGTACCGGCGCGAATTTCGAGAAAGACGTTACGACCGTCATTGGGATCCTTGGGCAGCAACATGCGCTGCAGATCATCTTCCAGCCTGATCAGCAATTCCTTGGCTTCGCGGACTTCTTCCACGGCCATTTCACGCATGTCCGGGTCGCTGTCCTTGAGCAGCGCCTGGGCGCCTTCAAGATCACTTTGTACGCCGAGCAGCTTTTTGTAGCCTTGTACCACCGGCTCGAGTTCGGCGTATTCCTTGGAATAGGCGCGGAATTTGGCCTGATCGGCAATGACTTCGCCGTCGCCGAGCAGCGCGGTCAGTTCCTCGAAACGGTCCTGGAGGGTGTCCAGCTTGTTGAGCAGTGACGCTTTCATTGCGGTTTTTTATCCGAAAAACTATCCGGTGAGCCCTCGAGGGCAAAGAGTTCCTGGGCCATGGCCAGCGCATCGAGGCGGCCTTCGGCAGAAAGCTTTTTCAATTGCACGCTGGGCGCATGCAACAGTTTATTGGTCAGGCCGCGGGCCAGTTGCCCGAGCACATCTTCGGCGTTGCCGCCGTTGGCCAGCAGGCGCAGGGCTTTTTGCAGCTCCTCGTCGCGCAGACGTTCACTCTGTTGCCGATAGGCCTTGAGCACATCGACGGCCGCCAGCTCGCGCAGGCGCACCATGAAATCGTCGGCACCGACCGAGACCATCTCTTCCGCCGCCTGGGCTGCACCCTGACGACTTTTGAGGTTCTCGGCGACCACTTCGTGCAGATCATCGACGCTGTACAGGTAAACGTCGTCGAGTTCGCCGACTTCCGGCTCGATGTCGCGGGGTACGGCGATGTCGACCATGAAGATCGGTTTGTGCTTGCGCTGCTTCAGCGCGCTTTCCACCGCGCCCTTGCCGAGGATGGGCAATTGGCTGGCGGTCGAACTGATCACGATATCGCTACGCACCAGCTCCGCCGGAATGTCCGAGAGCAGCACCGCGTGCGCGCCGAACTGCTCGGCCAGAAGGCTGGCGCGCTCCAGCGTACGGTTGGCGACCACGATGCGCTTGACCCCCAGCTCATGCAAATGGCGGGCGACCAGCGTGATGGTCTCGCCGGCACCGATCAGCAGGGCCTGGCTGCGTTGCAGGTCGCTGAAAATCTGCTTGGCCAGGCTGACCGCGGCAAACGCCACGGACACCGGGTTTTCGCCGATGGCGGTGTCGGTACGCACTTGCTTGGCGGCATTGAATGTCGCTTGAAATAGCCGCCCCAGCAGCGGGCCGATGGTCCCGGCCTCACGCGCCACGGCGTAGGCCGATTTCATCTGGCCGAGAATCTGCGGTTCGCCCAGCACCAGCGAGTCGAGCCCGGAGGCGACGCGCATCATGTGACGAACTGCCGCATCATCTTCATGCACATAAGCACTCGCGCGCAGCTCATCGAGGCTTAAATGGTGATAATCGGCCAGCCAGCGCAGAACCAGATCAGCCGAAACCTGATCCTGTTCTATATACAGCTCACTGCGATTGCAGGTGGAGAGGATCGCAGCTTCGCGGCTGTCGGTGAGTCGGCAGAGCTGCTGCAAGGCCTCCACCAGCTGCTCAGGGGTAAAGGCCACGCGCTCGCGGACGTCTACTGAAGCAGTCTTGTGGTTAATACCGAGTGCAAGGAAGGCCATTCAAGGTCGCTGATGGTGACGTGAAGCCGGCAATTGTCCTACTTCGTCAGATTCAGAACAACTACCGCTGACTATTGTCCCAATTGTCGGCCACTATAAAGGCCACATTCGAGACTCGGTTATGTTTGGCCGAAGGCTTGTGTCATGATGATCCGACCGCAGGTTAGTCGTCCTCTTCCTATATGAATAGATCTTCCGCGTTGCTCCTTGCTTTTGTCTTCCTCAGCGGCTGCCAGGCCATGGCACCCGTTTCGCCGGACGGTACCCCGCCGGTCGAAGACACCACGCCCGCGCCTGAAAAACCCAAGGTTTACAGCTCGTTCAGCGAGGAAACCGTTTTCAGCCTGCTGAGCGCCGAACTCGCCGGCCAGCGCAATCGGTTCGACATTGCCCTGGACAACTACGTGACCCAGGCGATCAATACTCAGGACCCGGGGGTTTCCGAGCGCGCGTTCCGCATCGCCGAATATCTCGGTGCCGACCAGCCTGCGCTGGATACCGCACTGATCTGGGCAAAAAACGCCCCGGACGACCTTGAAGCGCAACGCGCCGCCGCCGTACAACTGGCCCGCGCCGGGCGTTATGACGACTCCATGGTCTATATGGAGAAAGTCCTGCAGGGCAAGGGCGACACCCATTTCGACTTCCTCGCGCTGTCGGCCGCCGATACCGATCAGGAAACCCGCAACGGCCTGATGAAAAGTTTCGACCGTCTGCTACAGCGCCACCCGAAGAACAGCCAGCTGATTTTCGGCAAGGCCCTGCTGCTGCAACAGGATGGCGACAATAAAGCCGCCCTGACACTGCTCGAAGACAACCCGCCGGAAGAAGGCGAGATTGCGCCGATCCTGCTGCGCGCGCGTCTGCTGCAAACCATGAATCGTGGCGACGAAGCCCTGCCGCTGTTGCGGAAAAGCATCAAGAAATACCCGGACGACAAACGCCTGCGCCTGACTTATGCGCGCACGCTGGTTGAACAGGACCGGATGGATGACGCCAAGGTCGAGTTCTCCACCCTCGTTCAGCAATACCCGGAAGACGACGAACTGCGTTATTCGCTGGCACTGGTGTGCCTGGAAGCCAAGGCCTGGGACGAGGCCAAGGGTTACCTGGAAGACCTGATCGCCCGGGAAAGCCACGTTGACTCGGCGCACCTGAACCTGGGTCGCATCGCCGAAGAACGCAACGACCCGCAGGGCGCGCTGATCGAATACGCGCAGGTCGGCCCTGGCAATGACTATCTGCCGGCGCAACTGCGTCAGGCCGATATTCTGATGAACAACGGCAAGACCGCCGAAGCCCAGAGCAAACTCGCCGCCGAACGCGATGCCCAGCCGGATTACGCGATCCAGCTGTATCTGATCGAATCCGAAACCCTGTCGGCCAACAAACAGGACGACAAGGCCTGGAAAACCCTGGATAAAGCGTTGCAGCAATACCCGGACGATCTGAATCTGCTCTACACCCGGGCCATGCTCGCGGAAAAACGCAATGATCTGGCACAGATGGAAAAAGACCTGCGCCTGATCATCAAGCGCGACCCGGACAACGCCATGGCGCTCAATGCGCTGGGCTACACCCTGTCCGATCGCACCACCCGCTACGCTGAAGCCAAGGCCCTGATCGAACAGGCGCACCAGATCAATCCGGAAGACCCGGCGGTACTCGACAGCCTCGGCTGGGTGAATTTCCGCATGGGCAATCTGGACGACGCCGAGAAATATCTGCGTCAGGCGCTCGAGCGTTTCCCGGACCACGAAGTCGCCGCGCACCTGGGCGAAGTGTTGTGGGTCAAGGGCAATCAGCGCGAGGCCAAACAAGTCTGGGGCAAGTACCTCAAAGATCAGCCCGACAGCACCATCCTGCGCAGCACCATCAAGCGCCTGACCGGATCCGAGACTCTTTAACTCATGTTTTTGCGCCACGTTATTGTTTTCAGCTTCATCGCCCTGCTCGCCGGTTGCGCGGGCTTCGGCGCTCGCGAATCGGTCGAGGGCCACGGCAGTCCGGCTCAGTGGGCCGCGAACAAACAACAGCTGGCCGGCCTCGACGGCTGGCAGATCGACGGCAAGATCGGCATTCGCGCGCCGAAAGACTCCGGCAGCGGCACGCTGTTCTGGCTGCAACGTCAGGACTACTACGACATTCGCCTGTCCGGCCCGCTGGGTCGTGGCGCGGCACGTCTGACCGGGCGCCCGGGCAAGGTTTCGCTGGAAGTCGCCAATCAGGGCCGCTATGACTCCGAGTCACCGGAAGCGCTGCTCGAAGAGCAACTCGGCTGGAAGCTGCCGGTATCCAATCTGGCCTGGTGGGTCCGTGGCCTGCCGGCCCCCAGCAGCAAAAGCCGTCTGACCCTCGATAACGACAGTCGCCTGGCCAATCTGGAACAGGACGGCTGGAAGGTCGAGTACCTCAGCTACGCCGAGCAGAACGGTTACTGGCTGCCCGAGCGGATCAAACTGCACGGCACCGATCTGGACGTGACGCTGGTGATCAAGACCTGGCAACCGCGTAAATTGGGGCAATAAAGCATGACCGCTCCACGTCTTACGCTGCCGTCGCCGGCCAAGCTCAACCTGATGCTGCACATTCTCGGGCGCCGCGCAGATGGCTACCACGAACTGCAGACGCTGTTTCAGTTTGTCGATTACGGCGACGAAATCACCTTCGCCGTGCGCGATGACGGCGTGATTCATCTGCACACCGAATTCGCTGGCGTGCCCCACGACAGCAACCTGATCGTGCGCGCGGCGAAAATGCTGCAGCAACAGTCCGGCTGCACACTCGGCATCGACATCTGGATCGACAAGGTGCTGCCCATGGGCGGCGGCATCGGTGGCGGCAGCTCGAATGCGGCGACCACCCTGCTCGGCCTCAATCACTTGTGGCAACTGGGCTGGGATGAAGATCGCCTCGCCGCGCTGGGCCTGTCGCTCGGCGCCGACGTGCCGGTTTTCGTCCGTGGTCACGCGGCTTTTGCCGAGGGCGTGGGCGAGAAACTGACCCCGGTCGACCCCGAAGAACCGTGGTATCTGGTGCTTGTGCCGCAAGTCTCTGTAAGTACGGCAGAAATTTTTTCCGATCCTTTGTTGACACGTAACACGCCGCCCATTAAAGTGCGCCCCGTTCCCGAGGGAAACAGTCGAAATGACTGCTTGCCGGTGGTTGCAAGGCGTTATCCAGAAGTACGTAACGCATTGGATTTGTTAGGTAAATTTACCGAAGCAAAACTCACCGGAACTGGAAGTTGTGTGTTTGGGGGCTTCCCAAGCAAAGCTGAAGCTGATAAAGTCTCGGCCCTTCTGACAGAGACCCTTACAGGGTTTGTAGCAAAAGGAAGCAACGTTTCGATGTTGCATCGCAAGCTGCAAAGTCTGCTCTAAAAGGAATCAAGTGCCAGGCACTTGAAGCAACAGATACAGGGGCGTCGCCAAGCGGTAAGGCAGCAGGTTTTGATCCTGCCATGCGTTGGTTCGAATCCAGCCGCCCCTGCCATTTTCTATACTCATCCAGGTTACCCTCAGCCTCTAGGTACTGCGCGTGTCCAAGATGATGGTCTTTACGGGGAACGCTAACCCCGATCTGGCTCGGCGTGTTGTACGTCAGCTGCATATCCCTCTCGGTGACATCTCTGTCGGTAAATTCTCCGACGGCGAAATTACTGCCGAGATCAATGAAAACGTTCGCGGTAAAGACGTTTTCATTATTCAGCCGACTTGCGCTCCGACCAACGATAACCTGATGGAACTGGTAGTGATGGCTGATGCCTTCCGCCGCTCCTCGGCTACTCGTATTACTGCTGTTATTCCTTATTTTGGTTATGCCCGTCAGGATCGTCGTCCGCGTTCCGCACGTGTGGCTATCAGCGCGAAAGTCGTTGCTGACATGCTTACCGTAGTCGGCATCGACCGTGTTCTCACGGTTGATCTGCATGCTGACCAGATTCAGGGTTTCTTCGATATTCCTGTAGATAACATCTACGGCTCCCCGGTTCTGGTGGATGACATTGAAGATCAGCGCTTCGAAAACCTGATGATCGTGTCCCCGGACATTGGTGGCGTCGTGCGTGCACGGGCTGTTGCCAAATCCCTGGGCGTGGATCTCGGGATCATCGACAAACGCCGTGAGAAAGCCAATCACTCTGAAGTGATGCATATCATCGGTGATGTCGAAGGGCGTACCTGCATTCTGGTCGATGACATGGTCGATACCGCCGGCACTCTGTGCCACGCGGCCAAGGCCCTGAAAGAGCATGGCGCAGCCAAGGTCTTTGCCTACTGCACACACCCTGTGCTGTCGGGCCGGGCCATCGAGAATATCGAAAATTCCGTGCTGGACGAGCTGGTGGTGACTAACACCATCCCGCTGTCCGCTGCAGCACAAGCCTGTGCACGTATCCGTCAACTGGATATCGCACCGGTTGTTGCCGAAGCGGTTCGCCGCATCAGCAATGAAGAATCGATCAGCGCGATGTTCCGTTAAGGGCCCTGCCCTTCTCGAAATGTCTCGTTGACGAAAAGCGCCCCGCCCCGGCATTCCTGTCGGGGCGGGGCTTTTTTGCCCATACCGTGTTTGGCGCTGGTCGCAAACGCCACTCGGCCATGGCTATTTTGGAGATACAAAATGAACGATTTTACTCTGAATGCTGAAGTGCGTTCCGACCTGGGGAAAGGTGCGAGCCGCCGCCTGCGTCGTCTCGCCGCTCTGGTTCCAGCTGTTGTTTACGGTGGCGACAAAGCCCCTGAATCCATCAGCATGCTGGCCAAAGAAGTTGCCAAACTGCTCGAAAACGAAGCGGCTTACAGCCACATCATCGAGCTGAACGTTGGTGGCAAGAAACAAAACGTCGTCATCAAAGCCCTGCAACGTCACCCGGCCAAAGGCCACGTGATGCACGCTGACTTCGTACGCGTTGTAGCTGGCCAGAAACTGACCGCTATCGTTCCTGTGCACTTCATCAACGAAGCTGCTCCAGTGAAGAAAGGCGGCGAAATCTCGCACGTTGTTGCCGAGATCGAAGTTTCCTGCCTGCCAAAAGACCTGCCTGAGTTCATCGAAGTCGACCTGGCTAACGCTGAAATCGGCACCATCGTTCACCTGTCGGACCTCAAAGCTCCTAAAGGTGTCGAGTTCGTTGCTCTGGCACACGGCGATGACAAGGCAGTAGCCAACGTCCACGCTCCACGTGTTGCTCCAGAAGCTACCGAAGAAGGCGCAGCAGAGTAATTTCACTCTGTTCGTCGGAGTGAGTGAAACATCGCGGACTGGAACGTAGCGAGAAAGCGGGCGAGAACGCGGAGTTTACATTCATGGTAAATGAGCAATTTTCGTCCACTTTCGCCGCCTTCACTGATCGCGGCGATGTTAACCACCACTCCAAGGAAGGGCCCCTATCGTGACTGCCATCAAACTGATCGTTGGCCTGGGTAATCCAGGCGCTGAATACGAACAGACCCGGCATAACGCAGGGGCCCTTTTTGTTGAGCGTATCGCCGCCGCGCAAGGTGTGAACCTTGTGGCCGATCGCAAATATTTCGGCCTGACCGGGCGCTACTCGCATCAGGGTCAGGATGTTCGTCTGCTGATTCCCACCACCTACATGAACCGCAGCGGCCAGGCCGTGGCGGCACTCGCCGGTTTCTTCCGCATCAAGCCTGAAGAAATCCTGGTGGCGCACGACGAACTCGACCTGCCTCCGGGCGTCGCCAAGCTCAAGCAGGGCGGCGGCCATGGCGGTCACAACGGGTTGCGCGACATCATCGCGCAACTGGGCAATCAGAATACTTTCTACCGCCTGCGGCTTGGCATCGGCCACCCGGGCGTCGCCAGTATGGTTTCAAATTTCGTCCTGGGTCGTGCGCCACGCGCCGAACAGGAAAAACTCGATGCCAGCATCGACTTTGCCCTCGGCGTGCTGCCGGATATCCTCGCCGGTGAATGGAACCGCGCGATGAAAAACCTGCACAGCCAGAAGGCCTGACTCTAATCCGAGGGGAAACACCATGGGATTCAATTGCGGCATCGTCGGCCTGCCTAACGTCGGCAAGTCCACCCTGTTCAACGCCCTGACCAAATCCGGTATCGCGGCCGAGAACTTCCCCTTCTGCACCATCGAGCCGAACAGCGGCATCGTGCCGATGCCGGACCCACGTCTGGAAGCCCTGGCGGCCATCGTCAATCCGAAGCGCATCCTGCCGACCACCATGGAATTTGTCGACATCGCAGGCCTGGTGGCCGGCGCCTCGAAAGGTGAAGGCCTGGGCAACAAGTTCCTGGCCAACATCCGCGAAACCGACGCCATCGCTCACGTGGTGCGCTGCTTCGAAGACGACAACGTGATCCACGTTTCCAACAGCGTCGACCCGAAGCGCGACATCGAAATCATCGACCTGGAACTGATCTTCGCCGACCTCGACAGCTGCGAGAAGCAACTGCAGAAAGTCGCGCGCAACGCCAAGGGCGGTGACAAGGACGCCGTGGTTCAGAAGGCTCTGCTGGAGCAACTGATCGCGCACTTCACCGAAGCCAAGCCGGCGCGCAGCCTGATGAAGAACATGAGCGCTGACGAGAAGGCCGTGATCAAGGGCTTCCACCTGCTGACCACCAAACCGGTCATGTACATCGCCAACGTCGCTGAAGACGGTTTCGAGAACAACCCGCACCTGGACGTAGTCAAGGCCATCGCCGAAGAAGAAGGCGCCATGGTGGTTCCGGTGTGCAACAAGATCGAAGCGGAAATCGCCGAGCTCGATGACGGCGAAGAAAAAGACATGTTCCTCGAGGCTCTGGGCCTGGAAGAGCCTGGCCTGAACCGCGTGATCCGCGCCGGCTACGAAATGCTGCACCTGCAGACCTACTTCACCGCCGGTGTCGAAGAAGTCCGCGCCTGGACCGTCCGCGTCGGTGCCACCGCACCACAAGCTGCTGGCGTGATCCACACCGACTTCGAGAAAGGCTTCATCCGCGCCGAAGTCATCGCCTACAACGACTTCATCCAGTACAAGGGTGAAGCCGGTACCAAGGAAGCCGGTAAATGGCGCCTGGAAGGCAAGGACTACATCGTCAAAGACGGCGACGTGATGCACTTCCGCTTCAACGTGTAAGCGACACGCCCAAGAAAAAGCCGCGTTTGATACGCGGCTTTTTTGTGCCTTACAGATTTGTTTGCAACACCACCAATCCCCCTGTGGGAGCGGGCTTGCTCGCGAAGGCGGTGGGTCAGCCACATTAATATCGACTGATATACCGCATTCGCGAGCAAGCCCGCTCCCACTGTTGGAATTGTGTAGGTCAGGTTTTTTTGGTGCGCGGCAGGAAGATCGCCAGCACGCCAAACAACGGCAAAAAAGAGCACAGGAAATACACGTACTCGATCCCGTGCGCATCCGCCAGATGCCCCAGCAGCGCCGCACCAATCCCGCCGAAACCAAACATCAAGCCGAAGAACACCCCGGCGATCATCCCGACATTGCCCGGCACCAGTTCCTGCGCGTAAACCACAATCGCCGAGAACGCCGAGGCGAGAATGAAGCCGATCACCACGCTGAGGACAGTGGTCCAGAACAGATCGACGTGCGGCATTAGCAACGTGAACGGCGCCACGCCGAGGATCGAAAACCAGATCACCGCCTTTCGCCCGATCTTGTCGCCGATCGGCCCGCCAAAGAACGTCCCCGCCGCCACCGCGCCGAGAAACAGGAACAGGTGCAGCTGTGAACTGGCCACCGACAGGTCGAACTTCTCGATCAGGTAAAAGGTGAAATAGCTGGTGAGGCTGGCCATGTAGAAATACTTGGAAAACACCAACAGCCCCAACACCACCAGCGCACTGATCACCCTGCCCTTCGACAACCCGTGAGTCGCCGCCTGCCCGGCCTTGAGCTTGAACAGATTCAGGTGATGGGCGTACCAGCGGCTGATGCGATACAGCACGAACAGCGCAAACACCGCGAACAGACCGAACCACGCCACGTTGCCCTGACCGAACGGAATGATGATCGCTGCCGCCAGCAACGGGCCGAACGCAGAACCGGCGTTACCACCGACCTGGAAGGTCGACTGCGCCAGACCGAAGCGCCCGCCCGAGGCCAGCCGCGCGATCCGCGAAGCCTCGGGATGAAAGGTCGAGGAACCGATACCGATCAGCGCCGCTGCCAGCAGAATCAATGGAAAACTGCCGACCACCGACATCATCACGATGCCAATCAGCGTGCAGATCGAACCCGCCGGCAACAGCCACGGTTTCGGATGGCGGTCAGTGTGATAACCGACCCACGGCTGCAGCAACGATGCTGTCAGTTGAAAGGTCAGGGTAATCAAACCGACTTGGGTGAAGCTCAAACCATAGTTGGCTTTGAGCATCGGATAGATCGACGGCAGCACCGACTGAATCAGGTCGTTGATCAAATGCGCCAGCGCTACCGCGCCGATGATACGCATCACCAACGGGCTGCTTTGGGGAGGAGCGGACGCCGAGGCAGCGGCGGTCTGAACGTTGCTGATAGCCATGAAAGTTTCCGTACAGCAGATGGGAGCACGCAGGCAGGTGCGTCAATGTGCCATTTTTCGGTGCGCCAGCGCCATCCCCTTAGCCAGCTAACTAACTGACTGACCGTCGCACGCGAAGTGATAGCTCAACGCCATGGTCTGAATCTTGCCTTGCTTCTCCCCTCGAACGCGGCGGCCTTACAAAGGCCTCCGAGAATGGGAAGTTTCGCTACAGAGCCGGCCTACAGAGCGGGCGAGAGTGAACTTTCGAGGCCTTTTAGCAGGGCACGACATCCAGGTCACACGACCGCGATGCACGCCATTGGTGCGTGGTGTCCAGAGGAGTCATGAGGCATGCAGGCTTTCTTGTCACCGGGGATCAAATTGCTGGGGCGGTTTGGATTCGCGCGTAAATTCCAGTTGTTGTTTCTGCTGTTCATTTTGCCGTTGGCCGGCAGCCTGTTGATGATTGGCCAGGACTATCGCAACAAGCTCAATCTGATTTCCGGCGAGCGTGCCGGCGTACGCCAGTTACTCAGCCTCGATGCGCTGGACAACCTGCTCGCCGCCCAGCGTGACCGCGCCGCCCGTTGGCGCGCCACCGAAACCAATCGCCAGCCGACCCCGGCGACCCTCGCCGCCATGGCGGCGTTTGACGCGATTCAACCAGCCCTCCAGCAAGCCACCAGTGATTTGGGCAACGCGCTGAAAAATGAAGGTGCCGAAGGCGAAACCCTCACCCGCTATCAAGCCCTGCAAACCGCGCTCGGCGGTCTGGATTCGAAAAGCCTGAGCGGCGTCGGTTGGTGGCCGGACGGTTACGACCGTTTCACCAATGCTCTCAGCGCCCTGCAAGCCTTGCGCGAGCAAATCGTCATGGACAACCGCCTGACGCTGGCGCCATGGCTGGAGACCTATCTGCTGACGCAGATCTCCACGCAGCACGCACCGGATCTGATCGAGCGCGTGGGTCGACTCGCCGCCGTCGGCCAGGCTTCGGTGGTCTCGGGACAATTCACCCTGCAAAGTCGCTTGCAGCTACGCGACCTGCGCGGCCGCATCGGCGACGCCCGCGAGCAGCTTGTCAAAACGGCAGGCCTGCTCGAAGCGCGCATGCCGAGCGATCTGCAAACCTGGGCCGGTCAATACCACGACAGCCTCAAGCGTCTGGACGCAGGGCTGAAAGTGCTGGATGACGGCGTGTTCGGCGGCAGCATTACCCTCAAGCCTGAAGACTTCGAACGCAGCCTCGATGCTCTGCTGGGTGATCTCGCCTCGTTGCGCCAGCAATCGCTGCTGTCGCTGGATCAGCGTCTGGACGCCTACCACGCCTCGGCGATTCGCCAGTTCATCGTAGTCGCGGCGATCTTCGGTTGCCTGTTGCTGGCGGCGCTGTACCTGTTCGTCTGCCTGCAGGCTTCGATCCGCCGCAGCGCCAGCGGCATCACCCTGCTGGCCGAGGCCCTGCGTGACGGCAATCTCAGCCTGCAAGTGCCGGTGGTGGGCCGCGATGAGCTGGCGGCGATCAGCACCGCGCTCAACGTCGCGGTGGTGCAACTGCGCGCGAGCATGCTCGGGGTCGATCACGAAACCTCACAACTGAGCCACGCGGTGCGCAGCCTCAACGAGCATTCCAGCGGCGCGCTGAGCGAAGTCGAGGCGCAGCAATTGCAGATCAGCCAGATCGCCGCCGCTGCCACGCAACTGGCCGCCACTTCGCAAGGTGTGGCGCAGAGTTGCGAACAGGCGTCCGGCAGCGCCCAGCACACCCGGCGCATCGCCGCCGACAGTAGCCGCGACAGCCAGCGCACCACGGCGAGCATTCAGCAGCTCAATCAACGCCTCAACGAAACCGCAGCGGCACTCGGTCGAGTCAGCGAACAGGGCCAGCAGATTCAACTGGTGGTCGACACCATTCGTGGCGTCGCCGAGCAGACCAACCTGCTGGCGCTCAACGCTGCGATCGAGGCGGCACGCGCTGGCGAACAGGGACGCGGATTTGCCGTGGTCGCCGATGAAGTGCGCAGCCTGTCGCAGCGCACGCAATCGTCCACTGCGCAGATTGCCGGCACCGTCGATAGCCTCCGCGCTACGGTCAACGAGGCGGTGAGCCTGATGGAAGCTGCATGCGGCCAGGCGCAATCGGATGCCGAAGCCGTGACCGGTCTTGGTGAACGTCTCGGCGAAATCGCCAGCGCGGTGCAAAGTGTCACTGACACCCTGGCGCAGATCGCCACCGCCGTTGAGGAACAGGCGAGCACCGCCGATGAAGTCAGCGGCAATATCCAGCAGGTCGATCAGGCGGCGATGCGTTTGCTTGAAGGTGCGCGGGCGGTGAACCTCGCAGCGGACACGCTGAGCCAAGGCAGCCATGCGTTGAGCGCCAATACCGCGAGATTCCAGCTGCGTTGACGCCCTGCCCAGCCCCGATTTCCGGGGTCGGAGGATAAGCGGTTGAAAATAAGAAGAAATATTTTAAATTTACGCTTGACGCTTTTCCATTTCAGGGGAATAATGCGCGCCACTTGGCTACATAGCTCAGTTGGTTAGAGCATAGCATTCATAATGCTGGGGTCCGGGGTTCAAGTCCCTGTGTAGCCACCAAGTACTAAAAACGGCTTACCGAAAGGTAGGCCGTTTTTTTATGCCTCGAGAAAACCGCCCTTTGTGGTGAGGAGATAAATCCCTCACCACAATGCCAATCCTGACCTATTCAGGTCTGCTCTGCCGACAGGGCCATCAGCCCCTTCGCCCAGATCTGCCGAGTACGCAACCCGACCATCGCCCGCCAGTCCGGATCGGCCGGATAGAACTGCTCCAGCAGTTTCAACTTGATCGCCCGCCCCGTCGCATCCAGCGGATCGCCATGCAGATGCAACCAGTGATCATCGCGCAAATAACGATGCACCTCCGGTCCCGGATACGTTCCGCATTCGATCACGAACGGCATCAGTTGCACGCCCGGCAACGCATTGAGCAATGCCTGTGAGGTGTAGCCGGTAGCCGTCGCGGCGACACCGGTTTCGCTCAACGTTTCGGCGCCGGTGTGCAAGGTGTACAACCATGGGCCGTAGATCGACTGTGCTTGCGCCAACGCCGGGTAAGGCGCCTGGGTGATGGTCAGCAACATCGGATGCCCGTACTCCCCTGCCCCGGTGTGCAGGTCGAAACACATCACGGTTTGCGCGCCTGCCAGATGCGCGTCGATGATCTGATGCAACGTGCGATTCGACCAGCTCGGCGCGCGGCCGCCATAGAACAGTCCGTCGGGATGACTGTGCTGACCGCCCTCGACAATCGACATCACCGCCGGCCAGCCGTGTTCGGCAATCTGCGCTTCGAGCAAGGCATCGGTGCGCTTACGCTCGGGGCCGTGCAAATCGGTGCAGGCGTAAATCTCGTGCAGCGTGGCGTAGGCGCGGTTGTCCGGTAGCGGGGCGGTGAAATCCAGGTGATTGCGGTTGAGGTCGATATTGTCTTCGTTGACCCGCCGCAGCCACGCCGTACCCCAGGGGTTGATCAGGTGAATCATCACTACCGCGACATCCTTGGGCAGCGTGCCCGGCACGAAAGTCTTCAGCCAGTCGATCTGGCAATCCGAACCGTAATAGCCCTCAACTCCGTGAGTGCCGCTGAGCGCCACCAGCCGGCGCTTTGCCTGCGGATTACCGAGCACCGCGACATCAGTGCTCAGCGGTTCGCCGAAAGGGCCACAGCGCGGATGGGCGTAGGAGGTGAGCGTGGCTCCGGCAGCTTGGGCGGCGGTCAGAAACTGTTCGCGTTGATCGCGGTAACTGGACTCGGTGGGAAACTCGCTGTGCATGTCGGCCTCTTGTGATTTTTATGGCTTGACCTATGTAGGAGTGAGCCTGCTCGCGATAGCGGTGGCTCAGTCAACATTGATGTTGAATGTGATGACGCTATCGCGAGCAGGCTCACTCCTACAGGGGGATATTTGCGGTCGTTCTATTGAGGTTGACCCTAGCGAACATCCGCCCGGAAAAGAAAGACAAAAATGCCCGCCGGTTTGCGTCGCGACCGAGCGGTCGATAAAGTCCGTCAGACCTTTCACCCCACGGACGGAGAGCCCCACGTGTTTCCAGCCCTGCCCCTGAGCCGCTTTCACCTGCCTGCCCTGACGCTGATCATCAGCGCCCTGACCCTCACCGCGTGCAACGCCCCGCCCTCCTCAACCTTGCCGCTGGCACCGGAAGCCGCTTCCGGTTACCGCACCGACCTGCAGACCCGCCAAGCCAGTAAACACATGGCCGCTGCCGCCAATCCGCTGGCCGCCGAGGCCGGTCGCGAGATGCTGCGCAAGGGTGGTTCGGCCATCGACGCGGCGATTGCCATGCAAGCAGTGCTGACTCTGGTAGAACCGCAATCCTCCGGGATCGGTGGCGGCGCGATGATTGTGTTGTGGGACGGCAAACAGGTGCGCACCTACGACGGACGCGAAACCGCCCCGGCGGGTGCCACCGAGAAGCTGTTCCTGCAGGCCGACGGCAAACCGATGCCATTCCCGCAGGCGCAGATCGGAGGGCGCTCGGTGGGTACTCCGGGCGTGCTGCGTGCGCTGGAAATGGCACACAAACAACACGGTCGCCTGCCGTGGGCCACGCTGTTCGAGCCGGCGATCAAACTCGCCGAGCAGGGCTTTGCGATTTCACCGCGCCTGCATTCGCTGCTGGAATCCGACCCGGTGATCCGTAAATCACCGGACATGGCCGCCTACTTCCTCAACCGCGACGGCAGCGTCAAAGCCATCGGCACTCGTCTGCAGAATCCGGCATTGGCCGCCGTGCTCAAGCGCATCGCCAACGAAGGCCCGGACGCGCTGTACAAAGGTCCGATCGCCGAAGAGATCGTCGCCAAAGTGCAGGGTCACGCCAATCCCGGCAGCCTGTCACTGAATGATCTTCAGCACTATCAGGCCAAGGAGCGCGCGCCGCTGTGCACCGACTATAAACGCTGGCAGGTCTGCGGTATGCCGCCGCCGTCGTCGGGCGGGATCGCCGTGGCGCAGATTCTCGGCACCTTGCAGGCGCTGGAAAGCCGCGACCCGCGTCTGTCGCTGACACCGCTCAAACCTGTGAAAACCAACAAACCGGCCGGTATCGAACCCGATCCCCAAGCCGTGCACCTGATCGCAGAAGCCGAACGCCTGGCCTACGCCGACCGCGCGCAATACGTGGCCGATACCGACTTCGTCCCGGTGCCGGTCAAAGGCCTGGTCGACCCGGGTTACCTCACCAGCCGCGCCAGCCTGATCGGCGAGCGCAGCATGGGCAGCGCCAAGCCGGGCACACCGCCTGGCGTGCAGGTGGCCTACGCGCCGGATCGCTCGCCGCTGCGCATCTCCACCTCGCAAGTGGTGGCGGTAGATGACCTCGGTGGCGCGGTGTCGATGACCACCACCATCGAAGCAGCGTTCGGCTCGCACCTGATGGTGCAGGGCTTCCTGCTGAACAACCAGATGACCGACTTCTCGTTCATCCCCGAAGAGAACGGGCAGAAAGTCGCCAACCGCGTCGAACCCGGCAAACGCCCACGCTCGTCGATGGCGCCGACGCTGATCTTTGACCGCAACAGCGGCGAATTCCTCGCCAGCGTCGGCTCGCCGGGCGGTTCGCAGATCATCGAATACGTGGCCAAGACCACCGTCGGCCTGCTCGACTGGAACCTCGACCCGCAAAGCGCCATCAGCCTGCCCAACTTCGGCAGCCGCAACGGCCCGACCGAACTGGAACAAGGCCAGTTCAGCCCGGCGTTGATTCAGGCGTTGAAAGACAAAGGACATGTTGTGAATGAAATCGACATGACCAGCGGCACCCAGGCGATCGTGCGGGTCAAGGATGCGCAAGGGAAAGCCTCGCTGAAAGGTGGCGCAGATCCGCGGCGTGAAGGGGAAGCGTTGGGGGATTGAGGCGACGCAGGAAAAACAAAAGGCTTACCGCGAGGTAAGCCTTTTTTGTGCCTTATAAATTGTGCTCCTCTGCCGCAAGAGGCTAGCTAATCAAACCGGCAGGATTTTACCGTCCACCGCATCGCCAATCGTCAGGAAATGCCCGCCGGCCACGTGGTGCAGCGTGCGCAAACCGTCGTGCCCGTCGAAATGCCAACGCCCATCGCTGAACACCCGTTCATCCGCCTGAGCGGCGATGACTTCGGCGAGGAACAGGTCGTACTGCTCGTGGTTGCGCGGCTCCGGCAGCAAGCGGCATTCGAGCCAGGCCACGCAGCCTTCGAACAGAGGCGCCTCGACGGTTTCACCGGCGAAGGTTTGCAGGCCATAAGCCTGAAACTTGTCCTGTCCCTGATTCTGCCGGATCTCCAGCCCCGAGGTATTGCCGACGGTTTGCACGATGTCAGCCTGATTGACGCACGGCACGTTGAGTACAAAAGTGCCGGACGCTTCAAGCAACTGGCGGGTCCAGGTGGACTTGTCGAGGACGACGGCGACTTTCGGCGGTTCGAAATCCAGCGGCATCGCCCAGGCGGCGGCCATGATGTTGCGCTGGCCGTCATGGGCAGCGCTGACCAGCACGGTCGGCCCGTGATTGAGCAGACGGTAAGCTTTGTTCAAGGGAACCGGGCGGCGGTGGGAAGCGCTCATGGGGATCTGCTCCGGGGAAAAAGGAACAGATTGTAGCGCCACCTGCAACTGTAGGAGTGAGCCTGCTCGCGATCGCAGTAGTTCAATCAACATGGAGGTTGAATGTCAGACCGATATCGCGAGCAGGCTCACTCCTACAGGGTTTAGTACAGGTCAGTTAGAGAGTTGATTGGCAAACTGCCCGACCGCATCCACCACTTTCTGCGCGCCGTCCTGGATCTCGACGATCACCGTGCCCGCCTCCGCCGCCAGCGCCAGGCCTTGCTCGGCCTGCAGCTTGCCGTCGGTCATCAGGGCCACGGCGTTGCGCGCCATTTCCTGGTTCTGCCGCACCACGGTGACGATCTCTTCGGTCGCCTGGCTGGTGCGCGAGGCCAGTTGTCGCACTTCGTCGGCCACCACCGCAAAGCCCCGGCCCTGTTCGCCGGCACGGGCCGCTTCGATGGCGGCGTTGAGCGCCAGCAGGTTGGTCTGTTCAGCAATGCCACTGATGGTTTTGACGATGGTACCGATCACCTGCGACTGCTCGTTCAGCGCCTCGATGCCCTCACCGGCCGCCTGCATGTGGCGCGACAGATCACGCATCACATTCACTGCCTCGGTGACCACCGTGGTGCCACGTTGCGCAGTGCTGTCGGTTTGCTGCGAAGTGCTATAGGCAATGCTGGCCGCGTCGGCCACCGCTTGTTCGCGGTTGACCTGATCGGTAATCACCGTGGCGAACTTCACCACTTTGTACAGCTTGTTGTTGGCATCGACCACCGGGTTGTAGGACGCCTCCAGCCACACCGTACGACCATGGCTATCGACCCGCTTGAAGCGGTTGGCGACAAACTCGCCGTTGTTCAGGCGACGCCAGAAATTCTGATACTCGGCGCTGTTGTACTCCTCGGGCGTACAGAACATCCGGTGATGTTTGCCTTTGATCTGCGCCAGGCTGTAACCCATCCCTTGCAGAAAGCGCTCGTTGGCATTGAGCACGTTGCCATTGAGGTCGAACTCGATCACCGCCGTCGAACGCACCAGCGCACCGATCAGGTTTTCGTGTTCGCGAGAGGCTTCGATGGTGCGGGTCAGGTCGCTGGAAAAAATCGAGAAATGCTTGATCCGCCCGTCCGAAGAGCGCACCGGCTGCACGATGGAGCGCAGCCACGCCTCTTCGCCATTACCACGCAACAGGCGCACGGCTCCGGCGAAATGCTCGCCACGGGTCAGTGCGGCCTTGAAACGGTGATGAAAGTCGTCGGCCTTCACGTGCGCCGGAACGATGTCTTCAATGGCGCGCCCCACCAGATCCTGGCTCTTGTAGAGCATCTCGCCGAGGAAGTTCTGATTGACCGACTGAATCCGGCCATCAGGTTCCAGAGTCAGCACCAGCATCTCGCTTTCCAGGCTTTCCTTCACTTGCAGCAGGCTGGAGAGTTCTTCACGAAGCGTAGCCAGCTCTTGCTTGAGGCGTTTGTTGAACATGGGAAAGTACCGATAGGCAGGGTAGAAAGCGGGATGCAGCTTAACCATCGGCCTTGGAAAACTTTTCTGAAGAGCGTTTGAGACCGGCCAGTCAAAAATAATCCCGCCGGGCTTTTACTCCTATCGATCACTCCACTGAGCCGTTACAAAAGCCGCCGCTCTGGCCCGGCCACTTCAGGTATTCTCAGGTCAAATTGCAACAACATGTTGCAGGTAACCGCCCGATAAGGAGTGCCGTTTTGGATTTATCGACCGCTGCCTGGATGGTGCATGACACCCGCCTGATTCTTTGCTGCCTGCTGGCGATTGCGACGATTATCGTGTTGATCAGCGCCACCAAACTTCCGCCCTTTCTCTCGATCCTGATCGGCACTTTTATTGCCGGTGTCGGCGCAGGTTTGCCGCCAGAGGATGTAGCGAAGGCGTTCAGCAAAGGCGCAGGGGCGATTCTCGGAGAAGCGGGGATCATCATTGCCCTGGGCTCGATGCTAGGCGCACTGATGGCCGAGTCCGGCGCTGCCGACCGTATCGCCTCGACGCTGCTCGGGCTGGGCAAAGGCAAGTCCCTGCCGTGGGTCATGGCGTTGGTGGCGATGGTGATCGGCCTGCCGCTGTTCTTCGAAGTGGGGCTGGTGATGATGGTGCCGATCATCTTCGTCATGGCCCGTCGCTCGGGTCAGCCATTGTTGAAAATCGCCATTCCGGCGCTGGCTGGGATGACCACCCTGCATGCCCTGATGCCGCCGCATCCCGGGCCGCTGATCGCGGTCAGCGCATTGCATGCCGACCTTGGGCTGACCATGTTGCTGGGCTTCAGCATCGCGATTCCGGCGGTGATTCTGGCGGGGCCGCTGTACGGCAACTGGCTGTCGAAACGCATGCACATCGATGAACCGGCAGAGCTCGGCGCACTGTTCAGCGCCCCGCCGAAAGCGCCGCGCCAGCCGAGTTTCGGCCTGTCGCTGCTGATCATTCTGTTGCCGGTGCTGCTGATGCTCGGCAGCACCCTGGCGAAAGTCGCGATGCCCCCCGAAAGCAGCGTCGCCCTGACCCTGAAGTTCCTCGGCGAACCGTTGGTGGCGCTGGGCATTGCGGTGATGGCGGCGGTGATCTGCCTCGGCTGGGCCAACGGCATGCCGCGCGAACAGGTCGGCGGCACCCTGCGTAAAAGCCTCGCGCCAATTGCCGTGTTGCTTCTGACCATCGGCGCTGGCGGCGGCTTGAAGCAGACCTTGCTGGATGCCGGCGTCAGCCAGACCATCAGCAAAGTCGCCGAGGGTGCGCACATGCCCTACCTGCTGCTGGCTTGGCTGATTGCCGTGGCACTGCGTCAGGCTACGGGTTCGGCGACAGTCGCGACCACGACGACGGCGGGGATTCTGGCGCCGATGATGGCGGGGCTCGCCGCGACGCAAAGCTCACTGGTGGCGCTGACGATTGGCGCCGGCTCCGTGTTCTTCTGCCACGTGAATGACGCCGGCTTCTGGATGGTTCGCGAATACTTTGGCTTGCAACTCAAACAGACGATCTGGGTCTGGTCGATCCTGCAAACCATTGTCTCGGTGGTGGGACTGGTGGGGACGTTGCTGTGGTGGCACTGGCTGACCTGACACTCGTCAGGAACAGGGCGCCACGGCTTGGCGCCCGACACTGCTCATGCGCGAACCGAAATACGCCGCGCTGACAATGCCGACTGCGCCCATCACCGCACAGAACATAACGCAGATCCACGGGCTCCACGGCATCAGACCAATCAGCAACAGCGGTGTGATACTCGCCCATGCGGCGTAGGCAATGTTGTAGGTGAAGGAGATGCCCGACACCCGGATACGCGCCGGGAACAGACCGACCATCACCGACGGCACCGCGCCGACCACACCGCAGGCCAGCCCCGCCACAGCGTAGGCCAGACCGACCCAGTCACCGCCGGCAATCAGACAGGCATACAGCACGCCGATGCCCAGCGGCAGCAACAGGCTGTAAAGCATCACCGTGCGCCACGCACCGATGCGATCGACCAGCAATCCGGCAATCACACAGCCAATGTTCAGGAAGACAATGCCCAGCGCACTCAGGGCGAAGGTGTGGCTGGCGGTCATGCCGAAGGTTTTCTGCATCATGGTCGGAGTGATGACCACGAACACCACCACCGCCGATGTCAGCACGCAGGTCAGCAGCATTGCCGGCAACATCGCCAGACGATGCTCGCGCAGCACCGTGCGCAGCGGCAGTTCGACCCGCGCTTCACGCTGGGCTTCCATGGCCATGAACACCGGGGTTTCGCTCAACCAGCGGCGCAGGTAGACACCGATCACGCCGAACACACCACCGAGCAGGAACGGATAACGCCAGGCGTAATCAAGGATTTCCGCCGGGGTGAACACCTGCGCGAGGAACGTCGCGGTCAGCGCGCCAATCAAGTAACCAAAGGTCAACCCGGCCTGCAAAAAGCCCAGCGCGTAACCGCGATGCCCGGCAGGCGCGTGCTCGGCGACGAACACCCAGGCGCTCGGAACTTCCCCACCCACCGCCGCGCCTTGCAGGATGCGCAGCGCCAGCAACAGCAGCGGCGCGAAATAGCCGATCTGGGCATAAGTCGGCATGATCCCGATCAGCAGGCACGGCAGCGCCATCATCAGGATGCTCAGGCTGAAAACCTTTTTCCGGCCCAGACGATCGGCGAAATGCGCCATCAGAATTCCGCCCAGCGGGCGCGCCAGATAACCGGTGACAAAGATCCCGAAGCTTTGCAGCAGACGCAGCCACTCGGGCATTTCCGGCGGGAAGAACAACTGGCTGAGGGTCAGGGCGAAGAACACGAAAATGATGAAATCGTAGATCTCCAGCGCCCCGCCGAGGGCCGCAAGACCGAGGGTCTTGTAGTCGGAGCGGCTGAACGGCGCCGGTCGGGCTGTGGATTGGGCAGTCATGGCAAAGAACTCTGGCAGGCAAAAAACCAAGGCGCCCATGGTCTACGCAAATGAGCGGATGGACAACCCGTTAGACCATAGTCCCGGTTTGGCAAAACCTGCTCACAAAACAGCCTGGCTTGATTTACTGTTTAAGCCTGTCCGGAGGAACCTGGCCAACGCCGACTGACCGGAGCGAACCCCGTGTGGGAGCGAGCCTGCTCGCGAAGGCGTCAGCCCAGCCAACTTCGATGTTGAATGTGCCGACCTTTTCGCGAGCAGGCTCGCTCCCACAGGGATCTCTGTGTTGTCGAGATGGGCGACCGTTCCTGCAGACCCACAATAACCATAAAAATCCGAGGTACTCCCTGTGGCCGTTGATATCGAAGATAGCCGCTCCGCGCGCTTTGCCTTGCGCTGTTCAAGCTTTGCCGAACGCTGGTTCCCCGACTCCTGGGTATTCGCCGCACTGGCGGTGATCATTGTCGCGCTGGCCACTTTGGCCATGGGCGCCAAACCCACCGATGCCGCGATGGCCTTCGGCGACGGGTTCTGGAGCCTGATCCCGTTCACCATGCAAATGGCCTTCGTGGTGATTGGCGGCTACGTCGTCGCCAGTTCGCCGCCAGCGGTCAAACTGATCGACAAACTGGCGCGCATCCCGAAAAACGGCCGCTCCGCCGTGGCCTGGGTCGCGCTGATCTCGATGGTCGCCTCGCTGTTGAACTGGGGCCTGTCGCTGGTGTTCGGCGGTTTGCTGGTGCGCGCCCTCGCCCGCCGCACCGATCTGAAAATGGATTACCGCGCGGCCGGTGCGGCGGCGTATCTGGGCTTGGGCGCGGTCTGGGCGCTGGGCCTGTCCTCATCGGCGGCGCAGTTGCAGGCCAACCCGGCCAGCCTGCCGCCGGCGATCCTGTCGATCACCGGGGTGATTCCGTTCACCCAAACCATCTTCCTCTGGCAATCCGGCGCCATGCTGCTGGCGCTGATCGTGATTTCGATCATCGTTGCCTACGCCACCGCGCCCGGCCCGAACTCTGCGCGCGACGCCAAGGATTGTGGCATCGACCCGGCGTTCAACCTGCCACCGCTGCAACCGCGTACCCGGCCCGGCGAATGGCTGGAGCACAGTCCGCTGCTGATCATTCTGCTGGTGCTGCTGGCGGCCGGCTGGCTGTTCCACGAGTTCTCGACCAAACCGGCGATCACCGCGATTTCCGGGCTCAACACCTATAACTTCCTGTTCATCATGCTCGGCGCCCTGCTGCACTGGCGCCCGCGCAGCTTCCTCGATGCGGTGGCCCGCGCGGTGCCGACCACCACGGGCGTGCTGATCCAGTTCCCGCTGTACGGCTCGATTGCTGCGCTGCTGACCACGGTCAAAGGCGCCGATGCGCAGACGCTGGCCCATCACATCTCGACCTTCTTCGTCAGCATCGCGTCCCACGACACTTATGCGTTGTTGATGGGCGTGTACTCGGCGATTCTCGGTTTCTTCATCCCGTCCGGCGGCGGCAAGTGGATCATCGAAGCGCCGTACGTGATGCAAGTCGCCAACGATCTGCAATACCACCTCGGCTGGGCGGTGCAGATCTACAACGCCGCCGAAGCCCTGCCGAACCTGATCAACCCGTTCTACATGTTGCCGCTGCTGGGCGTGCTCGGGTTGAAGGCGCGCGACCTGATCGGCTTCTCGTTCGTGCAATTGCTGGTGCACACGCCGCTGGTGCTGTTCTTGCTGTGGGTGCTGGGCACGACATTGGCGTATACGCCGCCGGTCATTCCTTGAGTCAGTGCGGGGCGCGGTCAATCGGCCGACGCCCCGCCTTCCCTTCCTGACAGCGCCGTGTCGACGCCGACATGGCTTTCTGTCGCAAATAATGGCTCAGCGCCATCATCGTCCTTTACCGCATCACAGCCTCGGTAATATCCTTGCGCGCCGAAAATATGTTTCATTTTTTTGCCAAGCGCCAAGGGAGTTGTTGCAATGATCGTAGGGATTGACCTGGGAACCACCAACAGCCTCGTCGCCGTCTGGCGTGGCGAATCCTCCGAATTGGTGCCCAATGCCCTCGGTCAGTTCCTGACACCGAGAATGGTCGGGCTGGATGATGAAGGACGGATTCTGGTCGGCCAGGCTGCGCGCGAACGTCTGCACACCCATCCGCGCCTGACGGCGTCGCTGTTCAAGCGTCACATGGGCAGCGCCACGGAAGTCTATCTGGCCGACAAGGCGTTTCGTCCGGAAGAGCTGTCCGCGCTGGTGCTGAAAAGTCTGAAAGAAGACGTCGAACGGGCTTATGGCGAAACCGTCACTGAAGCGGTGATCAGCGTCCCGGCCTACTTCAGCGACGCCCAGCGCAAAGCCACGCGGATCGCCGGCGAGCTGGCCGGGCTGAAAGTCGAGAAGCTGATCAACGAACCGACCGCCGCCGCTCTCGCTTATGGACTGCACCAACGCGACAAGGAAACCTCGTTCCTGGTGTTCGACCTCGGGGGCGGCACGTTCGACGTGTCGATTCTGGAGTTGTTCGAAGGGGTGATGGAGGTCCGCGCCAGCGCCGGCGACAACTTCCTCGGTGGCGAAGACTTCGACAGCGTGCTGCTGGAACACTTTATCGACCAGCACCGCTCAGTCGCCGACTTCCCTGACCGCAACAGCGTCATCCAGCCCCTGCGCCGCGAGGCTGAGCGTGTGCGCAAGGCCCTCGGCCAGGACAGCAGCGCCGAGTTCCGGCTGCAACTGGGTGACCGCCACTGGACCCACACCATCACCCAGCAAGAATTGGCGACGCTTTACATGCCACTGCTCGAGCGCCTGCGCGCGCCGATCGAACGGGCTCTGCGCGACGCACGCATCCGGGTCAGCGACCTTGATGAGATTCTGCTGGTCGGCGGTACTACCCGGATGCCGCTGGTGCGCAAACTTGCCGCCGGATTGTTCGGCCGTTTTCCGTCGTTCACCCTCGATCCGGATCAGGTGGTGGCGCAAGGCGCAGCCATTCAGGCAGCACTCAAGGCCCGCTCGGCCGCACTTGAAGAAGTGGTGCTGACCGACGTCTGCTCCTACACCCTAGGCATCGAAACTTCGACCCAGATTGGCCGCAATTATGAGGCCGGTCACTACCTGCCCATCATCGAGCGCAACAGCATCGTCCCGGTCAGCCGGGTCAAGACCGTGTACACCTTGCAGGACAATCAGGAGCAGGTGGTTGTGCGGATTTTCCAGGGCGAAAGCCGTCTGGTCAAAGACAACGTCGCGCTTGGCGAACTGGCGATCAAGGTGCCGAAACGCAAGGCCGGCGAAGTGTCCCTCGATGTGCGTTTCACCTATGACAACAACGGCCTGCTGGAGGCCCAGGTGAATATTCCGCTGACCGGGCAACAACATTCGCTGGTCATCGAAAACAACCCCGGCGTGCTCACGCCTGAAGAGATTCAGCAACGCTTGCAGAACCTCGCTCAGCTCAAGATTCACCCGCGCGAGCAACAGGTCAACACGCTGCTCAGTGCCCGTCTCGAACGGCTCTACCAGGAAAGCCTGGGCGACCTGCGCGATCAGATTGGCCATTGGGCCAAGCAATTCCAGATCGCGCTCGACTCGCAGGACGAGCGCCAGATTCGTGAAGTGCGCACCGAGCTGAGCAGGCACCTGAGCGAACTTGATCGCACGCCGTGGCAATAAGGGAGCGCTGACATGGATTGCTGGTCCTTCCTGCATTTGCCCGATGACGCTGACGTCCGCGATATCAAGCGCAGCTATGCACGCCTGCTGAAAACCTTCAGGCCCGATGAAGATCCCGAAGGCTTCCAGCGCTTGCGCGAAGCCTACGAACGCGCGCTGGCGATTGCCCAATGGCGCCTGGAAAACGCCGAACAGGAAGACGAGCAGGACGCCGACGTCGCTGTCGCCACGGCGTCCAGCGCCTTTGCTGCACTGGCGCTCGATAATGCCCTGGCCAACAGCTCCAGCCAGGCGCAAAACCAGGCGTGGGATTTCGCCTCTCTGGAGGTTTCGCCCGTCAGTCCGGCAGCCCCGGAGCCGTTTGTGCCGCCATCGAAGGACGACGCCCTGCGTGTCGAGCCGCTGGCGGCGGACGCGCAGAGTCTTGAAGCGCAGGCCGCATGGCGATTGCTTGAAGATCTGTCGCCAGACAACCTCGGCGAGCGCTGGGAGCAGGCGCAACAACAAGGCTGCGCCAAGGCATTCGAAAGGCTGTTGCTGCAATTATGTTTTGAGCATCCACAATTGCGCGGACCGGTACTGCACTGGGCCGTCGAGCAGTTGGGATGGTTGGGCCCCTGGCAAGAAGTGCTGATGAATGATCGCCAGCGCGACATGCTCGCCGAGAGCCTGATGTCCGACTATCGAAACGCCTTGCAGGCGCTGCTCGAAAGCCAGAGCGAGCGCGAATTCCTCAACTTGCTCAAACACTACAGCGGCCAGCCGTGGCTCCAGGTATTCGATCGCCGCGAGCAATGGCAACAAAATCTGCTGCATCTGCTTAACGACCATGAGTGGAGCGTGCCGCTGTTCGACCGTATCGGCCAATTGTTCGGCTGGGATCACTCCAAAGGCCTCCACCCGCAACCGGCCTGGCTCTGGGAAACGTTGATCGAACGCTGCAATCAGGAAAGTTTCTACGACAACCTGCGGGCCAAGGCTGAAAGCGATCGTACGTGGGCGGCCGACGTGCAGGCAGCGCATCTGTTGATCAACCCGCTCAAACCGATGCAGCAGAAGAAGATCATCGACGGCTTTGGTCAGAATGAATGGCAGGCCTGCCACGATCTGTCAGAAAAGCTCAAATGGCGCTTCCCGGAGCTGCTCGCGCGATTGCCCTACGCCGACGTTTTTTACTGGCGGCGGTTTTTGCCACGGCCCATCGCCGACGAAACCTGGGTGCGGGTCTGGACGGCCATTGCCTTGGCGCTGTTCCTGTTCTATCTGGCTTCGCCACAAAAAGATGCGGCAACCCTGGCCTTCATTCCGCTGGGGTTAGCGTGTGTGCCGGTGTGGTTTTTTCGTTTTGCGCTGAGTTGGTGGGTGGTGCTGACGTCTCACGTGATCGTTGCGGATCTTTGGCTCACCGAAGGGCTGATTCCGCGCCGATGGAACCCTGACACCCGCTGGCTGGTAATACGCCACGGGTTACCGCAGGTGGTCATGGTGCTGCTGTTTTCGCTGCTGCTCGGGCCACTGGGCGCACTCACTTACGTGGGCGTGATCCTGATCGGACTGGTGCACAAACGACGAATCGGCTCGCTCGACCCGCAGCTGAGCAATAACCACCCCTGGCTGACCGCGCTGCACTGGGCGCACTTCAGTCCGCTGCAACTGCTGTTTCTGGTGATGATGACCGCGATAACGGCGGCCAGCAGACTCGGCTATTCCTTGCACTCGTTGATGCCCGGCTAGAACAACAGCGAGCTTGCGTTGCGCCTGTTGTAATCGAGTGAATCGTTGTGGGAGCTGACCTGGTCGCTCCCACATTTGTTTCGCCGCACCTCAAAGTGTCACCCAACTGTCACAGTGCCTTGCTAGCGTCCGCCCGAAACAAACTGAAACAATTAAGCAGAACGGGCTGACAGATGAAAGACGAGACAGACGGCACTGACGCACCTGAATCCGACACCCCCACCGACACCAGTCGCCGCCGCTTTCTCGGCGGTGTCGCCGTCCTCGGCGTGGGCGCGACCCTGGCCGGCTGCGGCAACGCCAGCGATCAACCGGGTAAACCAGTCGAGCGCCCGCTGACCCCGACCGAGCTGGACAAGGCCCTGCGCGATCAGGTGAAAACCGTGGTTGTGATCTATGCCGAGAACCGTAGCTTCAACAACCTGTTCGGTGATTTCCCCGGTGTCGAAAAGCCGCTGTCGGCGCTCAAGCCTGCCGATTACCAGCAACGTGACCGCGACGGCAGCCTGTTGCAGACGCTGCCGCCAGTCTGGGGTGGCGTGCTGCAGATCGGCCCGCAAACCCTCGATGGCGTGACCTACCCCAGCGCCACGCAGTTTCAGGAAAACCTGCCCAACGCGCCTTTCGCCCTCAAGGGCCCGAACGGCGAAGACTTGCCGTTCGGGCTGGTGACCCGCGATTTGTGGCACGTGTTCTATCAGAACCAGATGCAGATCAATGGCGGCAAGAACGATGGTTTTGTCGCCTGGGCCGACTCCGGTGGTTTGACCATGGGGCACTACGCCCAGAGCCGCTACTCGCTGCGCCTGTGGGATGTGGCGCAGGAATTCGTGCTGTGCGACAACTTCTTCCAGGGTGCCTTCGGCGGCTCGTTCCTCAACCACCAGTACCTGATCAGCGCCACCGCGCCGTTCTATCCGGATGCGGCCAATTCGGTGGCCAAATCACAGATCGCCGCCCTGCAAAGCGATGATCCGACTGACCCGCGCCTCAAGCCGCTGGAGGCATCGCCGGCCAGCGCCATGACCGGCCCGCCGCAGTTCGGCCCGAGTGCGCTGACCCCGGACGGCTTCGGCGTCAACACCCTCGCCCCGCCGTACTGGCCGACGTGGATTCGCGACCCGGAGCGTCCGGCGTACTCCAAGCCGGATCTGCCCAATGTGATGGTGCCGCAGACCCACGAGCACATTGGCGACAAGCTGTCGAAGAAGAATGTCGACTGGGCCTGGTACGCCGGCGCCTGGCAGGCGACGCTGGAGCAGTACAAGGACTCGGGCGGGATTCCGAAGATCCCCAACTTCCAGTACCACCACCAGCCGTTCAACTACTTCAAGCGGCAAGGCCCGGAGAACCCGCAAGAGCGCAACAAACGCCTGCGCGATGCCGGCCTGGGCGATGAGTCGAGCACCAACAAGTTCTTCGCCGATGCCGAGGCCGGCAAGCTGCCGGCGGTAACTTTCTACAAACCGCAGGGCAACCTGAACATGCACGCCGGTTATGCCGACGTGGCTTCAGGCGACCGCCACATCGTCCGCGCCCTGAAGGTGCTGCGCGAAAGTCCGCAGTGGAAAAACATGGTGGTGGTCGTGACGGTCGATGAAAACGGCGGCTGGTGGGATCATGTGGCGCCACCCAAGGGCGATCGCTGGGGCCCGGGGTCGCGGGTGCCGGCGCTGGTGGTGTCGCCATTCGCCCGCAAAGGCACGGTGGATCACACGGTTTACGACACGGCGTCGATCCTGCGCCTGATCACCCGAGTGTTCCAACTGGAAACCCTCGACGGCCTCAAGCAGCGCGATGAGGCAATGATCGCCCGTGGCCAGAAACCGATGGGCGATCTGACCAACGCCCTGCATTTTCAGGCCTGAAAACCCCGTCCTGCGGGCTGACGCAAAATTCCGTGAATGACAGCTTCTCTGTGCAACACGGCTGATCCAATATGAAGCGCCCCGAACCCGGGGAACCCACGCTGAAAAGGATCTGAGCATGTTCAAACTCGCAGGATTTACCCCCGCAGTTCTTACCCTCGCCGCGCTCACCCTGAGCGCGGCTGCCCACGCCGATGTCGACCTGAAGCTGGGCAGCACCGAGCGCGTCACCCGCCTCTTCGCCTACCCCAACAATTGCAGCGTGATCTGTTATCGCAACTGGTCGCTGGAGCAGACCGTCGCCCATTACCTGAGCCAGAGCGTGCAGCGCGATGGTTACAGCAATGCCAAGGTGTTGGTGAAGAACGATAACGGGCAGATTTACGCCGAGATCAGCGGCGTGCCCAAAGGTTACGACAAGCCGCTGTCGGCGCTGCTCGATGCCGGTGATCTGGCCTATAACGGCGCCAGCAAGCTCAATGCCGATGGCAAATGGGCGTACAGCTGGTATCTGTTCCTGCCGCTGGGCATGGCCCTGGAAAACCGCAAGAGCGTCGAACTGCTGCACTTCCCGCCGGACTATTCGCTGACTCAGGCGCAGGATTACCTGCGCTCGAACACCACCGACCGCTGGGCCACGCTGCTGACCGTCAACGGCATTCCGGCCGAGCAGACGCCGGCCTATCAGACCATCATCGACATCGCGCCAATCGCCGCGCCGTCCAACGCCGGTAGTGATCTGGAGGGCGTCTACGACTACTTCAAGGATTATCAGACCACGCTGGTCAAGCAGTTCAGCCAGACCAGCGCCGGCACCACCCTGCCGATGGTCGCGTTCGGTGCGCCGGTGCGTAACTGGATCAAGCAGCAATACGGCCCGACCGTGGCCGTATTGGGTCTGGCGACCATCAGCCCGAGCGCGGGGGTGAACGTGCCGGTGCTGGGATCGAACCATCCGAGCTACATCTGGTACGCCGCCGACCCGGCCAGCTATGACGGCGATGAGGCCAAGGCCGATGCCGCCGGTTTGAAGGTCATGGGTCAGGACTTGAGCGCCGCTTGCTGGCAAGCCGGGATGGGCAGTAAACCGGGCACCGATGCGAAAGCCCTGCTCAACAGCTGCACGCAGACCTGGCAAGTGACGCAAAAGGGCAAGACCTGCGAACTGTTCTACACCTCGATCCGCAACCTGACCCCGGCACAGGCCGCCGCCAAGTGCTCGACCACGCCAATCAAGGCCCAGTTGCAACAGCTTCAGGGCGAATTGCCGGCCACCGCCGTTCCTGCACCACACCTCTGATCCGCTGAAAAAGCTTCCCGTGTCAGTCAATGCTGACGCGGGGAGCAGCCAATCACGCCTGTCAGATCTGACAGTAGACAGTTTGAGGGATACACCGGAATATTGGATCCAAACATGTTGCAGCGCTGACAGGACGTCAGACCAGGGAAGTCGCAGCATTTGCCGACAGGGACCGTTATGAATAATCAGGCCCATCAACACAACATCCCACGCGACGCCCCCGGCATCTACCCGTTTGCCGGATTGCCGGTGCGTCTGGGTTTCCCATCCACCGAGGATTTCGAGATTGTGCAGGACCACCATGGTCACGCGGCAGTGGTGGCGCGCCGGGCGTTCTTGCGCATCACCCGGATGTGTCGGGTTTCCGGGCAACTGCTGCCCTATCGTTGTCGACAGACGCGCCAGTTACTGGCCGGCATCCATCTCTACGACCCGCGCTTTTGCGGGTTGCTCGAACACGCCTGCGATCCGAATGTGTTTCTGGACATGAGTGAGCTGTGGCTGTGGGCACTTCGCGACATTCAGCCGGGTGAACGCCTGACCATCGACTTCGCCGCCACCGAAGACCGTTTGCTGCAACAGTTCGCCTGCACCTGTGGCTCGCCGCGCTGTCGTGGGTGGATCACCGGCTACGATGAGCCACCCAGTATCGAGGGCCAGCACTTTCTGCAGCACTGGCGGCATCCACACTGATCGGGATTACAACGCCCCGACCGGACGCAGACGATATTGCGGCGGCAGTTGCTCGAAACCGCTGATGGTGGTGTTCAGGCTTTTCCAGCGACCGTCCTTGATGCCGTAAATGCAGCCGTGAATCGACAGGCTCTGGCCGCGGTGCCAGGCGTTCTGGATGATGCTGGTGTGGGCGACGTTGGCCACTTGCTGGACGACGTTGAGCTCGCACAGCCGGTCGACCTGTTCTTCCTCGGTCGGCAGCTTGGCCAGTTCTTCTCGTTTTTCGTAATACAGGTCACGGATCGAGCGCAGCCAGCCATCGATCAGACCGAACTGGCGATCCTGCATCGAGGCGCGCACACCGCCGCAGCCATAGTGGCCGGTAACCAGGATATGTTTGACCTTGAGCACATCAACCGCGTACTGGATCACCGACAGGCAATTGAGGTCGGTGTGCAGCACCACGTTGGCGACGTTGCGGTGTACGAACAGATCGCCCGGCAGCATGCCGACGATCTCGTTGGCCGGCACCCGTGCGTCGGAGCAGCCGATCCACAGATATTCCGGGGTCTGCTGGCGCGCCAGCTTGGCGAAGAAATCCGGGTCTTCCTTGGTGATCGCGTCAGCCCAACGCTCGTTGTTATCAATCAGGTCTTGTAAGTCGTGCATGGTTAAGGCCTCAAGAAAGATGCGCTGGTATGACAGACGACCGCCCGTCGGGGTCACGCAAGAACCGCAGGTGTTTTTCTTTGGAATTCTCGGGTGCCCGGTGAGTCCACTCAGTAAGGCCCACAGTATGAGGATTTGCCATGACTGATTCACGACGTCCGTTCGATGCGGTGCAACCGGAACCCATCGATGACAACGAAGACCGCATGGGCTCTGTGCATGAGCTGGATTTCGATGAAGACGAACCCAGCGCGAAAATCGGTGACGAGATTCCGGAACGTGAACGCGAGCAACTGATGCCCGCTGAACGGGTGCGCGAGGCCGGGCTTACCGGTGCATCGACGGCTGATCATGAACCGACCGACGATGACTTGAGCCCGGAAACACTGATTCACGAGGATGGCGCACGCGATGCCGAAGAGGCTGGCGAGGGCAATCAGGCCGATTGGGATCTGAGCATTGTCGATGAGGATGACATCGGCGGCGGCAATGGTCTGGATGAGGCGGAGCTGGCGCGGCGAGATCCGCTGGATGGCAATCGCTGATCTGTATTGCCTGTAAGGAAGCCTTCGCGAGCAAGCCAGCCCCCACAGGGAATTGAGACTCGGCTCAAAACCAATGTGGGAGCGGGCTTGCTCGCGAAGCTTTTAAACAAGATCAGTCGACCAGGGTGCAGGCCATCACTACGGCGTCTTCGCGCCCGCCCACCGCCGGATAATAATCGCGACGCCGGCCAATCTCATTGAAACCATAGCGCTCATACAACTTGAACGCTGCGGTATTGCTGTCGCGCACTTCCAGGAAGCATTCCCGGGCAGAGGCCGCATACGCCCGCGACATCAGATGCTCGAGCAGCGTCAGCCCCAGCCCCCGTCCCTGATTCTCCGGTTTGACCGTGATATTCAGCAGATGCGCCTCGTCGAGAATGATCTGCACCACGCCATGGCCGACCTGTTGCTGGCCTTCGAACATCAGCCAGATCTGGTATTTGCCCAGCCCGTCGAGAAAAATCCCGCGGGTCCAGGGATGGCTGTACGCCGCGTATTCGATCTTCAATACCGCGTCCAGGTCCGCCTCGGTCATCGGGCGGAACGATACAGCTTCACTCATTCGATGGTTTCCAGCGCGCCATCAGCCGACGCATGGCTTGCCACACAGCGGCTTTGCGCTGTGGCTCTTCCATTAACAATTCCAGACCGGGAATGGCCCAGGCCAGGCCCAAGCCCTCGATCTGCAACTCACTGTTGAACGCTTCAGCGTCCGCTTCACCGGCAAAGCGCACCGCCGGCAGGCCAATCAACCACAGGCAGGCGCAAGGTGCCGCTTCCATCTGTACCGAGAGGAAACCCTGAACGAAGTCGCGTGCCGCTTCCGGACCTTGATCCATGGTTCCGCGGTTCAGCCACGGCCAGCGCACCGGTTCGCCGACAATTTGTGGCGCATCCGGCAGACCGGCGGCGCGCAACATGTCTTTAAGCAGCAGATAGGCCGGATCGCGGCTCTGGAACGCTTCGCCTGTGGGTAACTCGACCAGCAGCAGGCAAGCCCCGGCGCGCAGCAACTGCAGGGCAAAACGCGGTGGCGGCACGGGCGCGGGTCTGGCGACAACTGGCGCCTCCTCGACCTCTTCCACCGGTTTGGCGCCATTGCGGGTACTGGCGAGCGACGGGCGCGGCACTTCGATCTTCGGCCGTTCGACCGGACGGGCGGCAGGCTGCACCGGAGCTTCGGCCTGCACAACCGGCATCACCACGACCTCTGGTTCAGGCTCGGGCATGTCCAGCAGCTCGGGCCGCGACGGGGCGGCGAAAGGCAATTCGGTGCGCGGCAGCCAGTTGACCACCTGCATGGCGTTCAAATAGGCGCGGCGGCGGGACTCGATAAGCAAAGGGTCGGCCACTTGTGGATAACTGAAGTGGGCTGATTCTACAGCCCTTCGTTCAAGATCGCTTGCTGTTGATCGATAGCCTTTACCTGGGCTCGCTCCCTGAGAAAATGCGACAGCCCGTCCCGAGAGTGAATCGCATCCCTCGTGATGCAGTACAATCGCGGCTTTTAATCGCCAACCAGCCGGCCATTCCGATGATCGAACCCAAGCGCGTCTTGCGCGCCCTCGCTGAACACTGGGCACTTCTGGAGCCACTGTGCGAGCACTTCGACCAGGGCACCCTGAGCCTCAACGAACTGCGCACGCAACTGGCCGCCCAACAACTGGACAGCACGCCGCAGGACATCACCAGCCTGCTCGACGTGTGGATTCGCCTGGACATTCTGGTGCCCGTGGCGAAAAGCCCGAACCGTTTCGAGCTCAACGCGCAGATCCACGACTTCCTCGCCTACCTGCGCCGTGAGCACCGTCTGGGCCTGTGCCTGGAAATCGAAGCCTACTTGCGTCACCTCGAACGTCTGGCCGGCTACATTCAGGACGCGTTCGATGTGCGCGACGGCAACGATCTCGCCCGTCAGCTGCGTTTGCTCGACATGCGCGTGCGCGACGTGCTGAAGAAACTCGACAACGACGAGCAGGCACTGGTCGCCGTGGCCGAACGGGCCAAGACCAGCGACCGGCAGATTCCGCTGCGTCAGCGATACGCCGAAGTGCTGGCGACCTGGGACGAATACGTCGAGCCGATGATCGACCTGGTGAACGCCGACGGCGCCTTCGAACAAGGCGTGCGCAAGGTCGAAACCGTGCTGCTGAAGATGCTCAGCGAACAGCAGCGCCTCGGTCATCTGGTCGATGACGACATGCTGCTGCGCACCCACGCGCGCATCCTCGAAATGCAGACCAGCGCCCAGTTGACCCTGCGCCACGCCCGCGAACTGCTGCTGCCGCTGCGTGAAGAGGCGCGCCGGCACAACGCCGTGACCCGTGGTGCAGCGCTGGCGCTGGCGGCGATTCGCCGCAAAGGCATCGACGCCGTGCCGCAAGCGGCGATGCCTCTGTTCACGCGGCCGCAAAGCACCTTCCTCGGCAGCGCCAGTCAGGTCGAGGCCTACGTCTACGCCCTGGCGCGTTTCGAGCCGAAACCGGCGCGCTTCCCCAAGGCGCACAAGACCCAGAAATCCGGCGATGCCCCGCGTGCACCGCGCACCGTGCGCGAGATGGTCGAGCGTTGCGAAGAGTCCCTGCCGATGCCGGATCTGATGACTTGGTTGCTGGAGCAGGAACCGGACGGCGCCACCGACGAATTGCTCTACTGGTTCTCGCGTCTGTCGCGGGAAAAACGCTTCACCCGCGAGCGTCTGGAACGCCGCGAATACCACACTCACGAGCATCAGGTCAGCCTGCGCTCCTTCGCCCTGCTCTCGGCCCGCGACCCTGCCGCCGCCGAGGATTCTGCGAGCATCCCCAATGCATCTTGATCTATCCGAACTGTCCCAACTGGCGCCGATCTTCCGCGAGCTGTTCAAGGGCTATCACGTCAGCCGCCGCGACCCGGAACTGTACGCGCAACTGTCGAACTTCCAGGATCAATACCGCACGCTGTTCAAGGCACTCGGCTTCGAACTGGTCTGCGACACCCGTGGTTTCTACTACTTCGTGCCGGACATGGCCGCTGCGGCGGTGAACAAGACCGCTCAGCGCCTGGCGCTGTTCACCTTCATCCTCGTCGAGCATCTGGCCGATCAGGGCCGCGATCCGATCGCCGTGCTCGACGGTGGCAGCCTCGGCCGTGAAGAACTGCCGTCGTTGCTGGACAAATACCGCGACCTGTTCATCCAGGCCGAAGTGCAGACCGTCGAAGAACTCGAAGAAAAAATCATGCGCCGCATGACTCAGCTCGGTTTCGCCGGTGAAGAAAACGGCGTGTACCGTTTCCTGCCGCCGATGCACCGTTTCCTCGATGTGTGCCTGTCGGTGCAGCAGGACCGCGATCTGGCAGCCAGCGTGCACAGCGTGCTGCCGCTGCCGGCACCGGTGCTGATCGACGAAGAAGCCGAAGCCAAATTCCTCGAGACCGACGATCCGCTCGATCTCAGCGAATTTGAAGAAGAGAGCGAAGAAGACGCACTGGCCCGCGCCATTGCCGAAGAACAGGAGTCCGATGCATGAGCCAGGAACGCTACGGCATCCGCCGCTTTGCCCTTTTGAACACCGCCGGTTACAGCCTCGGCCTGTTCCCGCTGGAAGAACCGTTGTCGGTCTACGGCGCGAACAACCTCGGGAAATCGGCGTCGATCAACGCCTTGCAGTTCCCGATTCTGGCGCGCATGTCGGACATGAGTTTCGGCAAGTACAGCCTGGAGCAATCGCGGCGTTTCTACTTCGCCTCCGACACCAGTTACATCCTCGTCGAAGTCAATCTACCGCACGGCCCGCACGTGATCGGCGTGGTCGGCCGTGGCCCGGGCGGTGGTTTCGGTCACCAGTTCTTCGCCTACGCTGGCAAGCTCGACCTGGCGCATTACCAGAAGAACGACACTTGCCTGCGTCAAAAAGAACTGTTCAGCAACCTTGAGAAAGAAGGCCTGAAAGCCTACGAACTCAAGCCGGACGAACTGCGTCGTTTGCTGGTGGGCGGGCACACCTCGATCCCGCTGGATCTGACCCTGATTCCGCTGCGCTCCACCAGCGAGCAGAGCCTGAAGACCTTCCGCGCGCTGTTCATCAACCTGCTGCACATGCGTGAAATCACTGCGGCCAAGCTCAAGCAGTTGTTCCTCGATGCCTTCGAGCACAGCCTGCGTTCCGGCAGCGTCGACTACATCGCCGCGTGCGAAGAAGCCTTCCGCGATGTGCGCCGGATGGAGCAGGACTACAACTCGCTGGTCGCTGCCGGCCCATTGGTCGAAGCTCTGGCCAACGGCGTGAAACAGCGCGATGTGCTGCGTGGCAAACTGCATCGCCTGTCGCCGCTGCTCGATTCGTTACTTGGCACCTGGTCGGATTACGCCACGGCACGCAAGGAAGAGCTGACGATTCAGGCCGAGCACTACCGTCGCGAGCAGGACGATCTGCAAAACGATCAGCGCGGTGGCACGCAGGAACTGATGCGCCTGGAGCGGGAAATCTCGGGCATCCAGCGCTGGCTCGGCGAGTTGTCGGTGCTGAAGAACCGCTTCGCGCTGGTCGATGACGTCAAAGTGCTGGAGCAGCAACTGCTCGCCGCCAAGGACGCGCACGACGAACTGGCCGGTGCGCTGGCACAGTCCCGGCAGTTCAGCGCCGAGGATCTGGAAGAGCGTCTGCGCGATCTGGAAAAACGCCTGAAGTCGGTGAAGCAGCAACTCGATCACGCCGACAACAACAGCTACGCCCGCCTGCGTGAAGAATTCTCGCAGCAGGACGTCGAGCGCCTGATGCGCCTGTTCAACAGCGCGCTGTTCAGCCTGCCGCTGGGCGAGCACGGTATCACCCTCGACGAGAATGGCGAGTGGGTCAAATCGGTCGAGCTGATTCTCGACGGTTTCAAGGGCGAGCGCTTCGAAGTGCCGGGGCTGTCGATCGACATCTCGCACATCGAGCCGCCGGCTCTGCAAGCGCTGGCCGACCGCGCCGCGCTGCGTGACCAGAAAGAGCGTCTGGAAAAAGAACTCAAGCAACTCAAGACCCAGCAGGCCGTGGCCGCCGACCGCGCCGCGAGCAAGACCCAGACCGAAGCGCTGTACCAGCAAGTGCTGGATGCGCAGAAAGCCCTGGAAGATTTCCGTCGCACCCAGACCTTGAGCGCCGAAGAAGGCGACAAGCTTGAGCAACTGGCGCAGATGGAAGCCGCGCAGGACGAACTCAAGCGCTCCAGCGATGCGTTCACCGAGCGCGTCCAGCAACTGTCGGCCAAGCTGCAACTGGTCGGTCGGCAGATCGCCGACATGGAAGCCAAGCAGCGCACCCTCGACGACGCCCTGCGCCGCCGTCAGTTGCTGCCGGCGGACCTGCCGTTCGGTACGCCGTTCATGGATCCGGTCGATGATTCGATGGACAACCTGCTACCGCTGCTCAACGACTATCAGGACAGCTGGCAAGGCTTGCTGCGCGCCGACGGTCAGATCGAAGCGCTGTACGCGCAGGTGCGCCTCAAGGGCGTGGCCAAGTTCGACAGCGAAGACGACATGGAGCGCCGTCTGTCGCTGCTGATCAACGCTTACGCGCACCGTACCGACGAAGCCCTGACGCTGGGCAAGGCCCGGCGTGCGGCGGTCACCGACATCGCCCGGACCCTGCGCAACATCCGCAGCGACTACGACAGCCTCGAGCATCAACTGGCGCTGTTCAACCGCGAGATCAACAAGCGTCAGGTCTCCAACCTGCAGAGCTTCCGCATCGTCCTGGCGCCGAACAAGGAAGCGCTCAAGCACATCGACCAGATCATCCACAGCGCCGGTCAGTACGAAGAAGGCGAAACCCTGTCGGTGTTCGATCTGAGCCAGAGCGCCGAACAGGACAACAAGAACGAAGAGGCCAAGGAGTACCTGGCGCGGCTGGTGGCGGCGAACCACAACCAGCTCGGTCTCAAGGACTTGTTCGAGCTGGCGTTCGAGATCACCAAGGTCAACGGTCAACCGGTGATTCACACCGACATCGACGGCGCGGCCTCCAACGGTACGACCATGACCATCAAGGCGCTGACCAACATGTACTTGTTGCTGCACTTGATGGATCGCGACTTGGCCGGTCGCGTGCGCCTGCCGTACTACCTCGACGAGGCGGCGGACATCGACGAGAAAAACCAGGCAGCGCTGCTGGAAACCAGCCTGCAATTGGGCTTCGTGCCGATTCTGGCGAGTGTGAAGCCGCAGGTCTGCGCCAGTGTCGCCATCGACCTGGAGGGCGGCAGCGGCCCGGCGGGGATCTACATCGACGAGGCGGACTGGAAGTACATCCGCCGGCATGATGTGGTGAAGGCCACCGTCAATGTGCAAGCCGATGAGCCGGAGCTGGATGAGGTTTGATCGACTTTAGCTGAAAACCAAAAAGGGCCGCGATCTGTTGGGATCGCGGCCCTTTTTTATGGCTGGGAATTTGTGCTGAGCTTTGAGGCCTCTTCGCGAGCAGGCTCGCTCCCACAGGAATTAGCGTCGAACTTGATTTTTGTGTACACCACCCATCCACTGTGGGAGCGAGCCTGCTCGCGAAGGCGTCCTCCCAGACGCCACATCAATTCCGGATTACTTACCGAGCGAAATCTTCGGCGCCCAGGTCAGCCACTCATCCTCGAACTTGTCGAACAACGGGAACGTCTGCTCAGCCCGTGCCGGGGTGCCCATGCGCTCACCGTCCGGCGTAGCGAAGGCGATACCACCCTGAATCGCTGTCTCCAGCGACTCCGTGCGTACCGTCAGACCATTGAACAGACCGATGTCGAAACCGACACCACTGGTGTTCCAGAATCGGCTGCCGCTGCGCACCAACGGCGCGTATTTCGGCTCGATCAAAATGTGCACCAACACGCGATCAGCGGTCTGGCCCAGCTCATAACCGGTGACCTTGCCCACGGTGATTTCGCGGTAGGTCACGGGTACGCCCGGTTTCAGCGAGCCACGGCGCGCGGCGCTCAACACCAGACTCAATCCAGCCTCCTGCTTGCTCACTTCCGGCGGACTGGCCAGCGCAACGAAGTTCTTCTGCGGGCCGAGATTTTTCGCCGCCGGCTGCACTTCCACATATTGCCCGGTGACCAGGGTTTCCAGATTCTGGGTCTTGATCAGCCCCAACTCCGGCTTGACCACCCAGAACTGACTGCCGACCCGCGCAATGCGCTCCGGTACTTCGGTGATCCGCGCGGTAATCATCACGGCTTGCAAATCGTCGGTCAGATCGACGTCTTCAATCTTGCCGACATCCAGGCCTTTGAAACGAATCGGTGTGCCCGGACGCAAACCATCGGCGCGGTCGACCTTGATCGTCACCAGCGTGCCTTTCTGGTTGGCTTCATCATGGTTGGCGAACAGACGGAAGCGTGGAATACGCTTTTGCAGCGGCGCCTTGGCTTGCGGTGTTTCGAAAGCAATACCGCCGGCCATCAATGTCTGCAAAGACTCGCTCTTCACTTGAATACCACCTGTCAGACCACCGGTGAGGGTGATGCCGCTGACATTCCAGAAGCGTGTCGACGCGTTGACCAGGTTTTCGTACTCCTTCTCGATATGCACGCCAATGACGATTTGCTTTTTGGTCTTGGAGAACTGATAGCTCTGTACCGAACCGACCTTGACCTGTTTGTACAGAATCGGACTGCCGACTTCGATCGAACCGAGAACATCGGTGAACAGCACCAGGTGCAGACCCGGCGAACGCAGATCCAGCGGCGGCGCTTTTGGCCGCGCCTCGAATTCGCGTTTCGGCGCGGCACCTTTGTCGCCCGGACGCACGGCAATGTAGTTACCTTTCACCAACGCTTCGAGTCCGGTGATACCGGCCAGGGAAATCGACGGTTTGACCACCCAGAACTGCGTGCCTTCGACCAGATAGTCTTCGGCCAGAGGATCGAGCGTCAGCTCGGCGGTGGCGCTGTTCAGATCCGGATCGATTTTCAACGCTTTCATGTTGCCGACCTGAATGCCCTTGTACATCACCGGCGTACGGCCGGCCTGCAAGCCTTCGAAGTCACTGAGTTTGACCTTGACCCGAATACCGGCAGCGGCGGCGTCGAAGTCCTCATAGAGACGGAACGGCAGGCTTGGATCGGTGGGCGGACTGTCCTTGCGATTCTCTGGTGTGGCGAAGGCGATACCCCCGGCGACGATGCTCGCCAGAGATTCGCTGCGTACCTTCACCCCGGACAGGTTGGCGTCGATGCTGATGCCGCTGGCATTCCAGAAACGTGTGTGTTTGCGCACCAGTTTGGCGTAGGTCGGCTCGATGAACACTTTGAGCTCAACGGTGCTCTGGTCTTCAGACAGCACGTAGCTTTTGATCTGACCGACTTTGATCTGCTTGTAGAACACCGGACTGCCGCGGTTCAGCGAACCGAGGCGATCGGCCTTGATCGTCAGGTGCAGGCCGGGCTTGGAGTCCGATAGCGGCGGCTCTTCGGCCAGCGCCTTGAACTTGCGGGTCGGCTCGCCTTCACCGGGACTGATGGCCACGTAGTTACCTGAAACCAGGGTTTCCAGACCGGTGATGCCGGCCAGGGTCACGCTCGGTTTCACCAGCCAGAAGCGCGTGCTGGTCTTGAGGTATTGCTCGACGTCCTTGTTCATCTCGACGGTGGCAATCACCCCTTTGGAATTGCCCTCGTCATCAAGTTTGAGCGTCTTCACCTTACCTACCGGCATGCCCTTGTAGACCACTTCGGTCTTGTTGGCCTGGATGCCTTCACCGCTTTCGAAACGCACCTGAATCTCGATACCGGTTTCGTTATAGGCACGCCAGCCGAGCCAGCCACCGATGATCAGGGCAATCAGAGGCAGTACCCAAATGGCAGACCAGTTCGAGGCCGGTCGAGTTTTCGCTACAGGCAAATCAGTCATGGTCGTCGTCCGACTCCGTGTTATCCCAAATCAGTCGGGGATCGAAAGTTACTGCGGCAAGCATCGTCAGAATCACCACACTGGCGAAGGCGATGGCGCCAAGGTTGGCTTCGACACTGGCAAGCCGGCCGAAGTTGACGACCGCCACCAGAATGGCGATCACAAAGATATCGAGCATCGACCAGCGACCGATGAACTCGATGAAGCGGTACATCCAGATCCGCTGCCGCGCGGACAACGGCTGACGCCGCTGCACCGAAAACAGCAGCAGTGCGATGCCCACCAGTTTGAAGGTCGGCACCAGAATACTGGCGATGAACACCACGGCGGCAATCGGGATCATGCCGTGCTGCACCAACTGGATCACGCCGGACATGATGGTGCTGGGATCGCCCTGCCCCAGCGAACTGACCGTCATGATCGGCAACACATTGGCCGGGATGTAGATAATCGCAGCCGTGATCAGCAGGGCCCAGGTTCGGGCCAGACTGTTCGGACGACGAGCGTGAACCAGCGCACCGCAGCGGGTGCAGGTCTGCTCGTCGGTGTCCGCATCCCGTTTGTTCAATTCATGGCATTCGGTACAGATCAGAATGCCCGCATCAATCGCCCGCATGGGCATCCTCTCCTGATAACGCCTGCCAGATCTGATGCGGTGACATCACCACTTCCAGCCAGACCTGAACCAACAACAAACCGATGAAACACGCCAGACCGAGGCCGACGGTGATGGCCGCCATGTCCGCCAGTTTGACGATCGCCACGAGGACGCCCATGAGGTAGACCTCGAGCATTCCCCAGTCTTTGAGGTGGTGATAAATGCGGTAGAGCAATAAGCCGTAACTGCGTCCGACGTTGAATCGAATCGTCAGCAAAACGAATAACTGGCACAGCAACTTCAGCAACGGAATAGCCATACTGCACAGGAATACAACGATCGAAACGCCCTGCATGTCCGTATTGAACAAGCCGAGCACGCCGCTCCACACCGTATCCTGCGAAGATTGTCCGAGGATATTGAGTTGCATGATGGGTAAAAAGTTTGCCGGGATGTACAGCAATAATGCTGCGATCACCAAGGCAAGGCTGCGCTGCACCACATTATGGCGATGGGCGTACAACTCGTAACCGCAGCGCGGGCAGAGTGCTTTCTCGCCATGGGCGAGCTTGGGCTTGCGCATCAGCAGGTCGCACTCATGACAGGCCACCAAGTCTTCCAGCGGTAAATCTGACAGCCCTTGGGCGTCAACCGGATCTGACATAAAGGCTCTGGCTCCGAAAAAGATGGGGGTTATTCTAGTGTTCTGATTCGAAAATAACTGTGCAAAATTGTTCGCTGCCTAAGTAAAAATACTTTCCTGCGGGCAAAACAAAACCCCAACTGCTTTCGCAATTGGGGTTTCGGAATTTAATCTTGACGATGACCTACTCTCACATGGGGAAACCCCACACTACCATCGGCGATGCATCGTTTCACTTCTGAGTTCGGGATGGGATCAGGTGGTTCCAACGCTCTATGGTCGTCAAGAAATTCGGGTACTGACTCGTGACC